>NZ_JBWCCT010000017.1:0-165816 GCF_056279605.1 Paraburkholderia sp. TE9906
TGCGGTCATCGCCTTCAACGAATCGCTTCATGAGTCACCCAGTCTGAACGCGTTAATTCAGTTTAGGCGATCAATGCGTTTTCACACACTCTGGGTCAAAGAGCGACCGCTGCGCAGCGCGCAAAATCGATCTCCCTTAGTTGAAGAGGATGTAGACATGGAAACGCTTAATTCTTCCAGCACCCGTCGGACGCCGTGAAACAAAGGAAGGATGACTGGCCAGAAGGCCCCGTTGAAGCTGCGCGAAATCTGGGCGATTCGAACGAGGCTTACTTCACCTCAAACTCGCGCCATTACGCCGATCCATGACACGTGCAAGGCACCTTGACCAAAACTTGACCACAGTAGGCACGAATTGCCGCGAATAGATCGAAAAGCGCAGCCAGTTAAAGTGGTGGCCACCGATGCAAGTCATTGATTTGACTGCGCTTTGCGTCGATACCTGATTACGGGAAGTAGGACTCTTAATCCGTTGTCGCCTACTCCTGCTTGAGATTGGAGGGTACTTGGCGGGCAGGTCCGACACAAGAAGAAACCCCGCAAGATTCATGTGGCAACCTTCCGGGCGCGGCCTCGGAACAGTATGGACTGCTACGGGAATTGCTCCTGCTGAAGGCGAATGGCGAATTAAAAAGGAAAACGAAGCATTCATTGCAGCAGTATGACCGAGCAACTCAAGCTTCCGCAAGTCCGCGTTCTGTCGCTCCGACGGCTTCTAATATCACGCAAACCGCCGCGACAGAACGGAACCAAGCTAGGTTGCTCCGCGCCCGCTGGCCTCAACGCGGTCTACAATCCATGCATCAACGTCGGTCTCTAGCCATGCAACCCTACCACCACCGATTTGTACTGGCCGTGGAAATTTACCTTCGGCCAGATACCGATAGACAGTACTTGTGCCCAGACCAACACGCAGACGCACCTCGCGAAGGCGAATCAAACGTTGCTTTGCCAGATTCTCAAGGAATTGATCAGCCATCGCCAGACTCCTTCTGAAAGCGTCCGACACGAACCGGACATATAGCAATCTAGACCGCAATTCGGAGCGTGACAAATACCCCGCCGAGAATGAAATTGCGCAAACTCAGAGTCGTGTCTCGCTGGCATCGTCCCCCCGGTTCCCAAGAGTTCCCATCTCATGCGGCGAAGAAGTGAAGCCTCGCTTTGACAAGCGGATACGAAGCCGAATCCTTCCGATTTTTATCAGGTAGCCAACCAGTGGGATGAGTTCACCTGTGTGAAATCCGTGCGATAGAGCGCCCAAAAACGAAGACGCTCCGCTGCCCCGACAGTCTCGCAAAATGATTGAGCCGCCACGAAGCCCTCGCCCGCTGACTCCGCGGGCGGGACATGTTCAGCCGATTCCCCTACGTACCCAGAACTTCCATCGCGTTCCCGATACTGGAGTGGCCTAAAAGTGGCACTATTCTGAAAGCCAAAGAAAAAGGCCTCACAAGCATTGCTTGTAAGGCCTTGATTTCTTTGGTCGGGGCGAGAGGATTTGAACCTCCTACCACCTGCACCCCATTCAATTATTCCACTTAGCAATACGCATCGAAAAGTCCCTTGCATGCATACCCGCTCCCGTCATCAATGCCCAATGAGCGATGGCAACCCACCCATCGAACGATCCTGATTTCTCAACGTACACCGACAGCTATGCAGCGAACGCTTGCGGTACAGCCGACGCCGTTGACGCAGTTTTCTCGTGCTCGTTGCCGCGGTACCTTCCCCAGTCCTCCATCATCAGCCGCCGACGCTCGAGCTGGTCGCGACGCCGGTAAGCCGCCACCGTCTGCGAAACGATGACGTGGGCGAGTGCCTCTTCGGCGAGCGAATCCGGGTATTCCGTGCATTCCGCCACCCAGTCGCGGAACGTCGACCGGAAACCATGCACGGTGATCCCGTGCCGTGACATGCGTTTCAGAAGAATCAGCATCGCCATGTTCGACAATGGACGGCCTTCCTTGCAACCCGGGAAGAGATATCCGTATTTCGCCTTGGGCAGCGCGCTGCGCACAATCTCCACGGCCCGCTCACAGAGCGGCACGCGAAGCGGCCGACCACTTTTCGTACGGTCGCCGGGAATTGACCAGACACGGCTGTCCAGATCGAATTCCTCTGGCCGCGCGAAGCGCACCTCGTTCGTGCGGGTTGCCGTGAGGATGAGCAGGTGCAGAACCCGTGCCGCGCGCCGGGGACGTTGCTCAAGTTGACGCACAAAACCCGGGATATCTTCCCATGGAAGCGCCGGGTGGTGTCTTACCTGCGAGCGCTTCTTCGACCGCGGCAACACGAGTTGCAGATGGTCAACGTACCGTGCCGGGTTGCTGCCGGTGCGATGGCCCATCACAGTCTCGGCGTCGAGGATGGCCTTGATGCGGCCACGCACGCGACGCGCAGTCTCCGCCTTTTTCGTCCAGATCGGCTGGAGAATCCGTACGATCATCGCGGTGTCGATGTCGCGCACCCGGACTTCCCCGATCACCGGATATGCGTACCTGCTGAGTGTGTTGCGCCACTGCTGCACATGCTTGCGGCTTCGCCAATGAGGTTCTTGCACACGGATAAACGCTTCGGCCGTCTCACGGAATGTCAGGTTGGCATCCGACGAGGTATCGAGCAACTATCTACGCTGTTGCTCACGCCGCGCGAGGATGGGATCAGTCAACTCTCTGACCATGTCACGGTATTCGGCGGCGAGTTTGCGCGCCTCGCCAAGCGAGACGCGCGAAAGCGGTCCGAGACCCATCTCCCCCACACGCCCGCCAAGCTTGAACCGGAACACCCACGAACGCGCACCACTGTCCGCGATCTGCATGTAGAGGCCGCCGCCGTCAGAGTAATGGCCCGGGGCCACCTCCTTCGCGACCCGCAATGCGCTGAGGCTCCGCTGTCCTCGATGACAATGAATGATCCAGGGCGTTGGACCAGAACCTGATGGCGGCGGTTCGGCTTGATCGGGCGCTCTTGCGGTCGATGATCAGACAGGGCCATGGCGCTATTATTGTGTCGAGCTAATGCTACTTTGCATTCGTCAGTCAAACGTCTATATTTGGCAGATGAAACTTCGCTCAAGTGTCAGCCTCATGACCTGACCAGAGGGGTTTGACGAAGCATTCCATGCCCAAAGGAGCAGATCATGGGTTGGCTACAACTTGCGCTGATCGCAGCGGCTGTAATCGCGATAGCAAAGGGTATCCAGCTGTTCAACCGGGTTTGCCGGCGCCGCTTCGGCCATTCGCTCTTCACGCTGCGAAGCTTCTGGATCACGGCCATCGCAATTAACCTGATCTGGTGGGGACTTTACTTCTGGGCTAACGCAACACTCCATCACACGCCCCTGTCCGACGGACTCATTCTGCTTTCCCTTGGCCTCGCTGCAACAGCATGGCTGCTTTACGAGAACATTCGCGATACAGATCTGCTTTACGGCGTTGGAGGGTCGGCCCTTCTGTTTGCACTGTTCTTCCCGTTGGCCGTCGCCAGCTTTTCCCTGCTTGCAGTCGCGATGGTGGTCATGGTCATCGCATCACACAAGGCGGGACCTGCGTGGTTCGTCGATTCCTGAGAGCGTGCAACGCATATTCCCGTTTCGCTACGACTCAAGACACCGCACCGGTCCGGGTTTGCACGAGCATCAATTGCGCTCGGGGCCACTCCAAAATCAGAACAGTCCCACGGGGTCTTTTGCCCTGTCACAGCTGTAGATAATGAATTCGCTGCGCGGTGCAGTATTGCCCGTACCGCCAACGATGTACTGGATATCGACCAGCGTTCTAAAGCCATGCGCTCATACTGATCATATTCAAACGGCAAACCGTAGCCCTCTGCTTCCCAGTAAGGGGGGCGAGGTAGAAGAAAGTTCGGAGCCCGATCGTAGTGAGAGACGCAGTCGTACCAGTCCAGCTTTTTCGATATATGCCCCCGACAGCCTGAGATGGGCCGCCGACAACGTCTTCTCAATTCGCAGAAGCTTCAGCCCCGGTGGAGAGGTCGTCGCCGCGCCGAATGTCCGCCCTTCAACGCGGCCACCGAAGCAGTTCTGCTGCAGATAGTAGAAACGTGCTGCACGCTGGATGTCGGTGAGTGTGTGCACTGGTGTATCGCTCAGCCACCTGAACACCTCGCGACTAGTCAAGGCCCACTTGAATGCCTCACAGACTCCTCGATATGATGCTGCACCACAAGGTAAAGATTCACAAGGTCATCGTTCACGTCGTTCAGCAAGTCGACCTCAGCCGGTTGGCGCATGAAAAACAGCGCCGCCGCACCGGCAAACACCTCAATGTAGCAGCGGTGCGGAGGAAATCGCGGAATGAGCACGTCGGCGAGCCGCAGCTTGCCGCCTATCCACGGAATGATCGGCATCGGCATTGACAGTTCCTCTGGTCAGCGCTCCATCTGCACATCCGGATCGTCGGGAAACAGTTCCCGCTGGATCTCGCTCCGCTCTGCGCCACGTAATCCGCGCTCGTGCAAGGGGGCGCAACGACGCTCTACTTCATTCGAGTGGGTGCGACCCATGCCGGGCCGATCGCGCAGAATGGGCATCGTCTGCACGAAGTCCGTAACCATTGCTGCGAGGCTCCGGTCATCGGCACTCTGCGATCCGGCCATCGCATGAATCACGCCTTGCCATGCTTCGAGCGACCCAGCGTGGGCGTCCCACAAGGCTCGACGGGCCAGTTCATCCAGCTCCGATCTCCAGTAATGCGCTGTTTCGCCGCGCGCCGTCATATGCACAACAGCCTGTTTCGGATAGCGCCGGGTCTCGCCCCGAGCGAATCGCCTCGTCGCATTGGCCTCCACACCATGCTCGCGCAACTGCATTGCGAACCGCTCGCGCCAGCGTTGCAGGTCGCGCTTGCGCGGGTTGAGACGCTTCCCATCCGCTCCGCGTACCTGCACGCTCAGATGCACGTGCGGATGCGCCTCGTCATTGTGCGCGGCAAAAACATACCGTCTGCCGTCGCCGAGTTCCGCAGCCGCAAACGCGCGCGCGGCGTTGCGCACCGCCAGCCGATCCGTGCCCGGCGGCATCGAGAGCAGCACGTTGAACACCTCTCGCCTGCGGCTTTCTTCCGGGATACCCCAGCCACCGAGGTGCCACGCATCAGTCAGATCGTGCAGTGCCTCGCGGCCGAGCATGGTCATCCCGTCCTGATCCTCGAGTTCGACCTTGCCATTACGCGAGATGTAGCGCAGATGACGGCGCACCGCGCCCATGCCCTGCGCGCCCGACTCCTTGTTCGTGATCTTGACCATCACCTCGGGGGTGCGCCTGAGCGTGCGGGCAAGCTGCTCGCGCATGCGTCGTACATCGCGTTGAAGCTCCCCGCGTGACATGCGTGGCGCACGCACGTGCCGCAGCGGATCATGAAAAAGCCGGTCCCCCCAGTTCAGCAGCATCTGGTCGACGTATGTCTTCGGGAACGACATGCTAGCGGCTCCAGCGATCGAGGTTGGCGCGCAGCACCTGTGTAACTGTGCGCAGGTGTGTATCAATCACGGCACGCGTGTCCTCAAGCACGTGCGCCGCGTCGCGGGCACCGCCGCTTGCCTGCGCCCGACCGAGCAACGTCACAATCATGGCCAGATGCTGGTTCGAGTGCGCAAGCAGTCGCATCTCGCGCTCGCCCAGTTGCGGCTCATGCACGAGCTGCGCGCGGATCACCGCAACTATCCAGCGATTGACATTCATTCCACCAGTCACTGCACGTCGTCTGGCCACTTCGAGTTCCTCCTGGGTGAGACGGATTTCGATGCGTTCGCGATGCCCGTCGACCTGCAGGCGACGATGTTCAGGCCCAGGCACCCCGTCTGGCGACTCGTCCTGGCTCAGCACACCGTGGACCAGGTGCCGGACGCCATCGGCCGCCGTTACACCGTGAAGGGCACACCATACCTCCCAGCGTGATTTCGCTCGCCCGAGATCCACACACAGTCGCGCACGCGTGGCCATGCCTGTGCTCCTACAGCGACGGAGGTGCGGGTTCGGATGGTCCGCGTTCGACCTCCCGGGTCGGTACGCGCTCCGCAGCCGTGCGGGTGCGGCGACTGCGCGTAGAGGGCGCCTCCGGATCAAACACGCGGGGTCGCGGAACGGCGACGCCCTCGGACTCGAAGGCGGTCAGCAGCCGCTGCGCACGTTGCTGCACGCGCGCAATCGATCGCTCGCTGAAACCCTGCTGCCGCATCGCAGCGGTCAGCACCGCCATCTGCACGGCACGCTCCGCGGGCGACATGGCCGAAGGCTCACGTCGGCGGGCGGCCTGTGCCTGCTCCGGGGTTTCCGGCGCGGCAGTCTCACTCCTTCCCGCGTCGTCCTTTCTGCCGCGAGCCTCGGGATCCAGTTGCGTCCGCTCCTGACCCACGACATCGACCTGCCACGTATTGCGATAGACCTCTTTTTCCTCTTCGCCGATCACATTTCCCGTCGCGTCGAGAACCGGGACCGCCACTGTCACGAGACGCCGGCCGAGGTTTTCGAGCACGACCTGGTGTCCGGCGAGCGCGCCGGAGTCCGCCACGGCCCGTCTCAGATCCACACCCCACACGACATGGTCCGCGCCACCCGTATCGCGATAGACGACGTAATACGAGTCGCTACGTGCAGGATTGTGCTGATAGGGCGCACCGCCGTGCTCGACCAGTTCGCCCATATAGCGCTGCCGCTCCGGCCCCTCGGACTCGGCAACGCGCGACCCCGTTTCGGAGGTGGGAGTGGTTCGGGACGGCTCCACGGGCGCGGGCGGAGCCGACGCACGAGCCTCTGGCTGTCTGGGAGCATCGCGCCTTGCTGGTTGCGCCGCCTGTGATTCCATGGGGCCAGGCGCCGCATCGGGCGCTTCCGGTCGATTCGCAGGAACTGGCGCGGCCGGAGGCGTTTGAGTCACGTCGATGCGATTCGTCATCCGGTCACGACGGGCTTCGCTCAGACGCGCCACGTCGACTGCCTTCGGCTCGTATCCGCTCACCTCGATGCCGATCAGCGTGGCCTGAACCCACACCTCGCGGCGGAACTGCTCGTGACCCGATACACGGATACGTCCCCATGCCTTCGCACGGGCCATGTCCACCATCGACTCGACCACATCGGGGCGGTTGTGCTCCGTCACGAGGTAAGGACCGATATCCTCGAACGCGAGCCGATGCGGCGCGTCTTTGAGGAAATACTGGTTACCCGCCCGCAGGTAGCGCTTTCGCACCATCTCCGGCGGATTGCCAAGCGGCGCCCATCGCATGGTGGATGTGTCACTGCTACGATGGAGCGCCTCCTGCTGCGGTGCCCGTTGCTGTTCTGCAGCCTGCGACGGCGCGCCCGCCTGGACGGCCTGATCGCGCAGCCGCGCCCGCGCTGCATCGAACTCGCGGCGCCGGCGTGCGGCCAGTGCGTCGGCCGCGGTCTGATCGACGCGCTGCGCGCCCTGCGGATTCGGGCCAGGCGGCGGGTCCGGCTCAATCACGTTGATGACCGGTTCGTCTGCACGTGGGCCGGAAGAAGTTGCGGTTTCATCCATCATGGATCTCCCTCTGATCTCTGCGCTGACGGGCAGAGCGTCGCCCGCTCAGCGTTGCTGCCCCAGTCCCTGTTCCTGCTCGCGGCCGGCGTGCTCCTTCGACTGGGCGAGTGCCGCCGCCCGTGCCTCCCTCACCCGCGTCCACGACGTGGCCTGCAGCTGGTCAAGCGTTGCGTCGAGGTCGTTACCGAAACCCACCTCGCGGGCGGACTTCTTCAGCGATGCCACCGTGCGCTCGAGCAGGTCGCGCGCACGGTCCCACGGATACACTTTCGCCCGTGCGCCGTCGTAGCCGACCTGCACCTCTGCGCCATTGAGACGCTGGTTCTCGTCCATCCACCGCAGGCGGTCCGAGACAAACTCCATGTTCGACTTCACGTGGAATACAACGCTGCGGATGGACACCTCCTGGATCAGGTAGTGCTCGGTGTTGAATACCTCGCCGCGGTACGGGCCACCGTTCTCGCGGGGCGCCGCCATGCGGGTTTGCGCGCCGAAGCGGTGCTGTGCGAGTGCCCTGATCTCGCCCGGTACCTCGTCGAGTCCGTACAGTGGTTCGCCTACCTGACGGCGCGCCGGCGCTACCACACCGCGCTCCGGCGCGGGAGCAGGCTTCGGCGCATCGGCTTCCCGCCGGTCCGGTTCCGGCGGCTGCGACTGTGCCTGCGCAGTTGCCGGTTCCGGTGCAGGTACGGTGCTTTCCTGCTGCGTCGGTTCCGGCGCGTCCTGATGGCCGGTCCGACGACGCGAAGTACGGCGCCTACCCGACACATCTCCATCACCCACGAGTTTCTCTTTCACATTGCCCATTGCATGGTCCTCCTTCAGTGCATGGTCCTGCTTCAGTGCGTCGTCCGATCCCTGTGCAATCATGGCCTGTCCGTCGGCTTCTCCACCCGCTACATCTCGCTCCGGTGCTCCGTACAGCGACTCCCGTAAAAGCTCACCAACGACATCCGGCCCGGACAGCACCACCATGTCATCGAAATCAGTCGGCACGTCACCGGCAATCCGTGCCTGCGGCGCGAAGCGTGGCTCGGCCAGCAGCGATGACGTGCCGAGCGCGGCCTGCCTCGCCTGCTCATATCCGGCACCGAGATCGGCGAGCACGAGCATCTCCGCTTCCGGGTACCGGCCGCGCCACATCGCCGCCACCGGCCGAAGGTTGCCGCTCGACAGTGCCGCGACGCTGAACCAGCCGGTCGCCTGCCACACTGCCAGTGCCGTTGCGACGCCCTCGGCAATCAGGATCGGTGTCACAGCACCGTCGCAGAACTGGCCCGGTTCCACCACCCAGTAGCCGCCCGACTTCGCACCGCCCGCGAGAGCCGACTTGCGTCCTTCGGCATCGATCAGTTCCAGCGTCGAAAGGGTCTCGCCGATGCGGACCGGCACCACCAGCACGCGGCCCGTGAGCGGCTCCTCGGCACTGCGCGGCGCGTATCCGAGCAGCGCATGCAGTTCTTCGGCCTCCAGCTCACGCAGTGTCGGGACTGCCCTCACCTGCTTGCGTTCGAGATACGGATGTCCGGGGCCCACCGGCCGGGCCCACTTCCAGATCGCCAGCGAGTCCTGCGCGGCGGCCGCCTGCCGCGCGCGCACGCGAGCCTCAATCTGGGCATCGTGCCGCGCCCTATCCACGGACGGACGGACTGGCAGCATGCGCGACCTGTCTGCGGGATCCATCGCCGCGCGCGAGGCCCGCACATCGAAACCGTGCTGCTGTGCGAGCCAGAAGAGAGAGGCAAGCGTCTTGCCGCCCGACTCGCCGGCCGAACGCCAGGTCACCCGCGCCGCACGCTCGCTGTAGTTGTGGGCGGTGCGGCTCCACTCGTCCCAGATGTCGAAGCCGGCCTCGCCAAAACCCTGCTTGAGGGCGAACGCCATATCGACCCATGTCGCGTAGTCCTCGGCCGGGATCGTGGCCAGCGCCGCACGCGCTCGCTCTTCTTCACTCAGATACCGCGCATTCATCGGCGTTCTCCATGGCGCGGCACGACGTTCGAGCCGTCAGCCGTGCGCGATGCGGCTCGCCCACGTTGCGTACGCGGTACGCCGGAGGCGCGCCTGGCCTTGCGCCCCGGCGCGCCTTCCGTGGGGCGCAGCTCCGCGACGTCGAGATCAGACGGCGACAGCCGCCGTGCAGCCACCGCAACGCGCCCAACTGGCACGCCCAGCAGCATGAAGTGCCGCTCGACGTAGGCAACCGCCTCTTCGTCGCTCACGTCGTTGAGATGCCGTGGCAGATCGCGTGGATCCCAGGCCTGCAGCACTTCCAGATACTCCGGGGAGATGTGCATCACACCGGCTTCGTCCACGTCGTCCAGTTGCACATCCCTTACCCGCCGCTCGACCTGGGCGACGAAACGCACGAGATCCATCGCTGGAATCGCTGGCGCAGCCACCAGGCGCGACGTGAAAACAGGATCGCGCCAATAGCAGATCCGGTCAGCGAGGATCGGCTTGGTGTTTTCGAGCAGGATGATTTCCCTGTCCCGCCCGAGCTCCTTGAGTTCCTGCGGCAGCAGCAGCGGACGGCGCTGCTCGGAAAAACTCTCGCTTGACCCGCCTCGGCCGCCGAAGATCGCGTTCGACCGGCTCACACTGCGCGAGCGGTCCGTGAAGGTACCGAGCATCTCCGAGTATTCGTTCGCGTCCTTCTGCTCACGCGGCGCGTAGATGATCTGCATCGCGTGATTGGTAACGAACGTCCTGGCATCCGCCCGGCCATAGACCGACTCGAGCTGGGAGACCGACTGCACGATCGAGAGCAGGCGCAGGTTGTAACCCGCCATGTAGGCGACGGCCCGGGCGATGATGTGGATCTTGCCGACCGATGTGAATTCGTCCATCAGCAGCAGGCACTGGACCTTCAGCTGCGGATTGTCCTGGGGCAGCTGCCGAGTATTCAGGTTGACGAGTTGCGAGAACACGAGGTTGACGAGGAGCGCCGCCTCGCTCAGGTGGTCCGGCGTGATCCCGACGTAGACCGACATGCGCCGTTTGCGCACGTCGCGCAGGTCGAAGTCATTGGCACTCGTCGCGGCATCAACGATCGGATTGGCCCAGATCGTCAACGGCGCATTGAAGGTCGCGAGGATGCTCGCGAGTACCTTGTCGTCATTCGCGAGAAAGCGGTTGAGCGCATCGACGCACGCGCCACTGAGCAACCGCCGGTTCTGCAGCAGCGCCTGCTGCAGGTATGCCTTGACCGGCATGCCGTTGCCCGATGACTGCCGCAGTACTTCTCCCATCGTCACCGGGCTGTCGGGCACATCAATGTTGCCGGCGCGGCGCGCATCACGCCACTCGCACAGCAGCAGCACGATGCCGAGAAAGAGATTGCGTGCCTGGTCCTTCCAGAAGTCGTCGTGACCGCCGACGGGATACAACGCGTAGCCGATCGAAAGGATGTCGCCAACGCGGAATACGCCATCCGAGATCGCCGATAGCGGGTTATACCGGTGCGTACGACCGTCCTCCGCAAACGGACTGAACAGGTACACGTCGTGCCCGTTTGCACGACGGTAGCCCGCGGTGAGATTGAAGTTCTCCTGCTTGATATCGAGCACAACCACCGAGTCCGGATAGCTGAGCAGGTTAGGCACCACGATGCCCACGCCCTTGCCCGAACGGGCCGGTGCCGCCAGCAGCACAAACTGCTGCCCGCTGAACCGCAGATAGCGGCCACGCCAGACGCCCACGACCAGGGGAGGCCCACCGTGTCCGCCTGAATATTCGCCTGAAGTCGCCATCGTGCTCATAGCAGGCCTGCCCGGCGGATGTCCGCCTCATTTGCGAACCGCGCGCTGCCGTAGAGGCGCCGGCGACCGGACTGTTCCAGAAGCGTGTACACGCCGAGCGCGGGCGCGCCAAACGCCAGCAGCACGCCTAACAGCGCGGCGCCGGCGAGCCGCCGCCCCTGCTTCGGCAGACGTCCGTCATGCCAGGCCAGCGCGGCATCCGGCCACGCATGAAACCCGGCATGAAGCGGGTTGCCGTGCTGGCTCGCGACGAAGAAAAGCGAAGCCAGCCAGAGGGCAAGCGTCAGCCCGGCTGCCGCCGCGGCAAAGACCGCAAGCGTGACCAGTGCAAGCATCGCGTGGTACCCGATCCCCCTGATGGCTGACCGTCCCGTTCCAGTTGCCTTTCCGATGTCCATGGCCTGTTCCCCTTTCACCAGGAATCCGCGCGATAGTCCGCCTCATGGCGACGCAGCGGATCGAACCAGACCTCCGTCATCGACCAGCGCCGGCCGATCTGCGCGCCAGATTCATCGAAGAGCGCGGTGGTCTCCATGTGCGCTACCACGTCGATCGTCATGAAGAGCAGCCGGCGCAGTGCCGCGTCGTCCCATGTGGCGGCTTCGGGGTGTTCCTTCGCCATCAGCGCGAACCGCTCGATGGCAACCGATGCGCTCGACGCGTGATAGCTCGTGATCGAACCGGAGTGCCCTGTCGTCAGCAGCTTCAGGAAGTCGTACGCTTCACTGCCCCGCAATTCGGCGAGCAGCACACGGTCAGGGCGCATGCGCATCGTGCTTGCAATCAGATCCGCAGGCGTCACCCGCGCCTGGCCGTGCCCTCCCTTGCTGTAGATCAGGTGGACGCAGTTCTCGATGTGACGGATGAAGAGCTCGCGCACATCCTCGATCGTCACGATGCGTTCGGTGGCCGGGATGTACCGGCACAGCGTCTTCATGAAACTCGTCTTGCCCGAGCCGGTGCTGCCCACGATCACGAGGTTCACCCGGCCGCGCACCGCCAGATCGAAGAACGCCGGAAACTCGCGCGCCCGGAGGCACCTGACGAGTTCACGATCCCGGGAGCGCAGTGCGGGCATCGCCTCATCAAGTCCAGCCGGACAGTGCCACGTAGTCATCGCGAACAGGCCCTCAGTTTCGTAGGCGTCGAGCGTCTTCTCGCGCGAAGACGGACGGCGGATCGTTACCGACACAGTTCGCGGAGGCACCACCGGCGGGATCACGATCTGGACACGCGCATCACCGGGCAGCAGCGCGGAGAGCACCGGATGCAGCGCCGAGACCTCCTGGTTCGTGAGCGTGGCGATCGCCACCGCGAATGACATCAGGCGCTCGAAGTCGAGGTCCGCACAGTCATGAGCCTGCCATCCGAGATGGGTTTCGGTCAGCACCCGCTGCGGCCGGTTGATCACCAGCTCCGTGAGAGCCGGGTCTTCGAGCAGTGCCGCGAGCGGGCGCATCAGCTCGCGCACCGAAGCATCCTCTGCCAGCCTCGGCAGCAGACCGTCGGCCAGTACCGGCGCTTCGCTCAGGATATGGACCGACGCGTTCATCGCGTACCCCCCGGCTCCAGCGCGTAGACCGGACTGAAGTCCAGATCCCGGGCGACGATAATCGTGACCTCGGCCCCCTGGTTCTGCGTCAGTGTGGGCGGAATGTTGATCGTGCTGTCGAGCACGCGCGAGGCCATGTCATTGCCCTGCTGCTGTGTGTTCTCGAACACGACCGAGCCGTTGCTGTTGCCGCCACGCGTCGCGAGATAGCCGATCGCATCCTGCGTCATGCCGAGCAGCATGGCCGCGCCGATACGCTCGCCCCAGTGGTTGTTCACGTAGCCGCTCACGCCGATGCGTCCTAGCGCGTCCGCCGCAGGAGAATCGATCTCGACCGTGACCCCTTCGGGCGTCCTGATACGCGCCGACAGGATGAACACCCGCTTCTGTCCGGGCGCCAGGTTCGAGCGGTATTCGCTGTTGATCTGCGAGCCGCGCTCGATCAGCACCACATGGCCGTCATCCGAATAGACGTTCTTGGTCACCGTGCAGGTCGAGATACCCGCCTGGGTCGAATCAAATGCCGTATCACCGGCGCAGTCGATCTTGGCGCCTTCGGCAAGAATCAGGCTGCGGTTGCCGAGAAAGCCCGCGCGCACTTTGGGCGTGACCGTCGGCGTCAAAGGCTGGGCGAGTGGACTGCTGCCCTGGGACAGGCCGCCGGCCACGGGCATCACGTTTGGCTGCGTGCCGCCCGAGGCACCGGGTGCTGACGCAGCCGAATCGGCCCCTCCGTTGGCCGGGCCACTGGATCCGCTCGCGAGCAGTGGCGCGTCGTAGTAGCTGCGCGCGGATACGGAACGTACCGGCGCCTCGCGGGGCGCCACGGCAGCGGGTGCCGACGCACCCGTGCCCACTGCCCCTGGCCCACTCGCCACTGCGGCGGCCGCTGACCCCGGTGCGCTGCCTTCCGCGAATACCCGCCCCTGGGCCGGCTGGTCCTGGACGGCATCCCGCCTCGCCTTCTCCGCCGCATCGTGCCGCGCGAGGAAGCCGTGGATCGTCCAGACCGCTCCGCCCATCACGAGGACGACAACAAGTAGTGGCGCGAGCCACCAGGCACGGGGGCGACCGCCCTGCTGTCCAAGCTCCGGCATGCCGCGATCGGCCGGCTGTGCGCCAAGGTCACCGTTTATGGTACCGGTGACCTTTGCCGGGTCACTCCCGGGCATCACTCCGGGCGCAATCACATTGCGCGGCGTTTCCTCATTCATGGCCGTCGCTCCGCAGGACACGCTTCACACCGCTCACCGTCGTGCCGTCCACCGGTGGCACCCCGTCCACATCGAACGCGTCGTTCCACAGACCGACGACCTCGTCGCCCAGACGCAGCACGAGACGCCGGGCCACCTCGTGCACGACGATCACGTCGTCCTCCATGTGCCGGTCAACGACGCTCTCGCTGCCGTCGTCTGCCACCCGGAAGATCGCCGGGATGCGGCGGTTGTCCGGAATGCGGATGTAGGTGAAGCGCCCGTCGTCCCACGCCGCGGTCGGCGCGATATCCTCCGAGTGCGGCATCACCTGCATCGAGTAAGCGGTGTTACGCACCACCGGCGGCTGGGCGAGGCGCTCGCGCACGAGCGCCGCACCGTCTGCAGCCTTCGTCTTCTCAGCCTCAGCGTCCGGATACACGAACGTGATGCGGTACATCTCCTCGTCGTTGCCGAAACGGGCCCTGAGCGGCAGCACAACCAGGTCGAAGCTGTAGCTGTGCCGGTCCGTGCGGATTTCGAGATTCGTGTCGTGTGCGGCGAGTTGCGGCTTGAGGTAGACATCGTGGTCGCCACGGTTTGCGACTACCTGCCACCCATCCCGGTCGCCTGGGGCCACAACGAGAATGCGCTCGGCCGGATCGAGTGCGATGTGCGTGGCGAACCCACGTTGCGCGATGACCCGCACCACCTCGTCCTGCCGGTACACGACCTGTCGCACGCGCGAGTCGCCAGACCAGCCCGGCACATCGTAGGCGCGGGCACCGGGGGAGCCAGCACCCAGCGCTGCCGCCAGTGCGGCCGCTCTCATCAACATGTTCGCTCTCATCGCCCACCTCCCGGAGCGGGTGACGATGCCGGCACCGACGCCGCAGGCGTGTATTCGGGATCGCGGCTATACGCCGTCACCCTGAACCCGAATGGGTTCTCGATCGCCGTGCGTTCGCGCGTGAAGACGAATGGCCGGTAAGTGAAGGCGAGCGTGATAACGAAGCGCTGCGGAGGTTCCGCGTTACCGATGCCGTTCTTCCACGTCGTGCGCTCGATATGCACGACAGCACGACCCGGTTCGTCCGGCACGAGCGTCGTCGAGAGAATGCGGATCCGCCGCTGCGTGTTCGCCCCGAGCTGGCGGTCCAGTGCATCGGGACCGCTGTAGATCGCCCGGTAATCCCGCGCGACACGGTCGTCGCTCATGTCGAGCACGCGGTCGTAGTCCATCTGCAGCAGGCCCCAGTCGTAGCGCTCGCGCGAGCGCACATACACTTCCAACCAGTGCTTGTCCTCGATGTCGCGCATGTGCATCTGCTTCGCGTCGAGCACGTCGATCACCTGCGCCTCACCGGTCAGACGGTCGACTTCGATCGGCAGCGGCACGACCCGGTAGAAAGGAACCATCACAGCCAGTGCGACCGCGCACAGGATCGCGACCACCACGGAGGCCGCCGCCACGTGCCATGCCCGACGCTCCGAGCGCTCCTGCAGATGCGTGACCGACACCTCAAAATCGAGTGCCCGGCGATAGTCACCCGATTCACAGGCGTCACGCTCACTGCTCATGGCCGCCTCCATCGGACGGGTAAGCCGGTGGCACGCGGTTCACCGGCACACGGTGCGAGCCATCCGGCAGGACAGGTTTGGGTGGATTTCCGGAGCATCCATTAATAAGCATGACTAATTGAAATACCAGGACTGCGACGACGGACCGGATCATGTCAGCCTCCTTGGTTTTCGAACTCAGTGGCCAAACTCAGTTGCCAAAACCCGCAGGCACCATCTGGTCCTGCAGCCGTGCGGTATTGCCGGCGCGCTTGAGCACAAGCTCCTGCTGCTGCTCGGCAATCAGCCGGTCTTCGGAATCGACCAGCATCCGGAAGAGCTGCAGCTTCGTCATCTCGTTACCGACCGCCGTGTTCTCGATCTGGATGCGCGCCTGCAACTCCGCGATGCCCTTCTGGTCCTGCGTGACGTCAATCTGCTGCATCAGGCCCTGGATCTGGTCGAGCTCCTGCAACTCCGTCTGGTACGCCTGGGTGCCGAACGCCTTGTCCTGGAACGGCTTGTTCAGCGCGCGCTGGCAGACCTGCTGGTCGATCCCGCTCTGATCTTCGCAGTTATAGATCTCGCTCGCCGAGCGCAGCGTCTGCGCGCTGCCCGTCAGACCCGCATAGCCGCCGTTCTGGATCGCCGTGTAGACCGACTGCCAGTTCGACGGCAGCGAGTTCGACAGCACCGGATTGCTCATCAGTTCGCCAAACCCGCGCGTGCCACTGAGCGACTGGTATAGCTGGAGTTCCTGCTGTACTTCCTGCTTCAGTTGCCCGACGGTCGCAATGGCCTGCACCACATTCTGCGCGTCGAAGACCGGGATGCCCTGTGCATGGGCCGACGGCATCGTTGCGACGATCATCACCACCACGAAGGGGACAAGACCGGTTTGCATGAATGACCTGATCATGACGATGACCCTCCTGCGTTATCCTGGTCGCCGAGGTGCTCGCGGGCAGCGCGCTGGTAGGCAGGAATATGACCTGCACCGCCGCCCGTGTTCGCGCTAGCGGCTTGCCCGCTGCCGCTGGAAATCCGCCCACCAGGCCGACGCGGGCCGTGTCCAAGACTGACGAGCGAGCCGAGACCTCTCACGGCACCACGCGACGCAAATCCGGCAACAAACGCACTGAACCCCGACAGCGTGGCGCCTCCGGCGAGTCCCGAGGCGACGGCCGGCAACTGCCAGCCGATGGTTGCCAGCAGCAGGGACGTGATGAACAGGCCGAATGCCGCACCCCAGGGTGCTATAGCGGTGAGCACTGCCTGACCTGCTGCAGCGAGCGCCGAAGCGTTTGTATCGGGCGAGGAAGCCGTGACGTTGAACGGCGCGAGATCGGCTGAGAACGCCGTGAGCGCCATGCCCAGAAACGCTGCGATGAGTACCTGCAGCAGCGCATAGTTCGTGACCTTCGCGGTCCACGTCTCGAAAAAGCGCGCTGTCGGGCCGAATGCGCCACAGGCGATGAAGGCCGGCCCAAGCCCCAGTACCAGATCCAGCAGCATTCTTGCCATCGTGACCTCGAATGCCAGGACCATCAGGAAAATGGCGCCGCCCAGCCCCACGATGAACCCGCCCGCCATATCACCGATGCCTGCGACAAAGCCGCTGACACTCAAGCCTTCGTGCGTTGCCTTGTTGAAGTACGCATCCATCACCAGATTAATCTGACGGTCATAGCAGTCGAGCGTCTGGTAAATGGCGGACGCGCTCGAGCCTGTCACGCTGCTGCCACTCACCGTTCCACAGCCAGGGTTGCCTGCACCGGCATTGGCCGCCGCGGTCTGGATCGTCTGGGCGAGGCCCGTCGTCGCCCCTTCGACTGCTGTGACGACCTGGGACTGATAGATGCCCGCGCCGAGCGCAAAGGCGAGCATGATGGCCACCTTCAGGCCACGCCACGCAAATGCAGGTACCGACTCATGGGCCTCGCCGCGCACCACGGCGAACCCGTACGTGATGATCCAGATCGTCAGGGCGGTTGTGACCACGGGCACCAGCGCGCTGGAGAGGACCGAGGACACGCTCGTGACATACGCCGACATTCCGTTCTCGAGCGTGCCGCCGACTGAAGTGAAAAGGCCGCTCATCGTGCACCTCTTCCCGACAGAGGCCCGGCTGGCGCGTTCGGGGCGGCCCCTGTCGCACGACGTTTCGCCAGCCGCTCATGAAACACGGGAAGCCACGCGACAGGATCGTCGCCCATCTCGGCACGTATCCCGTCGAGCAGTTCGACGTTGTCCGTCGTCCCCGACAGGACGTCGAGCACGTCACCGAGCCCGGCCAGATCCAGCCTGCCGATGGCCGAACGGTGGCCCTGCTTCATGAGGAACAGGCGGCTATTCTCGCCGAGAGACCGAACGATATTGAATTCGGCCTCGGTCAGCTTGAAGCCCTGCACGTAGTCGTCGTAGTCGGCACGCGGGTTCGGCAGGAAGAAGAACGTCGCCGTCTGCTCGACCAGCGCCCGCGCGATGTCGCTACGCAGCACATCGGCCGGGGACTGCGTATCGAAGATACCCAGACCGTTCTGCTTACGGATCGTCTTCTGCTTGTCCTTTGCGAAATCCGTGAAGACCGGATCGCCCAGGCGCTTCCAGAATTCGGTCATCACATACACAAAGCGCCGCCCGTCGATCAGGCTCTCCGTCAGATGCAGCAGATACATCGTGACGGGCGTCGACACCTCCGGATCGTCGAGCAGTTCCGTATCATCGAAGCCGAAAAGATGGTTGTGACTAAAATCCAGCAGGTCCGACGGGTTGTCCAGTACCCAGCCGAGCCGGCCGCCGGCGCACCATTTCGTCAGGCGCGCATGCAGGCTGTTCTCGCCCACCGCCGGCAGGAGTTGCCGGACCATCGACAGGCGCCGCAGCCGCCGTTCCATGCGTGCGACCTCCCGCACGGCACGCGAAATGTCGAGTTCATCCTTCGCCGACAGCAGCGTGCCGGTGTGGACCAGCCGGCGCACCAGCCGCTCCCAGAAGTCCAGCACCGCTTCGTCCGGATCGAGCTGGAACGGATTAAGTCCCGTCGGGACGCCCCGTCGAAACACCGTGTAGCGGCCGCCCATCGCCCGGATCGCGATCTCGGTGCCCCGGTCCTTGTCGTAGACGACGCCGGTGAGGCCATACTTCATCGCCATCGCAAGGAGGAACAGCTCCAGCACCGTTTTGCCGGCACCCGCCTGGCCGATGATCTGCGTGTTGGCGAGCGCCTTCTCGTCAGCGGACTCCTTCTTCTCCGGCGTCGCGTGGAAGTTCAGGTATAGCGGCTGGCCACTCGGCGTCTTGACGATCGTGATCGCCTCGCCCCACGGATTACCGTCGCGCTTGCCCGTCGCGAAGTTGTGCAGGCTCGCGAGCCCACAGAAATTGCGCGACGTGAGCTTCGCCTCGCGTGGCCGGTAGCGCCAGTTACCAGGCAACTGGGCGAACCAGGCCGCGTCCGCCACGAGGTCCACCAGTGCCGTCTGGAAGCCGACATCGGCGAGCTGCGTGCGCGCCTTCGCCACGTGCCGCGCGATCTCGTCGGGCCCGTCACCGAGCACGGCCAGCGAACAGTGATATTCACCGAGGACGAAATCACCGTTGATCAGGTCGTCCAGCGCCTGGTCCATTGCCTGAACCTGCGACACCGCCACGTCCTCGCCCGCAATCAGCTGGTTGCGCTGACGCTCGAGCGCCTCCTTCGCCGTGGGACGGTCGAGAATCGTGAAGCTCTGGGTCTCGATGTATTCGAAGTCACCGTAGAGCAGACCGTCGAGCATCCCCGGCTCGGTCTCCTCGGGATAGTCCTTCAGATCGAGTAGCGCCGCATAGCGCGTCGCCCCTGGCATGCGGATCTCGACCTTCTCGGTCCGGAAGAAAAGCCGCGAAGTCGGCAGCGCCTCCGCAATCCGGCCAGACGGGACGGGCACGGGCTCCCACGCGGCGTTGACGAGATAACCCAGGAACTCCAGCGCGGCTGAGAAACGCACGGGGCGCTGCGTGTAACGGATCGGCTTCCTGTAGACACCGAGCGGCACCGGGTCCCAAGGCTTCAGGCCGGATTCGACCTGGGCGGCAAGCTCCGCCATCACCTTCAGGGCTTCCTGCTGGTCCCGCCGGATATCATCGGGCGTGCGGCGTGCCGCCTGACTGAAAAGACGCCCCAGGCGCGTGCGGTGCGGCCGGTACACAAGCGTCAGGTACAGTTCGTTGGCCATCATCCGGTAGCCGGCAAAGCTCGCGTAGTAGCGAGTCGCGAGCTCCTGGCAGAACGGGTTGCCGTACGGCGTGGCGAAATGGTCGCTCACGCGCCGGCGGATCCGGTGCGACCACAGGCCGACGTGACCACCCGGCAGGCTGCGCACGAGCTGGTTGAATCCTTCGTGACGCACGAGGATGTCACCGGGATCAGCCGCTTCGAAGGCGATGCCGGCGATCTTCCAGACACGCAGGTAGTCCCCTTCTCGCGTGCGGATTACGTGGTCGGTCACGTGCGACGAAAACGGCACGAAGTCCGCGAGCACAACCTCGCGCCCGGCCACGTCGATGAGTTGCGGCTGTGCGCTCATCTCAGCCTCTCCTCTTGATGCGGACCGGCACGTAGGCGTGTGCGCCCCAGAAACGACGGTTGCGCTGGCGAACTACCATACGAACGCACAATGCGAACTGCGCCAGGCGCTGGTCGTCGTGGCGCGTGACCGAGCGCATCGTGACGAAGACGGGGATGAGGAGCAGCACGATGCCGACACCCACCGGAGGACTCGCGAGCAGCGCCCAGATCGCGGGAATCAGGATGCTGCCGCCTACCATCAGGAACGGCACAAGTGGCACGCCCCAGAGCATCGCGGGTCGCGTGCAGCCCTTGAAGACGGGATCCCTCAGTGGATTCATGAGCGGATTCATGTGCGCCTGCCGCATCAGCTCGTCGGAATCAGCATCGCTGCGATCACCGTGGCGCAGCCCACGAACAGGCCGCCGATGAACACGTTGGCAATGTCGCCGAAGCGCGCGTGCTGGAACATCATCTTGAAGCCCGCCCAGATGATCGAGATCGAGCACACCACCGCGCCCACGCTGAGCAGCGTGGTCTGGATCGTCGTGAGCAGCGTGTTGACCTGCGAGAGCTGCGCGTATGCCGGCGTCACCGTCACCGTCAACAGAGCGGCAATCCCGAGCCCGTTGCGACCGGTTAGCACCGACGCGAGAAACCACAACGCCAACCGGATCGCTATCCATTTCATCTGTAGTCCTGATTTCATGGAATGCTCCTGTTACACATATCGGTTCTGCTCCGTCAGAAGACGACGGCACTTTCCTGCGTCATGTCACCGGGTACACCGATCGGGCGATTTCGCCTGCCGTCCGTGGTCGAAGGAGTTCCATCGTGGATGCGCAAGGCACCGGAACGTGCGCCCTGCGGACCGGACGGAATGACGCGAATGGGTGGAATGTCGGTGGTAATGGGAGAAACCACAGGATCCGGGCGCGCGGCGTCAGCGACGACCCGTTGCACGTAGCCCGTACGAAAACCCGTGGAAAAGTCGCCGCTCGCGTAGCACGACAGCCCGGCGCGCAATGCGCTCTGCGCTTCCGGATGCCTGAACCTCGCGCGCTCGAAGCAGCCCTGGAGGATGGCCGCGCCGGCGGCGAGATTGCGGCAAGGATCGAAAGCGGCCTGCGGCGTCAGCCCGAGCCGGAGCCAGTTCGCGTGGTTCACCTGTGCGAGTCCTGCGCTGTAATTCCATCCGCCGCTCTCCAGTGCGCGTGTGGTCGCGACGGCCTCATCGAGGTTCGCGGGCTGCCGCTCGAGGCGGCCGCGTACCACGCCGATCGCGTACGGGTTAAAGCCTGACTCGATCCGCACGATGGCTGCCATCGTGGCGGGCGCCACGGCCGGCGCGCACTGCTGTGTCAGGGCGAGAAATGCGGCGAGCGGAATCATTCGCCACCTCCGTGGCCGCCCGAGCTTTCGTACTCCCGCTCGAGAAAGAGGCGCGCCGACTGGGTCGGCTCATGCGGAACCGCCGTACCGCCAGCCCCGTAGAACTCCGTGATCGTGCGGTCCGCACCTCTCGCATCCCACCAGACCCGCGTGTACAGTGCGCTGCTGATCTCGACGTTGATCGCCCCACGCGCATTGCACAGCAGCTCGCTCTGCTCGGGGCCACCCCAGTACAGCAGATCCTCGCGGCAGTAACTGGCACTCGCAAAGATGTTCACCGCCGACGTTCCCTGTGAGCCGCCTGCGCCGAAGTCGCAGGCCGGAAAAGGATCGCCGTGGCGCAAGGCCGCCCACAGTCTCCCGATTGGCGGGACGCACTCACCGTACTGTTCGGGACCACCGGGATTGGACAGGCACAGGATCACCTGGCAGCCCCAGTCGCCGGCACGGGCAGTGCCAGGCGCCATGATTGATGCACCGACGAACGCAGCGATGACGGTCGACCAACGGCGCAACGCCCGCAGCTGCGCGCGACCAGGGACCGCAACGTCGAATGAGATGGCGCCGTCATGCATCGCACACCTCCGCATCGCGACGGGCGTGCACCGCATCGTTCCCGATAGCATCAAGCCGCCGTGTGAGCACATTCAGACAGGCGGTCACCGTCCGCGACGCTTCGGCTACCCGGACGTCCTGCGCGGCGGCCCGGCCGTGCGGCACCGGGCGTTTTTTAATGCGCCCGACGGACCCCAGACGAGGCAGCCAGGCGTATCCGTAGGGAAAGGCCTGGTCCACGATCAGCCATTCACGCAGCGTCGTTTCCATCATCTTCACCCACGCCTCTTCCATCGGCGAAGGGACATCGACAACCGGCAGAAGCCCGGCAAAGCGCAATGCCGGATTCAGTCGCGCGCGGACATTGCGGATTCCGTATGTGCCGTTGATGACCGCGGACGCGCATTCGACACATTCCGGTGACATCGCGAGAGGGCTCAGCACCGCATCCGCCAGCGCCTCCGCACAGACAGCACGCAGGTCCGGCAGGATCGGCGCATCGATCAGGCACACATCGAACCATGGCCCCACGGCAGACAGCAGGTGACGGAGATTCGCGTAATAGCGGGTACGTGCGGGATCATCACTCGAACGCAGACCGTCGACGGCGTCGGCGCTGAGGACGCGAAGGCGCCCAGCCGTTACGGGTTGGGCGCGCTCCGGCAGACCCGGCACGCTGTTGCCGGAGCCTGTCGTGTCATGTCCGTGGCTGGCGAGCATCTGTGCGCAGCGCGGTGGCTCAGCCAGGTCCAGCACGAGCACGCGCCAGTGGTTGATGCGGCGCAGGTGACGGGCAAGCAGGCAGGTCAGCAGCGTCCTGCCCGAATTACCCTTTGCCGAAATGATCACAAGCGATTTCATGGTTCATCGTCCTCAGCCGCGCCCGCGGTCGATGAACCTGCGAAGAAAAAGGAACCCGCGGCGCCAGGGAGGCTGGCCGCGGGCCCAACGGGGGATCATTGCATCAGCGCCAGAAAGCACAAAAGCCTGCAGATGCAGGCTTTTTTCGAATGCGTCACGGCACACCACGTCGTCGCACAAACATCGAACTGCGGGGCCGCTAACGCGTACTCGGTCGTGCGTGGCACGTTGACCGGATCAGATTGTTGGTTTCAATCTAGGCGAGTGGGCCGCCCATTGCAAGTGACCTCAGGCACAGCGCCGTCCTTCCATTTACCCACGTGTTCCCAGGTGTTCCCACGGGTTCTCGAAAAAATTTCACGTCCAGACCTTCACCCTGACGTCCCCTGCTACAGCGGCGTCGCTCGCCAACACAACATGCCAGCTGCGCACCAGCACGAGCTGGCTCGGCGATGGGCCCCCTATCTGTCTCCGTCCCGGTCGATCAGCCGCCTTCACGATCCTGGGTAATCCTGGGTCCCGCCATCCAGGACCCGTGCGAGCGCCGCCCGTGCAGCGGCAAGTTCGGACTCAAAGCATTGGACCGGGCGCCGCGGTATACGCAGCCGACGGCAGACTACCTCCCGAGGCGCATGCCAGAGATAGACCATGCGCAGCAGGTCGCGATGCCGGGGATGCAGGGTCCGCCATGCTTTCGTGATCCGCGCCGCATCGACCGGATCGTAGGCGCCGCGCGATGCGTTACCCCAGTTCTCCAGCCGCCGGCGCGGAGGTGCCGAAGCGGGATCGCGACTCATGGCGCGCGCCCTGACGCATGTGCCATTTCGTCGTCGCGCGCTGGCACAGGCGCCCGGTAACGCGCGGGATTTTCCAGAAACCTTTCAATGTCCGCCGCGCGCCATCCCACCAGGCGACCACCCAGTGGCACGGCCGGGGGAAATGTTCCGGCCTGCATACGCCGGTAAATCGTTGAACGTGACAGCCCCGTTATCTCTTCGACCTGACGGCGGCGCAGGATCCTGTGCGCCTCACTGTTCGCAGTTGACATGGCCTTCCCCCAGAAAAGATGCCGGCCTCGGGTTGCCGGTACATGGGGGCATTCAAGCAGCAGTCGCGTCCGGCTTCCAAACCCGTCTTATCGACGGGAAGCTCCCGTCGGGCGTGGCGAACGACGTGTGGGCGACGCGTAACGTATCAGCTATCGACGGCGGTGATTATCGCGGTCAATCTCACGAATGCGGAGCGTAGAATTGTCAACACCGGACATACAGCGGTAGTCCAGCAAAGGTCGTACCCCTCGCATCAACCAGGAGCAACGTTCGTGCTGTCTTCCGATGAATGGCAAAAGCGTACCGTTGAGGATGGTGCCGTGCGCTGCCCGGCATGCGACGCGCTGACCGTGACGATGGGAGCGTGTGCTGTAGGCGCGTATACGATCTACCAGGAGTATGTGTGCGAAAACTGCGGGTACGAATTCCAGGCCATGTTTGGCCTGATCGGGTGTGTGCCCGGACACAACAACGAGGACAACGACGCCCGAGGCATTGTTCCGCCAGCAGGCAACTGAGTACATCGGCCTGGAACCCGGGATACGGTTACAGGCATGCAGGCGTTGCGGTCCTGCAGAGCCGCTGGAGCGCGCTCGTCCGAAGCGATTCAACCGCGCCTCAGAGGAAATCGCCAGCGACCGCGCGCCCTGGTTTCCCAAGCTTCGCTGCGCGGCATGCGCTCCAGAGATTTTTCGTCACGCTCCGACTGCCCTCGCGGCTTGAGTGCGACGCGTTGCAACACGCGCCGCCGGGATCCGAGGCGTCATCCGCCGCATTGTGGAGGGATTCCGATGCGCCGACCTGCCAGTTTCGTCACCGGTTTTCCGGGCATCCAGGCATGCTGGACAGGGTCGACTAGAACTTCATCCTGATGCCCGCACCCACGCTATTGCCGGACGACACGCTGGTCATCGTGTCGTACCGCCATGCGGCGTAGACGTCCGTGCGCTTCGACAGCGGGTAGTCGTATCCGAGCACCACGGTCGACCAGCGGATATCGGCGCCCTGTGCAGGCCGCCGGAGCGTCCCCGCCCAGGACACCAGTATGCTGCCCGTGCCGACCCGGGCGCTCGCCCCCACCTGAACGGTATCGTCGGTGAGCTCGTTGTTGTTGGTCACCCGTTCGTACTGCAGATAAAGCTTGACCGCCTGCAGGCGATATGCCGCTCCGGCCAGCCACGCCGTCTGCTCCGTGGCGCCGTTCAGGAAAAGCGAAGCGGTGTGAAGACTCTGAACTGCGGCAGTCGCCGAGAACGGCCCCGCGAAGTACAGCACGTTCGCACTGTAATTCGCCTGCCCGGCGTGGCCCGCAATGCCTGCATTGCTGTACAGCACACTTCCTGTCAGACCGCCCACCTCCGGCGACTGGTAGACGATCGAGTCGTCAATCGCCGTATCGCTTTGCACCGACGCAGCGCCCATCGCAGAACCCAGAAACGTGTGGACCACCATGGGGGAGAAAACGAACGAGTTGCCGAACGGGTTGAAAAGCAGTGTGGAGACGAACAGCAGTGAATCGTTACGCCCCAGCGTCAGTTGACCAGATTGCCCGCTCAAACCAACGAACGCCCTGCGGCCAAAGAATGACTGCCCGTTGAACGCGCCTGACTGACCGCCGTTGATCCGGTAGAAGCTCTCGAGCGTGAAGATCGCCTTCATGCCACTGCCCAGATCCTCGGCGCCCGACATGCCCCAATACGATGTCGAGAGCCCGCCCGACCCCACCTGCCAGGCGTTGCCCGCCGAGCCGGGTGTACGCACCACCCCGGCAAATGCATCGGCCAGCCCGTAGAGTGAAACCGACGACTGGGCGTGTGCCACGCCCACTGTGACGCACAACGACAGCGCTGCCAGCGCCTTGTTCCATGTTCCCCGCACATCCCTGCACATGTTTTTCTCCTTCATCGCTTGTGAGTGTTCTCTTGACGCTCTCGCCCGCCTGACGGCACGGTCTGTCGCCGTGCGTCACCCCGGCCTGACGCGTGCGAGCGGCCTTCCGCGCTCGGCCAGTGCAATGGCGATCAGCAGTTCGTCCGGTGCCGGTGAGTCGGGGACGCAGAGCGATACCGTGTCGAAGTGGTCGAAGCTCCACATGTCCGTGACGCTGTGCAGGGGAATATCGACGCACGCACCCGCCGACCCGCGCTTCGTGACGGAGGGCATGATCGAGGAGGCGCCAGGCAGGCAGACGCGCACCGACTTGCCGAGTCGTGGATGCAGCACCGCCGCTCCCCATTCGAGCGGTACGCCTGTGCCAGCAAGCGCGGCCTTCCCGTAACCCTGGATGTCTTGCCCCGCACAACCGAGCGCAAGCAGCGCCCGTCCGGTGAGCAGCTGGCCAAGTTCGGCGCCCGCCGCATATAGCGCCTCAAGCTCGCAGGCGGCATCCTGGTCGGTCGTCTTAAGTACCGCAGCGGCCACTATCTGGCGGTGCGGTGGAGTCACTGGCGTGCCGAGCTCCGCGCACCGTTCAACGAGATGGAGCACGATCCGCGTGATCTGGACGTTCATGGCACGATCTCCGTATCGCCCGGTAGCTGCAATTCCAGGCCCGGTGCCGGAAACTCCCCCCTCGCCAGTTCGTACGCACGCGCTGCCCGCAGGACCAGGGCATCGCTGCCCCGACGCCCGATAATCTGCAGGCCGACAGGCAGATCCCCGGCGAATCCGCACGGCACGGATATCGCAGGCACGCCAGCCTGGTTGCACCACGCTGTCAGAACGGGCGCCTGACGCAGATGGGCGGGCAGGCCGGGAACCGGAGGCGGTCCGCAATGAAACGTCGGCGTGAGGAGCAGGTCATAACGCTCGAAGAAGGTTTCCATCGATGCGCCGAGTGCGTGACGGGCAAGCAGTGCATCAACGAATGTCGCGGTGTCGATCCGTGCCCCTGCATCCGAAAGTGCCGTCAGCTCAGGATCAAGCAGTGACCTGTCGGCTGCCTCCATATGCCGCACGCGCTGCGCGAAGAACACGGACCACTGGACCGAATGCATGCGGCCATTGCCGTAGTGGTCCGCAATCGGCGCGACATCGGTCTGGATGACCGTCGCGCCGATTGCGCCAAATGTGTCCACTGCCCTCCCGACACACTCCGCGATGTCCGGCGCCACCGACACACTGTCCGGGGCGGGACACCAGGCGACCCGCAGACCCGCGACGCCGTCGTCCAGCGCGCAGGAATAGCCGGATGGACTCCCCGCTCCAGGAGGCCGGTTGCCATTCGCGCAGGTCATCGCATCAAGCATCAAAGCGGCATCGCGCACGGTTCGCGCGATCTGGCCGAGCGTAGACAGTGCGGTCCACGACACCGCATTGCCCGCCGGCACCAGCGCGAACGTAGGCTTGAAACCAACCACACCGCTCCAGCCGGCCGGAATCCGGATGGACCCGCCCCCATCGGTCGCAAGCGATAGCGGACCCATGCCCAGCGCAACCGCGACCGCCGATCCGCCGCTGCTGCCTCCCGGCGAGAGCCCCGTATCCCACGGATTACGCGTCGCGCCTGTCAACGGGCAGTCAGTGACGATCTTGTTGCCGAACTCGGAAGTCGTGGTCTTGCCGAACGGTATGGCACCCGCGCGCCGCAGCCGTGCGACGGCCGGTGCATCGGCGTTTTCACGGTCCGGCGAAGCGGTCCATGATCCATGCCGTGTCGGAAGACCGGCCACGGCGACGAGATCCTTGACCGAAACCGGTACGCCATCGAGCGGACCACACGGCTCGCCGCGCATCCACCGGCGCTCGGCTTCGCCGGCCGCCGACATCGCCCCTTCCTCGTCGAGGGCGCAGAAGGCGTTGACTACCGGATCGAGCTTCGTGACCCTGTCCAGTACCGCGCACATGACCTCCACAGGCGAGAGGCTGCGCTGCCGGAAGCCGGTAACCAGCTGAGCTGCATTCAGCGTGAGAATTTCGCTCATTCTGTAGTCCTTATCTATTGATACACAACATTCCAAAGCGTGAGGAGGGCACGTCTATCCTTCACAGCCCGGTGTAACGGGGCCGGTGGATTCCAGGATCGAAAAGCTGTTATCGGCAAGCGCCTGGCCGATCCGTGTCTGGCAAAGCACATGGCCCCCGTCGTGACTCACACCGGTTTTGCCACGCGGCAGCGCAACGGACACGGCGGGCAATGCAGCCCTCACGCGCCCGGCGTCGACACTTCCCGCCGACCGGACGGCTTCGGCGAAAAGACGAATGCCCGCGTAGGTGTTCTCGCCGTGCGGGAGCACCACGGCATAGCGGCCGAGGCGGGGGTCGCGTGCGTCGGCGTAACGGGCTGTATAGCGCGTGAGGAACGCCTGGTTTTCCGGGCTGTCGATGCTCATGAAGTACGACGACACGCCTATCGTTCCGGTCGATGCACCTGTGGTTGCGATCGAGAGGGATTCGTGCGCGATATCGGTCGCCAGCTGCGGTTTCATCGCGAACGACCGGTACTGCTTCACGAACGTCACCGGGTCGTCCCCGATGCTGTGCCACACGATCTGCGGCCTGGCACTGGCGACCTGTTGCAGGACGGCACCGTAGTCGCGTGTGCCGAATGGCAGCCAGTAGACGCCGAGGAACTTCCCGCCATGGCGGGCCACCGCAGCCTGCAGCTGCGGGATCAGCACCTTCCGGTTGCTGCCGATGTCCGAGACGACTGCGCAGACGGACTGTCCACCGCCCTGCATGAGCCACGCAATGAGTGGCTCGATCCGCTGGCTCGCAGCGAGCCCTGTTGTGAGCAGTTGCGGGTCGCACCGCCCCTCGTCGAAGTTCGGATAGACGATGAGCTTTCGCGCTGCCCTCGCCGCCTGAAGGGCCGCCTCGCGCTCGGATGGCAGCACCATGCCCGTGATCATCGCCACGTCGTCACGCATGAAAAGCTGCCGCGCCTTCTCCAGCGTCACGGCCGTCGACATCTGCGTGTCCTCGACGCTCAGTTGCAACGGTCGGCCAAGCAGCCCACCCGCCGCATTGATCTCGTCCACCGCTAGCGCCGCACAGTTACGGTTGGTCTGTCCCACACGCGTCAGGGGACCGCTGAGTGGCGCGAGCAGGCCGATCTTCAACGGCTCGGCACCACGTGCGAGCGGCGGGACAGCCGATGTGGCGAGGGATGCCGCTGCGCCAAGCAGCACGGTTCGGGAAAATTCACGTCGGTTCATGCTTTTTCTCACTAGGTATCACTGGATTTCACTGGATGTTTTCAGGGCGGAAGTCCGGCGCGGCCTCGGCGACCGGAGAGAGATAGCGCGCGAGCGGGTGTTCGCCCGTCCCGCTGTGTCGCGGCCCAACGGCACCGGCATGCACGAGCCGCCCGTTGCTGAGCACGATGCAGCGCCGCGCGCTCTGAAGGACGAGATCGAGGTTCTGTTCGACCAGGAGCACCGCCAGCTTCGAGCGACGGCAGAGCTCGGGAATCACCTCGCCGATACGCTCGACCAGATTGGGCTGCACGCCGTCGGACGGCTCATCCAGCAGGAGCAGTTTTGGCCGTCCGCACAGGGCGCGTGCGATGGCGAGGACCTGCTGCTCGCCGCCCGAGAGCGTGCCGCCCTGCTGCGACAGACGCGTCCTGAGCACCGGAAAGTAGTCGAATACCTCGTCGAGAATGTCCGCCCCACCGGCGGCCTGCGTGCCCATCAGCAGGTTCTCGCGCACGGTCAGTTTCGGAAAGATCCAGCGCCCCTGCGGCACCAGCCCGATACCCCGGCGTGCGATCTCGTGCGTGCGCAGGCCCTTCAACGGCTGGCCCAGGAAAGCGATCTCTCCACTCACACGCGGCAGCAGCCCCATGACTGCCTTCACCAGCGTGGTCTTGCCGGCACCGTTGCAGCCGAGCACACCGACCACCTCGTTCGGCAGCACGTCCAGCGTGAGGTTGTGAACCACATCCACGTCGCCGTATCCGGCGCACAGATTTTCAATACGCAGCATGTGTCGCCCCCCGCCCCAGATAGATGCGGCGGATCTCCTCGTCGTCCGCGATTTCCGCATACGACCCCCGTCGAACCACCTCTCCCCGGTGCATCACCCACGTCTCGCATGCGAGGGACTGCACGAAGCCGAGGTCGTGTTCGATGGCGAGCACTGCGCATTGTTCACGCAACCGATGAATAAGCTGCACCAGCCGCTGTGCGTCCTTCGCAGAGAGGCCGGCTGCGGGTTCGTCGAGAAGCAGCAATGCGGGCTGGCACATGACGGCCATGCCGATCTCAAGCCACTGCCGCTCACCATGCGGCAGATGCGAGGCGACTTCGCTCGCCTGCCCCGCCAGACCCACCTCCTCCAGAACCGCGTCGGGATCCGGCATCGGCGTAGTCCGGTAAGCCGCGACGCCAAGACCGGCCACCACCAGATTGTCGCGCACGGTCATCGTGAGGAAGGTGTTGGTCCCCTGGAACTTGCGCACCACGCCGCGCCGGCAGAACGCGTGCATCGGGCGACCGGTCATCCGTTCGCCATCGAGAATCAGCTCGCCGGAACCGGGGGCGATCGCGCCCGACAGCAGGCCAACGAGCGTGCTCTTGCCCGCCCCGTTCGGACCGATCACGCACAGCAGGTCGCGTCGCGCGATGGTGATGTCGACGCCCGCCACGGCGTTGATTCCACCGAATGCGCGCGACAGGTTGGTGCCCTGCAGAAACTGGCCGTCCATTACCGTTCCTCCTGTGCGTGTCCGGCGCGGCGAACCGGCGACCTGCCCCATACCGCTCGACCGGCCCGACGCGCGGCCTCCACCAGTTCATGGAGTCGCAGTCCGTTCGGCATGAACAGGACACATGCGAGAAACAGACCGCCGAGGATCAGGGGCCAGCCGTCCGTGCTGTAGCTGGAGACGGTTTGCCTGAGCAGCGTCAGAACGACCGCGGCGACGACAGGACCACCAATTCTTCCCCTGCCGCCGATGGCCACCCAGAGGATCACTTCGGTCGCAAGGAGCGGCGAGAACACGTCCGGGGCCACCACCCCCGAGGAAGCAGCCATCAGCGCGCCCGCAATTGCGGCAAGCGCCGCCGAGGCGACGAAGACGAGCAGCAGGTGAAACGACGTGTGATAGCCACACGCTTTTGCGCGCCACTCGTTGCTCGAGATCGCATCAAGCACCTTGCCGTAGCGGCTGCGGCACACGAGCCATATCAGGCCAGTCGCGGCAAGCAGTACAACGGCTACCGTGTACCAGGAGGCGCGAGGACCGCTCATGTCGAACGTGTGGCTGCCCACGTTGAATGACAGTCCCGGGATGCCCAGGATGCCCGTGTCGCCTCCGGTAATCGACTGCCAGCTGACGGCGAGCTGCTGCGCGACGATCAGCACGGCCAGGCTGATGATGGCGAAGAAGTGAAGCCTCACCCCCGCAAAGAGCAGAAAATACCCAATCACCGCGGCGACTGCCACAGCGCAGAACATACCCACCGCCAACCCGGTCACGGACGCCTGTCCGAACTGAACGGTCGTGATGGCAAATCCGTAAGCGCCGAGACCCAGGAACGTCGTGTGCCCGAGCGTGAGCACCCCGGCCCGCCCCCAGAGCAGGTCATAGCTCAACGCGAGGATCCCCATGACCAGCGCATCGCGCACCGTCGACAGCAGCCAGGGTCCGGCAAAAAAAGGCACGATTGCCACGGCTGCCATTGCCACGCTCCACATCAACAGCGGCGAAACATCCCTGGGGCCGAGGGCGGGCTGTGAGAGCCAGAGCCGCAGACAGCCTGCGTGTTTTCCAGACATACGCTTTATCCTTTACCGAGAAGCTGATGAGCCGCGCTGAATCCTGGAATCAGCCCTTGCGGTCTGAACCGGATCACCACAATGGAGAGGACCAGCACCACCGCTGAAGCGAGAGAGGGATCGACGCGATAGCTCAGTAACGTCTCGGCCGTACCGATAACTGCGCTGCCCAGGATGCTGCCCGCAATCGAGCCGATGCCGCCCAGCACGATCACGAAGAACGCCTTGGCGAGATAGGAGACGCCCAGATGCGACTCCACCGAAACCATGGGCGCAACCAGTACGCCGGCAAGCGAAGCAAGCGCCGCACCGCCGCAGAAGGCAATACGATTCAGGCGCCGGGTGTCGATGCCGGTGGCCTCAGCCATCACCGGATGCTGGATCACGGCACGCAACTGCATACCAAAGCGCGTACGGGCGAACAGCAGCCAGCACCCTGCTGTTACGATGAGCGCAACAGCGATCACAAAGATCCGGTAGGCCGGATAGCTCCCCCCGGGGACTGGAACCGCTCCGCCGAACGGCGCGTACACCAGCATCGGCTGCGTGCCGAAGATAAGTTCCAGTGCCTTCTGCAGGATCAGGCTGACGGCGTAAGTCGCGAGAAGGGTGTCCAGTGGCCGGTCGTAGAGCAACCGGATGATGAAGCGCTCAAGGCACCATCCGAGGAGCGCTCCCACAGCCGGCGCCACCAGTAAGGCAAGCCAGAAGGCCTGCTTCCCGCCAACCGCCTGCGCGACCGCCAGCGCGTATGCGCCAATCGTGACCCACTCGGCATGTGCAAGGTTCACGATGTCCATCATGCCGAACACCACGGCCAGACCAAGCGCAATCATCGCGAGAACGCACGCGTAACTTGCAACATTAAGTATTCCTATCATATTTCCCTCGCATACCAGACGGATCCTGACCAGCATCCGTCTGCCGGTAGCCCGCTGAAAAAGAGAACGCGAGCCGGCTGCCCACCGACGCTATCGCCGGAGTGCACGCTCCCGTTTACACAAAATATTGTGAATTTTAGGTCAACAAAACTCCGTTTACACAATTTATTGTGAATTTATGGTTGTTCGCTCCCCGATACTCGATTCGCCCAGTTCAATCGAGTACGCATGACCAAGGAAGCACTGATCAAGGCGGTTGGGAAGGAGATCCGCGCACGCCGCAAGCTGAAGAAGCTAACGCAGGCCGGTCTGGCACTACGCGCGAAAGTTCACCCAAACACCATCTCACTCATCGAGCGCGCAGAAACGATCGCGGGAATCGACGCGTTGATTGACATTGCTGACGCGCTCGGTGTGCCGCTATCGCAGTTGCTCAAGGCAGCCGAAGACCGCGGCGGCGTCCGCTGACTATCTGCGGCAACCCCCACCCTTTTCCCGTACCGGACGCGGCAGCCTCTCTCTGACGATCGCTCATCGCAGGCGGCCCGCGCTGCGCGAACACTTACACGACAAATTGCCGTCACGGCACACGGACACACTGTGACTGTCCAGTCGCATTCGATCGGCCACACTTCCAATTTATTGCTATTAAATTATTCCCTCAAAATGAGGGTGTCAACCCACATAATCAGCGAGTTTACCCTGATTAATTAACCATCGCCGTCCCTTGACATCGACCATAACCGTCAATATTGTATATTTGTTATAATTAAAAAGGAGGTGACATGCAGGGCGATCTCTGTGAACTCACTGCACAGGAACTGCAGGAGCTTTATCGCAACGGCAGTGCCTCGCCAGTCGAAGTCATGGCCGCCGTGCTTCAACGGATCGAGCGGCTCGACCCCGCCGTGAATGCCTTCTGCCAGATGGCTCCGGACGCACTCGACATGGCTCGCGCGTCGGAAACACGATGGCAACGCAAGCGCCCTCTTGGCCCTCTCGACGGGGTGCCAATTAGCGTCAAGGACAACATCGCGGTCGCCGGACTCGCTACACGATACGGCTCACGCGTCACGGACGAATCGCCAGCGCCCCACGACAGCCCCTGTGTGGCCCGGCTTCGCGAGTCCGGTGCGATCTGCTTCGCTAAGACCACCCTGCCTGATTTCGCACACAAGATCGTCACCGATAGCCCGCTTACGGGAGTCACGCGCAATCCGTGGGATACCGACCGTACCCCAGGCGGCAGCAGCGGCGGAGCCGCCGCCGCAGTCGCACTTGGCATGGCGCCTGCAGCGATCGGCACCGACGGCGGTGGATCGATCCGGATTCCAGCCGCGTTCACTGGTACGTTTGGTTTCAAGCCGAGCTTCGGCCGAGTTCCGCATGCGCCACGCGGGCCGTTCGGGCTGTTGAGCCACGTTGGCCCCATGACCCGCTGCGTGGCTGATGCCGCACGCGTCCTGACCGTTATCAGTCGGCCTGACAGCCGCGACTGGTACGCCTTGCCGTTCGACGCCAGCGACTATGAACTTGGTCTCAAGTGCAAGCCAACACCGGGCGGTGTCCGCATAGCGTCCAGTGCGTCCCTGGGCCTTGCTGTCACGCCCGAAACCGCCGTCCACGATGCGGTCATGCGTACGGCTGACACCTTCCGTGACCTTGGCGCCAAGGTACAGCTGGAAGATCCGCCGGGTATCGCTCGCTGTAACTCGATCCACGCGACCATTTGGCCGGCCTGCTGTCGCCAGCTCACCGAAGGCATGGCTGACGCCGGCGCGGCGCTCGATCCGTCATTGCAGGCCTACTCTGAAGCAGGCGCGACAATATCGCGCCAGGCGCTGCTTGGCGCACTCATCGAGAGAGGGGAGATCGGAGCCGCCGTCAACGTGTTCTTCGAGCGGTACGATCTTGTCATCTGCCCGGTGTATCCCCGAGTGGCCATGCCACTTGTGGAACGCCCCGCCAGCGACCAGCTGTTTCCCCATTTCACTGCCTGGTGCAACCAGCTCGGTCTTCCCGCTGCGAGCGTCTACACGGGCACCACTTCAGACGGTCTACCGGTCGGAATACAGATCGTTGGCGGCCGTCACGCCGATGCACTTGTTCTCTGGGCAAGCCACATACTGGAACTCGCCTTCGGGCGAGCACCTCTGACCGACGTAGCACGCTCGCTTTCCGCATCTATACCTGGCCGCACAACACATTAAGGCTGATCAACCAGCGGACACCGAACGCACCGTCAACGGTTCGGGCGTCCGTCCGTCAGTCACCGCCCTTTCTGCCGAGGTGCAGACCAAGGTCCGAATCCAGTACCAGTTTCTGGCGCAAGGCTGCGTGCACCTTGCGCAATTGCGCCTCCGCTTCATCCATATGCGCCGCCATGAGCTGCTCCACCGCACCGGCGTCGCGCCTCTTCGCGGCATCTAGAATCGCGCGGTGGGCAGCGACAGTCTGCCGCCCGAACTCCTGGTAATCCCGCTGGGTCACGTTGCCCGCCACGATCACGAGGCTGTGCAGCATCTGGTTGATGATCTGGCATACGCAGCGAAGAAAGGCGTTCGGATTTGCCGCTGCCAGCACGTCATGAAAGTGGATGTCCTCGTGGCGCTGGTCGAGCGTATGCTTATGGCTTGCGACAAACGGCTCACACACCTCCACGCTGCGTTCGAGCGCTGCCAGGTCGGCCTCCGTCAGATGCGCGACGGCGCCCGCCGCAAGCAGCGGCTCCAGCACGCGCCGCACGGCATAGATGTCCTCAAGGTTGATGCTCTCGAAAAACAGGTAGTTCTGCATCGCCTGAAATGCGCGGGCGAGCGGCACTCGCGTAATCGTTGCACCACCCTCCGGTCCTGTACTCAGACGCACGAGTCCCTGCACCTCCAGTGCCTTGAGCGCATCGCGCATCGAGCCGCGGCTGACGTTGAATATTTCCTGAAGCTCTGCCTCCTTGTTCAATCGAACGCCTGGCCGCACCTTGCCATCGCTAATCCACGTCTTGATAAGTTCGGCGACCTGGTCTCCCCGCTTGGTCGTGCGGGGCCCCCGTTTGTCTCGCTTCAGCAACGGTTTTTTCTCTGTCGTCTGTTTTCGCGCTGCCATACGTCACACCCGTAGTTGGCCATCATCGTTTGATCTGAACGTCATTATCGGTCATCCGCCGCCGCATGACCGCGACGATGTCCCCCCGAACGCCCTCGATACAACACCCTCCCAATGTTCGGAGGTGACGCCCTCCGTTCTGATACCTACGCTCATTGCCAGACGACACGCAAACCTCATCAGTGGGTTCGCGTGAAAATCGGTACTGGGCACAGATGCGCCCGCCTGGGAGAACGCGTCATGACACGGCATGAACAGACGTCGCAACAGGTTCACATCATCGACAACATCGATACAGCGCTCGCAGATCGCGGACTCGACCTAGAACTGCTTGCCAGGCATATGCGCACCGCCAGCCTCGAATCGGACGCAACCGGTGAGATCATCGGCCCTCCCTGGCGTGCTGATGAGGTGCGCGCCCTGAACATGAACCTTGTGCCCACCCGGTACGGCGGCTGTCCGGCGCTGCAGCCTCTCGTAGCGCAGGCGACATTGATGGCCTACCTCGGTGAGGCCGACGCAAGCCTCGCGCTTGCGTTGCCGGGCCCGGGACTCGCCACGCCACCTGTCCTCGCGCTCGCCTCGGCGGAGCAGCGAGCGCAGTTCTTCCGGCGATTCGAATCCGACACGCCGCGCTGGGGAGCCTTCGCCATCACCGAGCCCGACTGCGGCTCCGACGCCACCGCCATGCGTACCAGCGCACGGAAGACGGACCGCGGCTGGGTACTGAACGGCACGAAGTGTTTCATCACGAACGGCGCGCGTGCCGACTGCGTGATCACGTTTGCCACCATCAACCGGCAGATGGGACGCTACGGTATCCGTGCATTCCTGGTGGAACGCAACGCGCCGGGGTTCATGGTGTCACGCATCGAGCGGATGGCTGGCCTGCGCGCCACCCAGCTTGCCGTACTCTCGTACGCCGACTGCGAGGTCACCGATGACGCGCTGCTTGCGCGCGGCGACGAGAAGCCGCTCGACGATGCCTTCTCGGGTGCGCAGCGGTCCTGGGACTACTTCAGGCCGCTGCTTTCCGCAGTCATGGTCGGTACGTGCCGGCGCATTCGCGCGGACCTCGCTGCCTGGCTCGACGCGGGTGGCAAGCCCGCGGACAACCGGCAAGGCTCGGCCAGCGTGTCAGCAGCCCTGCTCGACATCGACCGCCAGATCACGGCCGCATGGCTGCTCTGCCATTGCACGGCCTGGAAGACCGATGAGGGAACCGCCACGTCGATGGATTCTTCAATGACCAAGGCGTTTGCCTCCCGCGTGGCAGCACGGGTGACACGCGCTGCAATTGACCTTGCGGGTATCGATGGCATCACCGCCTGTCCGTCGCTCGAACAGGGCTACCGGGACGCCAGGGCGTTCGACATCATGGAAGGCACCGGCGACCTGCAGCGGCTCATGATCGCGCGAGCCGCGCAACGATCGACGTCGCGTCCATGGAACATCGCGGAACCCGCCTAGCGACTGCATCGTCATGCCTGGCGACCAATGTCCATAGACCTGATCAGGAGATACTCCCATGACCCATACCACCTCCGGTCCCGAACGCGAGGAAATCGCCGCCACCATCAGGTCATGCCTGCTGTCGGCCATCGGCAGCACCACGGCTGCGGACCTGGTCGCGGATGACACGAACCTGTTCGACGTCGGCGTCGACTCAATGAACATGACAGACCTGCTTCTTCAACTCGAACAGCGCTTCGGCTTCACGCTCGCGCCCGAAGATCTCTCATCTGACCTCTTTCTGCGTTTCGGCAATCTGGTCACCTTCGTGGAATCCCATGTACGAAGCAACTGACCACGGGCACGGGCAATTCTGCATCGCGGCAACGGCGCGGTACGTACCCCAGACGCGTGTGCGACCCGAAGTGCTGGTACGGGAGCCGACGGCCACGCCCACCTCCGTGCGGGAGGCCGTCATGCAATCAGTCTATGCCGACACGCTGCGCTGGCGCCGGCAGGCGACAGCTCCCGTTGCCGTGGATCATCCGTCCGGGCGCGCCACAATGCCGGCACGCGTCACCAGCGAGCCACGCCTCACCCTCTCGGAAATGGCGTCAGCCGTAGCCAGGGAGGCTGTCCGGCGGTGCCGCCCGAAGGACAATCGTGCACCCGACCAGATCATCGTATGTGCCAACAGTTTTGAGCATGATCTCTCGCTCTCGTGCGCGGGTCGCCTGCACAGCGAACTCGGCTCAACGGGCGTGCCGTTTGCGATCGGACAGCTCCAGGGCGTGTCCTTTTTCCTGGCGCTGCAGGTGGCAGCCGACATGATGGCCAGCGACGAGCGCATGCACGCCACACTGATCGTCGCGGCTGAACGGTGGCTGCCGCCATTCTCCCGCCAGACCGGAACGCTCACCGCATTGGGTGATGGGGCAGCCGCCGTGCTGGTCAGGCGCCACGCCGGACCCGGATGGCACGTACGCAGCGTTATGGTATGCACGCCCGCCACCGCCGTTGCCATTGCGCCGCACGAGACCTTTGTCGACGAAGCGGCCGTGGTCGAAGTCATCGGGAAGACGTGTGCGCAGGCGGGCCTGAAACCCGCTGCACTTGACTGGATCGTGCCTCCGCGTATCAACGCAGCCCTGGCATGCGAGGTCGGCGCACAGGCCCGACTGCCTGCCGGGCGAATGTGGTATCCGGATCCGGGGGACATCGGTTACCTGTGTGCCGCAGACGCGCCCGCGCAACTCGACGTGCTGTTGCAATCGGTTGCTCCGGCAGACGGTCAGCGCATCCTGATGTGGTCGGCCGGATTCCAGGGACAGACCGCCTGCGCGATCCTCGAGTTTCGCGGGAGCTAGCGATGTCTACGCCCCTGCCCGACTCCATGCTGTCCCTGTCCGGAATCGCATTCAGCCTTCCGTCCCGCACGGTCGATGCGATCACGTGGGCCAGTCGTTGCGGATTGCCCGAGACGCGCGCGAGCGCACTGCTGCGCAACGGTGTGCAGCAGTTCCACGATGCTGCAGCGCAGTCACCGGTCATCTTTGCATGCGAAGCGGTTGCCGCCCTGCTCGAGGATACCGGCACGACACCCGCAAGCATCGATGCGCTCGTGTGCACGCACACGATCCAGAGCAGCGTCATGGCGCCGCCTGCCGGTACTGCCTCGTTCATCCAGTCCCGTATGGGCCTGACCCGCGCACTTGCGTTCTCTGTGGTGCAGCAGAACTGCGTCTCGCCGATCGCAGCTATCCGCATGCTGCGGGTGCTCACCGTCAGAGGTCGGCCCATCCGGCGGGCGATTGTTGTCTGCGCGGATGTGATGGGCGCGGGCTGCGATCATCTGCGCGCAATCCAGGACCTCGCCCTGCACAGCGACGGCGCATGCGCAATCCTGCTGGAGCGCGGCACCGACCGCAACTGCATCGCGGGACTGCATCTTTATACGGACGGTCGCTACTTCCGCGGCACCGACGACGATCTGCAGCCCGTGCCTGATGACCGGTACTACTGGTCGGCATTCACCACCATGCGCACGGCACTCGGACAGGCGGGCATCACGGGTAACGAACTCGTCCATGTCCTGCCCCACCACGTCAACCTTCCCGGATGGTCCCGCCTCGTGACCATGCTGTCCGTACCACAGGAGTGCCTTTTCACCGTGAACTTCGGGCACCTCGGCCATGTGTTCGGTGCAGACCCGTTCATCAACTTCCACACCGCGCCACGCGGGCAACCGGGCTCGCACTCCCTGCTGTTCTCCAGCGGGTTTGCCGGCTGCTTTGGCGCAATGGTGATCCGCCACTGATCCTGAACTTCATAGCGATCCGGCCATGAGAAACCTCCTTGACCTTGTGCAGTCGGCAGCCCGCCGCACACCTGATGCGCAGGCACTCGTTTGCGGCGATGTCCACGTGACCTACGACGAACTGCTGCAGCTCAGCCACACGTTCGGGCAGGCATTGCCCACCCTCGGCATCGCTGCGGGGGAGCGCGTCGCGATCTTTCTTGACAAGCGTATCGAGACCGTCGTCTCGATGCTTGGCGCCTGCGCGGCGGGTTGCGTGTTCGTCCCGGTCAATCCGCTCCTGAAACCGAACCAGGTGGCCCACGTGCTTCGCGACAGCGGTGCCCGGTGCCTCGTGACCACCGCATTGCGCGCCCGCTCACTGGCTGCGGAAGGCATTGCGCCAGTATCCGACCTGATCCTCGTGGATGAGCCTGAACCGGCAGTCTCCAGCCTCGGGAACACGGTCAGGATTCATCGCTGGCCAGGCCGTGACACCGGCCGCCCCGACGATACCCATATCCAGGGACCGGCGGTATCCTACGTTGATACCGACCTCGCCGCCCTTCTGTACACGTCCGGCTCGACAGGGCTGCCCAAGGGCGTGATGCTCAGCCACCGGAACCTGCTCGAAGGCGCCTGGAGCATAGCCGACTATCTGCGCCACGAGCCGTCAGACCGCATCCTCGCCGTTCTGCCCCTGAGCTTCGATGCGGGGCTGAGCCAGTTGACCTCGGCCTGGTCTGCGGGCGCAACAGCGGTCCTTCTGAATTACCTCAGCGCGCATGATGCCGTCCGCGCGTGCGAGCGCGAGCACATCACTGCGATTACCGGTGTGCCGCCACTATGGATGCAGCTTGCAGCCGCAACGTGGCCCGACGGGGCGCGCAACAATCTCCGATACTTCGCGAACACGGGAGGTCGCCTGCCATTGCCCGTGCTGCAGAAACTCAGGGCGCTGTTTCCGCGAGCCACGCCCTTCCTGATGTATGGGCTGACCGAGGCGTTCCGTTCCACGTTTCTCGATCCTGCACAGGTCGACCGGCGGCCCGACTCGATCGGCAAGGCCGTTCCCAATGCGCGGGTGCTCGTCGTCCGGCAGGACGGCACACCGTGCGCTCCCGATGAAGCCGGCGAGCTCGTGCATGTGGGTGCATGCGTCACACTTGGCTACTGGAACGACGCGGCACGCACCGCTCAACGCTACCGTCCTTCGCCCGAAACGAAACCGGGCGGAGCGCCGCACGATATGGCGGTCTGGTCCGGTGACCTCGTGCGGCGCGACAGCGAGGGTTTTCTCTATTTCATCGCGCGCAATGACGCCCAGATCAAGAGTTCCGGCTACCGGATCAGCCCGGAGGAAATCGAGGAAACGGTTCACGCAAGCGGCCTCGTCGTGGAAGCGGTTGCCCTGGGTATCCCGGATGACGGGCTTGGTGAAGCGATCGTGCTGCTCGTCGTCCTGGCAGGTGGTTCAATACGTATCGACGATCTGCGCGACTGGTGCATGCAGCGCCTGCCGCGTTATATGGTTCCCCGGGACATCGTGAGTTGTCCGGAAATTCCACGCAATCCCAACGGGAAGTTCGACAGGGCGGCGCTGCATGCCCGGCTTGCCTCGCTCGCGAGCGGTTCTGGGGAGAAAGCATCGTGAACCTGACTTTCATCCGGCGGCCCTCCGGGCTTCAGTTCGGCGGCGTCGACGTGCGTGAGTTGGCCGACCGGGCAGGACGTACGCCGTTTTTCGCCTACGACCGCGCAGCGATCGACGCCCGCATCCGGGAACTGCGCAGCCTGCTGCCCTCCGGCATGCATCTGCACTACTCGATCAAGGCGAATCCGATGCCAGCTTTGGTCCACTGTCTGGCCGCATGGGTTGACGGGTTCGACGTCGCCTCGGCGCAGGAGATGGCCGTCGCGCTCAACGCCGGCGCCGCCCCGGCGGACATTGGCTTTGCCGGGCCCGGCAAGTCTCACGACGACCTGCGGCGCGCAGTCGCCAGCGGCGTCAATGTGCACGTCGAATCGGAGACTCAGTTGCGGCTCGTCACTGCGCTCGGATGGGAACTCGGCGTGCAGCCCAGCGTGGCGATCCGCGTCAATCCCGATTTTCAGGTCGGACAGAGCGGCATGCGCATGGGTGGCGGCGCGGCGCCGTTCGGCGTCGATGTCGGTCAGTTGCCGGCGCTGCTGCGCGAACTCGAAGCTCGGGAAGTCGCACTCGCCGGCTTTCACATCTTCTGGGGTTCGCAATGCCTGCACGCGGCAACCGTTATCGAGGCCCAACGCCAGAGTGTTGAACTCGTCCTCCGCCTGGCCAGCGGTTTGACCGACCCGCTGCGGTTCGTGAACCTTGGCGGTGGCTTTGGTATTCCCTACTTCCCGGGCGAAACACGGCTCGACGTGAAGGCAGTCTGCGAAGCGATGCACGACTGGCTGCCAGGGATGCGCGCAGGTCTGCCCGGAACGACGCCGATCCTGGAGCTCGGGCGTTATCTGGTGGGAGAAGCGGGCATCTACGTGTGCCGCGTGATCGACCACAAGGTCTCGCGCGGCAAAACATTCGTCATCACGGATGGCGGCCTGCATCATCACCTCGCGGCCTCCGGCAACTTCGGCCAGGTCCTTCGCCGTAACTTTCCGGTCGTCATCGGAAACCGTCCCGATGGTGTTGCACGCGAACGCTGCCACGTGGTGGGCTGCCTGTGCACGCCGCTCGACCGACTGGCGGACGACATTGAGCTTCCCGAAGCCCATATCGGCGACTTCATCGTGGTGAAACAGTCGGGCGCGTATGGGCGCTCGGCGAGCCCGCTGCATTTCCTGAGCCATCCCGAACCCGTCGAAATGCTCGTGTGACGCCGCAACAGCAGGAGAAACATCATGCCATCCAGTCGATCCGTCATAACGGACCTCACGCCAGCATCGTGGGCACTCAGCGACGACCAGCAGGGGCTGCGTGCGACCGCAAGACAGTTTGCGCGCGAACGCCTCGAACCGCTGCTCGTCCATCAGCCAGACGCTGCCCTGTGGAGCGAAACGGTCAGGCTCGCTGCGACGCTCGACCTCGCGGCCATGATCCTGCCGGAGCAGAAGGGAGGCATGGGAATCAGCCGGCACGACCTGGCGCTTGTCGTTGAACAGTTCGCGGCGGGTCCGCTGGAACGCGCGGCCGAACTGACACTCAGCAGCCCGGCACTGATGACACTGCGCGAATACGATGCGCTCGACCGGCTATCCGATCGGGATACTCAGCATTATTTCGACGGCAGCACATCGATCGCACCGGGTATTCCGGACATCGATGCCTCGGGTCTCTGGGTATTGCGTCGGCACCCCGCCTCGCCAGTATTGATGGTCCGCATGCACGACAAACGTCCGCAGCTCGTGCTCGTGACGCTGCCTGCAGGGCAGGAAGAAATCCGCGGTGCCGCACCTGTTGCCGTGTTCGGCGCGCTATCCATCGAACGATATACCGTCGTGCCTGCAGACGATGCCTCGATCCCGGTGGTGTCCCGGGACGAAGACAACTTCGGCCCGGATCCGGTTCGGCAGTCGCTCGTCGACACAGCGCTCTACTTTGCCACGCTGCTTTCGGGCGCCGTGCAGCAGTGTGTGAACTTCGCCCTTGCCTACAGCGCGACCCGACAGACGTTCCGCAAGCCGATCGTTGCGCATCAGCTCGTCGCTGCCCGGCTCGCCGACATGCTCGTGTCCGCGCATACCATCCATCTCGTGCTCCGGTCGGTGGCAGCGCAGGATACGCAGGCGCAGATCGCCCCCTTATCGCAGATGGCTCGCCACGTTGCCACCGAAGCGATGAACGTTGCGCGCGAGCTTGTGCAGCTTTGCGGTGGCCATGGCTACGTGGAAGGCCTCCCGCCGGCGGCACGGTTCCAGACGGTGCACTGGTTTGTGATGCTGTTGATGAAGGTCGAGGCCGCGCTGCGCACATTCATCGCGTCTGCATGAGGCATTCACCGGCCGGAGATTCGACGTGGACAGCCAGGGCCAGGCGCGAGCACTCGCGCAGCAGACTGAAGGATCCCACCAGACGGATGGAGGATCCGGCTCATGCTGGCTCCGTGAACCTGACAGCAACGATGTGAACGACATCGCTACCTGGCTCACCGAACCGGACATCAACCAGTGGTTCGATTTTGGGCAGGGCCGCCAAACGCTACCCCTGCTTGCCGTGCAGCTCATGATGCAAAGCGGTCGACATCGACTGCGCATGTTCGGACCGGCAGGCCATAAGGTCGCAAGCGGCCTTGTGGCCATCAGCGATCTCGCGCATGCCTTTGGCACCGCCTCGTTCTGGGTATTGCGCGACAGCCGGCGCCCAGCGTGCAGTGACATGACGTTTGTGGCCTCGACCACGCTTCTCCACGAGGCGTTCGCAACGGACCGGCTGCATTGCGTCACGGCGTGGGCCGTGGACTGCAACGTGCGGTCACGACGCCTGCTCGAGCGGATCGGGTTTCGGCCGGTCGGTCTGCAGCGCGATTGCCATGTCATGCGTGGGTCGCGGTTTGGGCGCGTACTCTATGACCTGCTACCAGCCGATCTCGCCAACGGCTCGGGCCCGCCCGAAGGGGGCGCATGAACCCGCCCGTCATCACCGCAGTGACGGCCTGGGTGCCAGAGGCCATACCGCTGTCCCGATGGATGACGATCGAGTCGACACTGCGCGCGACGGGTCATCCCGGGTGGGATGCCTGGATGAGGTCCTGGCATCCCGACTACGGGCACTGGCTGGATGCATGGCCGGGTAAGGAAACCGGTGGTTCGCACCCTGTGCATTCCGGTCTGGTAACGCCAGGCATGACCTGCATGGTGCCTGTCGAAACCGGCACCGGTCTTTCCGGACTCGCCGTAAAAGTGGCGAATGCGCTCTGCGCTGCACGCCCACCGGACGCCCGCCCGGTCGATGTCATCGTGTTCTGTCACAGCAGCCTCGATGAACATGTTTCGACCACCGTTGCCGGGCGGCTGTGTGCCGAAGTCGGTACACCGTGCTTTCCATTTTCCGTCTCGCAACAGCATGGTGTATCGCCATTCACTGCATTGAGGCTTGCGGCCGACCTGCTCGTCGCTGAACCGCACATCCATACGATACTTATCGTAGCAGCGGAGAAGTGGTGCCCACCATTTTCGAGAATATGCGGAACTTGCATGGTGCACGGTGACGCCGCCGGCGCGATGCTCGTTGAACGAACCGACCCCGGCACAGGTGGCGTGCACCTGCTTGATGTCGCGACCCGGCACGTTCCCGTTGACATGGTGTGCCGTGACGCAGGAGTCGCCGATGCCCGGACATTCCCCTTGCTATCGATGATCGACTCGCTCCTCGCGCGACATGGCCTTCACGACGGGAATGTTAACGACGTTGTGGGGCACCCAGGTATTCCGTCGCTCAGGGCCGCAGTATCCGACCTGCTCGGCCGGCCGGACGCAGGTGTGCAGCATGAACATTGCGTTCATCTCGGCGCCGCCGAATCCATCGTACGCCTCGCACAGATACTCAACCGCGCCGCCTGTGGCCGGCGACACCGCGTGCTGCTGTGGGGCTACGGGACAGGCGGCTTTATCGGCACAGCGCTGCTGGAGATGCGCGGCGCACCCTCCCAGCCTATCAGCAGAACGATGTCCAGTCCGTCTTATGATCCCTGATCTCGGCATACCGCACGTCGCCTTCCATCTTCCTCAGTGCGTCGACGATGTCCGAAGCTGGGGACAACGGACCGGACAGAGCACCACTACCGTCGTGCAGCTGGAACGGGCGGGGATGCGCTATTACCGGAAAGCGAATGGGCAAACTGCGATCGGTCTCGCGGCCAGCGCGATCCAGCGTCTCCTGCTTACCTCAGGTATCGCACGTCGCGAAGTCGACTGCATCGTGTACGTGCATACACTGCAGGGCAGCGTTGCGCCTCCGCCGCACTCGCTACCCGGCCTGCTCTGTGACCGTTTCGGATTCGTCAACGCGGAGGCGTTTTCCTTCGCGCAGCAGCACTGTGCGTCCGCCCTCGCCGCACTGCGCGTGATTCGCGCGATGTTCATCGCCCGACCCCACATGAAACGGGTCCTGCTGGTCGGTGCCGACGTCATGCCGCTGGCATCGGAAAGGTTAATGCAAGCCGAGGGGATTCTGGGCGATGGTGCGTTTGCTGCATTCATCGAGCGCGGTGCCGCCGTCAACCGCCTGCTAGCGATCGCGATGCACGCCAGCGGGCTGGGCTGGCAAGGGGTACTGGCAAATGACGAATCGCGCCTGGCAGCGCAGAACTTCTTCACGGCGCGCAGCCTGATCAGGCAGACCGTCCAGCAGGCACGTTTCACACTGGACGACATCCAGCGTATCCTGCCTCACCATCTGGATCTGCCCGCGTGGCACCGGCTGCTCGATTCGCTTCAGGTCCCGCACGACCGTCTGTTCGCGGAGAACTTTGCCCGCATCGGCCACGTCACCGTCAGCGATGCATTCATCAATCTCGCCCAGTGTGAGGGGCTCGTAGCGGGCAGGCCGCTCCTGCTCTTCGCGCGAGGCATCGGAGGGTTTTCAGCGGCAGCGTTGCTGGTCCGTTAGCCTGCCGACTCAGCCCCGTCTCGTCCGCTTGCCCCAGCCCCATGCAGTGGGTATATTTCAATCCCTTACACGAATCGTCGGGCGGTAATCGGCACACTATAATAAATGTTTGAATGCATTCGCGCCCTTGCATAGTACGCGTCCAGTTGGCCATTCCGGTGTCGCAACCTGCGGCAATCGTATGCGCGACTCTGATTGGCCCCTCACTCCTGAAACGCGTGTCGCATGAATCGCACCGCCGTTGCGCGCGGGCCTCGTTCTCATGCGGCACCTGGAGTTCCTGACTCTGTTGGGGCAGCGCCGGGGTAGTGAACATGAAACATGTCTCTGGACGCCGTCTGAACGAGCGTCAGCACAGGCCATCACTCATATCTGATCGTCTACAAACCGGCGCACCGGCACCGGTGATGCGTCTTGCATGTGCCACCGATATTCCTTCCCTCGTCGAGTCTTTCGGCCATGCGGCCGGGAAACTTGGCTTCCCGCACTACGTGATCAGCCGCGTTACGCGCAGCCGTTCGGCCTCCACCCGGCGAACGTCGCTCGAGATGATCGGCTCACACTATCCGCAGGAATGGGTGCGGCACTACCAGCGTCGCGAATACGCGTCCACCGACCCCGTTCATCGGGCTGCGTTCCTCCAGTCGGCTCCCTACCGGTGGCATGACATCATCGGCTTGAGCAAAGCCGAGCGTCGTCTACTCGACGAAGCAGGAGAGGCCGGGTTGCGCGCGGGACTCAGTATCCCGGTCCACCAGTCCGATGGCAGTATCCTGCTGTTCAACCTGTCCGGCCCGTTGCGTTCCGTCAACGACGCAATCAACTCCCGGCTGGCATACCTGATCAGCGCGCAGTTTCACTTCGAACTGCATCGCCTCGCTCAAATGTCCCCGAAAAGGGCGGCCCACCTGCTGACACCGCGTCAGCTCGAATGCCTGACCTGGGTCGCCCGGGGGAAAACCTCGGCCGAGATTGGCGAGATCCTCGGGCGCTCGCGCTATACCGTTGACTACCACATCGAAGAAGCGATGGAGGCCCTCAACATCCGCAGCAGGACGGCCGCTGCAGTCCACGCGAGCGTACAGGGCATCATAAAACCCTGACTCCGCTTTTCCCGCAATTCCCCCGCATGCCCTGCCCGTCGCCGTAAGCGGCGTGGGCCAGTGCACGCTCGCGCGTGCGCGCCGACACCCTCCCAAAGCTCCGAGTTTCCGGGCCAGAGACACGCTGATAGCGTCGCGTCAACGGCTAACACCAGGAGGAGCCCATGTCATATATCGTTGCCGGCCGGCTTGATGAGCTGCCATCAGATATCCGTCACCATCTCGGAGTCTTCCGTCACAGGGTATTTGTCCAGCGCCTGCACTGGGAAATACCCGGCGTATCACACGATGCGACGAGCGAGTGGGATGAATTCGACGTAGACGCTACGGTCCACCTGGTCGCACTGTCCGCAGACGACGAGGTGTGCGGATGTGCGCGGCTCATGCCCACCACAGGACCCTATCTGCTCCGTGACGTCTTTCCGGAACTTGCAAGGCCAGATTCCTTGCCGTCATCACATTCGATATGGGAGATGTCGCGATTCGCAGGATCTGGGCTGCCAGACCATCGAACGGGCTCCATGCCGGGCATGTCGTTGTTCCCTTACTCAATGGCGCTCGCCCTCTCGTTGGGCGCAACACGCGTGATCGGCGCGGTCTCACGCTCCGTTGCACGTCTGTACCGACGCTTCGGGCTCGATCTGCTCGATATCGGCGTTGACACGGCGCCGGGCTGCGCCAACCTCGTTGCATGCTCAATCGATCTGGACCCTCCCACGTTCCACAAACTCCAGTGCGATCCTGTCACGCTGCTGAACTCGATTACCTGCTTCGGACAGCACCCGCTCGCTGAACCTGGCATGCCGGGTCATTCGCATCCGACTCAAGCGAATGCACCTTCTGTGCGCGCCCGAGGCGACATGCCCCTCGCCGTTTGCGACAACAGTACGGTACACACGCAAGCGACAGTCTAGACGACCGGCCCCTGACATTAGCGCATGCCTGCAGGCCGGCAATGGTGCCGGTTGTCGGCCTCCTTCACCCAGTCCGGCCTGATCGCCGACGCGTAGGCCTGCCCGCTGCGCGAAGCCTCTCCATTCTGCTGTGAACTCAAGCCCAGGCGCTCGTCGATCGCGTGCGCGACGGTCGCAGACTTCGGAGGATGATCGTGATCGCCGTCCGCCCAGAACGTACACATCGCATCGAACAGAACGGACAGTATCGACGTCACGTAGGGCAGTTTCACGACGATGCCCTCCTCTGGCCGGTCGCCAGCAAACTTGCGACAATGCTGCTGGAACCCGTTCACGGGCATCATGATCCGCAGGGAATCGAGTTCACGCTGCAGGCGATCTTCAAATGAGTAGTGAACGGTTGCCGAATGCGCAAGCGCCTTGCGCAACTGGCAGAGCTGCCGGTCCTTGATCTCCATGCATCTGGTTAGCCGACGCACTTCGGCTTCGGCCCGCTGCAAACGCTGATCGGGAGCAGCGTTTGCCGACACCATCAGTGGGGCGCTCTCCATGCCAGTGACTGTCCATGCATTGAGTTCTTTCATGATGTTCCCTGCCTCAAATGCGCATGCCTGTACCGTTCCGGCTGCGCCCCTTCCCCGCCGTCAGACGCGCACGGAAGGCACCTGGAGTCTTCGCCACTGGTCAATCGTGACCGTTAATCGCAGCGAGTCATCGGACTTCAGCCACGTATCTTTTTTCGGTTTTCTCAGACGAAATATCAACTGCGAAAAAAGGCAGGGCGTGCCATATCGGAATCAGCATGGATATGCAGCAGGCGTACCGACAGTTTTGGTGACCGCCGGTCACCGGATCGACGGGGCCACCGTCAGGCAGCGTGCACTGTCCTGCCATTAAGTCGCAAACATGCAGAACCCACTGTCGAAAGGGCGGCATAGTTCGCGGAAGATTGTTGAAGAGAAGACTTCTCCATGGCTCGCAGGCCAGAGCGATCTGCAAAGACCGCCGAAGCGCAGCCACGCACTGAGGCATGCACAGGACGGGCACCGAGTCGGGCGTCGGCGCCAGCGCTTTATGAACGCTGGTCGCCGGAAGGAGCACCGCACAATCCATCTCCACGCCCGGTACCTGATCCAGCATCGCGCCTTCCTCCAGTAGCGCTTGGGAGCAGCCGCCGACGCGTGCTGCTTCGCAAGCACGCTGAAGCGTTCGGAGTGCAAGTCTCGTGTGCCCTTGCCAGTGCTGAACCAACGCTTGCAGCACGTGGAGCTTGACTGAGAGCAGCAGTCGGACCGGCACGATGGACAACGCCGGCTCCAGCAAACCGGTCACTCGATCGAGTCGATGCCGCTGCAATGCAAGCCGGATTCGGCCCAGCCACGGCCCACCGAGCATCTCCGTAACGGGAATCCATACCGGCTCGGGCGGCGATGCGTCGCTCGACACGTGTGGTAACGGCGCTCCGATGCGCGCCGGTTCGCCGCGCTACCCCGCGATGTAGAGGCGCTCCCACGCGATCGACACCATCGACAGTGCAATGAATTCCGGTACTGCGGCGAGCGTGATGTCTTGTTCGAATTGCGCTGCGAGTCTTCCGCGGTGTCCAGTTCGTCCAAAAACCACGGCGTAGGTTTCGCAACGGAAGGCCGTCAATCAAGGAATTGATGTTGTTCTGCGATTTTTGTCAAACAGATCAGATCTCCCAGATACCACCATGTCGCTCACAGATGCGCAGGTGCGCGTCGTCAGCTAGAACCCATGGAGCCCCGGCAATCGATTGTCCGACGGCGGTCGCATGTACCTCCAACTGGATAAGTTCGGAGCCGAATATCGGCGGTCGAATTACCGGTTCGCCAGCAAAGAGAGAACGCTCGCGCTTGCTGTCTATCCGGGGCGTGTCACTGGCCAGGGCTCGGCAAAAAAACTGATAAACGTGCTGCGCGGCTCGGCGCGGGCGATACATTTGAAGCTGTTGCATCGGCATGGGTGGAAGAACGCAAGTTCTACGTCGAGTCGAGCCACGGCAACACGAGAACACACTCGCGCGCTTCAGCAATGATGCCTTCTCCTGGCTCGGCAAACGTCCAATCTCTGAGATTGATGCGCCGGAGATCCTCGAAACGCTGAAGCGAGTCGACGGCCGCGATGCACGCTACACCGCTCGTCGTCTGCGCGGAGAAATAAGCCGCGTCTTCCGATACACGATCAAAGAGGGCTTCTGTCAGTCAGCCCCGGCTCGCGATCTCGTCGGCGCTATTGCGCCCGCGAAAACAACCCATTTCGCCTCGATCATCGAACCAGCTAAAGTCGGTGAAATGCTTCGCGCATTCGATGGCTTCAAAGGCACGTTCCCGGTGCTATGCGAACTGCGACTGCCCGCCGACCTGTTCCAGGGCTGGCGTTACTCGCCGCACGGATCAGGGTTGGCGTTTGCCGCGGCCACCAGCGGGTTTGCCGTCCGCCTTACGTGAACCCACGGCTGGCTTGCTGGCGGGTTTGCTGCGTGGCTTTTGCACACTGAATGGGTTACCGCTGGACAAGCTCGTGCCTTTAGCCCCGGCCACAGCGCGTTGCGCCGCAGGCTTGCGTTTGTTTTCGCCAGTTTGCGGGCGCGGCTTTTTGCTGAGCACCTGCGTGGCGCCCGGCGCAGCTTGCGGCACTTTGGGCTTCTTGGGCTTTTTGGGTTTCTTGATGATCTGGCCCGTCGCGCTGGTTTGCGGCACGCGGTGTTCGGCTTCAAAACCCGGCTCTTCTTCACGGGCCAGCGTTTGCCGGATCAGCGCTTCAATCGCGGCCAGTTGCGGCGCTTCATCGGCACACACAAGGGACACCGCCACGCCGCTGGCGCCCGCGCGGCCGGTACGGCCAATACGGTGCACATAGTCTTGCGCCACGATCGGCAGATCAACGTTGATCACCAGCGGCAGGTCGTCGATATCCAGCCCGCGCGCAGCCACATCGGTGGCTACCAGCATCTGTACTTCGCCCGTCTTGAAGCGCTCCAGCGCACGCAGGCGCGCGGGCTGCGGTTTGTCGCCGTGGATGGTGTCGACGGCATAGCCCGCTTCATCCAGCATGGCCGCCAGATACTCCACGCCATTGCGGGTTTTGACGAACACCAGCGCGTGCTCCCAGTTGTTCTCAGCCACGAGGTGCATGAAGAGGTCGGGCTTGTTCTTTTTATCCACCGGCACCACCCACTGCTTGATCTTGCTGGCCGTGGCATTGGGTGGGCTGACACTGATATTGATCGGGCCGCGCAGAATGCCTGCCGCCATGGCGCGGATATCATCGGTGAACGTGGCAGAGAACAGCAGGGTCTGGCGCTGAGCGGGCAATGCAGCAAAGACGGCGTTGAGTTCGCGCGCAAAGCCCAGATCCAGCATGCGGTCGGCTTCATCCAGCACCAGCGTTTGTACTTGATCAAACTGCACTGCGTTCTGGCGATGGAGATCCAGCAAACGGCCCGGCGTGGCCACGAGCACATCCACGCCTTTGCGCAACTTCATCATCTGCGGGTTGATACTCACACCGCCGTAGGCAGCCAGAAATCGTAAGTCGAGGCCTTTGCCGTATTCGATAAAGCTTTGCAGCACCTGTTCGGCCAGTTCACGCGTGGGCACCAGCACCAGAACACGCGCGCGGTTGCTGGACACCGCCGGGCCGTGTTGCACCAGTCGTTGCAACAGCGGCAGCGCAAAACCCGCCGTTTTGCCAGTGCCGGTCTGTGCCGCGGCCATGACGTCCTTGCCACTGAGCACAGCAGGAATCGCCTTGGCCTGCACCGGCGTAGGTGTCTGGTAATTGAGGTCCTGCACATTACGCAGCAAGGGATCGATCAAGCCAAGCGAGGCAAAAGACATTGGCGTATTCCGGGCTAAAGCCGCAATTCTAGCGGTTACCGCCTGATTGCGCCGCGCAGATCAAGGTCAAAACGATCGACGTTGATCGCCACTAAAAAACGTAGCGGTGCCGGGCGCCACGCCGGCAAGCTGCACCTACGAGACACCGATGAGCAGCACTGCCGCCAGCGCCAGCCCCAATGGCATCAACAGCAAACGCGCCAGTGGCTGCGCAACCAGCCAGGCGCGCACCCGCATTGCCGCCAACTGCCCGAAATAAGGCCACAGTCCAGCCAGGCGATCCATGATCGGATCTGTCGCGGTAACGACAATCAGAAGGTCCGGCATCAAAATCGCGCACATGATCCGTAAATGGTCGATGCAGAACGACCGCGGCACAAAAACCACAGCGGAGTAATTCTATCCTCCGATCACGTAAGCATTCCTATTCACTCACAAATTCTATCGCCTCATTTGTAAGCCGACGAGATTCGCGGCACCGAGATAGACGACATCAGGCGCGGAAAACCAATGCGCCTGAATCAGAACCGCAAGCAAGGGCGTGTAGGCGAAATGCGCAAGGCCAATGCCGATCAGACTCGCGCAGAGTCCCGGGAAAACAGAAGGCCATACCGTCGCTGGACGATCCACGACTTTGGAATGTGTAAGGCTCGACAACATGAACGCCGAAGGAGATGCCGATTGACACGACACGCGCGAACCACCGTTGGACTACATCTTCGCCACCTGCAAGACCGCTTCGGCGAAGGCATGCGGCGCTTCTTGCGGCAAGTTATGACCGATACCGCCTTTGACTTCATGATGCCGGTACTTGCCCGTGAACCAACCGGCGTAAGCGGCGGGTGACTGATGTGGCGCGCCGTTCGCATCGCCTTCCAGAGTGATCGTCGGTATGGAGATCTTTGGCGAGAGCGCGAGTCGCTTTTCCAGTTCGTCGAACTGCGGTTCACCTTGAACGAACCCTAGCCGCCATCGATAGTGGTGAATGACGATCGCGACATGATCGGGATTATCGAAGGCCTGAGCGGTACGCGAGTATGTTGCATCGTCGAATCTGAATTTCGGCGATGCGTTTTGCCAAATCAGCTTGTTGAATTCGTTGCGATTCTCTGCATAACCCGTGGCGCCGCGCTCGGTGGCGAAGTAATACTGGAACCACGCCTGTAATTCGCCGCGAGGTGTCAACGGCTTGCGATTGGCGCTCTGGCTACCGATCAGATAACCACTCGCTGACACGAGCGCACAACATCGTTCAGGCCATATCGCAGCGACGATGTTCGCCGCGCGCGCGCCCCAATCGAAGCCGGCGAGTATCGCCCGATCGATTTTTAACGCGTCCATCAAGTCGATCACGTCCGGCGCGAAGACGGCTTGTTGACCATTGCGCGGCGTGTCCGCGGAAACGATGCGTGTCGAGCCGTAACCCCTGAGGTACGGCACGATCACACGATAGCCCACCGCTGCCAGTATCGGCGTCACTTCCACGAAGCTGTGGATGTCGTGAGGCCAGCCGTGCAGCAGGATGACGACCGGTCCGTTCGACGGGCCTGCTTCGGTGTATCCGACGTTGAGTCGGCCGGCGTCGATTTGCCGGTTCGGCCCGAGCGAGGCGGCCGAGGCCGCTCGCTCGGCAATCACGATTCGCGACTCGGCAAAGCTATTCGCCGACCCGGGCAGATCGAGAAACATCAACGCGGCCAACGCCGACGTATTGCCCAGCAGATGGCGGCGCTGGATGTTCAGTGATCGACATGTCTGTTTCTCTTGTCGCGCTAACTGACGTACTGAGCGATGCCGTGTCCGTACGACCAGTTCTCCTTTTTCACCTCGACGAGATTGATCAACACATTCTCGGGTCGTACACCCGGTGAAATCGCGAGGCCATCGGCGATGGCCTGGTAGAGCGTCTTCTTCTGCTCGATAGTACGGCCCTCGTTCCAGGTGATCTGGATCATCACGAGGTCGTCGTTGCGCCCGACGCCGAGATAGGTTTCGTCGAACTGAAAGTTGTCCGCTTCGTGTTCACTGACGATCACGAAGCGGTCGTTCAGCGGCACATTCGCACCGAGCATCGCTTCATACACAGCGTTGCCGAGTTGCCGACGGTAAGCGGCACTCTTGCCTTTCAACAGATCGATACGTACGAGGGGCATGACTTTTCTCCTCAGGAAGTTCAGATGCGGGACATGTCGGGATGAAGACCGCGTACCGGACTCACGGCTTCGAGTAACGAAGCGAGGTGCAGGATCGTCGATTCCGCCATCCACGGCGATACGAGCTGCACGCCGATCGGCAGTCCTTCGCGGCTCGTACCGAAACGCAGCGACAGCCCCGGAAGTCCGGTCACGCTCAACGGCGCCGTGGCGGTCATTACATGCAACGACGACACCTTCTGACCGTCGATGTCGAATTCCGCCGCGTCGTGTTCGTGCGCCGGCACGGTCGTCACCGGGCAGATCAGCGCGTCGTAGCGCTGGAAGTACGCGGCGAATCCGTCGCGCAGTTGTTCCGCCTTCTGTTCCGCGTCGACGAAATCGGCGATCGAGGTGTCCGGCGTGTCATAGACGCCTTGCACGTGCTTGAAGATCTTGTCTTCGTGGCCGGCCGTCACTTTTCGAAACGCGGGCTTCGTTTCCATCACCTGGAGTTTCCAGAGCAACTCCAGCGCATTGATCTCTTCGAGCACCGGAATACGCACCGGCTCGACGGCGATGCCAAGACTGGTTAGGGCTTCGGCCGAGGCACGCACAGTCGCGGCGACGTCGGCATCGACCGGCGCGAACGCATCGACGAGCCAACCCACGCGAAGCGGGCGACCCGGCGACGATCCCACGCCCGCATCCAGTTGAAGCGGGGCCGTCGAAAAACCATCCGCGCCGTCAGGACCCGCGAGGAGCGAGTACGCGAGCGCGACGTCGCGGACCGAACGCGCGATCGGGCCGACGTGCCAGAAACGGCGCGGCACGCGCGGCCAGATCCCCGTCATCGGAATGCGTCCGTGAGTCGCCTTGAGCCCGACGACGCCAGTCAGGGCCGCCGGACCTCGGATCGAGATCGCGACGTCGGTGGCGAGGCCGATCGGCGACATGCCCGCTGCAATGGCGGCGGACTCACCACCGCTCGATCCGCCCGGCGTGCGATCAAGATTCCACGGATTCAGCGTGCGTCCCGAAAGCAGGTTGTCGGTCTCGATCCAGAAAGAGAATTCGGGATGATTGGTCTTGGCGAGCAGGATGCCGCCCGCTTTTTTCATGCGAACGACGGTGGTTGCGTCAGTGTCGGGCACGCGGCCCTTGAAGATCGGTGAGCCGCGTTGAGTCATGACGCCGGCGGTATCGATGGCATCTTTCGCCGTGAACGGAACGCCATGCAGCGGCCCGAGTTCACGACCGGCCATCACCGCCGCCTCCGCAGCTTTTGCGGCGTCAATCGCGTCGTCGGCGACCGTGACGATGGCGTTGATCCTGCGATCGACGGCATCGATGCGCTCGAGATGCGCCTGTACGACTTCGAGCGGCGACACTTCCCTGGTGCGAATCAATTCGGCGAGTTTGCTTGCGTCGAGTGAGACGAGTTCGGTGCTCATAAGGATGACTCCAGGAGTGTGTTGGAGATGAAAACAAGGCAGCGCTGCATCTATCTACCTAACGTTTGTTAGGATGTACGATAAGCAATCTGCCCGGCGTCGTCAACACCATTCGCGCCGTAGGGATTTATTGGCGCGGCGAGCGCAACCGTAAAAGCGGACGCACATTACAATCGAGCGTTAAGGGATTTCGCCGCCGTTCTGGCGAAACGCAAGGCTAATCGGCCTCGATGGTGTTCGAGGCTACTCATCTTTATCGAGGACAGATTTGTGGCAAACCAGGCAAGTACGAGCACACATTCCAGTGACAAAATCCTGGCTGCCGCGACAAAGATCGCGCAGGCGCACGGCTACGGCGGATTGAACCTTCGCGCGCTCGCCGAAGAGGTCGGTATCAAGGCCGCGAGCCTTTACCATCATTTCCCGAGCAAAGCCGATCTCGCCGCCGCCGTCGCCAAACGTTACTGGGAAGATGCGGCGGCCGCGCTGGAAACGATATCGGCGAAGACACCGGATGCAGTCGGCTGCCTGCGCAAATACCCGGCAACGTTCCGCGCGGCGCTGGCGAACGACAACCGCATGTGTCTGGCAAGCTTCATGACTGCCGAATACGACGATTTACCCGACGTCGTGAAGACCGAAGTGCTGGCCTTCGTCGATGTCAACGTGGCGTGGCTCGCGAAGATGCTCGTCGCAGCGGAAATCGTCGGCGCAAAAGACGCCAGGACGCGCGCTCGCGCGATCTTTGCCGCCGTCTCGGGCGCACAGCTGATGGCGCGCGGTCGCGCCGACATCAAGCTCTTCGATACGTTGATCGACACGTATCGTGCAGCCGGACTTCTCCCTGCCTAACAGATGAAGCCACGAGAAGATCAACGTCCCGCGTCTCCGCGACGGTATTCGGCGGTGAGATCGTCAAATTGATTCTTGAGTGCTTCAGGCAAGTTGTAGTCCGCAGCGGCGAGCGTATCGATCAGTTGATCGCTTCTGCTTGCGCCGAGAATGACCGAGGTAATCGTGGGATTGGCCATGACCCACGCGACGCCGAGCTTGGGCAGCGGCTCGCCGTTCGCGCGCGCGATCGTCAGAAGTTGCTCGACCGTTTCGAATTCACGATCGCGCCAGTAACGTGCTTTGTACATCGCGCCGAACGAACCCATTTCCGGCGAGAAGCGTCCCTTGTCCGGATCGTCTGCCTTGCGGTAGCGCCCAGTGAGCAAACCGCCGGCGAGCGGGTTGAAGGGGATGACGGCGAAACCCTCTTCCTGCGCGAGCGGCAGCAAGTCACGCTCGATTTCGCGAAACAGCAGGTTGTAGCGCGGTTGCGCCGAGACGAAACGCGCGAGCCAACCGGTACGCCAGAAAATTCGATACGCCGATATAACGCGTTTTCCCCGATCGCACGATGAGGTCGAGAGCTTCCGCCGTCTCGTCGAGCGGCGTCGCCGGATCGTCCATGTGCAGCTGGTACAGATCGATGTAATCAGTGTTGAGCCGCCGCAACGACGCGTCGATGGCATCGAGCAGATGCTTTCGCGACGACCCTCTGTCCCACGCCGACAGCCCCATCGCGCCGCCCGCCTTCGTCCCTACGATAAAGCGATCGCGCTTGCCTTTGAGCCAGCGCCCGGTGATGCGCTCCGCTTCGCCGATCTCGTGCGGCTCGGCGCCGCCGGGATACATGTCGGCTGTGTCGATGAAATTCACGCCGGCTTCGGCCGCCGTGTCGAGTATCTGGAACGCGTCGCGCTCTGCAGTCTGATGACCGAAGGTACCCGTCCCAACGCAAAGGCGGGACACTGAGAGGCCGGTACGGCCGAACTGCGCATACTGCATGGCAACCTCCGTTAATCCAGCAAGGTATTGACGGCGCTCGGTCCAGCCGCCGCATGCGGCGCGGTCTCCTCGGCATCCGTCAACCACCATGTCAATGCGGCAGCAATGATCGCGATTGCGGCGGCAACGCTCAGGAGAATCTGATAGCCGCGAGCGAGACTCGCGACCAACACGGCTATCTCGACTTTCTGACCTGTCAGCGCTTGCGCCGCGGCTGCGAAATTGCCGTTGGCAGTCAGTCGCGTCATCTGCGCCTGGTCTTGCAACGATGCCATCGGAAAATGCAGCGCGACATCGCCGGCAACGCTCGTGAACAACACCGCGCCCAATGCAGCAAACCCAAGCACCAGGCCACTGAAACGCACGGTTCCCGCGATCCCCGATGCCATGCCTGCCCGTTCAACCGGGATCACGGTCATGCTGACCTTTGGCACCTGGCCATTCAGAATGCCCGCACCCAATGACGCGATGAACATCGGTACCAACACCGAGAGATAACTCAACCGACCAATTACGATTGACGTCATCGTTAAGCCAACCGCGACAAGACACAGGCCGATCGACAATAGCGCGCGCCCGGAAAAGCGATGATCCAGATACGCCGATACGATGCGCGGCATGACAAAAAGCGGAGCCGCGAGCGGCAGCATCATCAAGCCGGCGACGAGCGGCGTCCTATGAAGCGCGCTCTGAAAGAAAAATGGAAGATACGTGAGCATCGTCAGAAAGGTCACCGGATAGGTGACGCCCGCGATATTCGCGCCAAGAAAGGTGCGCTCCTCGAAGTAAGACAGATCGACCATCGGCCGGGACTCGCGCCGTTCGACGATCAGAAAGGCAATCAATAGCAACACTGCTACGCCGGCGCGCCACAGGATCCAGTGGTTGCTCCAGCCCTCCCGATTTCCCGAGATCAGTGCCCACGTCAGCAATCCAAGAAATCCGCTGAACAGCACCACGCCCATCAGATCGATGCGGCTGGCAGCGGGATCTTTCGATTCTTCCACGACGAACAAAGTCAGCCCGATCATGACGGCCCCGATCGGCAGGTTCACGTAGAAAGCCCACTGCCAACCCAATGATTGCGTGATCAAGCCGCCCGCGACAGGCCCAAGCATCACCGCGATCCCGATCACGGAACCCCAGAACGCGAACGCTTTGGCGCGCTCTTTCCCGTGGAACGCATGCGAGAGCACGGCCAATGCGGCGCTCAGCAACAGAGCCGCGCCGATGCCCTGAACGGCGCGCGCGACGTTCAGCGACACGACCGATGTAGCCGCGCCGCAAAAGAACGACGCCACGGTAAAAATCGCGAGTCCGAGCACGAGAATCCGCTTACGCCCAAATCGATCCGCCAATGCGCCCGCAGGCATCAGCAGGCTGGCGAAAGCAAGTACATATGCCGAAATGACCCACTCGATCGACGCAAAGTCCGCATGCAGCGATCCTGCGATGGAACTGAGCGATACGGCGACGATGTTTGCGTCCAGATTAATCATGAACGATGGCACTGAAACGCACAGCAGTAGCAACAACTTCATGTTCATAAGATTCCCTTTGTTCGGCACGCAATGCAATAGCGAGATCCATCCCATGATGGCATATGCCACCAACGCACCAGCAAGAGCGATCGAACTTCGGTTCTTCAGGGCGTGAGTTAACTGGCATATGCCATAATACAGAAAATTCGAGCGAGGTAAACCGATGCATCGACAAACCGAGAAAGCGCTGACGTCCAGCGCGTGTAGTTATGGTGCGCTTCGCCGTGCGACGCGAAGCATGGGGCAACTTTACGATCAGGCGCTCGCACCGACGGGCATCAACGCGGCACAATTCAACCTGCTGCGCACGGTCGAGAAGCTCAGCAATCCGACTCAGAGCGAACTTGCGGGCGATATGGTGATGGACCTCTCGGCACTGGGGCATACGCTCAAACCGCTGATCCGCGAAGGCTTCCTGAGCCTCGAGAAAGACACGAATGATGGTCGGCGTCGAATCGTCACGCTGACCAAGGATGGCCGGGACAAACTGAAAGAAGCCAAGTCGTACTGGAAGCCGACTCAGCGCCGCTTCGAGTCGACGGTGGGCGCGGCGGCAAGCAACGAGTTACTTGCTTTGCTGGATTACCTCGCTTCGCCCGCCTTGCGCGAAACGCTCTTGAAATAGAAGCGGCAACGGCCTTTCCGGTCCAGACCTGCTAATGTCGGTTAGCTGGCGAGCAAGGTTATCGCGCGCGACGACAGGGCGGTCCATGGGGCCAATGGTGCAGCGCAGGTCGCCAGCGAACGCCTCCCATTGCGCGACGATCGCTTCCATGTTCCGCAAGATGAAGTCAGCTAGCCGCATGTCCGCCTCGTTAGTGGCACATCGCCCTGAACTGCGCTGGTTCTACCAAGCCCATGTTACGCGGGGTTTTCTCGCCCGCCCCCTCGGGTCCAGCAATCGCGACCGATCATTGCCCCGTCCGGAGAAACGGAATCCGGGGCGGTCGTCAGGAACAGTTAGAAACTCATTGCAAAGCCGAACGACACGCCGTGCACATTGTGTCCGAACACGTATCGCACCATCGCGCGCGTGCGAGTAATGATGACGGGATACTTGCTGCTGTCGAGTTCAAGCCCGACTCCCAGTGACGTGAGGTCGTTGAACCCCAACACGCCGGCACTGTCCCCGAAGTAGTGCGAATAAGCGGCCTCTAGCACGTAGCGGATCGGCCGGTCCAGCGCGTGCCAGCCGGTAGGTGCTCGCCAGCGTGTCCACAGGCTCACTTGCTGCGCCATGGCCGAACCCTGAACCGCCTCCGACGAACTGCCGAAGCTGCGCAGGTAGATGTCCGTGGCACGCAATTCGGCGTCGATTTCGTAGTTTTCGCGGTAGTGCTCGTAGTCGAGCATGAGTGAGCCGCCGTATCCGTACGCATCCAGCGAGCCATTCTCGAGAAACTGCAGATTGCTGTCAGTGGCCCGATTGAAGATAGATTGCCCCACCTTCAGGTCGCTTGAGACTCGTCCAATCGTACCGTTCAGTATCGGACGGAACACCAGTTCATCCGTGATCCGGAAATCCCAGCCGACGCCCACTGTGCCGCTGAACGTGTTCCATTTTGTCGGCACCGCACGCTGCTCGGTGCCATTCGTGGCGATAAAGATCGGATCGTACCGGCTGTAGGCAAGCGTCCCCTCAAGGTACAACGGAAAGGATTTGCTGATCGTGAAGCCGCCGCCAAACTGAGTCTGACCGAAACCGGGATTCCCGGTGGTGCCGCTATTGACCGACAGATTACTGGTAGTAACGTCGGGAACCGTCGTGTAGGTCATGATCGCGAGCACGGCGTTGGCGTGCTGCTTCACATTGCCGCCGACCACGGTAGTGCCGGTCAATTGGCTCGGCGCCGTCTGCGCATTCGACAGGTGGGGCAACAGGGTGAAGGCCAGAGCAGCGCATGCCCGTGATGTGCGGCGGGAGCGTTGAAACCAGAACGGTGGCATTGTCAAATGACCTCACCATTTATTCGCGCGATCGAAAGCCGCCCCATCGCGTACTCTACGCACATGACACGCTCCTGTCGGGTCTGTAGCCCTCCCCGCAGCGTTCGCAAAATGCGTGCGCTTTTGCCAGCGGGACCAAACGCCCGCGGCAAGGGGACTTTCGAATCGGGACAAATGATGGCGCATCCTTCTGAAATCGCCACGTAAGCTCCTACCCTCTTATCCAGATCAGACGGTGTCTGAAGCAATCGCCGACAAATCAGTATAAGTAATGTAATTCAACGAAACGACGCGCGGCAGTTGTAACTGCGAATATGCACCGTGCGTAGATTCCGGAGATGCCGATGATCAATCTGATCAAGCGGGGCAAAGACCTGATGCCAGGCATGGCTGAATTTGCAGTGGAGCGCTACGTGCAGCAGCGTCATCTACCGCGAACCGCCCACCGCTATACACATACACTTGCACTCCGCGCCCGTTCGATTCATGACCACGGAAATCGGCGGCTGAGAACCCCGGGATCCGAATAGCGTGTCCTTCATGGTGACGCCGCAGATCTGCCTGCGGCGCGCCATTGCCGACGAGCATCAGCTTGCCGGTCAAAGCGAAGATGGCGGAAATAGACAGGCGGATGGGCGGCGGTCGAGTTGTCCGAAAGACTGAACTATCGCGCGGAGCCGCGTGAAGAAGTCAGTAAAGCCTGAGAGTTGGCGCGTCCTTTTGCGCGCGCAAAAGGACGCTGACTTCGCTGTGAGTAAAACGCGGTGCCCTGAAACGAGCGTTCAATGCGTCGACGATCTGAGGCATCCAATCGACTGACCAGGCGTTCGTGGTCCTCGACTCGTCGGCACCACGAAACGCTGCCTCAGAATCCGGCGCTCCTCTGCGTGTTCACACCGGCGCGCTACGCAGCCGCGCCACGCTCCGCTCACGCACCGTAAGCGCCAACGCAACCAGCCCGAGCGCCGCGAGCGCACTCGCCACAACGAACGCCGACGAATACCCCGCGCCGTACTGAATCATGAACCCGGTGATGCTCGGCGAGAGAATACCCGCGAGATTCGCGAGCAAATGCACGAAGCCGCCGGTCGCACCGATTCGCTCACGCGGCACGATGTCCTGCAGCAGCGACCAGCAGGCCTGCGGCGTCATGAAGGCGAAGAGACTCGCTACCGCGATCAGCGTGACGGCAGGCACGAGCGAACTCACGCGCGAGACGAGCATCACGCAGATCGCCGCCATGCCGAGGCCCATCATGATCACGGTCTTGCGCGCGAAGAGAACGTTGCCCGTGCGCTTGTAGAGTCCGTCCGAGATCATGCCGCCCAGCACGAAGCCGAGCGTCGCGCCGAGCCACGGCAGAATGCCGACCATGCTCATGTGCTTGATATCCAGGTGCTGGTAGTCGGTCAGGTAGCTCGGCAACCACGAAAGAAAAAAGTACAACACGTAGTTAAACGCGAAGAACGCCATCGCCACGCCGAGCACCGGCAGCGAAAACAGATAGCGGAATACACCATGCGACGTGGCGACCGCGCCAGTAGAGGCCGAAGGCGTCGGTTGACGGTCGGCGACGATCCACTGAGCCTCTGCCTTCGATACCGACGGATGTTCATCCGGCTGATCGCGAAAGCAGCGCCACCAGAACGCCATCCAGACGAAGCCGAGTGCCGCGATCACGGCGAACGAGACGCGCCAGCTGAATTGCAGCGCGACCAGTCCGACGATCGGCGCCGCGACGGCCGCGCCAAGCGGCTGCCCGGCGTTGGTGAGACCGACCGCCCTGCCCGCTTCACGTCGCGGAAACCAGTTGGAAATGGACTTGTTGGTCGTGGTGCCCATGGGTCCTTCGGCGACGCCGAACGCGACCCGCGCGACCATCAGCGTGGCGAAGTTGCCGGCGAACGCGGTCGCCCCACAAAACGCGGACCAGAACCCCGCCGCGAGCATGAAGACTTTGCGCGGGCCGAATTTGTCGGCCGCCCAACCGCCGACGAAGCAGAACACGCAGTAGCCGATAAAGAAGCTGCTGAAGAGCAGACCCATCTGCGCGTCGTTGATGTGCAAGTCCGCCTTGATGATCGGCGCGACCACGGACAACGCGGCGCGATCCAGATAATTCAGCATGCCGGCAAAGAACAGCAGCGCGGCGACCACCCAGCGGTATTGCGACTTCATGGCTTTCTCCTCACGTGGCCCAGGCGGTGGGATGCGCCTGAACGCATGCGTCGGCCTGGAGCGGGAGTGCGGCTTCTGATAACTGCAGGAGCTTCCGGGCCTGTATGCGGTGGGCTTTGCGCCGACCTGGGCGGGCTGTTTTGGCGGCGACCTGAAGGTTGGGATGTGGTGTTACGTCGCCCCTAGTCTCATATGTCGTCGTACATCATCGATCAAGTTTAAGGCTACTGACTGGGTAGTAAAAGTAGCATTTACCCGAGGAATTCAGCGACTGCTGAATTTTGACCGGCGACTCCAAGGGGAGTTATCTGGTCGCTAGCTTGTTCATCGCGGAACGGACTAGCGAGACGTATCGATATACGACAACCGATAACATATAGCGTGCAGACCTGCCATGTTGCCCGAGCGGAGAGATGGTTGCGTGCGAGGCAGCTAACTGAAGCGCGCGCATCAAGTCTTGCAAGCCGGGTACAACCACGCTGCGGGAAGATTGGCCGCTAAGGCCTCGCTTTGTATTTGCGGCGGTTAAAAAGACGCAGACGGTTAGTTGCGTAATTGAACCTTGACTTGCCCCGCTCATCAAAGCCCCGCCGCACTGCGTTCCCACTCCGAAACCAACGATGTCTGAATACCGGCTTACGCTGGTCGAGAAACGCACTCCCCCTTCCGGTGCGTCTTCGCTTCCGAAGCCGCGCAGGCAGTGGCCCCCGTTCGCTGCTCATGCCCTTGACCAGCGAACTCTCGTAGCCGCGATTGACCCACTCCTTGATTGCCACTTTCGCGGGCGGCGAATAACCCGCAATCGTCGTGGCGAGCGCGATGCTCTCGTCGCGAGAAGCGAATGGAGACGATGTAGGGCGATACGTTCCCGAGTGAGGGCGAGAAAGACGCGGGAGATAGTGTGCCGTGCGGACAAACATCCGTCCGCACGAGGCAAGCTGCTTGAATTGCTGCGCGAGAGATCGTCATTCCCCGCCTAGCGCGGGCATCGGCAAGTTTCAGCCGACGTTCGATTGCCGGACATGGCATGCCGTCCGGCACGAATACGACAAACCGGCAGTTCAGATCACGATCGCCCCGGTTATCAAACTAACCAGCGCTGCGATACCACCGCACACCGCGACCGCGAAAATGATCCACTCCGTTCTGATGAACACAGGCACGCCGCGCTCGCGTCTGGCGAGGATGAACAGCACGGTGCCAGGCGCATAGAGCATCGCCGACATCATCAGGAATTTGGCGCCGCCCGCAAACAGCAGGAACGCCGTATAAAGCGTGGCGAACGCGGCAATGAAGTATTCCCGGCGCAAGACGCTGCGCTGCTCGCCGCCTTGTTCGATGTCGTGACGCGCGGCCTTGATGCCGAAAGCCGCAACCAGAAAATACGGAATCAACGCCATCGAACTGGTGAGATTGATCATCAGCGAAAACGCATCCGTTGACCAATACGTGCTGATCACGAATAGCTGCACCACGGTGCTGGTCAGCCAGATCGCGGCGACCGGCAATTTGCGCTCGTTCTGCTTGGCGAATATGCGCGGCATCGTGCCCATGCGTGCCGCGGCAAACAGCACTTCGGCGCAAATGAGCGACCACGCGAGGTACGCGCCAAGAATCGAAATGATCAGGCCCGCGCCGATAAAGACCGTGCCGAACGGCCCCAGCAGTGCGCCCAGCACCGCCGCCATCGACGGCTGCCGCATCACGGCGATGTCCGCACGCGGCAACGTCGCGTAGGGCAGCAGCGTCACCAGAACCAGCAGGCACAGCACGGCCGCGAAGCCGTAGAGCGTCGCGGCGCCGACATGCGAGCGCTCCCTGGCATAGCGTGAATACACGCTCGCGCCCTCGATGCCGACGAACACGAATACGGTGACGAGCATCGTCGAGCGGACTTGCGAGAACAGTCCTGCCGACAGTGCATCGCCGCTTTCCCAGAAATTCGCGTGGAACATGTCGACGCGGAACAGGACGATCAATATGCCGATGAACAGGATAATCGGAATCACCTTCGCCACCGTCACGATGGTGTTGATCATCGTGGCCTGTTGCACGCCTCGCAACATCACGAAGTGAAACAGCCATATGCCGACCGACGATACGGCGATCGCAGTCGCCGTATTGCCATCGCCGAACGCCGGGACGAAGGCGCCGAGCGTCGATTTGATCAGCACCCAGTACGAGACGTTGCCGAAGCACCCCGCCATCCAGTACCCGAACGCGGAGAGAAAGCCCGCATAGTCGCCGAAGCCCGCTCTCGCATACGCGAACACGCCGGCGTCGAGTTCGGGCCGCCGTTGGGCCAGCGCCTGGAAAACGCGCGCCAACGCATACATGCCGACGCCCGCGATGCACCATGCAATGATCGCGCCGACCGGCCCAGTCGCTCGCGCGAAGTTACGCGGCAACGAAAAGATTCCTGCGCCCACCATTGATCCGACGACCATCGCGGTCAATGCGGGCAGCGACAGTTTCGGCTCGACCTGTGACGCCATTGTTCACCATTCAAAGAACTGGGGTTCTTTTAGAATGCCGTTATCGTGACATCACGGTAACGGCGTTTTCACTTGAATCGTCATGCCTGGCGACCTGTGAGGTCGTTCCGGTACATCGCCCTAACTACTGACTCGCCGATGGTGCCGGGTACGGCGGCGACACGCTGATCGCGGAACCCGCCGGTTGCCATCCGCCCCCCATCGCGCGGAACAACGCGACCTGAGCCTGCAACTGCCCGACCCTTTCCCGCACTAGCGTCGCCTGGCTTTCGAGCAGCGCGAGACGAGCCTGATCGACATCCATCACGCCAATATCGCCGATCGTGAACTGGCGCGTCGTCTTCCTGAGCACCTCGGTGCGTTGCTTGACTTCTTCATTGCGCGCGAGCTGCAATTGTTCCTGCCGCTTCAATCTCGACAGCGCCTGCTCGACATCGAACAGCGCACCCGATGCGGCTTTTTCATACGCGTGAAACGCCTGTTGTGCCTGCGCATCCGACGACTCCACCAGCGATTCACGCGCACCGAAATCGATCAACGGCAAGGCCGCGGCTGCGCCGAACAACCAGAACGTGCTGGGCCCGAGAGCCTGACCCGCAATGTTCCAACCGTTGCGTGCAAGCAGCGCGCTCAGTGAGAACGTCGGCCAGTAGTTCAGGCGTGCGGCGTCTGACTGCTTCACGCTTGCGAACAGGCGGTCACGCGCAGCGATCAGATCGGGGCGTCGCATCAACAGATCGACGGGTTGCCCCGGCGTGATCTCCGGCAGTGGCTTCGGCAAACCGCTGACAGTACTCAGCGTGGCGGTGAGTTCGCCCGGCTGGACCGCGCACAGATTCTCGAGCGCCAGTTGCGAAGCGGCGATGGCCGTCTCGACATCCTGTTGTCGCGCCTCGACCTGCGCGAGCCCGGCGCGAGCCACGTCGATATTCGTGCTCAACCCGACGCCCGCCGTGAAGCTTTTCTCTGCAATCCCAACGAAATCCGCGGCGATCTGATGGCTTTGCGCGAGCAACTCGCGCTGCTGCAACAAGCCACGGTAAGTCATATACAGATCGGCGACCCCGCCGATGACGCTCAGGCGCACCGCCTCGGCATCGCCCGCCGCGGCGAGCGTCGACGCACGCGCCGCGGCAAGACGCGCGCGTCCGCGGCCGAATACGTCGATCTCCCATTGGGTCTGAAGGCCGACGCGCCAGAAGGACGCGTCGAGATCGTTAATCCCGAGAAACTCCTGAAACTCCAGCGAGGTTTCCGAACCGTGGTAACTCGCAGCCTCGGTGCCCACGCCCACCGACGGCAGCAGTTGCGAGCGCGCGAGGCGCACGCCTGCACGCGCCTGATCGACGCGCGCGGCCGCGATCGAAATGTCGTAGTTGTGCGCAATCGCCGTCTCGATCAACTGGGTCAGCGCCGGGTCGTTGAACTGCGTCCACCATGTCGCGAGCTGCGCGTCGTCGGGCGCGACGTGCGCGTCGGCGAGCGCCGGCGACGCTTCGTTGAAGTGCTGCGGAAGCGTCTTCGGCGAGTCGAGTTTCAGCGTCCCCGTGCAGCCCGAGGCGATCGCCACGACGAGCGAAGCCAGCGGCAAACGCCGCGCAACGAGTAACGCGAGCGGCGACATCGCGCGGTTCCGGTTATCAGGTCTTTCCATGTTGATCCCCGGGTTGCTGGCCTTCTTCCCACTCCGTACCTTTGATCGAGAAGAGCAGCACATAGATCGCGGGCACTGCGACCATCGTCAGGACCGTTGCGAACGCCAGCCCCGCCATCATCGTGATCGCCATGTCCTTGAAGAAGGGGTCCCATAGCAGCGGCACCATGCCGAGGATCGTCGTGCCCGCGGCCAGCGCCACCGGCCGCAGACGGCTCATCGAGCCGAAGATCACCGCCTGCATGCGCGGCACGCCTGCGGATATCTGACCATCGATCTCCTCGACCAGCACCACCCCGTTCTTGATCATCATGCCGATGAGGCTAAGCAGCCCGAGCAGCGCCATGAAACCGAACGCGCCACGGAACAGCAGCAGGCCGATCGTCACGCCGCAGATCGACATCGGCACCACCAGCAGCACCACGAGCGCGGGCTTGAGTCGGCCGAACATGAACAGCACGAGCAGAATCATCCCGAGGAAACCCATCGGCAACTGACGGAACAGACTCTCCTGGGCGATCGTCGACGACTCGTGTTCGCCGCCCCATTCGAAGGTATAACCGGGCGGCAACGGAATCGACTCGATCGAATGCCGCACGCGCTCGAACGCCGCCACGCTGTTGCTGCCGTACGTGACGCCGGCCGACACGGTCAGCGTGCGAATCCGGTCGTTACGCGAAACGATGCTCTCTTCCGTTTGCGGCGAGACGCCGTCCAGCACGTCGCCCAGTGGCAGATAGCGCCGCTGTCCCGCGCTGAAGACCTGCATCGTGAGCAGGCGCTCCATGCCCTGTTCGCTCTCCGGCGCGCGCAGGACGATCGGCAACAACTGGTCGTGTTCGCGGAAGATGCCGGTGGTGATGCCTTCGGTGGCATACGCGAGCACGTCGTTCACCTGGCGTCGAGTCACACCGGCGGAGCGGGCGCGCGAGTCATCGAATATCGGCCGCACCACGTTGACCGGGTTTTCCCAGTCGTCGCGGATCGAGACCATGCCGCCGTCTTTATGCAGGATCGCCTGCGCCTGATGGCTCAACGTGCGCAGCACGCCTGGGTCCGGACCCATGAAGCGCGCCTGGATCGGGGTGCCGCCACCCGGCCCGAAGCTCGGCCGGATCACTGTCCAGCTCGCGTCGGGGAAGCGCTTCTCGAGTTCCGCCGTAATCGGCGGGATCATCCCGTCGATATCGCGCTGATCCTTGACCGTGACGATGAACTGCGCGTATCGCGGGTCGCGGGTTTCCGGATCGTAGACGAGGAAAAAGCGCGTCGCTCCGCCGCCGATATACGTGCCCACATTCGCCACGCCATTTTGCGCGAGCAGGAACTTCTCCGCGCCACGGGTCTTTTCAGCAACCGCACGAATATCGGAGCCGAGCGGCAAACGCATGTCGACATAGAAGATCGGCGTCGTCGAGTTCGGAAAGAAGCTTTGCTCAACGAAACGAAATCCCCACATGCACAGGCCGGTCAGCACCGCCAGAGAAACGATCACCGGCACCCGGCGGGCCGCCACCCAGCCTAACAGGCCCCGGTATTGGCGATACAACCGCGAATCGAACGGATTGGGCTGGTCGCCCTCGTCGGCTTTGAACAGATAGAAGCCGAAGAGCGGCGTCAGTCCGATCGCGACAACCCAGCTAAATAGCAGTGAGATGGCAGCCACCGCAAACAGCGACGCGCAGAACTCGCCGACAGCGTCCGGCGAAAGACCGATGCCCGAGAACGCGAGAATCCCCACGATGGTCGAAGCCAGCAGAATCCACTGGCCCTGCTGCAGCACTTCGTTGGCCGCGTCGATGTGCGACATGCCCTTCTGCACGCGCACGAGCATGCCCTCGCACACCACGATCGTGTTGTCGGTGAGCATCCCCATGACGATGATCAGCGCGCCTAACGAAATGCGCTGCAACTCGATACCCGCCGCGTACATCACGAACAGTGTGCCGAGAATCGTCAGGAACAACTCGACGCCGAGCACCACGCCCGCCCGCCAACCGAGGCCGATGCCCAACGCCACGCCGACGATCGCCACCGCCAGCATCACGTCGAACACGAAGCCCTTGACCGCGCCGTCGACGGCTTCTGGCTGATCGTAAAGCACATGCAGTTCCATCCCGAGCGGCCGGCTGCGCTCCAGCTCCTGCATCTTCGCCTTCACTTCCGCACCGACGTTCACGACGTTCACCCGGGCGCGCGCGCTGATGCCGATCGTGATCGCGGGTTCGCCGTTATAACGGATCAACGCGTTCGGAATCTTTGCGTAGCCGTAGGTCACGGTGCCAAGATCGCCGAGCAGAACCGGCCCGGCGGTCGTGCCCACCGGCAGCGCGCGAACTGCATCAAGCGAATCCAGCGTGCCCGTGGGCGCGATCCGCATCAGCAGATCCCCTACCCGCTCACGGCCCGCTGAGCGGATTTCGTTTTGCAGCGCGAGCGTCTGCGCGAGATCGTCGGTCGAGAGATTGTTGGCCGCCAGTTTGGCCTGGTCGGCCTCGACGGTGACCTGCTCCTGCTGGTTGCCCGCGATCACGATATCGGCGACATCCGGCAAGGTCAGCAATTGCTTGCGCAACTCGCGGGCGTATTCATAGAGCTGCGCCTGGGAGTAGCCCTTGCCCGTGATCGCGTAGAACATCCCGTAGACATCGCCGAACCTGTCGAAGACGACCGTCGGGCCCGCGCCGGGCGGCAGTCTCGGCTGGACGTCGCTCACCTGGCGGCGCAACTCGTCCCACACCTGAGGCAGATCGGCGGAGGTATACCTGTCGCGGATCTGGACGCGGACTTCCGAATAACCGGGCATCGACCGCGAGCGCAGAAAGTCGACCTGCTCCATCTGCTGGATCGAGCTTTCAAGCCGGTCGGTCACCTCGTTCTCCACCTCCTTCGCGCTGGCGCCGGGATACAGCGTGACGACGACCGCGGTCTTGATGGTGAATTTCGGATCTTCCAGCCGCCCGATGTTGATGTACGCAAAGAGTCCACCGAACAGCGAGACGAGCGTGATGACCCATGCGATCAACGGCTTTTCGATAAGGGGGCGCGCGAGGTTCATTGATTCACATCCAGTGGCCGCACTGCCTGCCCCTCGGCAACGAACTGCGAGCCGCCCCCGACGACCTTATCTCCCGCATGCAGATCGCCCGCTACGATAGCCACGTTATTGCGGATCTCGCGTACATCGACCGGCACCGCATGCACCTTGCTCGACCCGGTGTCATAGCGCCATACCCTGTGCTTGCCATCCTGTGTAACGGCAAGCGCGGCGATCGGCACGGAGAGCGCGAGGTTCGCGGCCTGTGTCTGGTTCATGCCGATGCGCACGCGCACCGCCATGCCCGGCAGCAGCGTCAGATTCTTCGCCTGTTTGACGCTGAACAGCAGCCGGTACGAACTCGCGGCGACCGAACTCTGCGTCGCATGTTCGCGATAGACCAGCTGCAAGACGTTGTCCGGACGATCCGGCGTCCACGCCTCGGCGCGCAGACCGCTGTTGAGCGGCAAACTTTCTGCGATGCTTTGCGGCAACTCCACGCCGATCTCGATGCGCTCCGCGTTCTCCAGATTGAACACCGGCGCGCCGGCCTGCACCATCTGCTGGGTTTCGATGGTACGGCGCGCGATCCGGCCGTCGAACGGTGCGATGAGACTGGTATTGCGCAGGTCCCTGTGCGCAAGATCGCGCTGTACTCTGGCGACTTCCAGCGTGGTCTTCAACTGCTCGAACGCGCCTCCCGACAAAATGTTTTCGTCGTGCAGCACTGACTTGCGTTTGAGGTCGTCGGCAAGCTGGGCGTACTGTGCGTCGGCGCGGCGCGCCACCAGTTGAAAGGGCTCGGGATCGATTCTCGCGATCAGTTGCCCCTTGCGCACGCGTGCGCCGTCGAGCACGGCAATCTGGACGACACGCCCGGACACCTCGAAGGCAAGCGGCGAAATGCTGGTCTGCTCGACGCGGCCGGTGAACTCGCGAAGTTCGTTCGACCCTTCCTGCGCCACAGGCACCAGCTGCACCATGCGCGGCCCGGTGTCGGTCGCGGCCTCCTGCTGCCGCCCACATGCACTCAGTAGTCCGAATGCCAGAACGATGACTATCCGCGACCGGTACGCCGGCCGCTTGACTCCGTGCAGCTCGCAGGACCCGACTGCAGGGTGGCTTTCGTGAGCGGACATTCAGGCCTCTCGGTATGGTTGATTCAATGTCGCATGCGCGCGCGATATGAAAACACTTGCCACCTGCAGCACTGGTTCGATCGACGCCTCGCCGAAAACCTCGTCCGTGCGGACAGTGGCGCCCTACCGGCGCCGAGGTCAGGCCCTACGATTCGGACAGGCGGTGCGAGGTAAAGGAGTGACTGGCGCCTTCGCGCCCGTCGATGCTCGTGAGCGCGACTGGTCCAACGCGCCGCGCACGATCCGACAGGCCATGCAATGGCCGCTACCGCGTCCTCGCTCCGGGTCTGTACCGACGATCGCCATGACTTCGGCCCAGTCCTCTACAACAGCTATGTCTATGCGTCGTATTCGGACTATCGAGGCTTGCTCCACCCTGCTTTATATTGTTCATGTCCGTTCCTCGGGTTCAAAGTTTCCTGCCTGTCGCCACAAGAAAAGTGGCCGGCAACGCTCCGATCACGGCAAACGCGGAGTTACCCATTCGCTCTGGGAGACAACTGATATGTCGATACTCTTGTTGATGCGTCGTACGACTTCGCAACTCTGACGAAAGATCGCGGAAGACAACGCTGCCCCATCTTCAGTATGGAACGCACAACCATGCCGGCTAGGTTCAACAACGAAAGCTTTTGCATATCGGTTGTCATAGCAAGAGACGCCGGTTCATTGGGACGAGGCTGCCTGAAAAGTATTTAAGTTCCCAAACAAATCCTTGTCAAGAATTTCCCTGCCGCTGCACTGTCGAGGTCGAAACAAAACTTGATGTTCAAAACACTTAGCCAGATTGTTTTTGCTTTTTTCAGCGGTAAAACGCACATCAGGTATTGCTACTCGGAAAAGCAGGTGCTCACATTTCCGCCATCCGTGAATGGGGTGTCATGAGTATGTCACCGTCTGCGGCCAAAGTACCTGATTGTCGAACGCATGCTTAGACCACTACGTTGAATCACGAAGTGCCGCGGCCTTTAGCGCATGATGGCTGATCAAAGCTGGCGGCGTCAATTGGTTCGAGATCGACATCGCGGATGAGCACGTGTGACTGCGGACAGGCTCGGCGATTGTTAAATCGCAAAGATGAGCACACCTACTTTTTCTATGCCAATCATGCAGATTAACAAGCGCGTGCGGTGCGTTCAGCCGGGACACGTTGTGCACATCAGCCACGCACGCGGGACAACGTGAGCACCAAGGCTTCGATATCCGAAGAAGAAGCGAACGTCGAATAGGCATCCGGCCTGCCTTGTTCTTATGTTTATCTATGGCAGGCGTTGGTAAGCAACCGCTGACTGTCGCTTCTTGCGCAAGCTATTTGCCAAGCGTACAGTACTCTGCAATGAATAATATGCGTAAGATCTTATCGGTCCCGCGCATAAAACAGCGGCTTATAGCTGATAGAGCCTCCATCATTTTGCCGGTTTCACTGGCCAAGCACACCACGGCCTGAAAGATTGGCAAGTCCTGTCGGTGATGCAGCCATGGCAACGGTCCACAGCAAGACTACTGACTGCGCGTCACCACGCAGATGTGGGCCGAATTGTTTAGTCCTCGGGTATGCAGACGTTGACCTGTCGACGTTGTCATCGCGCCTCCTCTCGGGCCAGTACCTGAGCAGACAGCCTCCTGCCGGATTACGAGCGCGGTTCCCACCACCCGCCTGCCGATCGGCATACCTGATCGTTCACTCGAATAAAGGCGCCGGCAATCCGAAGAATGCGCGACGCCTCGCAAGGGCGAACGCGCAATGACGCATCCGCCCTCACGATGGATGTCGCGTTGCTTTACGTTCAGCCTGCTAGTCATCGTCCTCCTGTCCGGCTGCGCAATGGTTCGGGTCAGTTCGCTCGGCCCACAGCAATACATCGCCATGCGGCGCGGCGATATTCTTTCAACCGGCCGACTCAGCGCGGCGACGCGTGACACCCTGCGCGTCGCCGCGCTCGACGAGGCCCGTTGCCAACACGCGCCGCAGGAGTGCATCGATTCGATCACGACCGTTCCAGGAATCAACGTCGATCGCCGTCTCGCGAGTCTGGCCGAGCTTTCCCTGGAGATGGCGATTGCCCAAACGCCGCCTGACAACAACAGGGCGTGGAGTGACGCGCAATTCGACCTGTGGCTAAGAACAGCTCGTTATGCCTACGCATTTCTCTTCCTCGGTCAGCGCACACCCGGTGAACGAGCCTTCGAGGACCGTCAAACGCAGGTTCGCGACTATTACAACTACGCGCTCCAGGAACTGGCCGGCGCGCTATTCCGGCGCGGCGCGCTCGAAACGGATTCGGGCAGGGGCGATTCCTCAACGCAGGTCATCGCGGGCTGGACCATCCATATCGACCTGAGCCGGGTACGGCTGCCCGAAGGCGTGCGCGAACTGCGCGAGGTGATCCCGGCGTCCAGACTCTCGTTCGCGGGGCTGCGCAGCATCTATCGCCGCGACGGTCTGGGCGCCGAACTTGTCGCGGTCATGAACATCCCCGCGCCGGAGGAGAACGCTTCGCCCGCCTCGGATGCCAGCGCAGACAGCGCGCCACGCCCGTCGAACTGGTCGACGCTGCCGTCCCGTCCGTTTAGCGAAATGCCGTCACCGAATGTCACCGTGCTTCTGAGCTTCAGCGCCGAGAATCTCGAACAGCTGCGCGACGCACACGATGTGGTCTTGACCGTCTACGATCCGTATCGCGAGAAAAGCGTGGTACGGCACGACCAGACCGTGCCGTTGGCGGCCAATTTCAGCGCGGGTTACGGCATCTGGCTCGCGCGTTCGGGCTTTGCCGGACAATCCTTGCGCACGCTGTTTGGCCGGGCGCGTGGCATAGATAGTCCCCGTATCTACCTGATGCAGCCGTTCGATCCGGAGCGGCGCATCGTTCTGATGCTGCACGGATTAGCCAGCAGTCCCGAAGCGTGGGTCAATGTCGCCAACGACATTCAGGGTGATGAAATACTCCGCCAACACTTTCAGGTGTGGCAGGTCTACTACCCGACCAATGTCCCCATTCTCGTCAGCCTCGCGCGAATTCGCAGAGCGGCACGACTCACGCTCGAACATTTCGACCCAGCCGGCACGTTGCCGGCTTCTCAGGGGATGGTGCTGATCGGACATAGCATGGGCGGCGTTCTGGCGAGGCTGCTCGTCTCGACCTCCGACGAAGAACTATGGACCACCTTCGAAGACAAGTATGTGCCCGAGGGCGCCGAGCTCGACCGCGAGGACGAGCGGCTTGATCGCTTGCTGCGCTTCACGCCGATGCCGCAAGTCGAGAGGGCGATTTTCATCGCGGCGCCGCACCGGGGCACGCCGTTCGCCAGCAATCGCATTGCTCGATGGGCGTCGAACCTGGTGCGCTTGCCGCTCGCCCTTCTGCACGAATTCGAAGACGTGATGCTGACGGCCACGAACAACGACGGAGGACAGCTCGAGGGGCAGACCTTCCACGTTCCGAACAGTATCGAACAATTGCGCGAAACCGATCCGCTCATCCGCGCGACTGCGAAACTGCCGATCAGCCCGGACGTTTGCTTCCATTCAATTATCGCGAGACGCCGGGCGACGGGTCCGCTGGAGGATTCCAACGACGGCGTCGTGCCTTATCGCAGTGCGCATCTGGCGGGCGCGGTCTCTGAGAAGGTGATCGTCTCCGGGCACAGCGTTCAGGAAACGCCCGAAGCCATTTTTGAAATCCGGCGGATTCTGCATGAGGATATTGCGGAGGCGGCGAGAGGTGGGGAGTCCGGGTTCTTCGTGGGCTGTGAGCGGGGAGTGGCTATTCAATAGTGGACGGGGACGCGTGGGAGTCTGGTTTGGTGGCTTGTTGCGCCATGCACGGCGGCGGGACGCCGCTTGCGTTGTGTGCTTTCGGTTGGGCGGTTTGGGTTGTGTGGTTTGGGTTGGGTGCTTTCGCGCTTGTGAATTCGCGCATGGTCACTAAGACGGTGTCGTCACGCGGAGTTGAATTCTCGCGGGCTCGTTGTTTTCCACATCATATTTTGTGCGTGCAAAAAACTGCCGCTGCTCAGGGCAGCAGAGAGAGACTGATGCTCGAGGGCGGGCCGCTTGACGAACGCATCGATACATTGCTGGGACGCGTCGGGAAAGCGCGCTGCCCTGATGTCATGCCCGGGCTCATCGCGCGAGGACTTCGTGGCTCGTAGCGCTCAGGCGCGTGTCGACTGTAAGCGCCACGTGTTCCGGGCAGCTCGTCGCCATTCGTGAGCGACATATTAATGTCAGATAGAACGGGACCCGCAGGCTCTTTCTCAGCGTCATCAACGCTTCGTCTGTTTCGGAGGTCTCCTTGAATTGGGCGTCCGGCCTCGTCCGTCGAGCACAAGCGGGGCGAAATTGGGCGGGCTGGCCTCGACGATCAGGATCATTACGCGGCGAGGATTTCCGCCTGGCGGCGAAAGATGCCGACTCCGACCGGAGCGCGGCTCAGGCATAGCAGCGGTAGCAAATGCGCAAAGTTTCTGCGTCGCCGTTTTGATGCCGGAATGCCTATACACGGCGACATTGACGTTCCCATCCACACCGCGTTACGGATACGTCGCCTCTAAATGGATAGCGGTCTTCAGCCCATTATCTTCGGCGAGAGGGTGAACGATCCATGCGGCAAATCGGCTTTCATTGATGGCGAGGCTAGTTCCATTGTCGAATTGCCGAGGCGACCAGGACGTGCCGCAGGAAATCTTGTTCCCGACGTTGTATAGAGTTTGCAAACGGGGCGGTCGGCAGATGTTGACTCTGCGAAACACGATCTGGCGGGACCGGGTGGGCTCTCAGATAGAGTTCAAAAAATTACTTTATTCAGGATTCCTTTGTGACAAGGCTGCGGCACAACCCTGATCTTTCGATGAGGCTATCGGATGGCCCTGGTCGGTGCTTCACGCCGGCATCGCGCCATCCCGTCCACGACGCGGCGCCAAGCGCGAGTTACTGCGGTCGTGCCAGCTGACATCGCAGAGGCACATGTCAGCGACCTTCAATTATTGCTTCGGCCGAAGGCCGTTATCAAGGGCACTCAGCGTATCGCTGTCGAGCAAGCTGGGGGGTGAACGAATCCACCATTAACATTCAGCTGCACACGCGAGCGGCGTGTCGGTAATTACGCCGAGGGGCCTCAAGAATGGCATCACCGCAGACCGTGCTGCCCTGTCGCCGCATGCATGATGCTTCAGCGCGCCTCTTTCACTCACGCACCAATCTCGCCGAGCGCCGCGCAGCGAAGATCTGACACCCGCTCTGGATGTAGATGAGGCGCTGGATCGGGGAAGCGTTCAGCGATCGCTATGTGTTCGCTTGATGTAGCGTCCACAGAAAGCGTAGAAATCAAGCGGATGGGCGGTAAGTGTATTTGCCTACGAGATCAAATGTGGGCGCTTTCCGTAGGCCCTCTGCGGATCGTGTTCTTCGCGGCGTCGCTAGCAGGCGTGTTATCGGTGCCTCCCGCAGTAGATATTTTGTGACGTGCAAAGGCGGCGAATTCCGTGAAAGTTTTTAGCTACACGTATCGAGCGAAGGCTCGTCCTTTTCGGGAAGCGTGGCACGAGGGCCTGCACGCTGAACGGCCGGCGTGCTGTTTTTCGGGCGTCCCGGTAGTTGCAATTGAAGTAGCTGCAGGGGCGCGAAAGGCCCAAGACTCCGATGACAAAACAAAAAATAACTGCCCTGCACAGCGCCATTACATATCACGTAGCAAATACTACAAACTATGTAAATTTGATGGGTGTTCCGGAGAAAGAATCGAAGTAGGCGATTTTCAGTGCGATTGCACGCGTAGGATCTCTTTGCGCGTGGAACATATCGGGAGAATTGATCGAAACTATATATTAAACAGTGAGTTATTCGATCTGTTTTCTATTTTAGGATGTTTCACGGAGAATTGCATGTAGCGGATACTAAATGACGTGCCAGTTGCAATAACGGCATCGATACGGGTCTTCCAACTGCAGTAAAGTCCTCCGTAGGTCGCATGGAACCGATGTTATGACCCCATTAATTGGCGTCAAGCCGAATCTCAGTGAACGCTGAAGGCTAAGTGAGCGCCAATGCCCCACCGAGGTGGGCATTATGCGCTACGCAGCGGCCTGAAACCGTTTGCCCGTTGTTGTAAGCCTCGCGAGGGCCGGCTATTTACTGAGATGCCAACCCAGATGCCTCGACCGAAGTGTATCCGGATAGTTTGCGACTGCTGGCCAATCAGCCGGGCGCCCCGCCCCGCTGTGACAGCTATCTACGATCTGACTCCGACGCTATTCAGTAGCGTTGCATCTTTGCCTTTAGCGCACCCGCAGTTTGCGGTATTTCGTCCACACCTCGGTGTCGCGATTTGGCTCCATCAAGCTTTATTTGCGTGACGATGATATGCGCTGTCGGTCATACATCGACGGGTGCGCCGCCCCGGGACATTGTGCGTTCAAGTACGGTTCGCTCGATCTCTAGCCGGCCAGCCTCCGCCTGATCGCGATCAAATCGAAATCTAGTCGCGTACCGATGGATACGGTAGCTGCTCCATGGAGACGAACCGCGACTAATTTGCTGCCCCGGGACGACAACTTTTTCGCTTTGGTCTCATGAGATCGCGGCGCGTGGGTATCCATCAAGACCTCAAGCTGATCTGTCGAACGACGTACGCTGCATCATCAATTGACGCACGGCCAAAGTAAAGGGTGCACCAGGTACGTTAATGCGCTCTTCGAGGCCAGACGGCCGGCTCCGTTGTCGGCCAAGTTTTGTTCGGCATAGATGTGGCAAGGTCCGCGAGAGCGCTCGCACCAGTAGGGCGTTCTCCAGGTGGTCAGACGGACTTCAAGGCTGACTTCGGCCCGATCATCGCGCTTGTGGGGAACCGCTGGCGGGTCACACGACACATCGATCCACCATCAACCGATGCGCGGAAAGAGCCCTCGAGATCCGAAGGGGCGCGTATGAGAGCGATTCTCAGATTAGGATACGTCGAGAACCGCTTCGATGAACGCTAGTGGACGCCATCGTCATGAGATCAGTCTTGCCATGCCAACCCCATTCAGCCAACGTCCGATTAGGATAGAGACGCCTTCATCTTTCCGGATATCTGTCGGGAAATCTGTGTTCTGGTTGCCGAGCATCCGATGAGGTCATTGCGAATGGATGTACACGCGTGGGTGTAGCGTTTGGCCCGACTTCGCCCGTTGCATTCTTGCGCTCGCCTTCACTCACGTGAAGCGGAGGTGCTGCAAGCGACAGCCCTATGCATCCTTGAATCACTGCGGCGAGAGACGGATTGGGCTCCCGATAAAACAGCCAGGCTTGTGGCACGACGCCGCGCGACAAGGGAGCTCAGAACTTTCGCCCCCCGGCTAGCAGACGCTGTGCCTCAGCAGCGACCGACGATATCAGTCGTCTCAGTCGGCACATCCAAAGCGGACCAGGCTCCTGGAGCAGCATCGCGAGGATCGGCCAGCAACGCTTTTTAATGGGCAGTTGGATATGTCATTGCAACGCACCTAGCGTGCGGGTACACGCGCAATGGCTAGCGAGTGCAAGCAGGCGTGGTTGCCATTGAGACATACCATGACGGACGCCACAGGGTGTCGGTGACGCACGTCTGATGTCATCCATTAACTGCTGGTAATGGTGCGATCACACCGCGCTTGTGGCATCTTTCACGGAGACAAAAATCGGCTTGCGCCCCGATGACTTTTCACCGCCGCCGACTCTCGCGAAGGACGGCCTCCAGGCTCGATCACCAGGTTATTGCTGAAACGAGCAGATTCCAATAAGAGTTTATGGATCGGAATGACGGCAAGCCGGGGCGGCTATGATTCGAGACTAATTCTGATCGACTGCGCTAGATGCCGGCCTCAGGACATACGTAAGACAATACAGCCAGCTTCGATACGAACCGACGACGGGAGTGTCTAGACTCTAGACACTCCCGTCGCGCAGCAAATAAAAACATCTTCAAACAAAAAAGCCCGCGATTCGCGGGCTTCGTTTCACAACGCAATCGTCGATCACCCAGCCTTGGGTTGGGCCTGAAACATCTGGCCGATCAGTTCCCGAATCTGGATTTCTTGCGCCTCGGTAATCACGCCGGTTTTGATTTTCACGGTGAAATTACTGATGTCTTTGGTAATACTGCCCGCGTGTTCCTTCCCAGCAAAGAACTTGTCAATGCTGCGCCCGCTAGTTCCTTCCGACGTCGTCCGGCGAGTCGCCAACGCGGTAATCGCCGAAGCGGCTTTGCCCTGATCCATCTCGCCTTTCAAAACGAGAGGCCAGATTTCCATGGCAGCGTTCACCCCGGCATCGCCATGCTTCTTGATCGTTGCGGCAATTGCCTGAGCCGCAGTTCCGCCAAGCAGGCGAGGCTGAATGTCCAAATCCTTCTTGATGAAGTCCGGCAAATTATCGAATGCAAGAAACTGATAAAGTCCAGCACGCGATAACCCCATGGCTTCGGCCAGTCGCTTGCGATTGGGAAATTCCGTCTCAGACCGACGAATCGCGACGCCGATTTCGTAATCAGCGAGATCATCGCGGCTGATGTTCTCCACCATCGCCAATACGGCCATGTCTGAATCGGAGCAATCCGCGACGACAGCCTTAATCGTCTCGCTCCCCAACATCTTGTGCGCCCGCCACCGACGCTCCCCCGCCACGATCTGATAGTCGTTTTCCACGCGCCGAACCACGATCGGCTGCATGAGCCCAACCTCGCGAATGGACTCGGCAAGTTCCGTCAGCTTGGCCTCGTTGAATACCCGGCGTGGTTGCCAAGGGTTCGGCAAAATTCCCGCTACGGGCAATTGGGACGCGACGCCCGTCGACTCCAGTTCCTGTACCCGAAGTTGCGCAACCGCCAACGCTCCCGCGAGGCCGGGCGCCGTTTGCGTCCGGTTGCTGCGCTTAACTTCGTCTTCGTTGATCGACGAGGTTTTACGGATGCCAGATGTCTTGGCCAGCAATTGTTCACGCATATTGCTCATTGCGCGTTCCTCCATTTTTCCGAATAGATTTCGTCCACCCATCGGCAGTAGTCGACAAGCGGCTGCCGTACACGTTGCAGCGATTTGGACGCACTATGGGTACTGCTGATGTCGAAGACCGTTGAGAACGCCAGCGCTCCCGTGCTCATGACAGAGCTCGCCGGCACCTCAATCGAATGCAGCCAATTCTCATACGCGCTTTGTGCCCACGCGCGCACGATGGGTGCTGACGAATTTCGCCCATAGTCGACGCGCGACAGCATCAACGAAACAAAGTCGTATTTCTTGTCCTTCTCGTATTTGATAAAACTTTTGGAGACATCCGAGAAAAGTCTCCAGAACGACAACGAACTGATGAAGTCCAGATTCTCTGGCACCATCGGCATCACCATCGCGTCTGCTGCCATCAGCGCATTCAGATTGAGATACGACAGCGACGGGGAGGTGTCCATGAGAATGTAGTCGTACTTCTTCCGCAGCGGTTCGAGACCTTGCCGCAGGACAGTCCAGAAGCGGAATCCCGGCCGCATCTTCTGCATTGCCGGCAGATGAAATTCAGCGCCAATCAGTTCCGTGTGCGCCGGAATGACATCGATCCCGTCCCAGTAGGTCGACTGAACTCGAGCCTCCAGGCCGCCTTCGATGTCCTGATCATAGACATACGGCAGAACCGTATCTTCCGGCGTCACGTCTTTTTCCGCGTAGAGTCCACAGAGTTCAGAAAGAGAGGCCTGCGGATCCAGGTCAACCACCAGTACCTTACGCCCTCGAAGCGAAAGCCCTTGCGCGAGACACATAGTCGTGGTGGTCTTGGCCGACCCGCCCTTTAGCTGGGCGGTGATGATGATTTTCCCGTCCGGTTCTTTTAACCGTGTGACGAGGGGAGTCTGATAAATATCAGACACCTTCTGAACCCAGAGGCGCGCTTCTTCCAACGTAAAGGTGCGAGTTCGGCCGGTGCCGGCCGCAGTGCCGGGCGGCAACTCGCCATCGCCTTTCGTGGCGAGATATTGAACCTGGGAGTGGGAGATGTTGCACATCTCGGCAATCTCCCCGGTTTTAAAAACTGGAGCCGTCTTTCGCGGACGCGGCGCCAGAATGGTGTCACGAAGTTCATTCGTGAAAATCGTGACCTTTTCCGCAAACTGGCTGATCTGTTCAAAATGAACCGTTCGGTCTACGGCAGGGAGTTGGCTCGTTCTGACCATTCTGAGGTTTATCCATAAAATTCTAGAAAGCTCAGAATACAGGAAATACTTGAAGTTAGCTCTTTAAATCGCTGTTTTTACGTCCAATTTTTTGAATTCTATGGAAATTACGGTCCTTTATGAAGGTCCAACGGACGATCTCAAGCCAAATTCAGGCGCATCCTTGCAGTACACGCCGTGCGTAGAAAAGCGAATATGCACAAATGACCTCACCTTCACTATACAAACGTGGAATTCGACGATCAATTCTGCTCAAGAAACCAGCAGACGGTGAGGTCAGTTGTGCACATTCTCCCTTGGCTGAGGTAGCAAATTTACCCCGAGCACAATCAACCTCACCTTGATCGAGCCCGCCGACGCCATTCGTGAGAAGTTGACGTCACCGCGGACACTATTTTTCGCAGCGCACAATCAACCTCACCCTGTCGACGATCCAAAAAAGGGAGGAATCCACTCTACCGCCATGCATGACAGTCGTTCTGTGCGGGTTTCAAACACAACCAACCTCACCCTCCCAGTATTGAGCATCTCGCAAGCAGCCAGCAGCACAATCAACCTCACCATCTCCAGGCATCGCAATAACTTCATTTGTGGCAGCGGTTTGTTTGTTTTTTATAAAACCTCAACAAGCCAACAAACCAACAGAGAATTTCGATCCTCATTCGATTCAAGTAGTTAAGCTCGAAAAGGTGAGGTCTGTTGTGTCGAAGGTGAGGTGCGATGTGCAGATAGGTGGGCTCGATTGTGCTGCAAGGTGAGACTCCTTTCGCATCAAGGTGAGGTTGGATGTGCCCCAGATCGACGAGCCGCGCGACGGTGAGGTAGGTTGTGCACACGTGCCTGACTCCACGCTCAGCCCCCGTGGAATAAGGACCAGGGAGTAAAAGACATGCTGTCGTGGTGAGGTGGGTTGTGTCGTTGGTGAGGTTGTATGTGTGCTATCGGCGAGTGCCGTCCATTCAGCCCGCAATACCCCATCGAAGGTGAGGTTCTGTGTGTTGACAGCTCACCACTGCGTGCTACAGTCCCGGGAGCGAAAAAAGTGGATGAAGAACATGGCGTCGGACAATCCGGAAGAGGGCAAATCGAAGGCAACATCTCGCCAGATGGCGTTGGCGTTGTTCGAAGACATGTTCGACCAGGGATTGCGAATCAACGAGGCCAATCGTGAAATCGGTTATCAGCGCAACGACTTCTTCACTGAAATCGTCAACATGGGTTTGCCGGCGCGGCGCTTTCTCGACGCCGCGTATTTCATCGTTGCGCAGGAGACTGACGAGCGCGATCAGTACGACGTTGAGCTGAACTACTTCAAGTGGTTGATGCGCTATGACAGCCGCAACCTCAAACACTTGCGCACCATCGCCGATGAAGCGCAGAACGCGAAGGTCCGGGTCACCAATACGCCCATGGACCGCGACCCTAACGAAAACGATCTGTGGGTCCAGGTGCAGCTAATCGGGATGGTCGGTTTTCACCGCGGGCGGATGCGTTTCGACGTGCATCCACGCCTTGTCCCTCACATCCGTGATCCGCAAAAGTCGCACTGGCTGAGCCTGCGCATTTCGACCGCGTTCACGCGCAGCCTCGCGCGCGCGATCTATGACAAAGTGCTGCCGCACGTTCCGGCGGGTCGGACAGACTGGATTCAGCTCGATGAGATGCGCAACTGGCCCGGCAGAATGGGCGCGAACGCCGCCATCTTCAAATACTTCAAACGCGACTGGCTCGAGCCGGCGGTTCGTGAAATCAACGACGTATCGGACATCGAGCTGTCGTACGAGACCCGAACCGCGTCGACGTCGTCGAAGAAAATCGACCGCATCCGATTCCTGCTCAAACGCAAGGACACTGCGGACGCGGTCCTGGCCAGCCTCGCGGACGCGAGTCACCTGTACAAAATTCTCACAGACGAATTCGCGCTGTCGACCAAGCAGTTCAGCGAAATTTCCGAGAACCGCGATGTATGGACCGACGAACGCATCCAGCAGGCGGTCGAATACACGCGATTCCGTGTCCAACGCGGTCAGGTCAAGAAGAGCCCCGCAGGCTACCTGATGCGTGCGCTACGCGACAACTGGAAGATGTCCGAAGCCGAACGGACGATGGTCGACGTTCAGGCAAAGCTTCTCGCCGACGAAACGCAGGAGCAGTTGGCCAAATCCGAGGCAAGAAAGTCGGTGGCGCTTAGCGTTGCCTCGCGCGAGGAGGAAGTGCGCGCCCGGATGAACGAGGACTCGCGCAAGGGCCGTGACCACTTCAACGCGGCCGATGCGAAAACTCGCAAGGAACTGATGCACGCGTGGATGGCATCGCGTGAAGGCAAGCTGATGCTGCGGCGGATGAAGCTCGAACCGTCGACGGTCACGGAGGAGGCGATCCTCACGAACACCGAATTGGTCTGGTACCTCGGGCAGTTTGTTTTCGGGCGGATGAATTCGGCGCGCGCAGCGGCCTGAGACGTCGACAGGCTTCACAAGCCGACGTCGTGGCTGGTTCTGGGTTTGTTTGTTTTGTCGCGACGTGCGGAAGAAGTGCCTGGGTCCCCCAATCGCACAACCAACCTCACCCGACCCGGATAACGCACGACAGCGCACGACAACGCACGCACCGCCCTAAAACGACCCGACAATCGACCCCAACACAATCACAACAACCAGCGCCAGCAACGCACCGAGAATGCCAACGATCACGATGTCGCGGTAGCTTTCCCGATGCGTCGACCCGCACACCGCCAGCAACGTCACCACCGCGCCGTTATGCGGCAGGCTATCGAGCGTACCCGATGAAATCACTGCGACCCGATGCAGCAGGGCCGGGTCGATACCGTGTTGCGCCGCGAGTTGCAGATAGGTGCTGCCAAGCGCATCGAGTGCAATAGTCAGCCCACCGGATGCGGAGCCGGTCAGCGCCGCCAGCAGATTCGTTGCGACCGCTAGCGACACGAGCGGACCACCGCCCACGCCGAGCACCCATTCGCGCACCAGCGCGAACGCGGGCAACGCCGCGATGACCGCGCCGTAGCCGACCAGGCTGCCGACGCTCAACACCGGCAGCACCGACGCATTCGCGCCCGCATCGACGGTTTCGCGCAAAGCAGGCAGGCGACGCCGGTTGAGCACGATCAGGGCGACGATCGCCACCGCCAGCGCCACGCACACCCCCCACACGCCACCGACCGCCGCCAGCGAAGTCTCGCCCCAACGAACATCCGCGAGATAGTCGGCGTCGATGCGCGGCAGCACGATCACACTCATCACGAAGTTCACGCACACCACCAGCACGAGCGGCGTCATCGCGACACCGAACGAAGGCAGATCGCTGCTGATGTGTCCGTGCTCGATCTCTTCGGGGTCGAAGCTTTGCGACACCGTGGCGCGCTCACGCACGAGCTTTGCATCGGGCGCGGGCTTCGCAGCCGGCACCGAGGAAGCGCCGCCGAAGCCGTCGAAACCCTCGTTCGCCGCGCGCGCGCGGGACTGTTGCAGCGATAGCCACCAGAGCCCGAAGCCCACCATCACGAGGCTCGCGATCACGCCCAATCCGGGCGCGGCGAACGGCGTCGTGCCGAAGAACGGCATCGGAATCGCGTTCTGGATCGCGGGCGTGCCGGGCAGCGCGGACATCGTGAAGGTCGACGTGCCGAGCGCAATCGCCGCCGGCATCAGACGGCGCGGAATATTGGCGGCCTGGAACAATGCGGTCGCCATCGGCGCGATCACAAAAAATGCCACGAACAGACTGACGCCGCCGTAGGTCACGAGCGCACCGCCGATCACGACCGCGAGAATTGCCCGATGCGCGCCGAGCTTTTCCGTCATGAAGGTCGCGATTGCCTTGACGGAGCCGCTGTCCTCCATCAGCTTGCCGAACAGCGCGCCGAGCAGGAACAGCGGAAAGAACTGCGCGAGAAAGCGCGCCGCGCTGTTCATGAAGGTCTGGGTCCAATGCGCGAGCACGGGCTCGCCGGAAATCGCCGCGGCGAGCATGGCGGCAAACGGTGCGAGCAGCAGCACGCTCCAGCCGCGATACGCGAAGCCGATCAGCAGCGCGAGACTCGCGAGCATGCCGAACAGGCCGAGGCCCACCGCGAGCGGTGACAGGATGATGACGTCCATGATCAGACTCCGTCGAGCAATGCGTCGAGATCGAGCGAAGAGCGCACGCCGATCGAATCGGCGTGTTCGGTGAGAAAGGCGTCGGCGGCCCGGCGGCCTTCGTCGCGCAGCATCGTCAGAAACGCCCACTCGGCATTGAGCTTCGACGAGTAGCCGAGCTTCGTCATTTCTTCGCTGGCGATCCGGTGGATGCGCATTTCGGCCCAGTGACGGCCTTCGTCGCTACCCGCGTCCGCCGCGCGGCGCAGCAGCGCGATCATCCGCAGTTCCTTGAGCAGCGGCGCGTTGAACGCGACTTCATTGAGACGGCTGATGATGTCGCGCGCGGTGCGGGGCGTTTCATCCCGTTCCACCGGATTGACCTGAATCAGCAGCGTGTCGCTCGACGTGCATTCGCGAACCAGCGGCGTGATGGTCGGATTGCCGGCGTAGCCGCCGTCCCAGTAGTCGTCACCGTCGATGTTGACCGCCTGGAATAGCGTCGGCAGACAGCCCGACGCGAGCAGCACGTCGGCCGACAGGTCGGCGTTGCGGAACACGCGCGCCTGGCCGGTGCGCACCCGGGTCGCGGTGATGAAAAGCTTGATCGGCGCGTCGCGCAAATGGGCGAAGTCGATCGATTCATCGAGAATCTTTTGCAGCGGATTGACGCCGCGCGGATTCATGTCGTAAGGCGAGAACACGCGCGCCGCGAGATCCATCGCGATGAAAAGCGGCGAATGGTCGAGCGTCCAGCGGCCCATCAGCGCGTCGAACGGGCTGCGCCGGAACGGACTGAAGACCGCCGCGTCGGACACGCGTCGCCAGAAAGCTTCGAGCGCGGCGCGCGCGCCGGCCGCACCGTCCAACTGATAGCCGCTCACGAGCACGGCCGCGTTCATTGCGCCTGCCGATGTGCCGGAGATCCCTTCAATCTGTATCCAGGATTCTTCGAGCAGACGGTCGAGCACACCCCATGTGAAGGCGCCATGTGAACCCCCGCCTTGCAAGGCGAGGTCGATACGGGCGGGCGCGTGACGCACTGGTTGATCTTTCGAGGCAGCCAAGACAACTCCGTTGTAAGGAGTGCTCCAAGTCGCGAGCCGAAGCCGAATACACGGCGGACAAAGAAAACCGGTGGGGCAGAAACGACAGCAAAAACCGAGAGCGGCGGGCGGCGATTCAATGCAGGCGGCCAACGAATAAACCGCGTTGCTAGGAACGTCTGAATTTTGAATGGATGTGCGTATTACGTTAAAGAGCAATACGAAGCAAAACGAACTGGCACACCTTTCCTATTGGAAGGGCCTGCTGCTCAAAAGTCAAGGGTAATCGCCAGGATGCGCGCGCGTGGCAGGTTGCCCCGATCGAGGCGTTATTTTGTTCGCTTGCGAGCCGATATTGATTGTGCTCAGTGACGCGAGAGACGAGGAGGGCACATGCGCGAGCGCAGTCACGACACGGTCAAACAAAGGGCGTAGGAAACCCGTGAGGAATGACGCGGCGGCTTACATCTTCATTGACAAGCCACGACATAAAAGCACGCTGGTACGACGCCCGATCTGTCGAATGAAATCCAGCATTTGCCTCATGCGTGCCTGGCATCAAGTGGCGTTAAGCACGCATAAGGTTCAAATATTGCGCGCGTCTCAGATGGTCCCGAACAGCGCCCGTGGACGATCCTTGAGCGTTCCCGTCAACAGCCTCAACGCGCTCACCAGTTGATCACGGCTCGTCGCGCAAGCAAGATTGATCCGCACACCGTGCTCGATCTCCGAACGATCCACCGCGAATGCCGAGGACGGCATCACCACCACGCCGCGCGCTTTCGCGTTCGCCGCGAAATCGTCGGCACGCCAGGGCGGCGGCAACTTGAGCCACACGAACATGCAGGCCGGGTCCGTTTGCAGCAGATCAGAGGGCAGCAGTTCTCGCGCGAGATCCTGGCGCGCGCGGATCTCGGCGAGCTGCGCGTCCATGATGCGCCGCGCGGTGCCGTCCTCGATCCAGATCGACGCAATCAGCATCGACATCGGTGCGGGCATCCACGCGGTAGTGCGCACGGCTTCCGCGCACAACGCCGAACTGTCCGGCGGACTCAGCAGATAGCCGAGCCGTAACCCGGGCGCGAGGATCTTCGAGGTCGCCGCGATATGGAACGTCAGCTCGGGACACAGGCTCGCGATCGTCGGCAGACGTTGCGAAACGAGCGGCCCGTAGACGTCGTCCTCGATGATCGGCACGCCGTGCCGCCGCGCAATGTCGACGAGCGCCATGCGGCGTTCCAGGCTCATCGTGGTGACGGTCGGATTCTGCAGATTGGGCACCGTGAAGATCGCCTTCACGCGACGGCGTCGGCACACCGCCTCGACTTCGTCGATCAACAGGCCATCGCGATCGCTAGGAATGCCAACGATCTCGAACTGGAACACCGGTGCCAACGCTTTGAGGCCGTAATAGGTGAGTTGATCAGCGAGGATGACGCCATCGGTGCCGATCAGACTGTTGAGCACCGCATACAGACCGTGCTGCGCGCCGCTTGTCACGACCACGTGATCGGGCGGCGGTGTGAAACCCGGCGCGCTCATCCAGCGCGCGCCGGCGACACGCGCCCACAGCGGTCCTTGTGGCGGCTGATATTCCTGCAACTGCGCATAGCGCGGGTCGCGCGGCAGGTCCGCGAGCGTGCGCGCGAGACAGTCGAGGAATTCGCCGGTCGCCGGCCGGTTCACGGTCAGATCGATCGCCGCATTGCTCGCTGCCTGCACGGGTTCGACGCTCGGCATCGCTCCGCCCGTGACCAGCGAGCCGCGCCGCTTGCTGCCGATCACGAGGCCGCGTAACTGCAGTTCCTTATACGCCCGCGACACCGTCGACACGTTGATTCCGAGCTCGGTTGCCAGTTGCCGCTGCGGCGGAAGCCGGCTGCCGGGCGGATAGATGCCGCTGCGGATCTCGCTCTCGATCGAACTGGACACCTCGATATAGGTGGAGCGCTTTGCCTGCTCGGGCGCGCCTTTGGCGATGCGGGCGGCGTCTTTGCCAGAAACCATGAGTTCGCGTGTCTCCATACAAAACGATCTTTGTCCGCAAATTGTGCGGAGGTTTGCCGATTTTATACCACGGATGCCCAACTGCAAGCCTTACGTCGTTCCACCCGCCGACACGGTGGCCCACAGGAAGCCCATCTCATGCGAGCCAGGGAAAATGCCAGGGCCACACAATGAGCGTTTTAATTGCACACAAAAAAATATTGTGTGATTCTAGGTATCAGAGTTTGTCTGGCGACGTGCTTCGCCATGGCGGCGCCGGCACTGTCCAGCCCATGTTCAGCCATCCCTCAGCAGGAGTTGTTTGATGAGCGTTCCGCAGTCCTCCTCTTCCGAGCCCACGCCGACACTCGGCGCCGCGTTGCGTCAGCGGCACGTCACGATGATTGCGCTAGGCGGCATCATCGGCGCGGGGCTTTTTGTCGGCAGCAGCGCGACGTTGGCGAGCGTCGGTCCGGCCGCGTGCGTGTCGTATCTGGTGGCCGGCATCGTCGTGTTGATGGTGATGCGCATGCTTGGGGAGATGGCGCTCGCCGTACCGGGCGTCGGCTCGTTCACCGAATACGCGCGCGTCGGTCTCGGCAATTGGGCCGGTTTTACGAATGGCTGGCTGTACTGGTATTTCTGGGTGATCGTCGTCGCGGTCGAGGCGGTGGCCGGCGCGGCGATCCTGCAACGCTGGATTCCCGCGCCGGTCTGGATGATCGGCCTCGTCCTGCTGTCGGTCATGACGGTGATCAACCTGCTGTCGGTCAAATCGTATGGCGAGTTCGAGTTCTGGTTCGCGTCGATCAAGGTCGCGGCGATCATCGTCTTCATCGCGATCGGCGCCGGGTATCTGCTCGGCTTCAGCCCGGCCGGCAGCGCGGCGGCGAACCTGATCGGCCAGCACGGCTTCATGCCGTTCGGCGCGATGTCGATTTTCGCGGCGGTGCCGACGGTGATCTTCGCGGTCGGTGGCGCGGAAATCGCCACAATCGCCGCAGCGGAATCGGATGATCCGGCGAAAAGCGTCGCGGCGATGACGCGTTCGGTGATCCTGCGCGTCATCACGTTCTACGTCGGTTCGATGTTCCTGATCGCGTGCATCGTGCCGTGGAGCAGCATCGTGACCGGACACTCTCCGTTCGTCGCCGCACTGGAAACGATGCGGATTCCCGGCGCCGCCGACATCATGAATGCGATCGTGCTCGTCGCTGTGCTCTCCGCGCTGAACTCCGGCTTGTACGTGTCGTCGCGGATTCTCTTTCGACTCGCCGAGCGTGGCGATGCGCCGAAGTCGCTGCTGAAACTGACGCCGAACAAAGTGCCGCGGCTCGCCGTGTTGCTGAGCAGCCTGGTGGGCTATGTGGCGATCGTCGCGGCGATCGTGTCGCCGCAGGGCGTGTTCCTGTTTCTCGTGAACGCGTCCGGTGCGGTGATGCTGTTCGTTTATCTGGTGACCGCGCTGGCGCAAATCCGCATCCGACGGCGCATCGAGGCCACCGATCCGCAACGGCTGACGCTCAGAATGTGGCTGTTCCCCTGGCTGTCGTACGCTGTCGTCGCGGCGATTGCCGGTGTGCTCGCCGCCATGGGCGCCGATCCCGCGCTGCGTCCGCAATTGATGGCGAGCGCGGCGAGCCTCGCGGTGGCCTCGGCGGCGTATCTGCTGACGGCCAAACGCCAGCCGCGATCGTACGACGGCTGCGCCACCGGCTATCTGTCGCCGATCGGGCAACAGGCCATGGAAGGACGCAAGTGATGCCGGACATCGCCATTATCGGAGCGGGATTCATCGGCCTCGCGAGCGCCGCGGCGCTCATGCGCGACGGTCATCGCGTCACGCTGTTCGATCCGTCAGGCGTCGGCCAGGGCGCGTCATTCGGCAATGCCGGAACGTTCGCGCACTATGCGTGCATCCCCGTGAACAACCCGTCGGTGTTCCGCGATCTGCCGCGTTTCCTGTTGTCGAGCGACAGTCCGTTCAGACTGCGCTGGACTTATCTGCCGCAGCTCGCGCCGTGGCTCGCGCGCTTCATGATGAGTTCGCTGCCGCGTCGTTACGAGGCGAGTGCGGGTGCGCTCGCCGCGTTGCTCGGCCACGCGCAGGGCGGCTACGCGCCGTTGCTCGCGAACGAGGAACTGGCGCGCTTCGTTCGGCCGCGCGAGTGCCTGTATCTGTATTCGAGCGGCGCGTCGTTCGACGCCGCGCGTGCCGCACTCGATTTGCGCCGGCAACTCGGCGTCGCTTTCGACGTGCTTGCCGCCGCCGATATCCGCGCGCTGGAGCCGTCGCTCGCGCCGATTTTCGAGCGAGGTGTGCTGTTCAGCGACAGTTGGCATTTCTCCGATCCGCAGGGCTTTCTGCAGACCTTGTACGAACAGCTCGCCGCGCAAGGGCTGAAGCTCGAACGCGCGACCGTCGGCACAGTGCAGCCTCGCGCGGACGGCGTGAGCGTGACGGCTGACGGCCGCGAGCGGCGCTTCAGTCACGTGGTGGTCGCCACCGGCGCGCGCTCTGCCCAATTCGCCAGACAATGCGGCGACAGCGTGCCGCTCGATACCGAGCGCGGCTACCACGTGCGCTATCCGGGCGCGCAGCAACTGATTTCGCGGCCGGTCGGCTGGGCCGAGCGCGGCTTTTACATGACGCCGATGAGCGACGGAATTCGCGTCGCGGGCACCGTCGAGCTGGGCGGCTTCAGCACGACGCGCAATCGCTCGCTGATCGACCTGCTGACGTTTTCGTCGAAGCGCGCACTGCCCGCACTCGATACGCCCGACAACAACTGGTTAGGATTCCGGCCGACCTTGCCCGATGGCGTACCGGTGCTTGACCGATCACGCGCGAGCGAGCGCGTGATCTATGCGTTCGGCCATCAGCATCTCGGCTTGACGCTGGCCGGCGTGAGCGGACGCATCGTCGCCGACCTGATCGCGGGGCGCACCCCGCCGCTCGATCTCGCGCCTTACGCGGCCACGCGTTTCTAGCATCGTGCGGCCGCCGCACCAGTAGACGTTTCTTTGCAGCAGGCATCCCAGGACAATCTCGCCGCGTCGCGCATCGGATTGGTCGAACCGCAACGCGCGACGCGACATCTCGCAAGGAGTGCATCATGAATCGCCGCTATTGGCTTTTGAGTCTGGCCGTTTGCGCCTTCGGCGCGCATGCGCCGCTGTCCTGGGCCGCCGATCCGCAAGTCGTCAAGATTGGTTTTGTCGGGCCGCTGACCGGTCCTGTGGCGCGGGTCGGCAAAGACCTGCAGTACGGCGCGCAACTTGCGCTAGACGAGGAAAACGCCCGGCATCCGACGGTGGGAGGCAAGCCGGTCAAGTTCGTGCTCGACGTGCAGGATGATCAGGCCGACCCGCGCGTGGCGATTCAGGTTGCGCAGAAGCTGGTCGATAGTGGGGTGGTCGGCGTGATCGGCCACTACAACTCGGGCTGCAGCATTCCCGCGTCGACCGTCTACCACCAGGCGAATGTCGCGATGATCACGCCCGGCTCGACCAATCCGCAACTGACCAAACAGGGCTACAAGAACGTGTTTCGCACGATGGGGCACGACGGTGTGGGCGGGGTGGTGGCCGGGCACTTCGTGGTCGATCAGATGAAGGCCAAACGGATCGGCATTATCGACGACCGCACGGCGTTCGGACAGGGTCTCGCCGATGCCTTCGAAAAGGGGGTGAAAGAAGCGAACGGCAATATCGTCGATCGCGAATTCACCAACGACAAGGCCGTCGATTTCCGCGCCATTCTGACGACGCTCAAGAGCAAGAACGTCGATCTGATTTTCTTCGGCGGACTGGACGAGCAGGGCGCGATGCTGATCAAGCAGATGCGCTCGCTCGGCATGCCCGCGCAACTGTTCGGTGCGGGCGCGTTGAAGAGCAATGCGTTTCTGCAGATCGCCGGCACGGCCGGTGACGGCACACAGGATCTCGAACCCGGCCCGGCGCTCGACAAACTTCCCGCCGCGCAGGACTTCAGCAAGCGTTACAAGGCGCGCTTCAATCAGGATGTCGAGTTGTACGCGCCGTTCGCGTATGACGCCGCGCTGGCGATGATCAAGGCGATTCACGATGCCGATTCACTGGATCGCGCGAAGATCGTCGACAGTCTGGGGAAAATCTCCGTCAATGGCGTGACCGGCAAGATTACGTTCGATCCGTATGGCGATCTGATCAAGCCGCCTTACACGCTGTTCCAGGTCCAGCAGGGACAGTGGAAGAGCGTGAAGACGGTGGGCGGTGTCTGACGGCGCCCACCGTGCGCCGTGCGCTCAGGCATGCGAGACACGGCGCGACGAATCGACCAGCACCTTCGAATAGGGATGCGCGAGCTCCGCCGTCGCCAGATCGCTCGCGCCTCACGTTTCGACAATTTCGCCCTTGAGCATCGCCCCAACCCGGTCGCAGAGGTGAACGACAACCCCGAGATCATGCGTGACCATGAGATAGGTCAGCCCTTCCTTGCGACGCAAGTCCGATAGCAGATTCAGAATCTCCGCTTGAACGGATACGTCCAGCGCCGAAGTGGGTTCATCCAGCAGCAGCACGCGCGGTTCGAGCACCAGGGCGCGCGCGATGGCGACACGCTGCCGTCGTCCACCCGACAGTTGATGCGGATAGCGCTGGTGGAACGAAGCATTCAGCCCGACCTTGGTCAACGCCTTGTCGTTGGGCGGGCGCGACGTGTTTGCGATTCTTGAGCTGCGCACCTGCATCGAGACCGAGGCGGCCGGTCTCGCCGCGCAGCGCGCCGACGCGCGTGATCTGGAGAACATCCTGCGCGCGTTGCAGGCCATCGAGGCGCGCGCGGAACGCGGCGAGAATGCGTCATCCGAAGATTTTCAGTTTCACCTGCAGATTGCCCGCGCCACACGCACACCTTATCTGGTCGACGTCCTGTCCCAGCTCGACCCGCGCATGTCGCCGCGCGCCAATCTGGACCCTGAGCGCTCTCTGTCGCGCGTGAACAACGAGCATACGGATATCTACGAGGCCATCGCGCGCGGCGAGGCCGAGGGCGCGCGCGCCGCGATGCGCATGCATCTGATCAACAGCCGCGAGCGCATGCGCCGCGCGTCTTCAGCACCTCGTGAGTGACGGCGGGCCGATGCGGCCCGGTGGTTCGTCAATTCGAAGCGGCGTGTCTGGCGTGTCGAGTACGGCGCAGGATAACTAGCGCCGCGTCCGGGTTTTCGTGTCCCCCGTGCTCGTCTCATCGGTCGATGGAGGCCGCTTGGGAAGTTCTTTTCGCGTCCGGAAACGGCGCCTATTGCAATGTTATGTATCGGCCGGACCGGTAGATACACTGCGACACAATCGGTGCGATAAACCAGGCTATAAAGCAAGCGTTGCCAATCACCGAGACCACCATGAGCGCCGATTTGCTGCAAGGCTCCTGCCATTGCGGGGCCGTCAAATTCGAAGTTCGCACCGCGATCGTTCCCGCCGGACGATGCAACTGCAGCCTGTGCCGACGCAAGGGCGCGCTGATGACTCCGCTGTTCCCGGCGAGCCAACTGAAAATCGTGAGCGGCGAGGATGCGCTGACGCTTTACCAGTTCAACACCAAGGTGGCGAAGCATTACTTCTGCAAGCACTGCGGCATTTATCCGTTTCATCAGACGCGCAAAGACCCGCAGCAGTGGCGCGTCAATATCGGTTGCCTCGACGGCGTCGACCCGTATACGCTGGAAGCCGGCGTTGCCGATGGCGCCAGCCTCTCCGTGCTGGAGGACGCATGAAACGGTTACTGGCGATCGTCCTGTTCATCGTCGGCGGTTTCGCGACCGAACTGGCGCATCCGCTGCAATGCACGCTGGTCCAGGCGAGCGGGGTGCAGTTCAAACGCCGTAAGAGATAGTGCACCGATGGAAACGACCGACCACGTATTGATCGTCGACGACGATCGCGGCATCCGCGAATTGCTGGCGACTTACCTCGAGAAAAACGGCATGCGCGCGTCGCTCGCGGCCAACGGTCATCAGATGCGCGCCGTCCTCGAGCACGGCGCGCCCGATCTGATCGTGCTCGACCTCATGCTGCCGGGCGAGGACGGTCTCGTGCTGTGCCGTGAACTGCGTGCCGGCAAATTCCGCACCGTGCCCGTGCTGATGCTCACGGCCCGCAACGAGGAAGCCGATCGGATCGTCGGCCTGGAAATGGGCGCCGACGACTATCTACCCAAGCCATTCGCCGTACGCGAGCTGCTCGCGCGGATTCGCTCGGTGCTGCGCCGCGCGCGGATGCTGCCGCCCGGCATGGAGGTGACGGAATCGGCGCAAATGCTGTGCTTCGGCGACTGGCGGCTCGATACCACCGCGCGTCATCTGCTCGATGCGCAAGGCACGATGGTCGCGCTGAGCGGCGCCGAGTACCGTTTGCTGCGCGTGTTCCTCGATCATCCGCAGCGGGTGCTGACGCGCGATCAACTGCTCAACCTGACCCAGGGCCGCCAGGCCGATCAGTTCGACCGTTCGATCGATCTGATGGTGAGCCGTCTGCGTCAACGCCTGAGGGATGTCGCGCGTGAGCCGCGTTACATCAAGACGCTGCGCAGCGAAGGCTACGTATTCTCCGCCGCCGTGACCGCCATCGGAGATCCGCAATGATTACAGCGTCATGGCCGCGCTGGCCCCGCACGCTGTTCGCGCGACTCGCCGTGATCCTGTTCGTCGGACTGGCGCTCGCGCAGACGCTGTCGTTCTGGCTCACGATGACCGAACGCGACCAGACGATGACCAATGTAATGATGGGCTACATCGAACGCGAGGTCGTGAGTTCGGTGGCGCTGCTCGATCATTTGCCGCCCGATGAGCGGGCCCAGTGGCTGCCGCGTCTCGCGCGGCGCAGCTACGAGTTCGTTCTCGGGCCCGGCGTGAGCGGGGCGCCCGTCGATGCGAGTCTCTCGGAGCGTGTCGCGCGCTCGATTGACGACGGCATCGGCAGCCGCTATCCGCTGACGGTGAACGCGGTCCCCGGCGACCGCGAACGCCTGCAGGTGCATCTGAAGTTGAGCGACGGCACGCCGCTGACGATCGATATGCGTCCGATGCCGGGCGCGCCGTTATCGCGCTGGCTGCCGCTGGTACTGCTATTGCAACTCGTGGTGCTCGCTGCGTGCTGCTGGCTCGCGGTGCGGCTCGCGACGCGTCCGCTGCATCAGCTGGCGCTGGCGGCCGACACGCTGGGCCCCGATCTGAAAGCGGACCGCCTGCCGGAAGACGGACCCTCCGAAGTGGCACGCGCCGCGCGTGCGTTCAACGCGATGCAGGACCGGATCGCGACGTATATGACCGAACGCATGCAGATTCTCGCGGCAATTTCGCACGACCTGCAAACGCCGATCACGCGCATGCGCTTGCGCGTCGACGTGATGGACGACGACGCACAAGGCGCGAAGCTCAGGCAGGATTTGCAGGAGATGGAGACGCTGGTCAAAGAAGGCGTGACATACGCGCGGACCATGCACGGCACGACCGAAGTGCCGTGCCGCATCGATCCGGATGCGCTGTTCGACAGCCTCGTCTTCGACTACGTCGATGCTGGTCAGGACGTGTCGTTGGAAGGCCGCTTCGGCACGTCGGTGACGACGCGGCCGCAGGCATTGCGCCGCATCGTCGGCAACCTCGTCGACAATGCGTTGAAGTTTGGCGGCGCGGCCGAGATCAGGATTGCGGCGGTACACGATGGCCAGACGACGATCAGTGTGCTCGACAGTGGCCCCGGCATACCGGCCGAGTCGCTGGAAGCGGTGTTCGAGCCGTTCTACCGGGTGGAAACATCGCGCAATCGCCATACGGGCGGCACGGGGCTCGGTCTTGCCATCGCACGGCAACTCGCGCTGGCGATGGATGCAACGTTGACGTTGCAGAACCGTGAGGGTGGTGGTCTGGAGGCGCGGCTGACGTTGAGGAAGCTGCTTTAGGCGCGGGCCGTTGAACGGAATGGTGCAGCGCGATGAAGCGTGAAATGGCGGCCGCGATTCAAATGCGGATCGCGTCATTTCGTCGAAGGCTCGCGCCCAGACAAATTCGCCGATTAAGAGCATGCGATTAGTCGGCACAAGAACGTTGTGTGATTTTCCGTTGACTCGGCGTTGCCTGATTCACATCTTTCCCGGCCATCGCTGTTCATAAAGAAGAATGACTCCGGTACATTCGCACGGCATAAAATCGGTGGTGCTGAGTGGAACGAAGCAAGGTCTCGCCATGATTCGATCGTCACGCTTCACGATGCCAACTTCAGTTTATCGTTCGTGTTCGATGTGATACTTCGAGTACGCGCAGACAAATATTTTATGACTGGTTGTTGACGAACGCGGCTTTCGTTTTTCTATGTGCGCTATCTGGTGGTCGCTAATGCGCTCATTTCTGCGAAATCCTTCGCAAGCAGCACGGCGGGACAGCCGGCATCAATGAACATCCCACTGCCGGTGATGAATAGCATTGCTTCGTAACTCGCAGCCGATCTGAACCATTCGCTTCGATTTAACAGTTTTCAATCGGGTCACTGTGCTCGCACTGCAGCAAAGCGACGGTACGCTTCAAACTCCTCCTCCTATCGATACCTCATATCGATTGTCGATGCTCAACATGCTGATGTCGAGTGATCGACCCATCGGCGATTCTCTCCAATTTTCATTGTGCGAACGAATCGAGCCAGCTAACAATCAGATTGGCCCGGATTTTCGAATTAGCCTTGGCCACATATAAGCATCATGCATGTCGATATGCGTTGACCTAAGCCGGGGCAGATACCAGGTAATGTCGTGCGTGCGCAGAGACGGCGGGGATATTGGCTCCCGATCAATTGACAAAAGCGTGCGGACGTACCATTCTTTTCATGTGGCGGTTGCAGAGTAGTGCGGCCGGGCTGCACATGATGAAGCTGTGAAAGATACGTTACGTTCGAAACTAATGCCACCCTAGTTAACAAGGTAACTAAAAAGGAATCCGAATGGCATCCACAGCGCAGAAAATGTCAAAAATGCAGCTCACCGCCATGGTGGTGGGCGGAATGGTCGGAGCGGGGATTTTCTCCTTACCTCGAACTTTTGCAAATGCCACTGGCCCACTGGGCGCCGTCATTGCGTGGCTGATTGCCGGCACCGGGATGTACATGCTGGCGCGCGTGTTCCAGTCTCTCGCTGAACGAAAACCTGAACTCGATGCCGGTGTGTTCGCCTACGCCAAGGCAGGTTTCGGCGACTACCCCGGCTTTCTTTCCGCCTTTGGCTACTGGATTGGTAGCTGTATCGGCAATGTTTCCTACTGGGTGCTGATCAAGTCGACACTGGGCGCTTTCTTTCCGGTGTTCGGCGACGGCAATACGGTCGTGGCGATCGTCGTTGCGTCGATCGGGATATGGCTCTTTCACTTCATGATTCTGAAAGGCGTGCAGCAGGCCGCCTTTATCAATAGCGTGGTGACGGTCGCCAAGATCATCCCGATCCTGGTGTTCCTCGTCATCCTCGCCGTCGGCTTCAGAATGGATCTGTTCCGCGCGAATTTCTACGGCGGAGGGCTCGAAGGGAATCTTTTCGAGCAGGTTCGTGCAACCATGCTGGTCACGGTGTTCGTGTTCCTCGGGATCGAGGGGGCCAGTGTTTATTCACGCTATGCCAAGGAGCGTACCGACGTCGGCAAGGCCACCATCATGGGCTTCATCATCGTGACCTCACTGATGGTGCTCGTGACGATGCTCCCCTATGCGGTGCTGCAGCGCGCGGACGTCGCGGGCATGCGCCAGCCTTCGATGGCGACCGTGCTCGAAGCGGTGGTCGGGCACTGGGGTGCGATCTTCGTCAGCCTGGGTTTGATCGTTTCGGTGTTGGGCGCCTATCTCGCGTGGTCGCTGATCTGCGCCGAAGTGCTGTTCACCGCCGCGAAGACCAAAGACATGCCCGCGATCTTCGCGAAGGAGAATGCCAACAAGGTGCCGGCCAATGCGCTGTGGCTGACCAACATCGTCGTCCAGCTCTTCGTCATTAGCACCTTCTTCTCGCGGGACGCATTCGCGCTGATGCTCAATCTGACGAGCGCGATGTCGTTGATTCCCTACCTGTTCGTGGCGGCATACGGATTCATGCTTTCGAATCGCGGCGAAAGCTACGAGATGCGTCCGCAGGAACGCCGGCGAGACCTGATCATGGCCGGCATTGCCGTGATCTACACGGTCTTCATGATCTATGCAGGGGGGGTGAAATTCATCCTCCTGTCCGCCGTGCTGTATGCGCCTGGAACGGCGCTCTATATCTGGGCCCGGCGAGAGCAAGGCAAGACGGTCTTCACCACGTCGGACTGGATCATTTTCATCGTTGCCGTCATTGGCGCGGTCATCGGCATCTACGGCCTGGCAACAGGCATGATCACGATCTAATGGCACCGGGTTGAACATCGCCGGTCGAAGGCCGGCATTCAGGAGATCATCATGGCGAGTACGGATGCGAAAACGGACGGGTTTGGTGTCTATTCCGAAGTCGGGCAACTGCGCAAAGTGATGGTGTGCGCGCCAGGGGTAGCCCATCAGCGGCTGACCCCGAGCAATTGCGATGAACTGCTGTTCGACGACGTGCTATGGGTCGAGAACGCCAAGCGCGATCACTTCGACTTCGTCACCAAGATGCGGGACCGCGGTGTCGAAGTGCTGGAGATGCACAACCTGCTGGCGGAAACCGTGGCGGTGCCCGAAGGCAAGAAATGGATTCTCGATAACCAGGTCGTCCCCAATCAGGTGGGACTCGGTTTCATCGACGAGTTGCGCAGCTTTCTTGAAGGCCTCGACAATCGCAAGCTGGCCGAGACGCTGATCGGCGGCCTGTCGACTCACGACTTCCCGGAAGCGCATGGCGGCAAGGCGCTGGAGATCGCGCGAGAAGCGGCAGGGGCCACCGAGTACCTGCTGCCGCCGCTGCCGAACACACTTTACACGCGCGACACGACCTGCTGGATTTACGGCGGGGTGACGCTGAATCCGTTGTACTGGCCGGCGCGTCATGAGGAAACGATCCTCACGACGTCGATCTACAAGTTCCACCCCGACTTCGCGGGCAAGGTCAACGTGTGGTGGGGCGACCCGACTCAGGACCACGGTCTCGCGACGCTCGAGGGCGGCGACGTGATGCCGATCGGCAAAGGCGTCGTGCTGATCGGTATGAGCGAGCGCACTTCGCGTCAGGCAATCAGCCAGTTGGCGGCGACGCTGTTCCAGAAGGGCGCGGCCGAGCGCGTCATCGTGGCGGCCATGCCGAAGATTCGCGCGGCCATGCACCTCGATACGGTGTTCACGTTCGCCGACCGCGACTGCGTATTGCTCGCACCGGACTTCATGAACAAGACACGCACGTTCTCGTACCGGCCGAGCAGCCATCCGAGCGGTGTGGAACTGCATCGTGAGGACAAGCCGTTTGTCGATGTAGTGGCCGAAGCCCTGGGGCTCAAGAAACTGCGCGTGGTGGAGGCGGGCGGCAGCGACTATCAGCGCGAACGCACGCAATGGGACAGCGGTGCGAACCTCGTGTGTGCGTCGCCGGGTGTGGTCTATGCCTACGACCGCAACACTTACACCAACACGTTGCTGCGCAAGCAGGGCATCGAGGTGATCACGATCGTCGGCGCGGAACTCGGTCGGGGCCGTGGCGGCGGCCACTGCATGACGTGCCCGATCCAGCGCGATCCGGTGGACTACTAATCGGGCGAGCCGCTGGGGCTGTGTTGCCTGCCCGCCGGTATCGCGGCGAGCAGGCAGCGTGCTTGCGCTGCAATGGGACTTCATCGACGCAATATCAGATGGGCCACAGTTGTTGCCGATATGGGGACAAGCTTAAATGAAGAGGCCCGAATCACCTGAACCGGTGACGATGATCGAGGCGATCGTCCCCGTCGCCAGCCTGATCGTGCTGGTGAGTCTGTCGTACTATCTGTTCGGCGATGCGGGTGCGAGCGGCCCGAACCAGGTGGGTCTCGTCGCCGCGACGATGATCGCGGTGTTCATCGGCTGGCGTCGCGGACATTCGCTGGCCTCGCTCGGCGAAGCGGCGGTCGCGAGTGTCAGTACGGGTATCGGTGCGATCTTCATCCTGTTTGCGGTCGGCGCGCTGATCGGCACCTGGGCGCTCAGCGGGACGCTCGTGGCGATGGTCTATTACGGCCTTCGACTGCTCAGTCCCAACTACTTCTACGTCACCGCGGCAGCCATTTGCGCGGTCGTTTCGGTCAGCATTGGCAGTTCGTGGACGGTGACCGGCACGATCGGCATTGGCCTGATGGGCATTGCTCACGGCATGGGATTGAATCCCGCGATTGCGGCTGGTGCGATCATCTCGGGCGCGTATTTCGGCGACAAGTCTTCGCCACTCTCCGACTCCGCCAATCTCGCCGCTGCTGCGGCCGGCGTCGACCTGTACCGGCACATTCGCGAGATGTTTCTGACGTCGGCCGTGTCGATGGCCATTGCGCTCGGCGTCTTCTATCTGTTGGGCCAGCCCGGCGATTTCGACGCGAGCGGCGAAATCGAAGCCATGCGCGGCGCCTACCACATCTCGTTGTGGCTGTTCGTGCCGCTCCTTCTCGTGATCTTGCTGGCGATCTTCAGAATGCCGCCATTCACGGCAATCTTTCTCGGCGCGCTGGCGGGCGGCGTGCTCGCCGTGTGCGTGGCCCCCGAACGCGTGATCGCGTTTGCGTCGGCGAGAGAGGGCGTGCCGGCCTGGCTCGCACTTTTCAAAGGCGTATGGCTCGCGTTGGCGAGCGGCTACAAGGCGTCGACGGGTAATGCCGCGCTCGACATACTCGTGACGCGCGGCGGCATGGACAGCATGCTGAACACGATCTGGCTGATCATCACGGCGTTGGGGTTCGGCGGCGTGGTCGAAAAGTGCGGCGTGCTCGAACGCTTGATTGCGCCGGTCATCGAGAAAGCGAAATCGGGCGGTGCGCTGGTCGCTTCACTGGTGGCGGCGATCGTCGCCACCAACGTGGTCACCGCCGACCAGTACATCGCCGTGGTGCTTCCCGCGCGCATGTTCAAGACCGCGTTTGCGCGGCGCGGGTTCGAGCCAGTGGTGCTGTCGCGCGCAGTCGGCGATGCGGCCACGCCGACCGGCGCGCTGATTCCATGGAATAGTTGCGGCGCCTATATGGCGGCGACGTTGGGGGTATCCACGCTGAGTTACGCGCCTTTTGCGGTGTTCTGCTTCGCGAGTCCGCTGTTGACCGTAGCGATTGCGTATGCGGGCATCAGGATGTGGCGCCTTCCCACCGCGCAGATCGAAACTGCAACTGCGACCGCCCCACCACCTGGCGATAAGTGAGGGCTGCTGGCGCACGATTTACATTGGCCGAAATGTTGCCTGCCATTTCAAAAGCGCCGGCGATTGTCGACTTGATCCCGCGGCATATTGGCTGCCAACGGGCATCCCGGCTTGAAGTCGAACGCCCTTTTACTATACTCAGATCGACTACGACTAAAACCCGAATCAACGTTTATTTCCTGTGCATATCGGGTAATTGCATTCGCAATGAGTATCGCCGAATGCAATGAACATCGAGTCATTCGATGGGTTGCGGTATCGGTCTCAGATACCCTTCGAACCTTGCATTGCATAACCAGGCAGTTTATCCATGGCATGAATGCGGGTGTCGCAACGATGCACGATTAGCTTCACATGAGTCAGGCAGTGCGTGGAGATGAACGGGCATGGTGACTTCGAAAAGGCATTGAACGCTGTGACACCTTAACCTTTCTTCCACAGCAGGGGGGTTTGATCATGAACAAGCGGATCATTGTGCAGCTCGTCGCCCTTTCTCTTTCCGGCATGTCTCTGGTTGCGATCGCGGCCGGTCCGCCGCCGGGAGGGGGCGCGCCGATGGCCAATCCGTCAATGGGCCGCCAGCAGGTCATGCCGACGATTCCCCATCGGGACTGGAAGAAGGGGCAACGCATTCCCACTGAGTACCGTACTTACAACTTCATCATGGACGACTGGCGTGGCCATGGGCTCAACGCTCCGCCGCGTGGACAGAAGTGGCTAGGCGTCAACGGAGACTACGTGCTGGTCTCGACCAGCAACTGGACTATCTCCAACATCGTCTCCGGCACGCCCTGACGCGGCGCAAAGGAGGCAATGCAGCACACGTGCCGCTTGCGCACGCGTGCTGCAAGATTGGGCCGGGGAGGCGCTGATGTGCGTTGACGACCATTGCGGATTTTTCGCTGTTCGCCGCCTTGCCAGGCACAGTCTACGCGGCTATGCTCGGTCCGATCGTTCACACGGATTTCAGCGCGCGTGGCCGGCTAGTTGTGGAACCGGCTACTCGACCGTCTGCGCCGCGAGCAGCGCATTAGCGTCATAGCGCGCGTTACAGGTACTCGACGTTTCCGTCCACGCTGATCGCCTGACCGGAAATGTTCCGGCCAGCCGGCGATGCAAGGAACAGCGTCATCGCGGCGACATCGTGGACCGTCACCATTCGTCGTAGCGAAATCTTCTCCAGATATTCTTCCTTCATCTGGTCGAAGCTGATTCCCAAAGCCTCTGCGCGGGCGGAGATCACACGGTCCATGCGCTCTCCTTCGACGACGCCCGGCAGGATCGCATTCACGCGGACGTTGCTCGGTCCGAGCTCGATCGCGAGCGATTTGACCAGACCGACGATGGCCCATTTGGTCGCCGCATAGGGCGTGCGAAACGGATATCCCAGCCGTCCCGCTACCGAAGTCATGGCGATGATGCATGGATTATCGGAAGTCTCCTTCAACACCGGCACAGCCTTTCTGAGGAAATAGTATTGGCTGTTGAGGTTCGTGGAGATGGTGCGTTCCCACTGTTCGGCGTCGATGTCTTCGACGGCGCCGGTCGGGCCGGCGATACCCGCGTTATTGACGAGGATGTCCAGACCGCCGAGTTTCGTCCGTGCGTCGTCGATGATGCGCTCTACCTGCTCACGGTCGGCGACGTCAGCGATACCGGTATGGAGTCGCGGATGCCGGCTTGCCGCCTTGTCGACGGCAACGGGATCGACGTCGCAAATGTAGACGTGCGCGCCGACTTCGAGAAACGCTTGCGCAATCGCGGCGCCGATGCCGGCGGCCGCGCCCGAAATCAATACGCGCAATCCGGGCGCGGGCTTGAGAAGATCGATGGTGTTCATACGGTTCCTTGAATGGGCGTGTCGTGTCGGCCTACAGCGTCATGCCGCCGGATGCTTCGATCACGGCGCCGTTGATATAACTCGCTTCGTCACTGGCGAGAAATGCGTAAAGGTTCGCGATTTCCTCCGGCTTGCCGAGCCTGCGCAGTGGGACCTGTTCGCGCATCTTCGCCAGTACGTCGTCGGGCACCGTCGAAAGGATAGGCGTATCGATGAAGCCGGGCGCCACTGCGTTGACACGTATTCCCTTAGGGCCGAGCTCTCTGCTCCACGTCTTCGTGAAGCCGATCACGCCGAACTTCGCGGCCGCATAGTTGGTCTGGCCGTAGTTTCCATAGATACCGACGACCGAGCTCGCATTGAGAATGACGCCCGCTCCCTGTGCGACCATCCTGTCGGCAACAGCCTGTGACGCATGGAACACGCCTCGCAGATTCACGTCGATGACATCGTCGAACTGCTTGAGCGTCATCTTCTGAAGACGTGCGTCACGTGTGATCCCCGCGTTGTTGACCAGCACATCGATCCTGCGGTACTGCTCGACAACGTCGGCCACCATCCGGTCGACCGCCGCGCGGTCCGCAACGTCGATGCTGAAGCCGAGCGCTTGCGCCCCCGCTTCGCGACACGAAGCGACGACATCGGATATCGCGGTGGGATTCACGTCGCACACCACGACGATTGCGCCTTCCCTGGCGAATTTAAGTGAGGTGGCCGCGCCAATGCCCTGGCCGGCTCCCGTAATAATGGCTACCTTTCCATTCAATCTCATTGCTTCTACTCATCCCCGGAGAATAAGAGTCTGGATACGAAGAGCGTGCTTTATCGATTCGATTCAATTCGACTCGATGCGGCGCGCCTCCTCAGACTCATGGTTCGATATTCAAACGCAGTTCGTTGAGACTGGCCGCCGCGCGGCTTTCCGAGCGAATCGCTTTCGCGAGCAACGGAACTAGGATGAGCCCAAGGACCGATGCCGCGACGACGACCGAAAATCCTGCCGCGCTTTTGCCCGACGCGCTCTCCGCAAGGCCGAACAGATACGGGCCGACGAATCCGCCGATCAGTCCGATCGTGTTGATGAGCGCGAGGCCCGCGGCGGCCTGAATGCCGTGTAGCCGTTTCATCGCAATCGCCCAATAGAGCGGCAACACACCGCCCGCAAAGAAGGCGGTCGCGACGAAGAGCGCCAGCTGCGCCAGCAGATGCGTCGACGAGATGAATGCAATCGCGCTGACGACAAGACCCGCAGTCAGCACGCCGAGATAGACGCAGTCATTGGTCACGCGACGGTGAATGCGCGGCAGCACCAGAACGCCGAGCAGAAAGCCGATGCCGACACTGCTCGACAACACGCCCACCATCAGCGAAGACTTGACGTGCATTTGCTGGATCATCGCCGGCGTAAAGAACACGAGGCCGACGAACGCCACCTGATTCAGAAAATAGATGAGCCCGATCAGGATCGTGGCAGGCTGCTTCAACGCGGCGACCCAGTCCTGCGAGAAGATGCGGGCATGCGCGGCATCGGGCACGGCGCGCGCTTCGAGCACGCGGGCCTCGTCGTTCGACAACCAGCGCGCGTCGGCCGGCTTTTCCGGCAGCTTGAACCAGAGCACCACGCCGACCACAACCGTCGGCAGCCCTTCGAGCAGAAAGAGCCATTGCCATCCGTGCAGGCCAGCGAGGCCGTCCATCTGCATGAACGCGGCGCCCAGCGGATTGCCGATCACGAGTGCGAGAGCGGGCGCGGTGTAGATCCAGCCCACCGCGACCGAGCGGTCTTTCGGTGCAAACCACAAGGTCACCATGTACATGAGTGCCGGGAACAACCCCGCTTCGGCGACCCCGAGCAGAACCCGGATGATGTAGAACGACCATTCTCCGGTGACGAACATCATCGCGGCAGAAAGCGCGCCCCACGTCACGGCGATGCGCGCAATCCAGCGGCGCGGGCCGAAGCGATGCGCCGCGAGATTGCTCGGCACTTCGAGCAGTGCATAGCCGAGAAAGAAAATGCCCGCGCCGAGTCCGTACGCACTCGCGCTGATTCCGAGGTCGACGGCAAGGCGCGCCTTGGCAAGCGATACGTTGGTGCGGTCCAGGTACGACATGAAATAGATCGCGCACATCAACGGGATGAGCCGCAGCATCGCCTTATGTGTCGCCAGGCGATGCAGTTCGTTACTGCCGTCGCCGGCCAGTTGAGTTGTCATGATGTCTCCGCCAAAGTTGGTGCATTGTTATTTTTTGCCGGGTCCGAAGACCGCGGTCAGAAGTTGACCTTGTCCGCGCCCTTCAGGCCGAGCATTTGCCGCGCCTCGGCCGGCGTTGCGATCTCGAACGAAAGCTCCTCCAGAATGTGGCGAATCTTGCGCACCTGCTGGGCATTCGTTTCGGCCTTCACGCCCTTCGAAAGAAAGACGCTGTCTTCCAGACCGACCCGCACGTTGCCGCCCATGATGGCGCCCATCGTCACGAACGACATCTGATGGCGTCCCGCACCGAGAATCGAAAAATGATAGTTCTCGCGGCCGAACAGGCGGTCGGCGGTCGCGCGCATGACCGTCATGTTCTCCGGTTCGGCGCCCAGTCCGCCGAGAATGCCGAATACCGACTGGATGAAGAACGGCGGCTTGATCAAGCCCTGATCGACGAAATGCGCGAGGTTGTACAGATGGCCGACGTCGTAGCACTCGAACTCGAAGCGCGTGCCATGCTCGCCCAGTTCGAGCAGGATGCTTTTGATGTCCCTGAAGGTATTGCGGAAGATCGTGTCTTCCATGCCTTCGATGAAGTCCTTCTCCCAGTCGTAACGCCACGAAGACATCCGTGCGGCGATCGGGTGAATCGAGAAGTTCATCGAGCCCATGTTCAGCGAACACATCTCCGGTTTGGCGAGGCGCGGGTAAGCCAGCCGGTCCGCCAGCGTCATCCTTGTGCTGCCGCCGGTCGTGATGTTGATGACCGCATCGGTTGCTTCGACAATCGCGGGAACGAACTGCCTGAACACATCGGGCGATGGCGTCGGTTGGCCGTTGGCCGGGTTGCGCGCATGCAGATGGAGAATCGCGGCGCCCGCTTGCGCGGCTTCGATGGATTGCCCGGCGATCTGCGACGGCGTCAACGGCAGGTATTCGGACATCGACGGCGTATGGGTTGCGCCGGTGATCGCGCAGGAAATGATGACTTTGCGATTGAGCAAGCGTTGTCTCCAGTATCGTTGGCTGGCCAGTCGACGGACTGGCCGGTTGTGGTATCGATACTAGTGGGATACGATTGCGTCAGTAAGGTCATTTTCGGCCAGCTGGATGTTGTCTACGGACATTCTGAGGTGAAGCGGTGTCTTCGAATGGCCGGTCACAATAAAGTGACGCACTGAACAATCAATCTGCCAACTTGCGAGTTCAGGCGACCAATAAAGTTGAAAACCAGTTTGAGCTTCATCCATGCGGGTATTCGCCGCGTTTCGATTCATTCGTACCCAGTGAGACTTGCACACCCCGCAGGGACGTTGCGCTGATTCCCCGCTTCGACCGGATCGCGCGCGACGGACAAGCCGTGCGGCCCATGGCGAAAGTGTGGCGTCTAATCTGGGACTAACCGGCTTTGACCATAGACATATCTTTAGAGGTCCTTGCGAGGGTTCGCAAGCCGTGACCGGTCCTGCTGCCGCAATGTTGCCATTCATCAGGCGGGATTTGCTCAACCTTGCGATGCGCAACATCGACAATCCACGCTACACAGCCCTGCGGATCGCGGAAGGACACATTCTCCTCACACCTCTGTCCGACTTCGCTCCGATGGATCCGGATCCTGACCTGATTCCACATACGCAGACCTTGCGCCAGGCCTGGTAGAAGAAGACAAAATTACCGGCACGACGGGGCGCGCCAAAGGATCGCATTGTGCCCCGATTTCCGGAGATGAATGAACCCGCTCTGGCACTTCAGTTCGTCTTCCTTATGCCGATAACGCGATAACGGTCCCACAGCTTCGCTCAGGTTATGCGCGCTTTTCCCTATCAGACAATCCGGCAGGTCATCGGTCTCGCGGCGACGGTGCTTGCAACTGTCTTCGCATTATCCTGTTTCTGGGAAGTTGAACTGGAAGGCTGGACCATGCGCGCGATCGGGTTGGCCTACGAACCATCATTCGAGACGGCACAGCGCTGGCGCTTTATTTTGACGTCCACCAGCTTTGCGCTCCTTGCGCTTATCGTCCCCGCAGTATGGCTGGGTCGACTGTTACGTAACCAGCACGAGAGCTACATCGCACTGAGACGCGAGCAGGCGCTGAGCGAATCACTGGCGCGCCATGACGCGCTGACAGGGCTTTTTAACCGTCGTGTGTTCAGTGACCAGCTGGGAGTCATGCTTGCGGACGACCGGAAGAAGGCTGCGGTTCTTCTGATCAACCTCGACATGTTCAAGTCAATCAATGACTCGTATGGTCATGCGATCGGGGATAAGGTGTTGTGCGAGATCGCCGAGCGCCTTAGGCGTTTTACTGACCGGCCCGCGTCGAGCCTCGCCCGACTCAGCGGCGACGAGTTTGCGATGATCGTCGACGATGCCGACAAGGAGTCGCTTGCGAGTCTTGCAAGAGGCATCTTGCGGGAAATAGGTGCACCCCTCGTTTCGTTGCAGGGCGCCATATCGATCAGCGCGACAATCGGGATGAGCATCGCATACGTTGATGCGATCCTGCCCGATGCACTTTTGCACTGCGCAGACCACGCAATGTATCGTGGGAAAAGTACCGGACGCGCTACATTTCATTTTTACGACCCGGGATATGAAAGCGAGCAGCAAATAGCAAAGCAGTTGGAATTCGATCTGATATGCGCTGTCGCACAGGATCAAATCGAACCGTTCTTTCAACCAATTGTCAGTCTGCCGGACGAAGAAATTGTGGGATTCGAAATATTGGCCCGCTGGCAGAATCCCCATCGCGGCATGCAGATGCCCTCGACCTTCATTCCGATTCTGGATCGTTTGGGCATGATTCCGTGTATGACTTTCTCATTGCTGAGAAAGTCGATCGACTATGCAAAGCTCTGGCCGCGCGACTTGATATTAGCGATCAACGTGACTGCGTCGATGCTGGAGGACACCGGCTTTGCGGGCCAATTGCACGATACGCTGGTCGAGCATGACTTTTCTCCCGGCAGACTCGAAGTGGAAATCACCGAGCAGGCACTTGTCACTAACATCGCGGCAGTTCGTGAAAGTCTGGCGAAGCTTCGCGCGCGCGGTATAAGTATCGCACTCGACGATTTCGGTACGGGTTATTCCGGGATTTACCATCTGACGCAGCTTGCGATCGACAAAATAAAAATAGACCGCTCGTTCCTTGACCTTGGCGTGCCAGGGCACGAGAAAGTTGTTTCCGCGGTGTTAGGCCTCGCGAATAGCCTGCGGATCAAAGCGACCGCCGAGGGTGTCGAGCGACAGGACATTGCACGCTGGCTTTCGTCGCGGCGCTGCGATTTTGCGCAAGGGTACTTGTTCGGTAAGCCTATGTCGGTAGATCAGGTCTCAGCTCATCTCAGGGAACGCCGGAAGTGCGAAAAGTCCGCTGCGATCCGAGTATGAAGTCCGGACGCGCGTGTAGTGGCGGACGAGGCCGACCCCTGCCGCACGATGGCTTCAGTCGCTGCTTGTTGTGCAAGGGCGCCGGGGATGGATGTGCACGTGGAATTACGCTCAGGCCCGACATGGATTATAGGTAGCCGCCGAGCATCAAGGATGCGCCGCCATCGATGGCGAACGGCGGCACAACGGGGCGCTCGCGCGGCTCGCAGGTGGGCTTGCTCGGAAACCCGGTATTGAATAAAGCTTTTGCAAGGTGAGATTTTGTCTGATTGGTCCAAGGAGCCGAGCCAGGGCATGGATGACGTCGCCGTATGCGTCGCCATGATCGGGCTCAATGAGCGCGGGAATCTTGTCCTCACCGCCTGCAACGACCCGTTCTTCCAGTTGACAGGCGGAGCGGGTGCAGTTTCGCAGGCATTCCCCATTCCATTCGGAGCGCTGACTACGGATTCGGCGTCGCGCGGGCTTGGCGAGAAACTCCTCGCTTGCTTTGCGTCCGACCGAGCACAGGAGCCGGCGCAAACTTACGATTTCCGCGACGGGAAACGGTGGTGGCGCCTATCGCTCAAACTGATCGGGCATACAAGCGCCGACGTTAGCGTTCGCGAGATTCTTGTGACCGGTTTCGACATGGCTGCGAAGTTAAATCTGACGCAGCAGCCGGATGTTGATGCCTCGCGCTATCGCGCCTTGGTCGACTTGGCCTACGACGCTATCGTGGCAATGGACGATCAGCACAACATCACGCTGTTCAATCGCGCAGCGGAAAATCTCTTTGGCTATTCGTCAGCCGAGGTGCTCGGGCGGCCAATCGTCACCTTGTTGCCCGAGAGGTTTCGCGCGAACCATCCGCGCAAGGTGCAGCAGTTCGCGGACGCGTACGATCCGGGCGCGCGGCAGGCGACGCCGCCGCGCATGGACGAGAGTAATAGTGTGTACGGTCGGCATCGCGACGGATCGGTGATACCAGTCGAAATCGCGGTCTCCAAAATCGACCTGAACGGAGGGATCGAATTCATGGCAGTCGTGCGCGACATAACCGATCGCGCCCGATTAATGGACCTGCTAAAAAAGCAGGCCACGACTGACGCGTTGACAGGTCTGCCAAATCGCCGTGAGTTTGTCGAATGCATAGAGAAAATGCTTGTCACCGGAGACGATTTGTCGGTGTTCATTCTCGACATCGATTTTTTCAAGAAGATCAACGATCAACATGGCCACGATGCCGGCGATGAGGTTTTGCGCGTGCTGGCGAAGGTCGGGGCATCAATGACAGACAGGCCGAGTTTGTTCGCTCGCTGGGGAGGCGAGGAGTTCGTAGCGGCCCTGCCGGGCGCGGACGCAGATCTTGCGCATATGATCGCGGACGACCTTCGGCAGCGCTACGAACGACAGGATTTCGAGCACGTGTGGGGCCTTAAGCCGATTCCGTTCACCGTCAGCATCGGCGTGGTCACACGTGAAGCAGGCGAGGTCAACGTTGACGCGTTGATGAAGCGCGCGGACCGTGCGCTCTATCGGGCGAAGAAATCCGGCCGTAATCGCGTCGAGGTTGGATAGGCGCTGTGAGCGGGCCAGGAAATATCCGCTCCAGCAATACGCGACCATTGGGGCAGACGCTCACAACGATGCCCGCACGAAGGTTTCATGCGCCATCGTTGCTGACAATATGCTGCCGTTGATGAGCGGTGTTCAATTGTAGCGGTCGGTCGCATCACACCCCGTCTACTTTTCGGTCCCGTTCCTGCTGCAATCGGCAGTTGACAGGGTGCCGGCAGACGCTCGTCCCACTGCATTTCTTCGAAAGCCGTACTCACCGGCGAAGTTTCTTGCGCTTCTGGAGGGCATGAACCCTTCCCTGAATCGTACGGATCCCCTTTGGCTCAGGCGCGCTGTGTCGCGCAGGCGCGCAGGCCGTGTCTTTCGGGAGAGTCCCCTGGACCGATGCCTACTATAACGACCCGCGTCGGTCGGCCATCACATAACAACATAAATAGTAGCGGCCGTTGCTCCGGGGAAGCGGCTTTCGCGGCACGCCACTCATCACCGATCCAGCGCCGTCCGCCGCAGCTGGGACTTTGAACTAAACAAGGTTGGCGCGTATACCGGAAATAGGGAGAGGCCCGAGGTGAATTGCTGAAATCCGTAGACTACCCTAGCAGGGGTGCGTGCCTTTTGAGTATCGGCAGATTCCTGTCGATGCAGCTGCTGTCCCAACCAGCGATACGATCACGCGGAGAACCAACATGCACGACCTTGTAAAGTCCACCCTGAAGGACATGTTGCCACCAGGGCTCGTGCGATTGCTGCGACCCAAAGATCAGTCTCCCGATGCTTGGGGAACCGCTCGATACGGTCTGCACGGGTTGAGGCTTCCCGGCGGAAGGCGCTTCAATTTCCGGCCTTCAATACCGGACCGAACGGTGTGCAAGCAGATTTTTTTTCGACGGGTGTATGCAACGGACCATCTTAGCCGGGCGCAAGAGATAGTCGACTTTTACCGGGCCTGTCCGGATCCGATCATCGTCGACGCCGGGGCCAACATCGGGGCCAGTGCGGTTTGGTTTGCGCTCACGTATCCGAAAGCGAAGATCCTGGCTATTGAGCCGGACGTATCGAACTACGAACTCCTCAAGAGCAACTCGATCTCGTTCCCATCTGTGGTGCCGCTGAACGCCGCCATTGCAGCGACCAGTGGTACGCTTTATCTGGACGATCCGGGACGAGGCGCCTGCGGATATCGTACGGCTGAGCAGCCCACCGATCACTCGTACGCCGTTGAAGCGATGACGCTGGAACAGGTGATAGCGAAATCGAGCGGAACGCCGTTCATCCTGAAGATTGACATCGAGGGCGCAGAGTCGGACCTCTTTTCACGCCACTCCGAGGAATTAAACAGATTTCCGCTGGTGATCATTGAACTGCATGATTGGATGCTTCCACGGAAATCGAACAGTCGGAACTTCTTGAAGTGGCATGTCGAAATGCAGCGTGATTTCGTATACGCCGGCGAGAACGTTTTTTCGATTTCCAATACGATTCGGCCAGTGTGATTTAACGCCAGGTATCGTAGGCCGTCACTGCGCTTCGCTGACCGGCAATTGATCATCCAGGCTGCGTTGGAAAGCAGCCGTCGATTCGCGCACGAAAATCCCTCTCAGATCAGCAAATCCAGCACGCTGGATAACGCGTGCGCATCGAGGTCGGCTGCGCGTAGATGGATCAGCGGGGTCAAGTGCTTAAGCAACAAGTCAGTGACGTCGCTTTCAAGTAAAGCGGCCGCTCGCAAGACTGACGCGTTCCTCGTCGCCGTCGCCCTGATATCGGACCACGCCGTCACTACGGCGAATCGATCGGCTGCCGACCCGCAACATCGACAGTACGTCTAATAACGCGTCCACAAATGTACGATCGAATAAGAACTCAGCCTTATTGATTATAGCCGCGGTCAATCTCCCGCGCGATCATTGTCGCCACTGAAGCGGCGAGAAAACCTGCACGAGATCCTTTTGCCACTTCCGGTGAACATTGGTCGAGATCGATTTACTTGGCCTGGGGACTTGCGGCCAGCATCTTTTGATAACCGGCGCGCGATCCCAAACGCCGTCAAGGACACGCTATGAAAGCATGGCAACTCGAACGTCTGGGCGGTTGGCCCCGATGCCCATGGCACCGCAGCGACGTTTGCTCGATCTGACTGGTAGCGGTCCGCTCGACATCGACCTGCCGCGCTCACGCATCTCTCCACTCGCCGCGTTGCCCGAAGCCATGGCGGCTGCAGCCCGGGCGAACAATTTCGAATGTGTCGTCATCGATCATCACGAGGCATAGACCCATGCAGATCCTGCACAAAGCCTTTCGTCTTTACGTCATGCCACAAGCACTAGAACGCACTGTCGCGTTCTACGAAGCGGTCCTGGGACAATCGTGCGAACGACGTATCCGGCTCGACTCCGTCGGTATCGAAATCGCAGTGATCGGCGCAGTGATCGTTCTGGCCGGTAGTCCGGAAGCACTCGCCCCTGTGCGTGACGCGCAGGCGGTATTCATCGTCGACGCGCTTGACGAGTTCCTGCCGCAGCTGCGTGCCCAGGGTGCGGAGATTCTGCATGAACCGCGCGCCGCGGCGGGCGGCCGGAATTTCACCGTGCGGCATCCTGACGGGCTCGTCGTTGAGTATTACCAAGCGGACCAGCCCGTTTGACGCCGGGCGGCGTTGCACACCTTTTAACTTCAGGAAGAGCAGATGACAGCCAGACAAACGCCCCTTCACTCCGGCTTCGGTTCGACCAGCACCGCCGCACAAGTAATCAACGGCATCGATCTACACGGCAAGACCGCGGTGGTGACCGGCGGGCACTCGGGCATCGGACTCGAAACGACGCGTGCACTCGCACAGGCGGGCGCAACGGTGATCGTTCCCGCGCGAGCGCCGGATAAAGCACGCGAAGCACTGAGCGATATCGCGGGCACCGAGGTGGCTCGGATCGATCTGCTCGATCCGGCTTCGATCGATGCCTTCTCCGTGAATTTCGTCGCCAGCGGACGTTCGCTCGATCTGCTCGTCAATAACGCCGGCATCATGGCCGTGCCGCTCGCACGCGACGCCCGCGGTTACGAGTCCCAGTTCTCCGCCAATCATCTGGGGCATTTTCAGCTTACGGCAAGGCTCTGGCCTGCGCTCACGCGCACCTGCCATGCGCGTGTCGTGACGTTGTCGTCCGGCGCACACCGGCGTGCCGCGTTCGACTTCGACGATCCGAACTTCGAACGCCGCGACTACGACAAGTGGCGTGCGTACGCGCAGTCCAAAACCGCCAGCGTGCTGTTTACCATCGCACTCGACCGCCGCGGTGAGCCGCACGGTGTACGGGCGTTCGCGGTACACCCGGGCCGGATCGAGACAAACTTGCAGCGATTCATCACGATGAAAGAACTCCAGGCGCTCGGTTACCGGAACAAGGATGGCGAGATACCCGAAGCGCAGCGCGGGTTGTACAAGACCGTGCAGCAGGGCGCGGCGACGACCGTATGGTGTGCGACGAATTCTGCGCTTGATGGAATCGGCGGAGTCTATTGCGAGAACGCGGATATTGCGGCTAGTGTGCCTGCGGATCATGCGACGCCTGACGGCGTGCTGCCCTGGGCAATCGATCTAACCATGGCAGAGCAGTTGTGGGCTCTGAGCGAAGCGATGACAGGTGTCCGATTGTGACCGATCGACATGCGTCCTTGCGCCACCTGATCATTGTTGCCGAGCGCCGAAACGTCTGCAATTCACCGGAACTCAGCTGATCCCCTCTGTCGCAGGACTGCTGCCATGAGGTCGCTTGCTGCCGATCGCCGCATTACGCGCAATAAGAAAGAATGCCCTGTGCATGAGACAGCAGGCGGCCGACAGAAAGGAGGTCGAGATTCGTTCGAGATAGCAATTCGTGTCCGTATGCAAAGTCGCGGTGCGGCTTGCAAAGGCGCAAAGAGTTGCATATGTTCATACGTAAGCCACCGATCACGAATCTGGAATCTCGCTGGCCGATCATTCACGTGAATGATCACTACCCTTGGAGAGCATCGGTCATGGTCGAGCAAAAGCGCATTCATGCTGCGATTCTCGCTGCAGTGATCGCCTCGATTGCGCCAGCCAGTCAGTCGGAAAACACCACGGACTGGCTGGCGAACACCTATGGCACCCTCGCCGCCCACGTCGGTAACACCGCGCGTTCCATGTGGGTCGCGCCCGAAGGCGTTATCTACACGGCCTCGATGTGGGACGAGTACGAGGGTGGCGTCGCTGTCTACCAGGCCGGCAAGAGCCTCGGCTCGATCGGGGCGCACGGAGAGTTTCAGGGCGGCGCGATCACGGGCAGCGCGACGTCGATCTTCGTGGCACTGCAGCCTGGCGGGACATACGGAAGTGGTGCGGTGGGCCGATACAACCGCACCACCAGGACTCGCGATCTTTTGATACAGGTCAGTGCATTTAACAACCTGCCCCGGGTCGACGTCGTCACTGGACTGGCCACGGCGGCCTCGCTCCTCTATGCGAGCGACTTCTATGGCAACCGCGTCCGGATATTCACCGCCGACGGTGTCTGGAAGCGCGACATCGACGTCACGGGCCCGGGTGCCCTCGCAGTGGATGGCGCGGGCGACGTCTGGGTCGCCCAGAAGGGTGAGGGCTCGGTCGTCGAGTTCAGTCCAAGCGGCGCGTTGTTGAACACCATCCAGATGCCGAGTGGGGCGCGGCCATCGGCGCTTTATTTCGATGCGTCATCGGGGCAGCTCATGGTCGGGGACGAAGGCCCCGACATGAACATCAAGCGCTACAAGCTCTCGGGCACGCCGGCGCTGGTCGGTACGTTCGGTATTCAGGGCGGTTATCTCGATACCACGACGGGCATCAAAGGGCAGGTTGGCGACAAGCGCTTTACCCGCGTCACTGGCATCGGCAAGGACACCGCAGGCAACCTCTATGTGCTCAACAATCCATGGGGCGGAAGCTGGGATCTCGGCCGCGACGGCGGCACCGACATTCACGCTTACAACAATTCTGGTCGCCTGCAATGGAAGCTTCAGTCTCTCAACTTTGAGGGGATCGCCGCTGCGGACCCTGGCACTGACGGTGTCGACTTCTATGGAGGCACCAACATCTATAGCGGCACAGCAGGGGGAGCCTTCGTAGCGAACACTGTCGATCCGTTCGACTATCCATCCGATCCACGCATCAACATCAACGATCGCTCACGGGACGAGCATTTCGGTCAGCTTGCCACCGTCGGCGCAAACCGCATCCTCGTGGCATCGGGCCAGAATCCCGATATCTACTACTTCTTTCACTTCAATGCGGCGAATGGCTACATCGCAATACCGGACGCCACGCTTCCCGGTCCGGCGTTCAAAACGACCGCCGCGGTCAGGGATGGATTCTGCATCGACAGCAAGGGGGGCGTATGGGCCGGCCTGGACAAGACCGGGTACATCTACCACTATCCGCTGATCGGCTTCGATGCCAGCGGCAAGCCGACATGGGGGCCCGGTGTCCCCATTCGCATTCCCGAGAGCATCAAGCCGTTGACGCGCATCGTCTACCTCGCGGACAGCGACACCATGATTCTCGCGCAGGGGATCGTTGGGAGTACGGACTGGACGTCGATAGGTACGCGGATTGAGGTGTATCACGGCTGGAGCGCGGGCAACACCACGACACCCAATCCGGTGATCAACCTCACCCACGCTGGCGCCAAGTCGATTGACGCGGCGGGCAGCTATCTATTTGTCGGCTACTGGTTCGGCAGCGGGCAAGCTTTGCCGAACATCGACGCCATCAATCTCGCTACAGGCAATCTCGACACCACACTCGTCAACACCAGTACCGGTACCGTTGACGCCAGCAGCGCCATCGATTCGATGTACGGCGTCAGGGCATTTCGTCGGTCGACGGGCGAGTACGTGGTCACGAAGAACAACGTCAAAGGTTCCAGCATTACCGTTTATCGCTGGACGCCCTGATCCTGCGTTTCGTCAGGGAGAGACCGGTTTGTCATGACCGTTTCTGCTCCGCAGAGCATCCTCACGGGTGAACGGCTACGTTGGGGAAAATCAAACGGCCGCTGGGGGGCGACCTGCGGCGCTCATCATCTGGCTGAGTGTGGCGAGGATCGGCCAGTCGATGCCTCAGCAGGAATGATCGGAATTGGCAGCCATGCAATCGGTCGAGCGGGGTATCGCTGCTATTCAGCAGCGATGAAGGCATCTGCTCCATTGCTGGACATCAACATGAACGCTTCGAGCGCAAAGGCCATCCGGCTGCTTGGCTGGAGGCCGCGATCAAGCGATGAGGCAATCGTCGCCAGTGCTGAAAGCCTCGTGCGACTCGGGCTGCCTGGCGATCACCAATCGTAAGAATCCCGCAACGGCTGCCGGCACGCGAGAACGATGATTGAACTTCCTGCCGGGAGCGGCCTGGCGAAGGTGCGGCGTCAGTGCATGACGCCGTCGGCGGATGAGTGCTGCTATCCTGCAATCTGATATGGTTCTTGTCTCAATACGTTTGCAGATTTCATCTTTATTGCGAAGGATCACGAAGTTGCCATTGCAGAACGAGCGCATCTACGCGCCCTATAAGATCGCCGCGCTGGTCGAGGTGCTCAGCGAGCAGGGCATTGCGCCGGAAGACAGCCTCAAGGGCAGCGGTGTCGACGTCGACAGGATCTACGACGCGGCGGCATTGACCTCGGTCCGGCAATACGCCGCCGTCTGCAGAAACGCGATCCTGCTGTCGTGCTCTCCCGCCACGCCGTTCATTGTCGGCTCGCGCTTGCATCTGTCCGCGTACGGGATGTATGGCTATGCGCTGATGTCGTGTCTCTCGCTGCGGGACTATTTCCGGCTCGGCGTGAAGTATCACCAGCTCGCGACGCCCACGCTGACGATCGAGTGGACCGAGTATCCCAACGAGGGCATCTGGACGTTTCCGGATGCGTTCATCTCCAGTCCTTCGAGCGAGCTGCGCGAGTTTTTGATCGAGCAGCAGTTCACCCAGCACGTGACCCATCTTCAGGACGTCGCTGGGCGAACCTGCCCGCCAACCAAGGCGTGCTTTTCGTATCCGGCGCCCGCGCATGCCGCGATTTATTCCGAGTACCTGGGGTGTCCGTGTTACTTCGATCAGCCGCAATGCGAGCTTCACTACGACAGCGCGATTCTCGAGCAGAAGCCGCAACTCGCGCACCGCTTGACGGCCACGTTATTGCAGGAAACGTGTGACAGGCTCATCGGCGAGGCGAAGACGTCGGTAGGCGTATCCGGCGAGGTGTATCAGATTTTGATGCGTCAACCCGGCGAGTTTCCGGGCATGGAAGTGGTCGCGAAAGCGTTGCGGATGACGAGCCGAACGCTGCGGCGTCGGCTGGAAAGCGAGGGCACGTCGTTCGTGGCGATTGTCGACGACGTACGTTGTTCGCTCGCGACCGAGTACCTGAAGACCACCAGGATGAGCACCGACGACATCGCGATGCTGCTGGGATTCAGCGACCCGGCGAACTTCCGGCGCGCGCTGAAGCGTTGGACGGGTAAGGGGCCGAGGGAGTTGCGTCGCTAGACGGCTACCTCGATTGCGCAAGCTTCCTGTTCAACCGGCGCATACCGTCGAAGACCGCATCGGCCACGTCCATCGGGAAGTCCGCAGGCAAGCGCGACGACACTTCGTCGATCACCGCGTCGGTGCGTGCCGTCAGCTCGCCGATCATCGCCTCTACGGTCGCCGCGGAAAATCCGACGCGTTGCCCCTCGGCAATCCAATGCCGCCGCTGGATCTGATTGAGCAGATAGTGAACGTTCTTGCCATGTACGGCCATCGCCAGCTTGACCTTCTGCGCGGGCAATCTGCCGGCGCCCGCACCGATGATCGGATGAGCGGACAGCACGTCGTAGAGCGGCGTGGATTCGTACCGGTTGCCGGGCAGGTGCGCGATGCTGAAGTTCTTTGCGTGGCCGTCGGTCGCGGCGAGTAGCCAGAAGACCATCTGCGTGATGAAGAAGTTGCGCCGGTCGAGCGCCGCGCGCGCGGAGCCGGAGAGCACTTCCATGATGGCCTCGATCCCTGGGCCGCCATCGGACTCGTACTTGTGGAGCGCCGAGGTGGCCGTCGCCTGGCACATGTCTTCTTGCGGGAGCCGCACGATCCATGTCGCGTCGCTGGACGGACGGCGGTCGAATCGCTCGACGATCAACACCTTCTGATCCTCGAATCCGGCGATGTCGCAACGGGCGACGGGCAATCCATAAGCCGCGACTATTTGCGAGCAGAGCCACTCGTTCTCGACGGAGGTGCGCATGTCCGCTCGCATATTGCCGACCAGTCCGAGCGGCAACTTGAAGATATGCGTGGTCGGCGTGCTGCCTTCAGGCAGCAGCCAGCGGTCGCGATGCCGGAGCAGGGCGGTCTTTTCCTGCGCGCCCGCGATCGACAGACGCAGATCTTCCAGGGGATCGTGTTGTCCCAGCGGTGACGTCGAGGTCGTGCCGCGCAGCAGCTGGGCGATCTCGCTGTCGCTGAGTTCGCGTCCGTGGATGCTTGTGAGGTCGGTGGGGGATTCGTCCGGCGGCAGCATCTGCAGCGCGCCAACGCAGTCGCGGCCGAGCGTGGCGAGCAGCGCGAAAGGCGCGGTGCTGCCGGTCCGGTAGCGTGTGGCGATCCGGCGGCGGATCGGTTCGCTGTCGGGAAGCAGGTTGTCGAAGTAGTCCGCGACGACCTGGCCGCGATACGGCTGGTTGCCCGGCGTGAATGGCAGCGACAGCGACAGCGGGCGTCCTTGCGGATCGTCGAGCCAGTCGTCCCGGTATGCAAGACGTTCGCCGTGACGCGTCGTTTCCCAATAGCCGACCTGCAGGCCGTTCATCCAGAGGTTTAGCCGGCTGGGTTGCGTGCTTCGCGCCATGCTTACCAGTTCTCCCGTTTCTTGCTGACGCGCCTCGCCTTCGCGGCGGCGCGTTGGGCTTCAGACGCGGCATGGCCGACGACTTCCCGCGTGCTTGTCCGCGCGCGGGGTTTCGCCGGGCTTTTGATGCGCGCCGGCGTTTCGGCGGACGTTGTCTGCTTGCGCGTCGATTGGGCTTTGCGTTTTACGTCGCCCGTTGCTACGGCCGATGCTTTCTGTACGAGGCGTGCGGACGTGGTGCGAGTTGCTACAGGCGCGGCGGCGGGAGCGGATGCTGGATTTTCCGCAGCGGCGTTTTCGGCTGAGTCGCCAGCGGATTGAGTGAGTTTCAGATCGACCTGGAGCACCCGCAGGACCTTGAAGAGCCGCTCCACGCTGACCGCCGCCGGATTGGCTTCGAGTTGTGCGTAAGTCTGCTGCGTCACGCCGAGATGACTCGCCATCGCGGCTTGGGTGAGACCGGCGGTCTTTCTGTAGCCCTGCAGGATTGGCCGCAACTGGCTCAGTGTTTTGATGGGATAGTCCACGGCGATTCTCCGGCAGGTGCGTTGGCACCATGACAGGCTAAAGCCTGTAAATTGTTTATACAGTCTATACGCTGTATTTCAAAAATACAAGCTAAAGACTGTTAATAGTAGATGCGCGGCAAGACAGGCACGGCGCCGATGCCGTGTGTGGCTGCCGATCCGAATTTATAACGCAACTAACGGCCAAGCCGGTTTGCCGACCGCCAAGCTGCTCCACTGCTCCATCCCGCCATCACGAGGAACCGGCGCGATCAATGATGGCGCCTGACCGGAACGATACATCTTCTGATTCCGCATCTTATTTCGGGATTTTCCCAATGCTTATTGGATAGGCTGGGAATTGTTCTGACGCTGGCAGATATGGGTACGAGAGTCGATGAATAAAAGGCTGAATCCGTTGCACCAGATGGTTAATGAGAAATAGTTGTTTGCGAGACGCAGAATGTCGGTGTCCTGAAGAATCTCATAGGTCTCACAAATGCTATGTCCTATTTCCTGACTTGCCAAACCTTCGAGGCCGCCCAGAACTTCACGCAACGTGCTGTTGAGACCTATCCCGCGAGCCAATATAAAGAATTTCTCGAAGTAGGAATTGCTAAATGGCGCTTCAAATTGCAAGGCGAGGTACATGACGCACGACTAGATCATGTTCGTCATGTTTATTCGGGAGGAACAGCTATGCCTGCCATCCAGTGAATGTCGCGCTTGTTGCTGTACGGAGATGGGTCGGTCGGGCAGGGGCGCAACGCGCTATTTGCCGAACAGCAGGCAACGGCGTCGGCCGGCTGGACGCTCTCGCAGAATCAGACACACGACGGCACATGGCGCGTGAGTGCGCTGCTGGGCGCAAGCTACACGCTGCTGTCCCGATGGACCCAGACGCTGGAACTGCTCTATAACGGCGACGGCTACACGAGCCGCGAGCGGCGAGAGGCGTGCGTATCAGAACGCGATCCGCTCCGGCAACACCGCACTTGCTATGGGCGATGCGGCGGCCGCCGGTTTGTTGGGGCAGGCGCAGCAGAGTTTGCTCGGACAACGTTACGTATTGGTACAGCGGGGCCGCACGGAGCTGTTCAATAGACTCGATGTGACACTGAGCTATATCCAGGCATTCGATACGCCATATGGAGGAAATCTGGCATTGTCACTGACCTACAAATTGAGTCCATCCGCCGAGTTGTTTGCATTCGGCCAATGGAATGTCGGCAACCCGCAATCGGAGTTCTTGCAGCTTTACAGATTTTCTGTCATCAGCGGCTTGCACTACTACTGGAACTGAATTCAACGCGCTATGGCCGAATGACAGTTTCTTTTCCCCCGGTGACCGGCGCCGCTTTCTTTCGGGTCCATTGTATTGCATTGCGACGCGCGGCAATCATCGTTCCCTGTGGTTTCGACCGCGTGGAAATGAGCTTGGAAATTATAGAAAACGGCCCTAGACTCTATATCGAGCCGGTTGTTCAGGTTGGCTGACTGTGCCGGCCGACCGGTCGTATCCGCAATCAATTCCAGTGATCCGGGTAGACATCTGTCATTCTGCGCATCGTTGGAATAGCTCTCCGGTAACGCCGGAGCGGATGCCTTCACTGCGTAAGTCGAGTCTGAAAAGGAGACCCAAACAGCCCCCAGACCATTTCTCGACACAATTCGATCGACGCCGCCGGAGACGGTCGGCAGCAAGCTGCTGGAGAACATAACTTCCATGGAGTACGTGATGGCAACTAAACCACAATGGCGAACGCTGTTATCTCTGGGTTGTCTGTCGTTCGTCCTGATGGGCAATGCCGCCCGCGCAGAAAGCATTCCGATTGTGACGGGCGAGCAATGGGTCGCGTCGTCGCCGGAGGCCAAGAAGGCGTATCTCGTCGGCGTCGCCAATGTGCTTGAAATCGAGCGCGCCTACGCCGGCAATACGGCCGCCCATAGCAACGATATCGCGCCGCGCTTCGCCAAAGGCATGCAAGGTCAAACTCTCGATAGCGTGCGCCAGGGGCTCGACAACTGGTACGCCGCGAATCCGACGAGAATCCAGCACCCGGTGATTGAGACCCTGTGGTTTGAAATGGTCATGCCCGGCCTGAAGAAAAACCAATGAGGAAGACGATCATGAAACGACTTGGATGGATCATGAGCATTGGCGTTTTCGCGGCCGTGGTCGGATGTACGGACATGAGCGCGCAACAACAGGGAACGATGAGCGGCGCGGCGATCGGCGCGGCCGGCGGCGCGGGCATTGCGGCGATCTCGGGCGGCGACGCATGGACCGGCGCGCTCATTGGCGGTGCGGCGGGTGGGGTGGCTGGCAATATCAGGGGCGGGCGACAGTAAGACGCCAGGACGGACGGGACGCGGAGTGGTCAGTGCGCCCCGCCCCGTCAGCGTTCGTAGTGCGCGTCGACGCGCTTTGCATCACGCCGGGCGGTTCGGCTGTCGAGTCGTCCGGCCATCTAACGGCATGGGCCTGAGTGCCTACTGCCGCATTACAAACAGCAATCCGATTCTGCGCGTCGCCGGCGAGTTGCCGCAAGCCGAAGCAATGTGAAAGCCTTCCATTGTGTTCACGTCGCGTTTCGCATTCAAGGTGCGGCGCCACCGATCACCCCATTCATCTTTCGAGCACCGCCCATTGCGGCGCCTGCGCCCTTCGTAGCCCAGTCCATCGCACTTCATGGCCTCCTGGGCAAATGTCAAATGGTCATGGCGAGCGCCGAAGCGATTCACCGATCGACACAAGAGTTTGAACGGATGGATAAAAAACCTTAGGATATCCAGGCGGGAACAGGCAACGAACGCGCGCCGTGATCGCAGCCAAACTGGGAAAACCATGACGGCGCTCTTTAATAGCCTCGCTCCGTCGGCTCGATGAACGGCCTTCGCCTTGCAGGCCGTTGCAAGGCCCGGCCAGCGCGTATGATCGGACGATGGACAACCGCGAGCCGAGGCCCCGCGCCCGAGCCCCTGAACGCCGTCGAGGTGGCGGCATGAGCACACGGCGCAGACGCCTGTCTGCGAGAGTGTGCAATCCTCACTAAGAGAGCACGAATGCTACGCACGTCGCTGAAGGTAATAAAGATAAGTGCATTGATTCTGGTTCTGCTGATCATCGCCGCGCTAGGGATGCGCGCATGGTACGCACAGCGTGCTCCGGACCTGTCGGTCTGGCATACCTATGTGCCGCGCGAAATGACGATCGAGGAAATGGACGCCGGCGACTGGAATGCCTACATGAAGGCGGAGGCGCGGATTTTTAACGACGTGCGCGTCAATGTCGTCGAGAAACTGAAGCCAGCCGAGCGCGTGCCGTCGAACCGCTATTACAAAGGCTCGCCGATCTATCCAGAGCAGTTCGCGGAGAACTGGAACCGCTCGTACATCCTCGAACCGTCTGGGCCGCCCGTGGGGGCCGTGGTGATGCTGCATGGCCTGACGGATTCGCCTTTCAGCTTGCGCCATATCGCGCGCCGCTACCGGGACCGGGGCTTTGTCGCAATCGGCATCCGTCTGCCGGGACATGGTACGGTGCCGGCCGGGCTGACGCGCGTCGAATGGCGTGAATGGGCCGCCGCGACGCGGCTCGCGGTGCGTGAAGCGCGCCGGCGTATCGGTCCGGACAAGCCGCTGGAATTGGTCGGCTTCTCGAACGGCGGCGCGCTGGCGCTGCAATATGCGCTCGACTCCATCGAGAATCCTGCGCTCTCGCGTCCGACGCGTGTCGTGCTGATCTCGCCGATGATCGGTGTGACCCGCTATGCCCGCTTTGCCGGCCTGGCCGGCTTGCCTGCGGTATTCCCGGCATTCGCGCGGGCCGCCTGGCTCGGCATCGTGCCGGAATTCAATCCATTCAAATACAATTCATTCCCGGTCAACGGCGCGCGCCAATCCTATCTGCTCACGAGTACGATTCAGGATCAGATCAACCGGCTGCATCGTGAGAACAGGCTGGTTGCCTTGCCGCCGGTGTTGACCTTCCAGTCCGTGACCGATTTCACCGTCAGCACGCCTGCGGTCATGTCGTCGCTTTACGATCAGCTTCCCGAGAACGGCAGTGAAGTCGTGCTGTTCGACGTGAACCGCAGCGTGAGATTCAGAACCTTTCTGCGCGTGGCGTCCTATACCGCGCTCTCACGATTGCTGCGCACCGGCCCGCAAAACTATCGCACCACGGTCATCGCGAACGCATCGCCGGACTCGAGCCACACCGTCGCGCGCAGTGTCGATGCGGGCCAGGTGGAGACCCATGTCACGCCTTTGGACATCGAGTATCCGCAGGATATTTTTTCGTTGTCGCACGTCGCGATTCCGTTCCCGGTGACGGACGCGCTCTATGGCATCGCGCCGAACGACGAGGAAAATTTCAACGAAAATCTGGGCACGCTCGCCCCACGCGGCGAACGCGGTACGTTGATTCTGACGCTCGACTCCATGTTCCGGATCGCATCGAATCCGTTCTTCCCGTATCTGCTGGAGCGCATCGACGAGGGCATCGGCAAGCTGCCGAATCCCGTGGTCAAGTCGCCCGAGCGCTCTCACGAAACCGCCGCGGGGCAGCCGGACGCAACGGCTGACGAGCTGCCGGAACTCAACGAGGTCGGGTCTTATGAGCCGTGACAAGCCGATGCCGCTGTAGTCGACGATCGACGAGAGACTGCGCCCGCTCATCGCAGTCTCTTGAATCACGCGAAAGTTACGGCTGATAGGACGGATCGACGATCGTCCAGAACGCCGCTTTCGGCTGCAGGTTGGCCGCGAACAGCAGCGGCAGATTGTTGCGCGGCACTGGCGTCGACGTCAGCCACGTGTGCTTGTCGGTATAACCCCACAGCGTCACCGCCTTGATGCTCGACTCCTGTTCGAACAGGTCGAACACGGCACGATAGCGCTGAGCCTGGGCGCGCATCACGTCGTTCGGCACCGGACGGCCGAGGTCGGGCAGGCACGCATGCGGGTTGCTCCAGCATTCGCCAGAGTCGGTATAGAGGCTCACGTCGAGCTCCGTCACCTGGTTCTCGAGTCCGAGCGCGGCGACGTCGTCGATAGCCTGCTTGATGTTCGGCAGTGGCGGCCAGTTGACGCTGATGTGCATCTGATGCCCGACGCCGTCGATCGGCACGCCCTCGGCGCGTAACTCGCGAATCACGGAGAGCAGTTTCGCGCGCTTGCCTGCATCGTCGGTGTTGTAGTCGTTGATATAGAGCTTGACGTTCGGATCGGCCGCCCGCGCCGCACGGAACGCGATCGCAATGTAATCCTTGCCGAGCGCGCGATACCACGGACTGTCTTCGCGATAGACCTGATGCGGGTCGTCGCTGATGACTTCATTGACCACGTCCCACGCATAGACCTTGCCGCGGAAATGTGTGACCACGTCGGTTACATAGCGGCGCAGCCGTGCCGCGACGATGTCGTGATAGTGCGGGTCGTTGGGGTCGCCGGCAAAGAACCAGTCCGGCGCTTCTTTCCAGTCGCCGCTCCTGAAGTGCCAAACGAGCGTGTGCCCGCGCACCGCGATGCCGTGGGCTTGGGCGAATGCGATGATCTCGTCGGCCGGCGCGAAGTTGTACTTGCCCTCGCCGACACCGATCGTGCCCGGCTTCATCTTGTTCTCGGCGGTCAAGCTCGAAAACTGCGTGGCGAGGAGCGCGGCGTCAGCCGGGTTGTCGATCGAGTCCGGTTCGATCGCGGCGCCTACCTTGAAATGCGCAGCCATTACGTTTCGCAGTTGCGGCGGTGCTTCTGCCGGCGCCGCGGCGAGGGGCGGGCCGTCGTGAGCGGCGCTCGCCTGGCTGTTCGCGCAGCCGGCGCTCCAGACAACGGAGCACAGGGCGGCGGCCATGCAGAGCAGGCGTAGCGGGGGACGTCGAGTGCGCATTCTTTTTGTCTCCTTGTGGTGTGTTTTCGATTTGAGCGGTCTTTAACTACTTGTAACGTTAACGGTAACATAGGGATGTTAGGTAGCGGCACGGACCTTCGCTATGCGGGGTTAACCTGACTGATCCGGCGCAGCCGATACGGCGTGCAGCAACCGCGCGACGCTTCATCGTCATCGGCACGCCGAACCTTCGCGGTGCCCACAAACTCGTAGGGCAGCGCGGCGTCAGTTTAATAAGCTTCGCCGGATTACAACCTTGGCCAGACCAGCGCATGGGCATTCGACAGCTCGCCAGCGAGCTCAATCTTTCTGTTTCCACGATCTCGCGCGCATTGAACGACAGCGACGAAGTCAGCGCCGAGACCCGCGAGCGCGTGCGCGCCGCGGCGCTTGCCCACGGTTATGCGCCGAGCAAGTCGGCGGAGAGTTTGTGCAAGGGCCGCCTGGACATCATCGGACTGATGCTGCCGATGCGGCGCGAAGAAGAGAAATACACGCTCGGCGTCTTCATGACGCTGGCCGATGGACTGCAATCGGTGCTGGCCCAGCATGGCATGGACCTCGTCATGTATGCGAGCGAGTCATGGGACGACGAGTTCGCCCGCTTGCGGCGCATTGTCGAGCGGCGCCACGTCGACGGCGTGATCCTCGCCGGCACGCGGCAGCACGACGAGCGGCTCGATTACGTGATGAGCCGCAATTTCCCGTTCGTTGCGTTGGGCCGCAGCGAATCGGGCGGCGAGCACGCGTGGGTCGACCTCGATTTCGAAGCGGCGGCTGACGCGGGTGTCGCGCGGCTCGAGGCGCTCGGGCATCGGCGCATCGGTGCATCGCGCTGGGTGTCCCCGATAACGACGCAATGCAGGCGCATGTCTATCGCCGCGCACGGCAGAAAGCGATGAAGCGGCATGGTGAAGGTGCCCGCCGACTACATACAGCGCAACGAGTTGTCCGAGCGTGGCGGCTATCTGATCACGGAGCAGTTGCTGCAACTCGCGCAACCGCCAGGCGCCCTCATGTTCCAGAGCGACTGCATGGCGATCGGCGCCTATCGCAAGCTTTACGAACTGGACAAGACACCGGGACGCGATCTCGCGATCTCGGGCGGCGTGCTGGCGGGCGATCTGCCGGAATACCTGGCACCGCGTCTGACCGGCTTCATGCTCGACGCCTATGCGTTGGGGCAGCGCCTCGCGCAGGCGCTGCTCGCGCAATTTCCCGACCTCGTCGCGGCCTACGGTGCAGCGCGAGCCATGCGTGTGGCCGCTGACGCTGCGTGAGCGCGACAGTGACGCCATCCGGTTCCCGTCCCAGGCCCGCTGACCAGACGCTTACGCTGAATCTATGATTTTTAGTGGCATAGCCCCACGCTAGCGAAAAACAAAGTCTGTACCTAACTACATCTCGTCACTTACAGGATCGGGAGATGGTCGCGGGATAGAGGCTGAACGATTCGGCGACTTCTTTGTGCGGCGGGCGAACGCCTCCCGCACGCAGGTGTCGACGCCATTCAAGTTGACAGAAGTCGTGTGCTATCGGCCGTGCGCACCGTCCAAGTCCATTCCGGTTTATGACGTATCAAAGCCGCTGCAGTTCTTCTCTCATCCACTCGTGAACGGCTCGCCCCAGTTCCTGCTGTGACAGGTCTCGAGGGGAGAAGGCCGGCCCGACAACTACACGAATTCGCCCGCGGCCGCTGGGCCAGCCTTTCGCCGGCCAGACCTTGCCCGCGTTGAGGACCACCGGGACAGCAGGTACGCCTGTCGCGCAAGCCAATCGCACGCCTCCCGATGTCATCCTTAACGGCGCATCATGGGGCACTCGGGTGCCCTCCGGGAAAATGACCACGACGTCTCCCTTCGCCAGTCGCTCAGCGCTTTCTTGCGTGACAGCCTGGTGAGCTTGTCGAGCGGAGCCGCGGTTCAGACTGACCATATCGAGGCCGCGCAGCACCCATCCAAAAAAGGGAATACGAAGAAGCTCTTCCTTGAAAACGAAACTGATCCGCCGTGGGAAAAGTGCAAGAAATGCGAGAGTTTCCCAGGTCGATTCGTGACGGCACAGTAGTATCGCTGGCCCTTCAGGAATATGTTCGAGCCCATCAACCGTACATGAGACTCCCGGCAGCACGCGCATCACAATCACCAGTGCCCGGCACCATTGTTTTGCCAGCCAGTATCGTCCAGCCCTGCCGACGAAAGGAAACAGGAGCAGTATGACCATCGAATACAGCGTCCCGCTACCGAGAAGGTAGACGATGAACAACCATTTGGTGAAAGTCGAGCGCATCGGGGCCTGATTCAGATTGATTTCGGGTGAAACACTTCACCGTTGGCAAGTAAGACTACGCCATGAAGGATGGGTTCGCTGCCCAAACCGAAAGTGACGACCCCGCGCCTGAAACATGACGCACTCAGCAAGCCATGGGTTCGAGGACGGCCAAAACCGTAGCACTGATGCCCACCAACACCGGGCAGGCGACCTGGCGGTAAGGCCCTCCCGGAGAGCGCTGTACTGCTCCCGCTGAATTCAAGCCCTTCTGCGGCTTTGCCTCCTGGGTATCGAAGCATTAAAGATTCATGAAGTTGGACCGCAATAATACAGACGTGGTGGCAAGCGTCGCACCACCACGACCTGGTCATCGTGCGAGTTGCTGCATTGGGAGAAGCACGACAAGCGTCTGCATCCGCAAGAAATTCACGAATCGTCGCGCAGGGAGTGCAGTTGCCGAACTTTGTCGAAGAGCCACTGGAAGACCGAATGGTCGGTGTCCTTCGCTGCAGGAATAGCTGTCATTAGTTTGCCAATCGCATCCTGACGATAGGCCAGCAATCGGCACATCTGCTTCGCCACCTGGGGATGCTCTTTCAGGAACGAAGTCATATCGTCCTTGCTTACCTGATAAAGCACGCAAGGGGTAAGAGTCGCAATGGAAACATGCATGGGAAGTCCAGCGAGTAGCCCGGTTTCGCCAAATGTTTCGTCCGGCCCAATACGAGCAATTTCACGGCTGCCGGACGATTCAGCAAAGGTAACGGCAAGGACGCCGGAGTGGACAATTGAAAGACTGTCCGGGACTGCTTCAGACGTCAGGATTTGTTGATTGGCTTGGTATTCGTGTCTCGAAAGCCGCGCTGCAAGCCATGTGACTTCATCGCCTGTCAGGCTTTCGAACAGGCTTACCCGTTTTAGAAGTGCTTCCTTGGCGTCATGCGCGGTAGGGGTTGGCGCGGGCATCCCCAAGGCACGCAGTGCCACGCCCGATGCGGCGAGATGTCGATAACAGAGGTCGAAAAGCTCGTTGGATGCGCTGAGCTTTTTGTTCATATCGTCGACGAATCCAACCACCTCGTATTGCACCGAGTTCAGCGTAGTACGCTTCATGCGGGCCGAGGGAGCAGGGGCGGCAAGGATAGCGTTGCAACCGGTCAGCGCCTGGCCTAATGCATCGAGCACCGTCTTAGGCCGTGCCTCTGGCTCAATCTCCAGGACCAGCGACAGGCCATGAACATTCGCTGGCCTGCTGTTGTTGGAAATCTTTGCCTTTGCGGCGACAGCATTGGGAACAATAAGCGTGTTTCCCTGACCGGTAAGCAAATGCGTGGCGCGCCAGTTCATCTCGACCACCTTGCCTTCAACGTCATCAATCATCACCCAGTCGCCAACCGAGTAAGGTTCAGTGGTGTTAAGCACGATGCCTGCGAAGACGTCGCTGAGTGTGCTCTGGATTGCCAGGCCAAGTACGATGGCGAGGGCGCCCGATGTGGCGACGAGCCCACGCACCGGCAACTCAAGCACGAAACCGAGAGCTGCCACGATCGCGGCAAGAAATACGACAGCACCGAAAACATCCGAGAATAACCGCTGCCGTCGCCACGCACTTGGAAGTAACAGCGTATCAAGGGAGAGGGTGAGCAGTCGCGCCGCCATCAACCACCAGATTATTTCCAGCACCTGGCCTAACCAGTGCTGTTCGACCGCGCCCAGGTCGGGTGCTTGTGTGAATGGACTCAGGCCGGACCCAAAGAGTACCCAACTCAGCACGGAAAAAAGCGCAAGGCGTATCAGGAGCCGCGAGAACTCGTGAGCAGGAAGTCGGAAACGCCACACGATGACGTCGATAGCGACGATACCGAATCCCAGAATCAGTGGATATTTCACAGGCGCTTCCCCAGGAGGCAACCTTGGGAGGATACACACATCGCATCCACATTCGGAGAGATTATGCGATGTCGCCGTTGTGGGCGCGAGCGGCCGCCAACTATCGTGGCAAAGTTGAATCAGTCAAACTCCACACCCCCATTACATTGGAGTTGGTAAAGTTTCCGGACCTGTTGAGGCAAAATGCGACCCAGCGACAACGGAGGCAGTGCGTCAATGTGAAAGAAACCGGCGGCGTTCGTTTCAACGCCGGAAATCTCGCTCAAAGCGCCAATCTCTCCGAGGAACACAAGTTTCCAGATGTGAAAGACAGATGGGGGGTGCCCGTGTTTTGGCATGTCCCAAAGTGCGAGGAGTCGCTTGATGGTTACGGCGTACCCGCTTTCCTCGCGAACTTCACGTACAGCGTTCTCAGCCGGCGAGGCACCGACGTCAGCCCATCCCCCAGGGAGGGACCAGCGACCATCGGCCGCTTCGCGCACGAGCAGAACTTCACCAGTGCCGGTGAATACCGCGCATCGGACGTCGAGCTTCGGATTGGCGTAGCCTTCTTCGCGAGCAAAAAGTTGCGCAACCTCCTCTGTTTGCATGTTAGCGAGTTCGGCTAGCTGGGCGTGGGCAATGCGTAGTATCTCTTCGTAGCGTTCGCGGTCGAATGCCTCCGTCGCGTAATGCAGTCCGGTTTGCGCGATTGCCAACAGCCGACGCGCCTGCGTCAATCTGCGTTCCGTCAATTCTCCAAATCTATTCATGAGACGCTCCGCATCACGAGGATTGAGTGCAAACATACCACTCTAAATTGCTGGCTTCCGTTGCGGGTAACGTCACAACTCGCGCGGCCATGCCACTGCGCGAAGAGCGGCGTGACAACCCATCGATAACGCATAAATTTCAAAGTTACTCGAAGGTCGGCCACAGTTTGTTGTCACCGGTACAGGCTTTATTGCCACTCGTTACCGCCGCGCCGTCGCCGCTCTTTGCCGAAGGCATGGCGAGGGGCTACCTGCTGCGCAAGCCGAACGGCGACGTCTGGCAGTGGAACCGCTGGCAGCCCGGTCAGGGCATCGTCGACTTTACCAATCCGGCCGCCGCCGGCTGGTATGCGGGACATTTGCGCCGCCTGCTGGAGATGGGGGTGGATTGCTTCAAGACAGGCGGTCGATCATGGCACGCCGATGCTGCGCGCGATGCTGCTGGAATTCCTCGACGATCCCGCTTGCGATTACCTCGACCGCCAGTACCTGCTCGGCGATGCGTTGCTGGTGGCGCCGGTGTTCAACGCCGAGGGCGACGTGGACTTCTATCTGCCCGCGGGACGCCGGACGCACCTATTCAGCGGCAAGCAACTCGATGGCGGCCGCTGGATGCGTGAGTCGCACGGTTTCACGAGCCTGCCGCTCTACATGCGGCCCAATACGCTGCTCGCGCTTGGCACCGAGGATCAGCGTGCCGACTACGACTACGCGAGACGCAGCGAGCTGCACCTGTTCGAGCTGGGCGATGGTGCAACGGCCACCGTGACCCTGCGCGATCTGGACGGCACGGCGGTGACGCATGTGAGGGTGACCCGTCAGGGCGACATGCTGCGGGTCCGGCACGAAGGCGTGCAAGCCCCGTTGCGTCTGGTGCTACGTCGGCGGCATAGCGTGCGGGATGCGGGCAGCTTGCCGATGCAGGCGGGGGAATCTGGCGTAAGCATCACACTGCCGATGGGCGAGGGCGAGGGCGAGGGCGAGGGCGAGGGCGAGGGCGAGGGCGAGGGCGAGGGCGAGGTGACGGTGCGCGTTTGATGGCTCCGTCCTGTCGAGCCGGGCGTTGCGCGCGAGGAACTGACGTTCCGCGCAACGCTTGCGGGCGCCGTGCTCACCGCGGGCGCTGCCGCTTAAGTTGGGCGATTGGTGTAGTCACTGACATGATCTCGCTGTCGTTCAGGTGTTCCAGCGCAGTTCCATTTCCCGGGCGATCAAAGCTGCCGAAGCAGACCACTATTTAGCGCGCGGACGGTTTGGCTTGTCGTCCGCGCAGCGATATCGTTTGATTTCAACGTCAATTCAACCGTCCCCCCGATCGCGAGAGCAGATTGTTCACCGAGGTGACGCCGTCAACGGTGCGGGCGCTCTGCTCGGCCAGCGCGACCTGCGTGCCCTCGGGCACCCATCCGACCAGTGTGACCTGTCCCGATCGCGCAAAGACGAATACGTGAGACAGGCTGACGCCGCTATGCGCAAAGCTGACGCGAACGTTATGGGCGAGTTGCCGGTCGGCGGCCGACGAATCGCCTTCGGCATGGACCGCCGGTGCGATAGCGCTGGAAATCAACAATGCGAGAGTGGAAGCAATGGCTATTTTCACGATAGCTCCTTAACGAGAGGCAACTGTGCCGGCGAACGCCGGCAGCAGGTCTTCCGGTCCACTACGGGAGGGGCCGCGGAAGGCGATGACAAAAATCCCCGTGCGCACCATGCCTGCCTCTATGGATGGCGCGATCAGGGGTTTTGTCTGTCGGGTCGTTTGGGGTTTTGTTCTCGCCCGGCGAATAGCTTGCGCGTTCATCGTGGGGAACGCGGCGTTGGATTGACGGCGTGACGCCAAGCCGCCGGAGCACACTCGTGAAGACCCATTGAGCGATTTCCGCATGGCGCGGCGAGCCCTCGTGGATGCGTCGACGAGATCGCACTTCGCGATCTGCCAACACGGAGCACGAGTCGTGGCTCAGCGTCGTATCTGTTGATCATAGTCCCGAAAGCCGGGGCCTGCTGACGGCGGCCAGAGCGGCGGTTCGAAGGTTCGTCAGCCAGGTGACTCGCGTGTCACTGCCGGGAGTGTGAAGGAGGGTGACGGCGACATTTTTTGTTACCGGTACCTCGAAATCTGCAAGCGGCGCGCAGTTCGTCGTTGCATTTGCACAACATCAAGATCGGCGCACGTGCGTGTTCGAACGTTTCCTGGCGTCCCGCGAACAGCCCGGCAGGCAGCGCACGTCCTTCTGGCGGCTTTTCGTTGCATGGATTCAAACGGATTTGCCAGGCACATGACCACGGCGTCATGGTCACGAAGCGCGTGCTACTTCGTCATTGAATTGCGCGCAACCGCTATGTGCAACAGCGTTTTCCCTGACACGGAAGATCGATACGCAGCGCATTGGCGCTACCTATAATCGCCTCGAAATGTGTATCGGACATTTCAGCAAAGCGGGGAGTGCGGTGAATCAGCACATCCCGAGCGGCTTGGAGACGCCAAAATGTATATAGGATATCTAATGAAAAAAGAAGTTCTTGCTTTGTCCATGATGGCAGCTGCGACGGTGGCCCACGCGCAGAGCAGCGTCACGCTGTATGGCCGTATCGACAACGGTATTCAATACGAGACCGGCCTGCCGGGTGGTCACGCATGGGCCGCTCAGAGCGGTAACTGGGGCTGCTCGTGGTTCGGCCTGGAAGGCGCCGAAGATCTGGGCGGCGGCACCAAGGCGGTCTTCCAGTTGGAAGGCCAGCTGAACACGATGACCGGCGCGTCCGCAGGCAATCTGTTCGGCCGCCACGCCACGGTCGGCTTCACCAACGACCGTTTCGGTCTGTTCAAGATGGGTAACCTCGGCGCCGGCGAACTGTCGCAGGACAGCTGGGGCACGGACCCACAGCTGATGCAGCGCTACGCCATCTCGACGCTGGTGCGCGGCCGTAACTGGGCAAGCGCCAACAACGGCGCGGAATACAACTCGCCGGTGCTGCTTGGCGGCCTCGTCCTCAAAGGACAGTATTCGCTGACCAACAACACGAGCTGGAACTCGGCGCCGAATAACGCGCAAGGTGTTCCGACCGGTCAGGGCCGCACCAACGCCGTCGAAGGTGTCTACACGTTCGGCAGCGGCGACTTCCGCGTGATTTACGACGAAGTCCGCGGCGCGAACGGTTCGTTCAACAACGTCTACTCGGCTTCGCGCTCCATCCTCGCGGGGGGTACGTATGTCTTCGGCCCGGTGAAGCTGTACGCTGGCTACCAGCATCTGAGCGCACCCGACGCAACCAATTCGAGCATGGGCGTGAGCGACGCGTCGCAGCCGATCGGCGTGAGCGCACCGACCAGCGTCAATCACGAATGGGTCGGCGCAGCGTGGCAGGTGACCAATGCCACGGCGATTACGGGCGCGGTGTTCCACGCGAACGCGAACAACGGCAACGGCAACGCGACGCTGTTCACGCTCGCCGCGACGTACGCCCTGTCCAAGCGCACCTTCCTCTACACGGAAGCCGGCTACGTCCACAACAGCTCGACGTCGAACCTGAACCTGGGCAACGGGCCGTACGGCAACAACAACTTCGATGCGGCGACCAACACGTCGTCCAACAGCAACCCGAACTACGGCCAGAGCCAGACCGGCGTGTTCGCGGGCATCATGACGACGTTCTAAGCTGGACCTGCCTTAACGGGCAAGTAGTGAGTAGTGCGTAGTGTAGTGATCTCCGGGTTTTAAAGTACTGCTTATATCTCTTCACTAGAGAGGCCGGTGCGACGCAATCCTCCACCCTCGTCGCACTGGCTGTTTTTTGGGTCGCCCGCCCAGCGCTTATGCACAACCGGGTAGGGTTTACTCACGTTTGAAAGCGCTTTCAAAAAATCGTATGCTGTGGACATGATCGACGACAGCCCTAATCCACCCAATGTGACACTCGAGGAAATTGCGCGGGCAGCCGGCGTTTCCCCCAGCACGGTGTCGCGCATCCTGAACGGCACGGCGCGCGTATTGCCGGCCAAGCAGAAGGCGGTGGAGCAGGCTATCGCGAGATTCAACTACCGGCCGAACGTGCTGGCGCGCAGCCTCGCGAGCGGCAGGACCGACACGATCGGTGTGCTCACACAAACCGTGTCCAGTCCGTTTTACGCGGAGTGGCTGCGCGGTATCGAAGACGGTCTGTCGGAGACGGGCTTCACCGCGCTCTTCGTCAGCAGTCGCTGGAACGTCAAGGACGAGATGGCGCGCCTCGAGCAATTCATCGCGCGCCGCGTCGACGGAATGATTCTGTTGCATGCCCAACTCGACGAGCCCTCGCTCAACGAATACTCCAGGCATGCGCCCTTGCTCGTGCTGGGACGTTCGCTGCAAAACAGCGCGACGCTCGCGAGCTTGCCGCTCGACAACGTGCAGGGCGCGCGCGACGCAACCCGTCATCTGATCGAGCAGGGCCATCGCAGGATCGCGTTCATCGCTGGGCCGTCCAATCACGAGGATGCGATCGAGCGCCTCGACGGTTACCGGATGGCGCTCGAAGAAGCGGGCATCGGCTTCGACGCCGAACTCGTCGAACAGGGCGACTATCTGGAGACGGGCGGCGTGGCGGCGATGGCGCGATTGTTCGCACGCGGCCCCGTGTTCAGTGCGGTCTTCTGCGCGAACGACCAGACCGCCTATGGCGCGCGGCTCACGATTTTTCATCGTGGTCTGCGCGTGCCGGAAGACGTCTCGCTGGTCGGCTTCGACGATTTGCCTACCTCGTCGTATATGACGCCGCCATTGACGACGGTCCGCCAGCCCACCTATGAAATCGGGCGCCTCGCGGCTCAGGGGATCGTGCAGATGATCCGCAAGCAGCCCATTGCGCTGAACCCGATTCCGCTCACGCTCGTGACGCGGGAAACCACTTGCCGGCTCGCGCCTCCATCGAAGCGAAAAGCGGCGCGAAGTTAGCACATCTCGCAGCCATCAGGCTGCAGCACCCCGAGGGGCATTTTTTTTGCAACGTCATGAAAGCGCTTTCAAAACTGTCGGGTTTTTAAGTTACCGCTAACAATTCTCAGGTAAAACGCAAGCAAGCACAAAGAAGCAAACGAAGCAAAAAGAAGAAGCAATAAGCAACCGAACGCAATCAACAAAACGGTTCAAAAGGAGACGAGTAATGAAATTTCGCCTTTCAGGTCCTGCCGCCGCCGTGCTGCTCAGCCTCGCGGCAGTCGGCGCGCAAGCCAACACCACGTTGACGGTCGCGGTCTTCCCGAAGCTGGATCAGGAGATCAAGGACGCGCTGCCCGCATGGAAGAAGCTCCATCCGGACGTCGATATCAAGGTGTCGTCGCTGGCGATCGCCGACCACCACAACGCGATGACCACCGCGCTCGCGACCAGCTCCGATCTGCCCGACGTGATGGCGGTCGAAGTCGGCTTCATCGGCCGGTTCGCGGCGGGCGGCGGCCTCGAAGACCTGTCGAAGGCACCCTACAACGCGGGCCAGTACAAGAACCAGTTCATCCGCTACACGTTCGCGCAGGCCACCACGCAGGACGGCGCGATCGTCGGGATGCCGGCCGATATCGGCCCGGGCACGCTGTTCTATCGCAAGGACATCCTCGAGAAGGCCGGCGTCACCGAAGCTGATCTGAACAAGTCATGGGACTCGTATCTCGCCGCCGGGCAGAAGATCAAGAAGGCCACCGGCGCGTACCTGATGGCATCGTCGCGTGATATCGAGGACATCTACATTCGCGCCGACCTGAAGGAAGGCGACGGCGTGTACTTCGACAAGGCCGGCAATCCGGTCGTCACGTCGGAGCGCTTCGTCAACGCATTCAAACTCGCGAAGAAGGCGCGCGATCTGGGCCTCGACGCGAAGATCACGCCGTGGTCGAACGAATGGGCCGAAAGCTTCAAGCGCGGCACCGTCGCCACGCAGATGATGGGCGCGTGGCTCGGCGGCCACCTGTCGTCGTGGATCGCGCCGGATACGAAGGGCCTGTGGCGCGCGGCCAATCTTCCGAACAACGCGTACGCGTCGTTCGGCGGCACGTTCTACGCGATTCCGGTGAAGGCGACCCAGAAGCCGATGTCGTGGGAATTCATCAAGTTCCTGACGACGCGCCAGGACACGCAGCTCGCATCGTTCCGTTCGATCGACGCTTTCCCGGCACTGCTCGCCGCGCAGAACGACGGCTTCTTCGCCGAGCCGGTCGCGTTCCTCGGCAACGAAAAGGCGCGTCTGATCTGGCGCGATGCGGCCGGGCATATTCCGTCGATCCAGCGCAGCAAGTATGACCAGGTGGCCGAAGAAGCGGTGCACTCGGCGCTCGACAAGGTCGTCGACGGCAACGAAGACATTGGCACGGCACTGAAGGAAGCGCAGGACCAGATCGCACACCGCGTCCGGCGTTGAGGAAGCGGCGCGGCGCCGCGCGCGCCGTGCTGAAGTTTGCAATAGCGTGGCCGGCGTCGTTCGCCGGCCTCGCCAGACTGGATGGACGGAACTACCGATGAGCCTTTCGCTGCCCACCCCCGAACCGGCCGCCCCTGACGGGCGCATCGCCGACGTGCGCCTGCCGCTGAGCGCGCCGCGCAAGAAGTCGCTGATTGATCCGGTGAAGATCGCGCCTTACCTGTTTCTCACTCCTTTTTTCGCGCTGTTCGCGTTGTTCATCGCTTTTCCGCTGCTGTTCTCGCTGTATCTGTCGTTCCAGAGTTGGGACGCGACGGCGGGACTCGCCAGCATGAAGTGGGTGGGCCTGTCGAACTTCACCTTCACGCTGACCGACCCGTGGTACTGGAAGTCGCTCTACAACACGGCGTCGATGGCCATCATGTCCGGCTTGCCGCAACATCTGATTGCGCTGCCGCTCGCGTTTTTCCTGCAGACCGCGTTTCGCCGCTGGCGCAATTTCGTCGTCGGTCTGTATTTCCTGCCGTTCATCACGTCGAGCGTGGCGATCGCACTGATCTTCTCGTCGCTGTACTCGACGGACTTCGGCATGATCAATCTCGCGATTGCCGAGATCGGCAAATTGCCGGGCCTGCACTGGATCGTGCCCGCTCATCCGATCGAATGGCTGTACAAGCCAGCTAGCGTCAAGCCGGCGGTGTCGGTGGTGATTTTCTGGCGTTATGTCGGCTGGAATACGGTGCTTTATCTGTCGGCGCTGCAAACCATTCCAAAGGATCTGTACGAAGCCGCGAAGATCGACGGCGCGAACGGCTGGCAGCAATTCACCCGCATCACGATCCCTCTCATCAAGCCGATGATTTTCTTCGCGGTGACGCTGTCCATCATCGGCGGTCTGCAGCTGTTCGAAGAGCCGTTCATCCTGCTGCCGAACGAAGGCATGGGCACCAGCCAATCGGGCTTGACCACGGCCGTCTACATGTACCGCACGGCTTTCCACGACGGCGATTTCGGCACCGCGAGCTCGATTGCGTGGCTGCTGTTCATCACCATCGCCGCGCTGATGTGGCTCAACACGCGCATCTTTCACCGCAGCGGCATGAACGAGGAGAACCAGCGATGAAACTGTCGCCACTGTCCAATAACAAGGCTCGCTATACCGGCTATGCAATCGTGCTGACGGGCGCGCTGCTGATGTTCTCGCCGTTCTATTTCATGTTCGTATTCGCGACGCACACCAGTTCAGAAATCTTTTCGATGCCGCCGCCGTTGTGGTTCGGCAGTGCGTTTCTGGACAACATGGCGTCGCTGATGCGGCACATCCCGTTCTGGCGCAATCTCGGCTGGAGCTTCTACACAGCCACGATGCAGACGCTGCTGACGCTGCTCGTCACGTCGATGGCGGGCTACGCGTTCGCGATGTACGAGTTCCGCTTCAAGAAGACGCTGTTCGCGGTCGCGCTGACGGCGATGCTGGTGCCGCCGTTCCTCGGCATGATTCCGACCTTCATGACGATGAACCTGCTCGGCTGGATCAACGAGCCTCGCGCGCTGTACGTGCCCGGCGCGGCTGCCGCGCTCGGCGTGTTCCTGATGCGCCAGTACGTTGCGTCGGCGATTCCGTCCGAGCTGATCGAGGCGGCGCGCATCGACGGTTGCGGCGAATTCCGCATTTACTGGAGCGTGGTGCTGCCGCTCCTGGGACCGGCATTGGGCACGCTTGGGCTCATCAGCTTCATCCAGGCATGGAATAACTTCCTGTCGGCGCTCGTCGTGCTGCGCTCGCCGTCGATGTACACGCTGCCCCTCGCGCTGCGCATTCTGCAAAGCCCGACCAATTCGGATTGGGGCGCGGTGATGGCGGGCTCGGCGGTTGCGGTACTCCCGCTGCTCATGCTGTTCGCGTTCACTTCACGCCGGTTGATCGACGGTCTGACGACCGGCGCGGTCAAGGCCTGATCCGGTTTCATCCGGCTTACTTCGAGCCCTCACCGGGCATGACTATTCAGGACAACATTATTTATGTCGACATATCGGTTCAAGGAAGACTTCGTTTGGGGCGTCGCCACCAGTTCCTATCAGATCGAAGGCGCAGCGCATGAAGACGGCCGCGGCCCGTCGATCTGGGACGCGTTCTGCAACGTGCCGGGCAAGGTCGTGAACGGCGAGAACGGCGATGTCGCGTGCGATCACTATCATCGTCTCGAGCAGGATCTCGACCTGATGGCCGAACTGGGCATGCAGGCCTATCGTTTCTCGATCGCATGGCCGCGCGTGCAACCCGACGGCCGCGGCACGTTCAACGAGAAAGGCCTCGGCTTTTACGAGCGTCTCGTCGACGGGTTGCTCGAGCGCGGCATTCAGCCGTTCGCGACGCTGTATCACTGGGACCTGCCGCTCGCGTTGCAGGAAGCGCAAAACGGCTGGGAAAACCGTGACACCGCCTATCGCTTCGCCGACTACGCGCGCAAGATCGGCAGCGTACTCGGCGACCGGGTGGCGTCGATTGCGACTCACAACGAACCGTGGTGCACCGCGTGGCTCGGCAACGCGACCGGCTATTTCGCGCCGGGCAACGCAGACCTGAAAAAAGCGGCCAACGTATCGCACCATCTGCTGCTCTCGCACGGCCTCGCGCTGCAGGCGCTGCGTGCCGACGGCGTGAAGGCGCCGCTGGGCATCGTGCTCAACCAGTCGCCGGCGCACGGCGCGACCGATTCGCCCAAGGACCAGGCTGCCGCATCGCTCGAATATTCGAAGTTCGTCAGCTGGTACATGGACCCGCTGTTCAAGGGCGAGTATCCGGCCGAAGCGTTGCAATGGTACGGCGAGAACGGCCCACAAGAAGTGATTCGCGACGGCGACTTCGACATCATCGGCACGCCGATGGACTTTCTGGGTATCAACTACTACACCCGCATTTTCGCGAGCGCATCCGGTGAAAAGCGGCCGCCGGGTGCACTCGGCTTCACGGACATGGACTGGGAAGTCTATCCGCAAGGCTTGACCGAACTGCTGACCGGCCTGAACGCGAACTACAAGCTGCCGCCCATCTACATCACCGAGAACGGCTGCGCGGCGAGAGACGTGCTGGACAACGGGCGCGTGCGCGACACCGACCGCATCAAGTTCTACGACCTGCATCTGGCCGCATTGTCGGATGCTGCACAAAAAGGTGTCGACGTGGCCGGCTATTTCGCGTGGAGCCTGCTGGACAACTTCGAATGGGCGTCCGGCTACGACAAGCGCTTCGGCATGGTGTACGTCGACTACGCAAGCCAACAGCGCACGCCGAAGGACAGCGCGCACTGGTATCGGGACGTGATCGCGCAGCACGCCGGCGCGGCGTTGCCGCGCTAAAGCGGGGACACCGGCATCACAACCCGCGTGACGGCGCCGCAAAGGCGGCCTCGCGTGGGAGAGCAAGGTCAAGGATTCAGGAGAAGCTAGACATGGGCGAACTCGTATTGCGCAACGTAGCGAAGACGTATGGTGAAGGGCCACAGGTCATTCAAGGCATCGATCTTCACATTCCGGATGGCCAGTTCACGGTTTTCGTCGGGCCGTCCGGGTGCGGCAAGTCGACCATGCTGCGCATGATCGCCGGGCTCGAATCGGTGAGCGGCGGTGACATTCTGATCGACGGCGTACGGGTCAACGATCTGCAGCCCGCGGATCGGGGCATCTCGATGGTGTTCCAGAGCTACGCGCTCTACCCGCACATGACGGTCGCGGAAAACATGGGCTTTTCGCTGAAGCTGTCGGGCAAGTCGAAGCAGGAAGTCCGTGAAGCGGTCGGGCGGGCAGCGGAGATTTTGCAGATCAGCCATCTGCTCGAACGCAAACCGAAGGCGCTCTCGGGTGGTCAGCGGCAACGCGTCGCGATAGGACGGGCGATCGTGCGCAAGCCGCGCGTGTTCCTGTTCGACGAACCGCTATCGAATCTCGACGCGGCGCTGCGCGTGCAGATGCGCATCGAGCTCGCGAAGCTGCATCGTGAACTCGGCACGACGATGATCTACGTCACGCACGATCAGGTCGAGGCCATGACGCTGGGCGAGAAAATCGTCGTCTTCAACAAAGGACATATCGAGCAGATCGGCGCGCCGCTCGATCTGTATGACCGGCCGGCTAACCGTTTCGTCGGCGGCTTTCTCGGCTCGCCGCAGATGAACATGCTGCCCGCCACGCTCGTGTCGCAAGGAGATACGCAAACCGTCATCACGCTTGCCGGCGCGACTGAACAGATCGTGTTGCCTGGCCGTCCGGGCCGGGCGCTTGACGGCAAGCTGACACTCGGGGTGCGGGCCGAGCATCTCGACATCGGCGCGACGGGCGAAGGACTCGGCGCGCGCGTCGAACTGGTCGAGCATCTGGGCGACGTATCGTTGCTGCATGCGCACCTCGACGGCGCGGGGCAGGCGATTTCACTGAAGCTCGACAAGAAGGACGCGCAGCATGCGGTCGGCGCACGCGTCGGCATCAAGGTCGCGGCGTCGGTGGTCACGCTGTTCGATGCGGACGGTGTTGCGGTGCCGTTTGAGCGTAGCGAAATCGAAGGGCATGTCCACGCGCTGATTTGATCGCGTCGACAACAAACAACCGGCCGGGTGGAGAGCGCAATGGAAAAGAGAGTATCGAAAGCCATATTCAAGTCCAGGGCATGCGAACTGTTCCGGCAGGTCGAGTCGCTGGGGGAAACCGTGGTGGTCACGGATCGTGGGCAACCGACCATCGAGATTCGCCCCTATCGCAGCAAGTTCGGCAATCCGCTCGAACTGTTGCGCGCTTCGATCGTTCATTTCGATGCGACGCAGGCGTCGCAGCCGGACCCGATAGAGGAAGCGCAATGAATACCCTCGATCCTGTCGCGACAACCGAGGCTCATTTGAGCGAGTGCCAGGCGTTTCTAACGTTATCGCTAACGGTCAGCATTCGCCGAGTATGATCTGCAACCTTGCAGCTGCCTTTCACCCGACAACAAGCGCTGGGCGGTGCCGTAGGCGAGTCTCCGGAGCGGTCCCCACGAGACCAGGTAAACTCCGCATGGCGGTCGCGGAATCGTGCTATTAACATAATCTAACGTTAGGGATAACGTTAAATCTGTTCCTGGTTTCACTATCACGACAAAGGCAGCTATCGGCCAGATCGGAGCGCCGCTCCACCTGTGCGACGCTTCATGTTGCCGGACCGTCGCACGAGCGTTGTTGGAAGTAGGGGAGCCGGAGAGAGCTTCCTCGTAGCAGGTTGAAAATCGATAACGAATATCCGGCCGTCAACCACTATCGTTGCGGCCCGATCCAAAAAATAGCTGGTCGAATTATCTGGGTGGAGAGCGCAATGGAAAAGAGAGTATCGAAGGCTATTTTCAAGTCCCGGGCATGTGAACTGTTCAGGCAGGTGGAAATGCTCGGGGAGACCGTTGTCGTCACGGATCGTGGGCAGCCCACCATCGAAATCAGGCCCTACCGGAACAAGCAGGAGAACCCGCTCGAACTATTGCGTGCTTCGATCGTGCATTTCAACATGCAGCACTCCCCCCTTCCGGTCGCGGCGGAGCAGGAAGATCGATGATCACGCTCGATACGCTTGCACTGGTGTGCTGGCTGAGCAGACAGAAGGCGTTGAGTCAGGCAGCACACGATGCGATCGATCGCGAACTGGACGGCGGTGAAATCCTGATTTCGGCGATCAGTGCGCTCGAAATCGCGGAATTCGTCAACGAAGGCCGGCTCGGGTTGTCGATGGACGCGCGCAGCTGGCTGTCGACGTTCGTCTCGATGGAAGGCGTGCGGATGGTTCCAGTGGACACCGAAATCGCCTTGCGCGCGGCGCGGCTGTCGTCCGCGCTCACGTCCCATCAGCGCCTGATCGTCGCCACTGCCCGCACGTTCGGCGGCGCGCTCGTCACGTCGGACGCGAAGGTGCGCGCCTCGACTTACGTGGAAACCATCTGGTGACGTGCGCGGCGGCGCGGCTTCGTGCGGACTGGTCCGGTGGAGTCGCGCACGACCAGTTCCGCCGGCAGCGTGATGCGCTGCGAGGCCGCGTCGATACCGGCGATCCGCGCGAGCAGCGTATTGACCGCCGAGCGCGCCATCTGCTGGAAAGGTTGCCGGATCGTCGTGAGCGCCGGATGAAATTGCTCCGACATTGGGATGTCGTCGAAGCCGATCACCGAAATATCGTCCGGCACGCGCAAGCCCGCTTCCCTGATCGCGGCGATCACGCCAAACGCGCTTTGATCGTTCGCGGTGAAGATGGCGGTGGGCGGATCGGCGAGGTTGAGCAGATCGAACGTGACGTCGAACGCCATCATTTGCGACAGATCACCGGCGGCGACCAGCGCGTCTTCACGCGGCAGCCCGAGCCGGGCCAGCGTGTCGTGATAGCCGCGCTGACGGTCGCGCACCCCTTCGATCGTTTCGTCGCCTGCGAGGAACGCGATCCGCTTGTGACCGAGTTCCGCGAGATGCTCGACCGCGAGACAGGCGCCGCCATAGTTATCGACCGACACCGACGGAAAACCGGTCAGCGTGCCGCGCTGATCGACGACGACGACCGGCACCTTGGCGGTAGCGAGCGCTTCGAGACAGAGCGATTCGCGCGGCAGAATGGCGAGAATCCCATCCGAGAATTGCTGGATCAGGCCGAGCAGGTCGTGATGCGTATCGCGGTCTTCGTCGAATACCGTGTAGACGAGCATCTCGCAACCCGCGCCGCGTGCCGCACGGCCAGCGCCGAGAATCAGCTCGCTGGAGAACTGGGTGTCCAGTGTCGGCGTGATGATGCCGATGATGCCGTTGCGGCCACCCGAGAGTTTCTGCGCAGTGCGATTGACGACGTAACCGATATCCGACGCGATTCGCAGCACTTCGTCGCGAGTTTCCCGCGACACGCCCGGGCGGCCGTTGAGCGCGCGCGAAGCGGTCATCTGCGAGACACCGGCGAGCTTGGCGACATGCTCGAGCGTGGGGGTCTGTCTTGCCATGCGTGATGAAGGCGTACGAGAGGTCATGTCGAATTGGACTCGCTTTTAACGTTAGCGATACCGTTTATATTCTAACTATTCTACCAGAATAGGTTGCGCGCGCCGACCCTTCGGCAGGCAATCTTCTTGTAGCATGCAAGCCGTGCGGGCGGCGACCAGGTAAAATCCCGCATAGCGGTCGTTCGCACGGCGGCCTAACATTCGCTAACGTTAAGGCTAACGTTACGTGGTGTGGTTGATATTCCAATATTCATGAGGGGACACAAACATGGCGTACCCGGCTTTTTTTAAAGCGCGGTCAATTGTCGGCGCCACGGCGCTCGTATGCTCGCTGTCAGCAGTCGTATCGACAGCCGCATTCGCACAATCGGGCAAGACGATTACGGAGTGGGATCAGCAAACCAACGTCACGTCGAGCAAGGTGCTCCGGGATGCGGCAGACCGCTTCGAGCATCAGAATCCCGGCTACAAGGTCGAGGACTCGCACGTCCTGAACGAAGCCTACAAGACCAAGCTGAAGGTGGCTTTCGGCGCCGGCGAGCCGCCGTGCGTGTTCGAATCGTGGGGCGGCGGTCCGCTGCATGAATATGTGAAGGCCGGCCAGGTGGTCGACCTGACGCCGTATCTGCAGAAAGACCCGGCTTATCGCAACCGCTTCATGCCGACCTCCTGGCATGCGGTGACGTTCGGCGACAAGACGTATGGCGTGGCGGCGGAAAATGCGTCCGCGGCCGTGATCTTCTACAACAAGGATCTGTTCAAGCAATACAACCTGACGCCGCCGCAAACGTGGGATCAGTTGATGCACGTCGTGCAGGTGCTGACCTCGCACGGTATCGCGCCGTTCGCGCTGAGCAACAAGAACAAGTGGACCGGCTCGATGTACTACATGTACCTCGTCGACCGGATCGGCGGCCCCGAAGTCTTCCGCAAGGCAGTGGATCGCGCGCCGGGCGGCAGCTTCGCGGACCCGGCTTTCGTCGAAGCGGGCAAGTACATCCAGCAACTCGTGAAGGCGGGCGCTTTCGCGCAGGGCTACAACGGCCTCGACTATGACGTCGGCGCATCGCGTCGTCTGCTGTATTCGGGCCGCGCCGCGATGGAACTGATGGGCGGCTGGGAAGCATCGACGATCCAGAACGAAAATCCGGCGTTTGCGAGCAAGCTCGATTTCTTCCCGTTCCCGAGCGTGCCGGGCGGCAAGGGCGATCCGCGCGACGTGATCGGCACGGTCGGCGACGGCTTCATGAGCATCTCGACCGAGTGCAAGGACCCGGCAGCGGCGTTCAAGCTGATCCAGACGATGACCGACGACACCTCGATGCACGGCCGCGTGCTCGACAAGAAGATTCCGCCGGTCAACAACATCAGCATCAGCGATCCGTTCCTGAAGCGTCTGCAAACCTTGATCGCCGACGCGCCGAACGTACAGCTCTGGTACGACCAGGAGTTGCCGCCGAAGCTGGGCGAGCTGCACAAGGATACGTCGCAGGCGCTGTTCGGCCTGTCGCTGACGCCTGAAGCGGCTGCGCAACAAATGGAAGCCGCCGCGAAGGCGGGAAGCTAACCCGTAGTCTGAAGAGGAGCCCGGCTCGCGTCGTTCGACGCGGGCCGGACACACGATCTGTGAATATTGCAATTTCCACTGCGCCCGCCGAGCGGGCGCGTATTTCGTCGCAGTGGCTGGTCATCACAGTGTTTCTCGCCCCCGCTGTGCTGCTGCTGGCGATCTTCCTGCTGTACCCGTTGCTCTCCAGTCTGCGGCTTTCGCTGGTCGACTGGACCGGGCTCGGTACGCATTCACGCTTCGTCGGGCTCGCCAACTGGATTCAGCTCGCTCAGGACACGGTTTTCTGGCGCTCGCTCTGGAACAACGTGATTCTCGCGCTCGCGTCGATCGTGATCGAGCTGCCCATTTCACTCGCGCTGGCCGTGCTGCTGGACAAGGCGGGACGTGGCTCGCGCATGCTCAAGATTCTTTATTTCCTGCCGCTGCTGATGTCGAGCGTCGCGATCGGCGTGCTGTTCAAGAACGTCTACGACCCGAACTTCGGGCCGCTGAACGCCGCGCTGCACGCGATCGGTCTCGATTCGCTCGCGCAGGACTGGCTCGGCGACACGCGCTTCTCGCTCGCCTCGACGATCGCGGTGATCTGCTGGCAGAACGTGCCGTTCTACATGATCCTGTTCCTCGCCGGGCTGTCGTCGATGCCGGCCGAGTTGAACGAGGCGGCGCGTCTCGATGGCGCCTCCGAATGGACCATCTTCTGGCGCATCAAGCTGCCCCATCTGCAAGGCGCGATCCGCACGGCGGTGCTGCTGTCGGTGCTCGGTTCGCTGCGCTATTTCGATCTGATCTACGTGATGACGGGCGGTGGTCCGGAAGGCTCGTCGGAACTGATGGCCACATACATGTACCGGACCGTGTTCAGTTCTTTCCAGCTGGGCTACGGCAGCACGATCGGGTCTGCGATGTTCATCATCGTCTCACTGGTTGCGGCCATTGCATTACGCATGACGCGTCGTTACGAAACGGAAGTTTGAAGCATGGCCACTGAAACGAATCGCCTTCATTTTCCAAAGATCCGCATCGGCGTGCCGTTGCTGGCGCTGATCTGGCTCGCGGTGACGACGCTGCCGTTCATCTTCGTCGTGGTGACGAGTCTGAAGACGCAGGAAGAAACCTTCTCGGAGCCGGTCTGGGCGCTGCCGATCCACTGGTACTTCGGCAACTACCTGGCCGTGTTGCGCGGCCCGTACCTCACGTATTTCGCCAATAGCGTTTTTGTGGTCGGTGTCTCCGTTCTGCTGATCGTGCTGCTGAGCGCAATGGCGGCCTACGTGTTCGCACGCTTGCGCTTCCGTTTGAACAAGCTGCTGTTCGGGCTGGTGATTGCGGGAATGATCGTGCCGCTGCACGCCACGCTCGTGCCGATCTACCTGTTGACCCGCAACCTCGGTCTGTACGACACCCAGTTCGCGTTGATCGGGCCGTACGTGGCGCTCAGTTTGCCGATCTCGATCTTCATCCTGACGGAGTTCATGCGCCAGATTCCGCACGAGCTCGAAGAAGCCGCGCAACTCGACGGCTGTGGTCCGTTCAAGATCTTCTGGCGCATCTTCTTTCCGCTCTCGACGCCGGGACTCGCGACGGTCGCCATCTACAACGGCATCGCGCTGTGGAACGAGTTCATCTTCGCGTACATGCTGACCTCGACTCCGCCGCATCGCACGCTGCCGCTCGCCGTGTGGGATTTCCAGGGGCATTACTCGTCGAACATTCCGGCGATGCTGGCGGTCGTCACGATGACGTCGTTACCGCTCATCGTGGCCTACGCATTCGGCCAGGAACGTTTGATCAAGGGCATGATGGCCGGCTCCCTGAAGGGCTGACGGGCCGATGACGAACCGGGTCACGCCGGCCTGCATGGACGGCGGGACCAGTCGGGCTGAAGAACGCCCGGCAATTTAACTGCGAAGAACACAACGAGCTATGGCAAGCATTACCCTGACAAAAGTACAGAAGGCGTACGAAGGCAATTCGCCGATCATTCGCAACGTCCATCTCGAAGTCGGTGAGAACGAATTCTGCGTGTTTCTCGGGCCGTCGGGATGCGGGAAGTCGACGCTGTTGCGCATGGTCGCCGGACTCGAATCGATCACCGAGGGCGAGTTGCGCATCGACGGACAGTTGATGAACAACGTGCACCCGTCGGAGCGCCGTGTCGCGATGGTGTTCCAGAACTACGCGTTGTATCCGCACATGAGCGTCTACGAGAACATGGCGTTCGGGCTGCGTCAGGCGAAGATGGACAAGGCGACGATCGACAGCAAGGTGCGCCGCACGGCCGCCGCGCTGCAACTCGACGGCTTGCTGGAGCGCCGTCCTGCCGCGTTGTCGGGCGGGCAGCGCCAGCGTGTGGCGATCGGCCGGGCGATCGTGCGCGAGCCGGGCGTGTTCCTATTCGACGAACCGCTGTCGAATCTGGACGCGGCGTTGCGCGTGCAGACCCGCATCGAAATTGCGCGCCTGCACCGCGAATTCCGCCGCGCGAGCGCGATTTACGTCACGCACGACCAGATCGAAGCGATGGCGCTCGCCGACAAGATCGTGCTGCTGCACGCAGGCGCGGAAATGGAGAAGCACGGCAGCATCGCGCAGATCGGCGCGCCGCTGGATCTGTATCACCGGCCGAAGAGCCGCTTCGTGGCCGGCTTCATCGGCTCGCCGAAGATGAATTTCCTGCCGGGCGTAGTCACGGCGATCGACGACAAAGGTCTCGAAGTGGAACTGACGACCGGCGAGCGGGTGCGCACGCACGTGGACGGCCGTAAAGTGCGCGTCGGCACGCACGTCACGCTGGGCATCCGGCCCGAACACCTCGGTCTGCCGTCAGGCCAGCCCGGTGCTCAAACGATCCGTTGCGCGGTACGCCTCGTGGAGCGCATGGGCGAGCACAGCTACGTTCATATCGACGGCGGCAGCCGGGATGGCAACGCAATGATCGCCAAGTTGCCGGGCGACGGCGGCGTGACGCACGATGAACGCATCGAGCTCACGCTCGCACCGGACGCATGCCACGTGTTCGACGACCAGGATTTCGCGCTGCCGCGTCTGCACTGAGCATCGCCTTCCAGGCGACGAGGCCGCGTCGGCGACGCAGCCTCCGGCGGTGCAGTCAAGCTGCTTCGTCACGAGATCGAGGTAACGGATTTCGAGTCTCTTGATACTGAATTTATTCAGAGGACTACGAATTTCTGCAAGGAATGTGAAATTGCGAGGCGAGGATTCATCTGAAGCAACACCGCCTCTGCATTTGCGATGAAAAACGGATTTGTCGGCGCCTCGCGCGTTCTGTACACCAGAATCATTAAAAGGAGTTTCTTGATGTTGCTTCGCCAAAGTGAAGTTCCGCTCTACCGCAATCCCGGGGCTGCCATCGAGGAGCGCGTTTCCGATTTGCTCGCGCGCATGACTCTGGACGAAAAAATTGCCCAGCTTCACGCCGCGTGGCTGAAGCTGTCGTCCGACGGCAATCACGAAGCGCGTACGGTGGATTTCGCGCACGGCGACGGCGCCATCACGGTGGAAGCGATCCTTCAGCACGGCCTGGGTCAGATCACGCGCCCGCTCGGCACGCACACGGTCGATCCGAAAGAAGGCGTGCGCGCGCTCAATGCGTTGCAGCGGCAGATGGTGGAGGACACCCGCCTCGGTATCCCGGTGATGTCCCACGAGGAATGTCTGGTCGGCCTGATGATCAAGGACGCGACGCTGTTTCCGTCGCCGCTGAACTATGCGGCGACGTGGAACCCGCGTCTGGTCGGGCAGGTGGGCGAGATCATCGGCGAGCAGGCGCGCTCGATCGGTTGCCATCAAGGACTCGCGCCGGTGCTCGACGTGTCGCGCGATCCGCGCTGGGGCCGCACCGAGGAAACGCTCGGCGAAGACCCGTATCTGGTCGGCGTGCTCGCGTGTCATTACGTGAAGGGGCTGCAAGGCGAACGCCGCGATCTGCTCGCGACGCTCAAGCATTTCGTCGGCCATTCGGCGAGCGAGGGCGGCCGTAATCATGCGCCCGTGCATGTCGGTCCGCGCGAACTCAACGACGTGTTCATGCTGCCGTTCGAAATGGCGGTCAAGCTCGCGGACGCCGGCTCGATCATGCCCGCGTATCACGACATCGACGGCGTGCCGTGTCATGCGGACCGCACGTTGCTGCAGGACACGTTGCGCGACAAGTGGGGCTTCGACGGCCTCGTCGTCGCGGACTATGCGGCGGTCGATCTGCTCTACAGTCACCATGCGGTCGCACGCGACAGCGCGGCGGCCGCCGCGCTCGCGTTCAACGCGGGACTCGACGTCGAGTTGCCCGGCCACGAGTGCGCGCTGCATCTGAAGGAAGCGCTCGCGCGCGGCGAGATCAGCGAAGCGACGATCGATACTGCCGTTTCGCGCGTGCTGCGCGCGAAGTTCCGTCTCGGCCTGTTCGAAAATCCGTATGCCGATCCGGAGAGCGTGGATGTGAAAAGCGAATCGGCCGGCGACACGGCATACCAGGTGGCGCTCGAATCGGCGGTGCTCCTGCGCAACGAAGGCGGCGTGTTGCCGCTGGACGCGAAAGGCGCGGCGAAGGTCGCGGTGATCGGCCCGACCGCCGACGACCCGTTGGCACTGCTGGCCGGCTACAGTTTCCCGGTCCACCTGATCAACTCCGGCGAGCAGTCGGTCGCATCGATCAGCACGCCGCTGAAGGCGCTGCGCGCCCTGCTCGGCGACGAGCGGGTGATTCACGCACGCGGCTGCGACATCATCGCGGAGCGCCGTGCGGGTGCGCCGGTGTTCCCCGGCGACGTATCGCTGGACACGATGGCCGACGCGAACCGGGACGAGCTGATCAGCCAGGACACCGGACGCATCGCCGCAGCGGTCGAAGCCGCGCGGCAGGCGGGGGTCGCGATCGTGTTCGTCGGCGATCTGGCCGGGCTGTTCCAGTCCGGTACGGTGGGCGAAGGCTCCGACACGGACAGCCTCGATCTGCCGGGCGTGCAGCAGGCGTTGCTGGCGGCGGTGGTCGATAGCGGCACGCCGACGATCGTCGTGATGACGGGCGGGCGGCCGTACAATCTCGGCGGTCTGGAAGACCGGATCGCCGCGCAGATCATGGCCTTCGCGCCGGGCGAGCGCGGCGCCGAAGCGCTCGCCGATCTGCTGGTGGGCCGCGCGAATTTCACGGGCCGCCTGCCGTTGTCGGTGCCGAAGAGCGCCGGAGCCGTGCCGTACACGTACAACCATCGGCTCAAGAGCGCCGGTACGCCGGTCGCCTATCATTTCGGCTGCCGCTACCCGTTCGGCTTCGGACTCAGCTACACGCAGTTCCGTTATGGCAATCTTGTGGTTGCGCAACGCGAAGTGCCGATCGGCGACGGCACGGTCGAACTCGGCTTCACGGTCGAGAACACCGGTTCGAGCGAAGGCACCGAAGTCGTGCAGATTTATGTGCGCGACCGGCTGGCGTCGTCGGCGCGGCCGGTGCGCGAATTGAAGGCCTTCGCCCGTGTGCCGCTGGCCGCAGGCGCCTCGGCCCAGGTTCGCGTGCGCATTCCTGTCGACATGCTGAACTTCACCGATGGGCGCGGAGAGCGTATCGTCGAGCCGGGCGACTTCGATCTGATGGTCGGAAGCTCGAGCCGCGATATTCTGCTGAGCGACACGGTGACGGTCGCGGGCAACGCGGTGCGAACGCTCGAACGCGACTGGCGCATGGTGAGCGAGGTCGAGGTCCTGGCTTAACCGGCGGCATGTCGAAGATGCGTCCGGCCGGGGGCGGCTGGACGCCATGTATTCGTTGTCATACTCGGAACAAGTGGAATATCAGATGTCGTACGCAATCTATCCCAGTCTCTCAGGCAAGACGGTTGTCATCACCGGTGGCGGCAGCGGCATCGGCGCCGCGATGGTCGAAGCATTCGCACAGCAGGGCGCGCGCGTGTTCTTCCTCGACGTCGCGGAGGGCGACTCGCTCGCGTTGCAGGAAGCGCTGCGCGACGCGCCCCATCCGCCGCTGTTCCGCCGCTGCGATCTGCGCAGCGTCGACGCGATCCAGAGCACGTTCGCCGAGATTATGGAACTCGCCGGGCCGATCGAGGTGCTCGTCAACAACGCGGGCAATGACGACCGGCACGAAATCGAGGCCGTCACGTCGACCTATTGGGACGAGCGCATGGCCGTGAATCTGCGGCACCAGTTCTTCTGTGCGCAGGCGGCGGCAGCCGGCATGCGCAAGATCGGGCGGGGCGTGATCCTGAATCTGGGCTCGGTCTCCTGGCACCTCGCGTTGCCGAATCTCGCGATCTACATGAGCGCGAAGGCGGCAATCGAAGGGCTGACGCGCGGCCTCGCGCGCGATCTCGGCGATGCCGGCATCCGCGTGAACTGCATCATTCCCGGCGCGGTTCGCACGCCGCGTCAGATGCAGCTGTGGCAGTCGCCCGAGAGCGAGGCGAAGGTCGTCGCGAGCCAATGCCTGCGCTTGCGCATCGAGCCCGAGCACGTCGCGCGCATGGCCTTGTTCCTTGCATCCGACGATGCATCGCGCTGCTCCGGCCGCGATTATTTCGTCGATGCCGGGTGGTATGGAGAATGAAAGTCCGTCTCCCTGAGTGCGTCTGGCCGGTCAATGCCGAACTCGGCGAAGGCCCGCTGTGGCAGGCCGCGGAAAACGCGGTCTACTTCGTCGATATCAAGGGCCGCCATATCCATCGTCTGACGGTCGACACCGGAGAAACGCAGACGTGGCGGGCGCCGAACCAGCCGGGTTTCATCGTACCGCTCGCTGATCAGGCCTTTGTCTGCGGGCTGCCGGACGGCCTCTATCGTTTCGATGCGGGCAGCGGACAGTTCAGCAAGCTCAAGGACGTCGAGCCGCACCTGCCGGACAACCGCCTGAACGACGGCTTCGTCGATGCCGGCGGCCACCTGTGGTTCGGCTCGATGGACGACGGTGAAGAACAGCCGAGCGGCACGCTGTACCGCGTCAGCGACGCCGGCGAAGTGGCGGCTCAGGACAACGACTACGTGATCACCAACGGCCCGGCCATGAGCCCGGACGGCCGCACGCTCTATCACAACGACACCATGCGGCGCGTGGTGTATGCGTTCGATGTGAACGAAGACGGGACGTTGTCGGGCAAACGCATCTTCGCCGCGATTTCCGGCGACGGCCACCCCGACGGCATGGCCGTCGACGCCGACGGCTTCGTGTGGGTGGCGCTGTTCGGCGGCTGGCGTATCGAGCGTTTCTCGCCCGATGGCAAGCTGGTCGAGCAGGTGCCGTTTCCGTGCGCCAACGTGACGAAACTCGCTTTCGGCGGCGACGATCTGCAGACTGTCTATGCAACGACCGCGTGGAAGGGATTGTCGCCGGCAGAGCGCGAGCGGCAACCGTTGGCCGGTGGCCTGTTTTCGTTTCGCGCGCCGGTGCCCGGCCAGCCTCAGGCGCAGTGCACACGGGGCTTTTCGCAATAGACCAGAAAGCGGAACGCGCGTGAGCCCGGCATCCGACGCAATGTGCGGGCGAGGGTGAAACCTCGCCCCGTGCCGGGTGCCGCCAGGTATCATGTGCGTTCCGTGACTTCCGCGCACTCGCAGTGATCCCTACCATGACGTCCAGGCCGCCTGTCCCGCCCCGCATGTCCGATGTTGCCGAACGCGCCGGCGTGTCGAAGATGACCGTGTCGCGCGTGCTGGCTGGACGCAGTGTGTCGCAGGCCACGCGCGAGAAGGTGCAGAAGGTCATCGACGAACTGGGGTATGTGGCCGATGCGGCCGCCGGCGCATTGTCGTCGGGGCGCTCTGAGTTCGTCGCGGTGCTGGTGCCGTCGCTGTCCAGCTCCAACTTCTCCGACACGGTGCGCGGCCTCACTGCCGCGTTTAGTCCGCATGGTCTGCAATTGCTGCTCGGCGATACCGACTACCGGCTCGAGCAGGAAGAGCTGCTCGTGCGCTCGATGCTGCGCCACCAGCCGCGCTGCGTCGCGTTGACGGGCGGCCGGCACACCGAGGCGACCCGCACGCTGTTGCGGCGCGCGGGTATCCCGGTCGTCGAAATGTGGGACCTGCCTGCCGATCCGATCGACACCGCAGTGGGCTTTTCGAATGCCACGGCGGCGCGCGCGATGGTTCGGCATCTGCATGAGTGCGGCTATCGGCGGATCGGTTTTATCGCCGGGGCGAGCGAGCGCGATCGGCGCGGTCTCGACCGGATGCGCGGCTATGTCGCTGAAATCAAGGCGCTCGGGCTCGGCGAGCCGCGCGTGATCCGCCTTGGCGAATCGCCGATCACGATGAGTCACGGCGCACCTGCCATCGGGGCGCTGCTCGAGGCGTGGCCCGATACCGACGCCGTGATGTGCGTGAGCGATATGTCGGCGTTCGGCGCGATCATGGAGTGTCACCGGCGCGGGTTGTCGGTGCCTGGCGACATCGCGATTGCCGGTTTCGGCAACTTCGAGGTGTCGTGGTGTTGTCAGCCGAGCATCACCACGGTGTCGGTCGATGCCTACGGAATCGGCTTGCGGGCCGGCGAGACCTTGCTCGCGGCACTGGCGGCGCGCGAGGCAGGGCAGACGTCGCGCACGAAAGCGGTCAAGATCGACTTTGAGGTAATTGCTCGGAACAGCGCCTGAGCCACCGGCTCGGCGCCAGCCGCGGCTGACTCTCCAGGCCGTATTTCGCGCAGAAAGTCAGGGATATCCCTTGGTTGTTCAGATGATGAGCCACGCGTAATATCCGGATTCAGAAATGTTACCGGTAACTTAGATCGGGGACGATACAGCGGCCTACGTGGCACGCGGCTGTGGCGCCCGGGACATTTCCCAGAAAAATACGCTGATGGAGATTTGAATGACCACTGTGCCGTCCGCCGTCGCCGCGACTTCCGCGAGGAGCAGCGAGTTTGAAGAAAAAACCTATCGCAAGGTCGTGCGCCGTCTGTTGCCGGTGCTGTTGCTGTGTTACGTCGTGGCTTATCTGGATCGGGTGAACGTCGGCTTCGCGAAGCTGCAGATGCTCGACGACCTCGGTTTGTCCGACACCATGTACGCGATCGGCGCCAGCGTTTTCTTCTGGGGCTACTTCATCTTCGAAATTCCGAGCAACGTGTTCCTGCATCGCTACGGCGCACGCTTCTGGATCGCGCGGATCATGTTCACGTGGGGTCTCGTGTCGATGGCGCTCGCGTTCGTTGAGCCGCTCGCGCGTCTCGCGCATGTCGAAACCGCGACGATGTTCTACACGTTGCGCTTCCTGCTCGGGATCTGCGAGGCCGGTTTCTTCCCCGGCGTCATTCTTTATCTGAATTACTGGTTCCCGGCACATCGGCAGAGCCGCGTCATGTCGGGCTTCCTGATCGCGATGCCGGTCAGCCTGATGCTGGGCGGCGTGGTGTCCGGCTGGTTGATGGACCACACCGCGGGCCTGTTCGGCTACCAGGGCTGGCAGTGGATGCTGCTGATCGAAGGCGTGCCGTCGCTGTTGACCGCGTTCGTCGTGTACTTCTCGCTCGATGACGGCATCGAGCGCGCACGCTGGCTCACGCCGCAAGAAAAGAGCCTGCTCGCGGCGAATCTGCAGCGCGAGAGCACGCACAAAACGGCGCGCTTCGGATCGGCGGTGCGCGATCCGCGCGTGTGGCTGCTGGTGGCGATTCTGCTGACCTTCAACACGGGCTTCTACGGCCTCGCGTTCTGGCTGCCGTCGATCATCAAGGCGACCGGTGTGCAGGACCCCTTGCATATCGGCTTGCTGACGGCTATTCCTTATGGTGTGGCGATCATCGCGACGCTCGCCAACGCGGCGCATTCGAAGAAAACCGGTGAACGGCGCATGCACGCGGCGATTCCGGCGCTGATCGGCGGTCTCGGACTGATTCTGAGCGCGGCGTTCGCGCATCACATCGTATTGGCGATCACGTTTCTCACGATCGCCACGGCGGGGATTCTCGCGTTGATGCCGATCTACTGGACGTTCCCCGGCCAGTTGCTGTCGGGGGCGGCAGCGGCTGCGGGTATCGCGATGATCAACGCGATCGGCAACCTGTCAGGCTTCACGGGCTCGATGATCACCGCCGTCGCCAAGAACCTGACCGGCGATATCAACAACGGTACGTATGCGCTGGGCGCGTGTCTGCTGGTCAGCTGTATGCTGATCCTGCTCGTGCCGCGCAGCATGCTGACACGGGCGGCGCCCGCCGGGGACGGCAAAGCCGCCGCTCAGGCGGACGCGCCGGGCAGCACGCAAGCGGTTTAACTTCCTCAAGACAGAGAGACAAGCAACATGTCAGCATCCACACCGCGCCGGCTGAGAAGCCAGGAATGGTTCGACGACCCATCGCACGCGGATATGACGGCGCTCTACGTCGAGCGCTTCATGAACTACGGCCTGACGCGCGAAGAACTCCAGTCTGGCCGGCCGATCATCGGCATCGCGCAGACGGGCAGCGACCTCGCGCCGTGCAACCGGCATCACATCGAACTTGCGGCGCGCACGAAAGCAGGCATCCGTGACGCGGGCGGCATTCCGATGGAGTTCCCGGTTCATCCGCTCGCCGAACAGAGCCGCCGGCCGACCGCCGCGCTCGACCGAAATCTTGCCTATCTCGGCCTGGTCGAAATCCTGCACGGCTTTCCGCTCGACGGCGTCGTGCTGACCACCGGCTGCGACAAGACCACGCCCGCCTGTCTGATGGCGGCGGCCACCGTCGACATGCCCGCGATCGTGCTGTCGGGCGGCCCGATGCTCGACGGCTGGCACGAAGGCAAGCGCGTCGGCTCGGGCACGGTGATCTGGCATGCGCGCAATCTGCTCGCCACGGGCGAAATCGACTACGAAGGTTTCATGCAGCTGACGACCGCGTCGTCGCCGTCGATCGGACACTGCAACACGATGGGCACCGCGCTGTCGATGAACAGCCTCGCCGAGGCGCTCGGCATGTCGTTGCCCGGTTGCGCGAGCATTCCGGCGGCGTATCGCGAGCGCGGCCAGATGGCATACGCGACCGGCAAGCGCATTGTCGACCTCGTGCGTGAAGACGTGCGCCCGTCGCACATCATGACGAAAGAAGCGTTCGAAAACGCGATCGTGGTGGCGTCGGCGCTGGGTGCGTCTAGCAACTGTCCGCCGCATCTGATCGCGATTGCGCGGCACATCGGCGTCGAACTGAGTCTCGACGACTGGCAGCGAGTGGGCGAGCAGGTGCCGCTGATCGTGAACTGCATGCCGGCGGGCGAGTATCTCGGTGAGAGCTTTCACCGCGCGGGCGGCGTGCCCGCCGTGTTCCACGAGCTTGCGAAGGCGAACCTCTTCCACGGCGATTGTCTGACCGTAGCGGGCCGGACCATCGGCGAAATCGCGGCGGGTGCGCAGACCGGGGACCGCGACGTTATCAAGACGACTGAAGAGCCGCTCAAGCATGGCGCAGGGTTCATCGTGCTGTCGGGCAACTTCTTCGACAGCGCGATCATGAAGATGTCGGTGGTCGGCGAGGCTTTCCAGAAGACCTATCTGAGCGAGCCCGGCAAGGAGAACATGTTCGAAGCGCGAGCAATCGTGTTCGACGGTCCTGAGGACTACCACGCGCGCATCAACGACCCGTCGCTCGAAATCGACCAGCACTGCATTCTGGTGATTCGCGGTGCCGGGACCGTGGGCTATCCGGGCAGCGCCGAAGTGGTGAACATGGCGCCGCCGGTGGAACTCGTGCGTCAGGGCATCACCTCGTTGCCGACGCTCGGCGACGGCCGGCAAAGCGGCACGTCCGCGAGCCCGTCGATTCTCAACATGTCGCCAGAAGCGGCAGTGGGCGGTGGACTCTCGCTGCTGCGCACGAACGACCGCATCCGCGTGGACCTGAATTCGCGCAGCGTCAACGTGCTGGTCGACGAGGACGAACTCGCGCGGCGCCGTGAAACGGCGACGTTCTCGATTCCGCCGGCGCAGACACCCTGGCAGGAACTGTACCGCCAGACGGTGGGCCAACTCTCGACCGGCGGCTGTCTCGAACCCGCGACGCTGTATCTGAAGGTGATTGCCGAGCGTGGCAATCCGCGACATTCGCATTGAAATGCAGGTTGCAGAGCCGGGCTCGGATTCGAGCCCGGCTCTGCCCGTCTTCCAACTTTCCTGAAGAAATCCATTCCCATGTCCGCAACTTCTCAATCCAGTTTCCTTCCGGTTGACCTCGATCAGGCGCTGCTCGTGGGTCGTGTGTGGCGCAAGACCGATCAGCATGAAGGTCCGTGCGTGGTCGTCGTGCGCGGCGGCGAAGTGTTCGATATCACCGCCACCGTGCCGACCACGGCCGATCTGTTCGACCGCGAAAACGCCGCGCGCATCGCGCGGACCGCGCCGGGCGTGTCGCTCGGCAGCGCGGCGCAACTGATCGCGGCCAACCTGCCGGGCGCGGTCGCGCCGGCCGTGCAGCTGCTCGCCCCGTGCGACGTGCAGGCCATCAAGGCGTGCGGTGTGACGTTCGCGGTCAGCCTGATCGAACGCGTGATCGAAGAGCAGGCGGGCGGCGATCCGGCAAAGGCGAAGGAGGTCCGCGAGACCATCGCGTCGACGATCGGCACGGACCTGTCGAAAATCAAGCCGGGCTCGGACGCCGCGATGAAGCTGAAGGCCGAACTCGAGCGGCGTGGCGCGTGGTCGCAATACATGGAAGTGGGCATTGGTCCGGATGCCGAAGTATTCTCGAAGTCGCAGCCGATGTCGTCGGTCGGCTTCGGCGCCGACGTGGGGCTGCTCGCGGCTTCGACCTGGAACAACCCGGAACCCGAGATCGTGCTGGCGGTGAATAGCCGTGGCGAGATCGTCGGCGCGACGCTCGGCAACGACGTCAACCTGCGCGATATCGAAGGCCGCTCGGCGCTGTTGCTCGGCAAGTGCAAGGACAACAACGGCTCGTGCGCGATCGGCCCATTCGTGCGCCTCTTCGACGAAAGCTTCTCGCTCGACTCGGTGCGCACGGCCAGCGTCGCGCTGCGCGTGGAAGGCGCCGATGACGACTTCGTGCTCGAAGGCGTGAGCCACATGAGCGAAATCAGCCGCGATCCGGCGGACCTGGTCACGCAAACGTGGGGCCGGCATCACCAGTACCCGGACGGCTTCATGCTGTTCCTCGGCACCATGTTCTCGCCGATCAAGGATCGCGACGCGGCCGGCGGCGGGTTCACGCATCACCTGGGCGACCTCGTGACGATTTCGACGCCGCAATTGGGCGCGCTGACCAACACGGTCCGCCTGAGCACCGACATCGAACCGTGGACGTTCGGCGTGCGCGCGCTTTATCAGAGTCTGGCGGCGCGCGGGCTGCTCGGCGCGGCCTGAGCCGTATCGAAGAACGTATGAGGGGCCGGCGCCTCGCGCGCGGCCCAGGTGTATTTCGAGTCGCCTCCGCCCGGACCTGACGATCAGGTCTTTCGTGCGGGGGCTTTATTCCGTATCGACGGGAGAAAGAGACATGAGCCAGTTTGCAAACTACATCGACGGACAATGGGTGGACGGCGCGAGCGTATCGCGCAACGTCAACCCGTCCAACCTCGACGACGTGATCGGCGAGTTCGCGCAGGCCGACGCCGAACAGACGCAACGCGCGATCAGCGCCGCGCGCAAGGCGTTTGTGCAATGGTCGCTATCCACGCCGCAGCAGCGTTTCGATCTGCTCGATCAGGTGGGCAGCACGATCCTCGCGCGCAAGGCCGAACTGGGTCGACTGCTCGCGCGCGAAGAGGGCAAGACGCTGCCCGAGGCGATCGGCGAAGTGGGCCGCGCGGGGCAGATCTTCAAGTTCTTTGCGGGCGAGGCGCTGCGCATTGGCGGCGAAATCGTGCCGTCCGTGCGCCCCGGTATGACGGTGGAAGTGACCCGCGAGCCGCTCGGCGTGATCGGCCTCATTACGCCGTGGAATTTCCCCATCGCAATTCCGGCCTGGAAGATCGCGCCGGCGCTGGCGTATGGCAACACCGTCGTCGTCAAGCCGGCGGACCTCGTTCCTGGCAGCACGTGGGAGCTCGTGAAGATCATCGCCGAGGCGGGCGCGCCCGCGGGCGTGATCAACCTCGTCATGGGACGGGGCTCGGTGGTGGGCGAAGCACTGGTTTCTTCACCCGATGTCGATGCCTTGAGCTTCACCGGTTCTGTCGCGACGGGCCGTGCAATCGGCGCGAAATGCTTTGCGTCGGGCAAGAAATTCCAGCTTGAAATGGGCGGCAAGAACCCGATGGTGGTGCTCGACGATGCTGACCTCAACGTCGCGGTCGAAGCATGCATTAACGGTGCGTTCTACTCGACGGGCCAACGCTGCACGGCGTCGAGCCGCTTTATCGTGACCGAAGGTATTTACGACCGGTTCATCGACGGCATGAAAGCGCGCATGCAGGCTCTGAAGGTGGGCGACGCGTTGGCCGACGGCACGCACATCGGTCCGGTCGTCGACGACAAGCAGTTGCAGCAGGACGAGCGCTATATGGCCATTGCACGCGAAGAAGGCGGCACAGTCTTCGGCGGTGAGCGGGTCGAGCGCGACACGCGCGGTTACTTCCTCGCACCGGCGCTCGTCACCGACACGACGCCGGCCATGCGCATCAACCGGGAAGAAGTGTTCGGCCCGGTGGCCTCGGTCATCAAGGTCAAGGACTACGACGAGGCGCTTAAGGTCGCCAACGACACGGAATTCGGCCTCTCCGCGGGCATCTGCACGACCTCGCTGAAGTACGCGAGCCACTTCCGCCGTCACGTGCAGGCCGGCATGGTGATGGTGAACACGGCGACTGCGGGTGTGGATTATCACGTGCCGTTCGGCGGGCGCAAGGGTTCGAGCTACGGTCCGCGCGAGCAGGGCAGTTATGCCCGCGAGTTCTATACGACGGTCAAGACCGCGTATGTGAGTCCGGGCGCCGTCTGACGTTCATCGATCGAGCCGTTTGCGGATGAATGCGAGTGGTGGTGTTGCCTGCCGTTGTCGAACGAAGAATCTGCACGACGATTCGATGGCGGATGGCGACGCATTCGGCGTGGACGGCGTGAGAGTGGGAGTGCGCGGGGCAATGTGCGTGGCCACCGAAGACCAGGAGATGCCGCCGGGAATCCGGAGGCGGAGGTTCTGAAACGAAACTGGCCCGCGAAAGCGGGCCAGTTTCGTTAAACGCGCGAGCCGTAGTGTGAGTACACGCTACGGCAAAGCGACAGCAGCTTTGCTTTCTGGCGGAAAACTTACTTGGCGACTGCCTGGCCTTGTTCCGACGAACCGCTGGCGACGCCGCCAACTGCGCTGTTCTGAGCGGCAACGCGCGCTTCAGCAGCCTGGATGTTGGCCGGATATTCGTTCGGGTTCGAGCGCGCGGGGTTGTAGCCAGCCTTTTCGATCTGAACCAGTTCTGCGCGAACTTGCGCACGGGTGAGCGGCTGGTTCGATTGGGCGAAAACGGCAACCGGGGCGGCAAGGGTAGCGGCGATAACGACGGCTTGAACGAGCGACTTCATGGTACGACCTCCAGAGATTTGTCTTGTTTGGACTGCAAACTCGTCTGTCTGCAGCGATGAAGACAGTCTAGAAGCGTGAAGTGTTAGGGTAAATACCTAATTCACGAAATCACTGTTTCACAAATCAAAACAATTGGGTGCTGAACGCCCTGCTGAAGCTCATGCTGATGCAATAAGTGCAAATATTGGGATTCTGAGGTATTGCGGCCTGCCTTACCGCTATGGGCCCAGTTTCTCTATCAGAAAGTCGACGAAGCTACGCACGCGCGACGACAGGTGCCGCGCATGCGGATAAAGCAGCACGAATGGCCGCGAACAACCGCCATAAGGAATCAGCAACTCCTTGAGCGTCCCGTCGGCAAGATCTTGCTCGACGATAAACCGATACGTCTGGAAAACGCCCGCATCATGACGCGCCAAGGTCGCTCCGGACAGGACGTCACCCGAAGATCCGTAGCCGCCTCGCGTCATCGTCTCCGTCACCTCGTTTTTATGCTTGAACAGCCAGGGGAGATTGCGGCCGCTGCTAGGCAACGCATACTGGATGCAGTCGTGGTGAGGCAGGTCGTCCGGCGTTTTCAGTTTGCCGGCTTTGCGCAGATACGCGGGCGAAGCGACGACCACCAGTTCGGCATCTTCGATCTTTCGCGCAATCAGGCCGGAATCACCCGGGGCGCGTCCACGAATGGCGAGGTCGAAGCCCTCTTCCGCAAAGTCGATGTTGCGGTTGCTCAGGTGCGTTTCGATCGTGACGCCGGGATACCGCGCGCGAAATTCCGCGAGCAGCGGCAGCACACGATAGTGACCGTAGGGCGTCGGCATGCTGATCCGCAACACGCCAGTGGGAGTCGTCTGCTGGCCGGTCGCTTCGCGCTCGGCTTCCGCAAGCTGATTCAGCGCTTGCCGGCACTGTTCGAAGTATCGCCGGCCTGCATCGGTCAACCGGATCTGTCTTGTGGTCCGCACGAACAACCGGACACCTAGGCGCGTTTCCAGACGTGCGACCGAACGGCTGACGGCAGCCGGCGTGACGCTCGCGGCCGTCGCGGCAAGCGTGAAGCTCTCCAGTTCGGCGGCGAGACAGAACAGTTCGATACTGCCCAGAAGAACATCTTCGAATTGACGCTGCATGGTTTCGATGACCTGCTTTTGTCGCGTTTTTCTGGTCGGACAGAAGGGCACGCCAGGAAAGCGCAGTGTGAACGCGAGCGACCACACCGGACGGTGTGGTCGCCTTCGGCGCGAAGCGCGGGTGCTATACGATATCAGGGCTATATTGTAGAGAGCTTCGATGGGGGATAGACATGAACGAGCGGATTGACAAGCGGATGTTGCTGTCATTGTTGGGCATCGAGAAGCCGATCATCCAGGCGCCCATGGCCGGTGTCAGCACACCCGCGCTGGCCGCAGCCGTTTCCAATGCAGGTGGTCTCGGTTCGTTGGGTGTCGGAGCGATGAACGCCGCAGGAGCCCGCAAGGTCATCAAGGAGACCCGCGCGCTAACGGGCAAGCCGTTCAATATCAACGTCTTCTGTCATCGACCGGCGCAAGCGGACGAGGCGCTCGATCGGCAATGGTTGAACTGGCTCGCGCCATATTTCGAAAAATACGACGCAACACCGCCTACGTCGCTGTCGGAGATCTATACGAGCTTCGTGGCGGACCCGGCCATGCTGGATGTTTTTCTCGAAGAGAAGCCTGCGATCGTCAGTTTCCATTTCGGTTTGCCTTCTGCCGATGTGATCGCCGAACTGAGAAAGGCCGGCATCAAACTAATCGCGACTGCAACGAGCCTGGATGAGGCAGCGCGGGTTGCCGAGGCGGGCGTCGATGCGATCGTTGCACAAGGTATCGAGGCGGGCGGTCATCGCGGCATCTTCGAACCGGACGCAACCGATGACGGGTTGGGCGTGTTTGCGCTGACGCGCCTGCTGGTCAGGGAATGCCAGTTGCCGGTGATCGCTGCCGGCGGCATCATGGACGGCGCCGGGATCGCAGCGGCGCTTGCGCTCGGCGCGCAAGCCGCGCAGTTAGGGACGGCGTTTGTTGCTTGCCCGGAGACGTCGATCGACGAGGGTTATCGCCGCGCGATTCTCGCGGACGCGGCGCGCCACACGACCTTTACCACGGCGATTTCCGGTCGCGTGGCGAGAAGCATGGTGAACCGGTTCACGACACTCGGCAGCGACGCGCGCGCTCCGAAGCCGCCCGCGTATCCGATCGCGTACGATGCCGGCAAAGCGCTGCATGCTGCGGCGAAGGCGACGGGCGAGTTCGGTTACGGGGCACAGTGGGCGGGGCAGGCAGCCGCGCTCGCCAGATCGTTGCCTGCCGCAGAGCTGGTTGCGCAGCTGGAGCGTGAATTGAAGGAAAGCATCGGGCAACTGCGGCGGTTCGCGGGCTAGCAGTTCGTGCGGGCGCGATCGATTGTGGACGTGCGTTGTGGCTGAATGGGGGGCACACGTCAAGGATAATCAGTCGTCCTTGACGTGTGCCCCGGCTGCAATGCGGACTGCTGGCGCCTGAAGCAAAGGAGGCGCGCTAACGTTCAATCCGGCCTCGAACCACGCTGCTTGCGATAAGCCTCGACCGGCAACCCGCCCCAGCCCCAGTTCTCGGTCTCCACCTCCTGAATGACGACGAAGGTCGATTCGAGCGGCTTGTTCAGTACGTCGAGCAGCAACTGACTGACGCCCCCGATGAGCGCGGCTTTTTCGTCCGCGGTGACCGCGTTGTTGCCGGGCTGGGAGCCCTCACGGGTCACCTGAATTGTGACGATAGGCATGTTGATCCTCCGTAAATCTCGGTTGACTTGAAGGGCGCCGGCCGGCGGCGCCCGCATGTGATCAGTGGCCGGCGCTCTGGCCGCCATCGACGTGCAGGATCTCGCCGGTCACGAACGGTGCAGCATCAAGATACAGGACGGCGCCTACGACATCGCTCATCTCGCCCATGTGGCCGACCGGATGCAATGCCCCGAGCGCCTCGTGGGTTTCTTTCGCGTGCATCGGCGACTTGATGACGCCCGGTGAAACGGCATTGGCGCGAATGCCTTTCTTCGCGTATTCGATCGCGAGCGACTTCGTGGCTGCGTTCAGGCCGCCCTTGGTCAGCGAGGCCAGCACCGATGGCACGCCGTCGATGGCGTGGTCCGCGAGACTGGTCGTGATGCTGACCACGTGGCCGCTGCCATGCTTTTCCATTTCGGTGATGGCGAGTTGCGTGATATGGAAGAAGCCCGATACGTTGACGGCGATGAAGGTCGCGTAGTCTTCCGCGGTATAGCGGGTGAAGGGCTTGGCGATGAAGATGCCGGCGTTGTTGACCAGCGTGTCGATGCGGCCAAAACGGGCGACGGCTTCGGAAATCACCCGCTGCGCAGTAGCCGGATCGGCGATGTCGCCAGCCACGGTCAGGATGCTGGGGTCATCCGAAGGCTTGACCGAGCGTGCTGTTGCGACCACGCGATAGTCGAGTTTGCGAAACGCGTTGACCAGTTCGCCGCCAATGCCTTGCGATGCACCGGTAACGACGACGACTTTTTGTGACGTGCTCATGATTGAGGCTCCAGATAAGTTACTTGGATCAGATGCTGATCGGACCACGTGCTCCGATGGGTACGAAATCTAGGCGCATTGGAGCCAAACTCGAATACCCGTCATGGACAAACAGTCGTGCGTGCCAGGTACAAATGGATGAGCGAGGGTCGTGCTGTGGCGGCGCGCCGCGGTGGGGGAAACGTCTGAAGAATGACGCTATGCACAGGAGTGCTCGAGCTGAGCACTCATCGTTGATGAGCGCTCTACGGGTTACGTTCACACTCGGTCGTAGCGATTGAAGCGAATGTGGCGCGTTGAACGTCACGCCGACGACGATGGATGAAACGTGTGCGCGTCACGGCCATGAGACGACGGTGTCTTTGCGACGAGAGCAATCGACAGGCATGGCATTGCTCGTTTCTTTAGCGCGCCGTCGAGAGCTTCAAAAATATTTCACAAAGTGGGTTGACCGATAGGTTTTCGGTCTGCATAATTCGCCTCCCGTTAGATGACGGACGCGAAGAAAGCAGAGCTTCTGAGCGAATGATCTTTAAAAATTAACAGCCGATAAGTGTGGGCGCTTGATGCGAGACGCGACGGTGGATTCGTTGGAGTCTGCTGTAAAAGCGAAAGTATCAAGTCTCACACAGTAATGAAAGGAAGGTTTGACCGTCGAGAGATGATCGAACACTTCGTCAGTACG
>NZ_JBWCCT010000018.1:0-151660 GCF_056279605.1 Paraburkholderia sp. TE9906
TAGTGCGGATTGCCCGTGTGAAAGTAGGTAATCGTCAGGCTCCCTAGCAGCAACAGAAACCCCGCCCCCAAAAGGTGGGGTTTCTGCGTTTACGGAAGGACTGGAATCACTATATAAGTGAGAGCTTTGGGTTTGGAACGGTCAAGCAAGTCTTGACAACAAACGGTTGTTCCCCCATAATCATCAGTTCTCTGCGGAGGGGTGCCCGAGTGGCTAAAGGGGGCAGACTGTAAATCTGTTGGCTTACGCCTACGTTGGTTCGAATCCAACCTCCTCCACCAGAATGCAAGTTGTAGCAGTTGTTGGGAATCCATGAATCCTCGCGGGTGTAGCTCAATGGTAGAGCAGAAGCCTTCCAAGCTTACGACGAGGGTTCGATTCCCTTCACCCGCTCCAGTGACACAGAAGTAGCGCCCATGTGGCTCAGTGGTAGAGCACTCCCTTGGTAAGGGAGAGGTCGGCAGTTCGATCCTGCCCATGGGCACCAGAAGTACTCGGTGATTGTTTGCGCCCGGCGCAACGTACGGAAAAATCCTCTTAGGAGTCGAAAATGGCCAAGGGTAAGTTTGAGCGGACCAAGCCGCACGTGAACGTCGGCACGATCGGTCACGTTGACCACGGCAAGACCACGCTGACGGCAGCGATCACGACGGTTCTGACGCAGAAGTTTGGCGGCGAAGCGAAGGCATACGACCAGATCGACGCGGCGCCGGAAGAAAAGGCACGTGGTATTACGATCAACACGGCACACGTCGAGTACGAAACGGCTAACCGCCACTACGCACACGTCGACTGCCCGGGCCACGCTGACTATGTGAAGAACATGATCACGGGCGCAGCGCAGATGGACGGCGCGATCCTGGTGTGCTCGGCTGCAGACGGCCCGATGCCGCAAACGCGTGAGCACATCCTGCTGGCGCGTCAGGTTGGCGTTCCGTACATCATCGTGTTCCTGAACAAGTGCGACATGGTGGACGACGCTGAGCTGCTGGAGCTGGTCGAGATGGAAGTTCGCGAACTTCTGTCGAAGTACGACTTCCCGGGCGACGACACGCCGATCATCAAGGGTTCGGCCAAGCTGGCGCTGGAAGGCGACAAGGGCGAGCTGGGCGAAGTGGCGATCATGAACCTGGCCGATGCGCTGGACACGTACATCCCGACGCCGGAGCGCGCAGTTGACGGTGCGTTCCTGATGCCGGTGGAAGACGTGTTCTCGATCTCGGGTCGCGGCACGGTGGTGACGGGTCGCGTTGAGCGCGGCATCGTGAAGGTCGGCGAAGAAATCGAAATCGTTGGTATCAAGCCGACGGTGAAGACGACCTGCACGGGCGTGGAAATGTTCCGCAAGCTGCTCGACCAGGGTCAGGCAGGCGACAACGTTGGTATCCTGCTGCGCGGCACGAAGCGTGAAGACGTGGAGCGTGGCCAGGTTCTGGCGAAGCCGGGTTCGATCAACCCGCACACGCACTTCACGGCTGAAGTGTACGTGCTGAGCAAGGACGAAGGTGGCCGTCACACGCCGTTCTTCAACAACTATCGTCCGCAGTTCTACTTCCGTACGACGGACGTGACGGGCTCGATCGAGTTGCCGAAGGACAAGGAAATGGTCATGCCGGGCGACAACGTGTCGATCACGGTGAAGCTGATCAACCCGATCGCGATGGAAGAAGGTCTGCGTTTCGCAATTCGCGAAGGCGGCCGTACGGTCGGCGCTGGTGTGGTTGCCAAGATTCTCGAGTAACGCCAGATAGTTCTCGTGGATCGGTAGTTTCGGGGTTGGCGGTGTCGTCAACCCCAAATGGTTTAGGGGCATAGCTCAACTGGCAGAGCGTCGGTCTCCAAAACCGAAGGTTGGGGGTTCGATTCCCTCTGCCCCTGCCAACTCTTGCGTCGTATGTGGCGCTTCGTTAAGGTGTTATGGCGAATCCTTCCGTCGAAACTGTAAATACATCCGGCGACAAGTTGATGCTCGTTGCAGGGGTATTGTTGGTCTTGGCCGGGTTCGTGGGGTTCTTCTGGCTCAATGGCCAGGAATGGTACATCCGCGGAGCTGCCTTGGCTGTTGGTGCGATCGCGGGCGTTGCGGTCGGTCTTCTCTCCGCGCCTGGCAAGGGTTTCATCGCTTTCGCCAAAGATTCGTACAAGGAAGTCCGTAAGGTTGTTTGGCCTACTCGCAAAGAGGCGACCCAGACAACGCTCGTAGTTTTCGGCTTCGTGTTCGTCATGGCAATTTTTCTTTGGGTTAGTGACAAATCCATTGAATGGGCGATTTTCTCGGTGATTCTGGGTTGGAAATGATATGAGCGATACTCCGGCATCCCCGAGCGGCAAACGTTGGTATGTGGTGCACGCCTACTCCGGTATGGAGAAGAGCGTGCAACGTGCGCTTCAGGAGCGCATCGAACGTGCTGGCATGCAAGACCAGTTTGGTCAAATCCTCGTTCCGACCGAAGAGGTGGTCGAGGTGAAGGGCGGTCACAAATCGGTGACCGAACGTCGGTTCTTCCCAGGCTACGTGCTCGTGGAAATGGAAATGACAGATGAAACGTGGCACCTTGTGAAGAACACGGCTAAGGTGACCGGTTTCGTTGGCGGTGCGCGAAATCGCCCGAGCCCGATTTCCCCGCGGGAAGTCGAAAAGATCATGTCGCAAATGCAGGAAGGCGTGGAGAAGCCGCGTCCGAAGACCCTGTTCGAAGTTGGCGAGATGGTTCGGGTGAAGGATGGTCCTTTCACGGATTTCAACGGCAGCGTCGAAGAAGTGAACTACGAAAAGTCGCGCGTCCGTGTTTCCGTTACAATCTTCGGCCGGGCAACGCCGGTCGAGCTGGAATTCGGCCAGGTCGAAAAGTTGTAATCCAGAATTCTACGGGGCGCACCGGTCGGTGCGTTCCGTATTTCGCGCTTACGGTCCGCGTAATGGTCGTTGAGGAGCGTAAGTAGTCAGTTTCGACGAACGCGCGCTACTACTCACTGAACGTTCGCATTTATTTCTGGAACGTTCCAAAGAGGTTTTCAACATGGCAAAGAAAATCATCGGCTTTATCAAGCTGCAGATTCCTGCAGGTAAAGCCAACCCGTCGCCGCCGGTCGGCCCGGCACTGGGCCAACGCGGCCTGAACATCATGGAGTTCTGCAAGGCGTTCAACGCGCAGACTCAAGCAATGGAGCCGGGTCTGCCGATTCCGGTCGTGATCACCGCGTTCGCTGACAAGAGCTTCACGTTTGTACTGAAGACGCCGCCGGCCACGGTTCTAATCAAGAAGGCAGCTAAGATTGACAAGGGTTCGAGCAAGCCGCATACCGACAAGGTCGGCAAGATCACCCGTGCTCAAGCTGAGGACATCGCCAAGACCAAGATGCCCGATCTGACGGCAGCTGATCTGGACGCAGCGGTTCGTACGATCGCTGGTAGCGCCCGCTCGATGGGCATCACCGTGGAGGGCGTGTAAATGGCTAAGCTTTCGAAGCGTCTGCAAGCATTTGCAGCCAAGGTTGATCGTCAGAAGCTGTACGCGATCGACGAAGCTCTGTCGATCGTCAAGGAATGCGCAAGCGCGAAGTTCGACGAGTCGATCGACGTCGCAGTGCAACTCGGCATCGACGCGAAGAAGTCGGACCAAGTGGTTCGTGGTTCGGTCGTGCTGCCGGCTGGTACTGGTAAGTCGGTCCGCGTCGCAGTGTTCGCACAAGGTGAAAAGGCTGAGCAAGCTCGTGCCGCCGGCGCAGAAGTCGTTGGTATGGAAGACCTGGCTGAACAGGTCAAGGCTGGCAAGCTGGACTTCGACATCGTGATCGCTTCGCCGGACACGATGCGCGTCGTCGGTACGCTGGGTCAGATCCTCGGCCCGCGTGGCCTGATGCCGAACCCGAAGGTCGGTACGGTTACGCCGGACGTCGCGACTGCGGTCAAGAACGCCAAGGCTGGTCAGGTGCAATTCCGTGTCGACAAGGCCGGTATCATCCACGCGACCATCGGCCGTGCTTCGTTCGAGCCGACGGCTCTGCGTAGCAACCTGAGCGCGCTGGTCGAAGCACTGCAAAAGGCGAAGCCGGCAACGAGCAAGGGTGTCTACCTGCGCAAGGTTGCTGTGTCGAGCACGATGGGTGTCGGCGTTCGCGTCGACCAGGCATCGCTCGCTGCACAGTAATAAATTTCATCGCCTCGGCGCGAGTCGGGGCGGTTTTATGGGCTTTGGGCGGTTGTGAGGTGGCAGTCTGCATCGCACAGCCGGTTGTCAAAGACCGTTGGCGGGCAAGCAGTAGGTAGGCAAGTCCTTAATGTAAAGCCAACGCAGATGGCGAACCCGAAAAGGTTTTGTAGTGATGAAGCCGGTTGACGTCCGCAGCAATGCGGGTGTCAGGCGGTCGAAATACTCCTGACTGGTCGGACGCCGTTATTGAACGCGGTACACAAGGCGCACGCTGCGTGTATCGAATCTGGAGGTTAACCGTGCCACTCAACAAAGAAAGCAAGCAGGCTGTGGTCGCTGAGGTTGCCGCGCAAGTCGCGAAAGCCCAGACCGTGGTTCTGGCTGAGTATCGTGGAATCGCGGTTGGCGATCTGACCAAGCTGCGCGCGAAAGCGCGTGAGCAACAGGTTTACCTTCGTGTGTTGAAAAACACGCTGGCGCGTCGCGCTGTCGAAGGTACCCCGTTTGCTCCGCTGGCAGAGCAGATGACTGGCCCCCTGATCTACGGCATCTCGGAAGATGCAATTGCTGCAGCTAAGGTCGTCAACGACTTCAGCAAGGGCAATGACAAGTTGGTCATCAAGGCTGGTTCCTACGAAGGCAAGGTGATGGACAAGGCTGGCGTGCAAGCGCTGGCAAACATCCCGAGCCGCGAAGAACTGCTCTCCAAGCTGTTGTACGTTATGCAAGCACCTGTTTCCGGCTTTGCGCGCGCTCTGGCCGCGCTGGCAGAAAAGAAACAAGGCGAAGAAACCGCTGCGTAACGCACTTCAGTCGAGCGTGATTGATCGCTGGCTGTATCCGAATTCAATTTAGGAGTATTTCAAATGGCAATCGCAAAAGAAGACATCCTCGAAGCCGTAGGCTCGATGTCGGTTCTGGAACTGAACGAGTTGGTTAAGGCGTTCGAAGAAAAGTTTGGCGTGTCGGCAGCTGCTGTTGCAGTGGCAGGCCCGGCAGGCGGCGGCGCTGCTGCTGCTGCTGAAGAGCAGACCGAATTCACGGTCAACTTGGTTGACGTCGGCGCGAACAAGGTTTCCGTCATTAAGGCTGTTCGCGAACTGACGGGTCTCGGCCTGAAGGAAGCGAAGGACCTGGTCGACGGTGCACCGAAGCCTGTTAAGGAATCGGTGCCGAAGGCTGCTGCTGAAGAAGCCAAGAAGAAGCTGGAAGAAGCCGGCGCGAAAGCTGAAATCAAGTAAGGTTCAGCGCGCTGTGCGAAGGCTGGCGGTTTTCCACCGCCGGCCTTTTTGTGCTTTGTGGGAGCTGCGTTTTTGCACGGCTGTTTCGGCAAGAACGAGACTCCCAGAAGCCAAAGAAAACCGCCCTTCGGCAATATTGACCGGCGTTTTTCTTTGTCTTCTGAAGCGACTGCAGAAGGCAAGTTTGGTCGGGTAGCGGGCAACATAGGCATCCGCTGCCGTCAGCCAGCGGTTGGTAGCGGCCAACCACCAAGCTTCTAGGCTCGTTCAAGCCATCGGACGGCCATCGGGTCTCAGTCGGTGAACACTCGGGTTGTCTCATCAAGGTATCCTGCCTCGACAACAATGCCCGCCGTGATTCGGAGATCGTATGCAATATTCCTTCACCGAGAAGAAGCGTATTCGCAAGAGTTTTGCGAAGCGCCCCATCGTTCACCAAGTACCTTTCCTGCTGGCTACCCAGCTTGAATCATTCAGCACGTTTCTGCAAGCAGACACGTCGTCTACGCAACGCAAGCCGGAAGGCCTGCAAGCTGCGTTTACCTCCGTTTTCCCGATCGTTTCGCATAACGGTTTCGCTCGTCTCGAGTTCGTCAGCTACATGCTGTCGCCGCCGGCATTCAACATCAAGGAATGTCAGCAGCGCGGTTTGACGTACTGCTCGGCCCTGCGCGCGAAAGTGCGTCTGGTGCTGCTCGACAAGGAATCGCCGAGCAAGCCGGTCGTCAAGGAAGTGAAGGAGCAGGAAGTGTACATGGGCGAAATTCCGCTCATGACGCCGACCGGTTCGTTCGTCATCAACGGCACGGAACGTGTGATCGTTTCGCAGCTGCACCGTTCGCCGGGCGTGTTTTTCGAACACGACAAGGGCAAGACGCACAGCTCGGGCAAGCTCCTGTTCTCGGCTCGTATCATTCCTTACCGCGGTTCGTGGCTCGACTTCGAGTTCGACCCGAAGGACGTGCTGTATTTCCGCGTCGACCGTCGCCGCAAGATGCCGGTCACGATCCTGTTGAAGGCAATCGGTCTCACGCCGGAACAGATCCTCGCAAACTTCTTCGTGTTCGACAATTTCACGCTGATGCCGGAAGGCGCGCAGATGGAATTCGTGCCGGAGCGTCTGCGCGGCGAAGTCGCGCGCTTCGACATCTCGGACCGTGACGGCAACGTGATCGTCCAGAAGGACAAGCGGATCAACGCGAAGCACATTCGCGACCTCGACAACGCGAAGACCAAGTTCATCTCGGTCCCGGAAGACTATCTGCTCGGCCGCGTGCTGGCGAAGAACGTCGTCGACGGCGACACCGGTGAGGTCATCGCCAACGCGAACGACGAAATCACCGAAACCGTCCTCGAAAAGCTCCGCGAAGCGAAGATCAAAGACATCCAGACGCTCTACACGAACGATCTGGATCAAGGTCCGTACATCTCGTCGACGCTGCGGATCGACGAAACGGCGGACAAGATGGCCGCTCGCATCGCGATCTACCGCATGATGCGTCCGGGCGAACCGCCGACCGAAGAAGCGGTCGAGGCGCTGTTCAACCGTCTGTTCTACAGCGAAGACGCATACGACCTGTCCAAGGTGGGTCGTATGAAGTTCAATCGTCGCGTGGGTCGCGACGAGATCGTCGGTCCGATGACGTTGCAAGACGACGACATCCTCGCCACGATCAAGATCCTGGTCGAACTGCGTAACGGCAAGGGCGAAGTGGACGACATCGACCACTTGGGCAATCGTCGTGTGCGTTGTGTCGGCGAACTGGCGGAAAACCAGTTCCGCGCAGGTCTCGTGCGTGTCGAACGTGCTGTGAAGGAACGCCTCGGCCAGGCCGAAAGCGAAAACCTGATGCCGCACGACCTGATCAACTCGAAGCCGATTTCGTCGGCGATTCGCGAGTTCTTCGGTTCGTCGCAGCTGTCGCAGTTCATGGACCAAACGAACCCGCTGTCGGAAATTACCCACAAGCGCCGCGTTTCGGCACTTGGCCCGGGCGGTTTGACGCGCGAGCGCGCTGGCTTTGAAGTCCGCGACGTGCACCCGACTCACTACGGTCGTGTGTGTCCGATTGAAACGCCGGAAGGTCCGAACATCGGCCTGATCAACTCGCTGGCGCTGTACGCGCACCTGAACGAATACGGCTTCCTCGAAACGCCGTATCGCAAGGTGGTCGACAGCAAGGTGACCGACCAGATCGACTATCTGTCGGCGATCGAAGAAGGCCGTTACGTGATCGCTCAGGCGAACGCGGCGGTGGCTGCCGACGGCTCGCTGACCGATGAACTCGTGTCGTCGCGTGAAGCAGGCGAAACGCTGATGGTCACGCCGGACCGCATCCAGTACATGGACGTGGCGCCGTCGCAGATCGTGTCGGTCGCAGCTTCGCTGATTCCGTTCCTCGAGCACGATGACGCGAACCGCGCATTGATGGGTTCGAACATGCAGCGTCAGGCTGTGCCGTGTCTGCGTCCTGAAAAGGCCGTGGTCGGTACGGGTATCGAGCGCACGGTGGCAGTCGACTCGGGCACGACGGTTCAGGCATTCCGCGGCGGTGTGGTCGATTACGTCGACGCAGGCCGTATCGTGATTCGCGTGAACGACGACGAAGCGGTGGCGGGCGATGTCGGTGTGGACATCTACAACCTGATCAAGTACACGCGTTCGAACCAGAACACGAACATCAACCAGCGTCCGATCGTGAAGATGGGCGACAAGGTTGCGCGCGGCGACGTGCTGGCTGACGGCGCTTCGACCGATCTGGGCGAGCTCGCGCTCGGCCAGAACATGCTGATCGCGTTCATGCCGTGGAACGGCTACAACTTCGAAGACTCGATTTTGATCTCGGAGAAGGTGGTTGCTGACGACCGCTACACGTCGATCCACATCGAAGAGCTGAACGTCGTGGCTCGCGACACGAAGCTCGGACCGGAAGAAATCACGCGCGACATTTCGAACCTCGCGGAAGTGCAGCTTGGCCGTCTCGACGAGTCGGGCATCGTGTACATCGGCGCGGAAGTCGAAGCGGGCGACGTGCTGGTCGGTAAGGTCACGCCGAAGGGCGAAACCCAACTGACGCCGGAAGAAAAGCTGCTGCGCGCGATCTTCGGTGAAAAGGCTTCGGACGTGAAGGACACGTCGCTGCGCGTGCCGTCAGGCATGAGCGGTACGGTCATCGACGTTCAAGTGTTCACGCGTGAAGGCATTCAGCGCGACAAGCGTGCGCAACAGATCATCGACGATGAACTGAAGCGCTATCGCCTCGACCTGAACGACCAGCTGCGCATCGTGGAAGGCGACGCGTTCCAGCGTCTCGCACGTATGCTCGACGGCAAGGTCGCGAACGGCGGTCCGAAGAAGCTCGCGAAGGGCACGAAGATCGAACAGGCTTACCTGGAAGATCTCGACCACTACCACTGGTTCGACATCCGCCTCGCGGACGAAGAAGCAGCGGCGCAGCTCGAAGCGATCAAGAACTCGATCGAAGAAAAGCGTCACCAGTTCGATCTGGCGTTCGAAGAAAAGCGCAAGAAGCTCACGCAAGGCGACGAACTGCCGCCGGGCGTGCTGAAGATGGTCAAGGTGTACCTGGCAGTCAAGCGCCGTCTGCAGCCTGGCGACAAGATGGCCGGCCGTCACGGTAACAAGGGTGTCGTGTCGAAGATCGTTCCGATCGAAGACATGCCGTACATGGCCGACGGCCGTCCGGCTGACGTCGTTCTGAACCCGCTCGGCGTGCCGTCACGGATGAACGTGGGTCAGGTTCTCGAAGTGCATCTGGGTTGGGCCGCGAAGGGTCTGGGCTGGCGTATCGGCGAAATGCTGCAGCGTCAGGCGAAGATCGCTGAACTGCGCGAATTCCTGACCAAGATCTACAACGAGTCGGGCCGTGCTGAAGAGCTGGACAGCTTCACCGACGACGAAATCGTTGAGCTGGCGAAGAACCTGCGCGAAGGCGTGCCGTTTGCAACGCCGGTGTTCGACGGTGCGACGGAAGAAGAAATGTCGCGCGCGCTGGATCTGGCATTCCCGGACGACATCGCGAAGAACCTCGGCATGACGCCGTCGAAGAATCAGGTTCGTCTGTACGACGGCCGCACGGGCGAGATGTTCGAACGTACGGTGACGGTCGGCTACATGCACTACCTGAAGCTGCACCACCTGGTCGACGACAAGATGCACGCGCGTTCCACGGGCCCGTACTCGCTCGTGACGCAGCAGCCGTTGGGCGGTAAGGCGCAGTTCGGTGGCCAGCGTTTCGGTGAAATGGAAGTGTGGGCGCTCGAAGCGTACGGCGCATCGTACGTGCTGCAGGAAATGCTGACGGTGAAGTCGGACGACGTGACAGGCCGGACCAAGGTGTACGAGAACCTGGTCAAGGGCGATCACGTGATCGATGCAGGCATGCCGGAATCCTTCAACGTGTTGGTGAAGGAAATCCGCTCGCTCGGTATCGACATCGACCTCGACCGCAACTAATCGGACTACTGGAGAGAAGCGATGAAAGCTTTGCTCGATCTATTCAAGCAAGTCCAACAACCTGAAGTTTTTGACGCGATCAAGATCGGTCTGGCCTCGCCGGACAAGATCCGTTCGTGGTCGTTCGGTGAAGTGAAGAAGCCGGAAACCATCAACTACCGGACGTTCAAGCCGGAACGCGATGGTCTGTTCTGCGCGAAGATTTTCGGTCCGATCAAGGACTACGAATGCCTTTGCGGTAAGTACAAGCGCCTGAAGCACCGTGGCGTGATCTGCGAGAAGTGCGGCGTCGAAGTGACGCTGGCGAAGGTGCGTCGCGAACGGATGGGCCACATCGAACTGGCCTCGCCGGTTGCGCACATCTGGTTCCTGAAGTCGCTGCCGTCGCGTCTGGGCATGGTGCTCGACATGACGCTGCGCGACATCGAACGCGTGCTGTACTTCGAAGCATACGTGGTGATCGATCCGGGCATGACGCCGCTGAAAGCGCGGCAGATCATGACCGAAGAGGATTACTACAACAAGGTCGAAGAATACGGTGACGAATTCCGTGCCGAGATGGGTGCGGAAGGCGTTCGCGAGCTGCTGCGCGCGATCAACATCGACGAACAGGTCGAGATGCTCCGTACCGAACTCAAGAACACGGGTTCGGAAGCGAAGATCAAGAAGTACGCGAAGCGCCTGAAGGTGCTCGAGGCTTTCCAGCGTTCGGGCATCAAGCCTGACTGGATGGTGCTCGAAGTGCTGCCGGTGCTGCCGCCGGAACTGCGTCCGCTGGTGCCGCTGGACGGCGGCCGCTTCGCGACGTCGGACCTGAACGACCTGTATCGCCGCGTGATCAACCGTAACAACCGGTTGAAGCGTCTGCTCGAACTGAAGGCGCCTGAAATCATCGTCCGCAACGAAAAGCGGATGCTGCAGGAAGCCGTCGATTCGCTGCTCGACAACGGCCGTCGCGGTAAGGCGATGACCGGCGCGAACAAGCGTCCGCTGAAGTCGCTCGCTGACATGATCAAGGGTAAGGGCGGTCGTTTCCGTCAGAACTTGCTCGGTAAGCGCGTCGACTACTCCGGTCGTTCGGTGATCGTGGTCGGCCCGACGCTCAAGCTGCATCAGTGCGGTCTGCCGAAGCTGATGGCGCTCGAACTGTTCAAGCCGTTCATCTTCAACAAGCTCGAAGTGATGGGTGTTGCTACCACCATCAAGGCTGCGAAGAAGGAAGTCGAGAACCAGACGCCGGTGGTGTGGGACATCCTGGAAGAGGTGATCCGCGAGCATCCGGTCATGCTGAACCGTGCGCCGACGCTGCACCGTCTTGGCATTCAGGCTTTCGAGCCGGTGCTGATCGAAGGTAAGGCCATCCAGCTGCACCCGCTCGTTTGCGCGGCGTTCAACGCCGACTTCGACGGTGACCAGATGGCTGTTCACGTGCCGCTGTCGCTGGAAGCGCAGATGGAAGCGCGCACGCTGATGCTGGCGTCGAACAACGTCCTGTTCCCGGCCAACGGCGATCCGTCGATCGTGCCGTCGCAGGATATCGTGCTCGGCCTGTACTACGCGACCCGCGAAGCAGTGAACGGCAAGGGCGAAGGCCTGACGTTCACGGGCGTCTCGGAAGCGCTGCGTGCATACGAGAACAAGGAAGTCGAGCTGGCCTCGCGCGTCAACGTGCGGATCACGGAAATGGTCCACAACGAAGACAAGTCGGAAGGTGCGCCGGCATTCGTGCCGAAGATCACGCTGTACGCGACGACCGTCGGCCGTTCGATCCTGTCGGAAATTCTGCCGCCGGGCCTGCCATTCTCGGTGCTGAACAAGCCGCTGAAGAAGAAGGAAATCTCGCGTCTGATCAACACCGCATTCCGCAAGTGCGGTCTGCGCGAAACGGTGATTTTCGCCGACCAGTTGATGCAGTCGGGTTTCCGTCTGGCAACGCGCGCTGGTATCTCGATCTGCGTCGACGACATGCTCGTGCCGCCGCAGAAGGAAACCATCGTCGGCGACGCCGCGAAGAAGGTGAAGGAATACGACCGTCAGTACATGTCGGGTCTCGTCACGTCGCAAGAGCGCTACAACAACGTGGTCGACATCTGGTCGGCGACGTCGGAAGCGGTCGGCAAGGCGATGATGGAACAGCTGTCGACGGAACCGGTCACGGATCGCGACGGCAACGAAACGCGTCAGGAATCGTTCAACTCCATCTACATGATGGCGGACTCGGGCGCTCGTGGTTCCGCAGTTCAGATTCGTCAGCTGGCCGGCATGCGCGGCCTGATGGCGAAGCCGGACGGCTCGATCATCGAGACGCCGATCACGGCGAACTTCCGTGAAGGCCTGAACGTGTTGCAGTACTTCATCTCGACCCACGGTGCACGTAAGGGTCTGGCTGATACGGCACTGAAGACCGCAAACTCGGGTTACCTGACGCGACGTCTCGTCGACGTGACGCAGGATCTCGTGGTGGTCGAGGACGATTGCGGTACGTCCAACGGCGTCGCGATGAAGGCGTTGGTCGAAGGCGGTGAAGTCGTCGAAGCGCTGCGTGACCGTATCCTGGGTCGCGTGACGGTGGCTGACGTCGTCAATCCGGAATCGCAGGAAACGCTGTACGAAACGGGCACGCTGCTCGACGAAGACGCGGTCGAAGAAATCGAACGCCTCGGCATCGACGAAGTGCGCGTGCGTACGCCGCTGACTTGCGAAACGCGTTACGGTCTGTGCGCAGCCTGCTACGGCCGCGACCTGGGCCGCGGCTCGTCGGTCAACGTTGGCGAAGCAGTCGGCGTGATCGCTGCGCAGTCGATCGGTGAACCGGGCACGCAGCTCACGATGCGTACGTTCCACATCGGTGGTGCGGCATCGCGTGCGGCGGTGGCTTCGTCGGTTGAAGCGAAGTCGAACGGTACGGTGCGTTTCACAGCGACGATGCGTTACGTCACCAACGCGAAGGGCGAGCAGATCGTCATCTCGCGTTCGGGCGAGGCGATGATCACCGACGACCACGGTCGCGAGCGCGAACGTCACAAGGTGCCGTACGGTGCGACGCTGTTGCAACTGGACGGCGCGCAGATCAAGGCCGGCACGCAACTGGCGACATGGGACCCGATGACGCGTCCGATCATCACCGAGTACGGTGGCACGGTGAAGTTCGAAAACGTCGAAGAAGGCGTGACCGTGGCGAAGCAGATCGACGATGTGACCGGTCTGTCGACGCTGGTCGTGATCGACGTGAAGCGTCGTGGTTCGCAAGCGTCGAAGACGGTGCGTCCGCAGGTCAAGCTGCTCGATGCGAGCGGCGAAGAAGTCAAGATCCCGAACACCGAGCACTCGGTGCAGATCGGTTTCCAGGTCGGCGCTCTGATCACCGTGAAGGACGGTCAGCAAGTGCAGGTGGGTGAAGTGCTCGCACGTATCCCGACCGAATCGCAGAAGACGCGTGACATTACCGGCGGTCTGCCGCGTGTGGCGGAACTGTTCGAAGCACGTTCGCCGAAGGACGCAGGTATCCTGGCGGAAGTCACGGGTACGACGTCGTTCGGTAAGGACACGAAGGGCAAGCAGCGTCTCGTTATCACGGACCTCGAGGGCAACCAGCACGAGTTCCTGATCGCGAAGGAAAAGCAGGTTCTGGTGCACGATGGTCAAGTCGTCAACAAGGGCGAAATGATCGTCGACGGGCCGGCGGATCCGCACGACATCCTGCGTTTGCAGGGCGTCGAGGCGCTGTCGCGTTACATCGTGGACGAAGTGCAGGACGTGTACCGTCTGCAAGGCGTGAAGATCAACGACAAGCACATCGAAGTGATTGTTCGTCAGATGCTGCGCCGCGTGCAGATTACGGACAACGGTGATACGCGTTTCATCCCGGGCGAACAGGTCGAGCGGTCGGATATGCTCGACGAAAACGACCGTATGATCGCGGAAGACAAGCGTCCGGCAACGTACGAAAACGTGTTGCTCGGTATCACGAAGGCGTCGCTGTCGACCGATTCGTTCATCTCCGCGGCGTCGTTCCAGGAAACGACTCGCGTGCTGACCGAAGCGGCGATCATGGGCAAGCGCGACGATCTGCGTGGTCTGAAGGAAAACGTGATCGTCGGCCGCCTGATCCCGGCTGGTACGGGTCTCGCGTTCCACAAGGCACGCAAGAGCAAGGAACTGTCCGACCGCGAGCGTTTCGATCAGATCGCAGCAGAAGAGTCGTTCGAATTCGGTACGCCGGAAACCCCGGCCGCCGAACAGCAGCACTCAGGCGAGTAAGTCCTGGCGGCGCAAGCCGCTTGGGGCTCTAGCCAGCGAAGCCGCTCAGTTTCGACTGAGCGGCTTTTTTTATGCGCCTCATTTTTGTGCGCTTTTGTGAAGTCGTAGGCCGGATGGCTAACGTTGTCGCAAAGCGCGGGCGCAGCACGAATGCGTTGGTAAAATTCGTGTCATCGGCTTTTTGCTGCTTCTCTCAAATTCATGTCCCGTCCGCTCGAAATCCTCAACGAAGTCTTCGGTTATCCCGCGTTCAGAGGGCAGCAGGGCGAAATTGTCGAGCACGTCGCCGGCGGCGGCGACTGTCTCGTGCTGATGCCCACGGGCGGCGGCAAGTCGCTGTGCTATCAGATTCCGTCGTTGGTGCGGCGCGAAGGTGGCTTCGGCACGGGCATCGTCGTGTCGCCGCTGATTGCACTGATGCAGGATCAGGTGGCCGCGCTCACTGAAGTTGGCGTGCGCGCCGCGTATTTAAACTCGACTTTGTCGAGCGCGGAGGCGATGGCCACTGAGCGCGCGTTGCGCGAGGGCGAGATCGATCTGCTTTACGTCGCGCCGGAACGCCTGATGACGCCGCGTTTTCAGGAGTTGCTGGAACGCACGCGCATCGGTCTGTTCGCCATCGACGAAGCGCATTGCGTATCGCAATGGGGGCACGATTTCCGCCCCGAATATATTCAGCTCTCGGTGCTGCACGAACGCTTCCCGAACGTGCCGCGCATCGCGCTCACGGCGACCGCGGACGCGATCACACGCGACGAAATCATCCACCGTCTGGCGCTCGATGACGCGCGAATCTTCGTGTCGAGCTTCGACCGGCCGAACATCCGCTACCGCATCGTCGAAAAAGACAATGCGCGCGCGCAACTGCTGGACTTCATCCGCGCCGAACATTCAAAGCCGGACGGCACGACCGACGCCGGTGTGGTCTATTGCCTGTCGCGCCGCAAGGTGGAGGAGACGGCGGAGTGGTTGAAGGAAAAAGGCATGCGCGCGCTGCCGTATCACGCCGGCATGGAGTTCGAGATTCGCCAGAAGCATCAGGAGATGTTCCAGCGCGAGGAGGGCATCGTGATGTGCGCGACGATCGCGTTCGGCATGGGCATCGACAAACCGGACGTGCGGTTCGTGGCGCACCTGGATTTGCCGAAGAGTGTCGAAGGCTATTATCAGGAAACCGGGCGGGCCGGTCGTGACGGCATGCCGGCGAACGCATGGATGGCCTACGGTCTGGGCGACGTCGTACAGCAACGCAAGATGATCGACGAGTCCGATGCCGACGACGCCCACAAGCGCGTGCAAACCGGCAAGCTCGACGCGCTGCTCGGTTTGTGCGAGGCGGCGACCTGCCGGCGTGTTCGGCTGCTCGCTTACTTTGGCGAAACCAGCAAGCCGTGCGGCAACTGCGACAACTGTCTTGAACCACCCGCAACCTGGGATGCGACGCGCGAGGCGCAGATGGCGCTGTCCTGTGTGTTTCGTGCGCAGCGCGCGAGTGGGTTCCATTTTGGCGCCGGGCACCTGATCGACATTCTGCGCGGCAATCGCAGCGAGAAGATCATGCAGCGTGGCCACGAAAAGCTCACCACGTTCGGCATCGGCGCGGCGCTTGGCGAGCCGGAGTGGCGCGCGGTGTTTCGCCAGCTGGTGGCGTTCGGCTATCTGACGGTCGATCACGAAGGTTTTGGTTCGCTGGTGCTGACCGAGGCAAGCAAGCCGGTGCTCAAGGGCGAGCAGAACGTGACGATGCGCCGCTACGTGAAACCGACCCGTACGCGCCAGTCGTCCGGGCGCACCAGTGAGCGAGCCGATCCGACGATCGGCATGGGGCCGCGCGAACGCGCCCGCTGGGAGCGCTTGCGCACGTGGCGCACCGAAACGGCGAAGAGCGACGGCGTGCCGGCTTATGTGATCTTCCACGATGCAACGCTGGCGGAAATTGCCCGCAACGGCCCCGATTCCATTGAGGATTTGCGCGGCATTCCGGGTATGGGCGCCCGTAAACTCGATCGTTTCGGCGACGAATTGCTGGAAGTCGTTGCCGCCGATTGAGCGTTCCGTCTGTGTCAGGGAAGGTCGGCAGGGGTGCGAAACATCGCAACCTGTTGACTCCCTTAGCATTTTTGGAATATTATGCTAGGTTCCGGTTCTTGGAATGCCTGCGCGTGAAGTCGATTCACCCACTGGCAGCCCGTCCGGAAGTTCGATGCGCAATCGTTTCTGCTTTGCCCGGAAACAGATGCGTCGATTTTGTTCAATTTCAGGAATAAACAATGCCAACCATCAATCAACTGGTTCGCAAAGGCCGCGCGTCGGAAACGACGAAGAGCAAGAGCCCGGCTTTGCAGGACTGCCCCCAGCGTCGTGGCGTGTGCACCCGTGTGTACACCACGACGCCGAAGAAGCCTAACTCGGCACTGCGTAAGGTTGCCAAGGTTCGTCTGACGAACGGCTTCGAAGTCATTTCGTACATCGGTGGTGAAGGCCACAACCTGCAGGAACACTCGGTCGTGCTGATTCGCGGCGGCCGTGTCAAGGACTTGCCGGGTGTGCGTTACCACATGGTTCGCGGCTCGCTGGATACCCAGGGCGTCAAGGATCGTAAGCAGGCTCGCTCGAAGTACGGTGCGAAGCGTGCCAAGGCTGGCAAGTAATCTGGCCGGTTTAGTGGTTTCAGGTCGCCTGCAAAGGCGGTAATAGCGGTGGTGCCGGAATCGCCGGTGCTGTCGAGTAAGTGGTCACCCGACCGGGCTGGTAAGTCTTGAAGATGAATCGGGTTAGTTGGTGGCCGCGGGGCTGAGTAGCTCCAACTGAAAAGTTAAAGGAAGAAACATGCCGCGTCGTCGCGAAGTCCCCAAGCGGGAAGTGTTGCCGGATCCGAAGTTCGGTAACGTTGATGTAGCTAAGTTCATGAACGTGCTGATGCTGTCCGGCAAGAAGTCGGTTGCTGAACGCATCGTGTACGGCGCTTTCGAACAGATCCAGACCAAGGGTGGCAAGGACCCGCTGGAAGTGTTCACGGTAGCGCTCAACAACGTCAAGCCGGTGGTCGAAGTCAAGAGCCGCCGCGTTGGTGGTGCGAACTATCAGGTTCCGGTCGAAGTGCGCCCGTCGCGTCGTATGGCATTGGCGATGCGTTGGCTGCGTGAAGCCGCGAAGAAGCGCAGCGAGAAGTCGATGGCCCTGCGTCTTGCAGGTGAACTCTCCGAAGCGGCCGAAGGCCGTGGCGGCGCAATGAAGAAGCGCGACGAAGTTCACCGGATGGCAGAAGCCAACAAGGCGTTCTCGCACTTCCGTTTCTAAGCTTCCCGAACCCGGGTTTAGCGGAAAAACGGAAAGAAATTCCGGGCGGGTGCGCTTACAAAGCGCCTCGCCCGTTTGTGTTACAGCGCGATGGGTATTTTCTCGCATCGCGTCATCCCAATAGAGGATCAAAGTGGCTCGCAAGACACCTATCGAGCGCTACCGTAACATCGGTATTAGCGCTCACATCGACGCCGGCAAAACGACGACGACCGAGCGCATCCTGTTCTATACCGGCGTGAACCACAAGATTGGTGAAGTTCACGACGGCGCTGCCACCATGGACTGGATGGAGCAGGAGCAGGAACGCGGTATCACGATCACGTCCGCTGCTACCACGGCGTTCTGGAAAGGCATGGCCGGCGACCGCGCTGAGCACCGCATCAACATCATCGACACCCCGGGCCACGTCGACTTCACGATTGAAGTTGAGCGCTCGATGCGCGTGCTCGACGGCGCGTGCATGGTGTACTGCGCTGTGGGCGGCGTTCAGCCCCAGTCGGAAACCGTGTGGCGTCAGGCTAACAAGTACAAGGTTCCCCGTCTCGCGTTCATCAACAAGATGGACCGTACCGGCGCGAACTTCTTCAAGGTCTACGACCAGCTCAAGCTGCGTCTGAAGGCGAACCCGGTTCCGGTCGTGGTGCCTATCGGCGCGGAAGAAAACTTCACGGGCGTCGTCGATCTGCTGAAGATGAAGGCGATCATTTGGGACGACGCGTCGCAAGGCACGAAGTTCTCCTACGAAGACATCCCGGCAGAGCTGGCTGACACGTGCAACGAGTGGCGCGAGAAGATGGTCGAAGCGGCTGCCGAGTCGAGCGAAGACCTGATGAACAAGTACCTGGAAGAGGGCGAGCTCTCTGAAGCGGAAATCATCAAGGGTCTGCGCGACCGTACGATCGCTTGCGAAATCCAGCCGATGCTGTGCGGCACCGCGTTCAAGAACAAGGGCGTGCAACGCATGCTGGACGCCGTGCTCGACTTCCTGCCGTCGCCGATCGACATCCCGCCGGTTACCGGCGAGCTGGAGAACGGCGAGCAAGGTGAGCGCCGCGCTGCTGACGACGAGAAGTTCTCGGCATTGGCATTCAAGATCATGACCGACCCGTTCGTCGGCCAGTTGATCTTCTTCCGCGTGTACTCGGGCATTGTGAATTCGGGCGACACCGTGCTGAACGCGACCAAGGACAAGAAGGAACGTCTGGGTCGTATTCTGCAGATGCACGCGAACCAGCGCGAAGAAATCAAGGAAGTCCGCGCGGGCGACATCGCTGCAGCAGTCGGCCTGAAGGACGCGACGACCGGCGACACGCTGTGCGATCCGCAAAGCCCGATCGTGCTCGAGCGCATGATTTTCCCGGAGCCGGTGATTTCGCAGGCTGTTGAGCCGAAGACGAAGCCGGACCAGGAAAAGATGGGTCTCGCACTGAACCGTCTGGCTCAGGAAGATCCGTCGTTCCGCGTTCAAACGGATGAAGAATCGGGCCAAACCATTATTTCGGGCATGGGCGAGCTCCACCTGGAAATTCTGGTTGACCGTATGCGTCGTGAATTCGGCGTGGAAGCGACCGTCGGCAAGCCGCAGGTTGCTTACCGCGAAACGATTCGCGGCAAGGCGGAAGACGTTGACGGCAAGTTCGTCAAGCAGTCGGGTGGTCGCGGCCAGTACGGTCACGCGGTCATCACGCTCGAGCCGAACGAGCAGGGCAAGGGCTACGAGTTCCTGGACGAGATCAAGGGCGGTGTGATTCCGCGTGAATACATCCCGGCAGTCGACAAGGGTATCCAGGAAACGCTGAAGGCAGGCGTGCTGGCGGGCTTCCCGGTCGTTGACGTGAAGGTTCACCTGACGTTCGGTTCGTACCACGATGTTGACTCGAACGAAAATGCGTTCCGCATGGCCGGTTCGATGGCGTTCAAGGAAGCAATGCGCAAGGCTCAGCCGGTCATCCTCGAACCGATGATGGCCGTCGAAGTCGAAACGCCGGAAGACTACATGGGCAACGTGATGGGCGACCTGTCGGGTCGTCGCGGTATCGTCCAGGGCATGGACGATATGGTCGGCGGTGGCAAGATCGTTCGCGCAGAAGTCCCGCTGTCGGAAATGTTCGGCTACTCGACGTCGCTGCGTTCGCTGACCCAAGGTCGTGCAACGTACACGATGGAGTTCAAGCACTATTCCGAAGCACCGCGCAACGTGTCGGAAGCGATCATCAACGCGAAGTCGAAGTAAGCGCGCGGCAAGTCATTTAACGATTAACTTTTTGAAAGAAGAGAAACATGGCTAAAGGTAAATTCGAACGGACCAAGCCGCACGTGAACGTCGGCACGATCGGTCACGTTGACCACGGCAAGACCACGCTGACGGCAGCGATCACGACGGTTCTGACGCAGAAGTTTGGCGGCGAAGCGAAGGCATACGACCAGATCGACGCGGCGCCGGAAGAAAAGGCACGTGGTATTACGATCAACACGGCACACGTCGAGTACGAAACGGCTAACCGCCACTACGCACACGTCGACTGCCCGGGCCACGCTGACTATGTGAAGAACATGATCACGGGCGCAGCGCAGATGGACGGCGCGATCCTGGTGTGCTCGGCTGCAGACGGCCCGATGCCGCAAACGCGTGAGCACATCCTGCTGGCGCGTCAGGTTGGCGTTCCGTACATCATCGTGTTCCTGAACAAGTGCGACATGGTGGACGACGCTGAGCTGCTGGAGCTGGTCGAGATGGAAGTTCGCGAACTTCTGTCGAAGTACGACTTCCCGGGCGACGACACGCCGATCATCAAGGGTTCGGCCAAGCTGGCGCTGGAAGGCGACAAGGGCGAGCTGGGCGAAGTGGCGATCATGAACCTGGCCGATGCGCTGGACACGTACATCCCGACGCCGGAGCGCGCAGTTGACGGTGCGTTCCTGATGCCGGTGGAAGACGTGTTCTCGATCTCGGGTCGCGGCACGGTGGTGACGGGTCGCGTTGAGCGCGGCATCGTGAAGGTCGGCGAAGAAATCGAAATCGTTGGTATCAAGCCGACGGTGAAGACGACCTGCACGGGCGTGGAAATGTTCCGCAAGCTGCTCGACCAGGGTCAGGCAGGCGACAACGTTGGTATCCTGCTGCGCGGCACGAAGCGTGAAGACGTGGAGCGTGGCCAGGTTCTGGCGAAGCCGGGTTCGATCAACCCGCACACGCACTTCACGGCTGAAGTGTACGTGCTGAGCAAGGACGAAGGTGGCCGTCACACGCCGTTCTTCAACAACTATCGTCCGCAGTTCTACTTCCGTACGACGGACGTGACGGGCTCGATCGAGTTGCCGAAGGACAAGGAAATGGTCATGCCGGGCGACAACGTGTCGATCACGGTGAAGCTGATCAACCCGATCGCGATGGAAGAAGGTCTGCGTTTCGCAATTCGCGAAGGCGGCCGTACGGTCGGCGCTGGTGTGGTTGCCAAGATTCTCGAGTAAAATCGCGGATTGAACTTGCAGCAAGTGGTGCCCGGAGCCGGGCGCCGGCCCCAAGCGGGCGCCCGGCTCTACGTTCTTTTACTATCTGGCGGCGCAATACCGCCTCGCTCTTTTCCAAGGAATTGTCATGCAGAACCAGAAAATCCGCATTCGCCTGAAGGCTTTCGACTATCGTTTGATCGATCAATCGGCAGCTGAAATCGTCGACACGGCAAAGCGGACTGGCGCGATCGTGCGCGGCCCGGTGCCCCTGCCGACCCGCATTCAACGCTTCGACATCCTGCGTTCGCCGCACGTCAACAAGACGTCGCGCGACCAGCTCGAAATCCGTACGCACCAACGCCTGATGGACATCGTCGATCCGACGGACAAAACCGTTGACGCATTGATGAAGCTCGATCTGCCGGCCGGCGTGGACGTTGAAATCAAGCTGCAATAAGGCTTCCAGAGCTTGTCCGGCCTGCCGGACAGCGCTAAGTCATTGATTGCTTGCGGAAAACGAAAAGCCTCGCTATAATGCAAGGCTTTTCGCGCATTTGCGCAAAAAAGTCGGTGTGCTGCAGCGTGATTTCACGCCCGAAACGGCACCGGCATTTTGTAAATTAGCCCCGACCAATCGCAGTCGGGAATGGAGAAAACGATGAGCCTTGGACTCGTAGGTCGCAAGGTTGGCATGACCCGTATCTTCACGGCAGAAGGGGATTCGATTCCCGTTACCGTGCTGGACGTGTCCGACAACCGCGTGACGCAGATCAAGACTGTTGAAACCGACGGCTACACCGCCGTGCAGGTTGCATTCGGTACGCGCCGTGCATCGCGTGTGACGAAGCCGTTGGCCGGTCATCTCGCCAAAGCCGGTGTTCAAGCCGGTGAAATCCTCAAAGAATTCCAGATCGATGCCGCCAAGGCTGCCGAGTTGTCGAACGGCACCGTGGTCGGTCCCGACCTGTTCGAAGTAGGCCAGAAGGTCGACGTGCAAGGCGTGTCGATCGGTAAGGGCTACGCCGGTACCATCAAGCGTTACAACTTCGCGTCCGGCCGTGCATCGCACGGTAACTCGCGCTCGCACAACGTGCCGGGTTCGATCGGTATGGCGCAGGATCCGGGTCGTGTTTTCCCGGGTAAGCGCATGACCGGTCACATGGGTGACGACACGGTAACGGTGCAAAACCTCGAAATCGCTCGTATCGACGCTGACCGCAAGCTGTTGCTGGTCAAGGGCGCCGTTCCGGGTGCGAAGGGTGGCAAGGTATTCGTTACGCCGGCCGTGAAGACGCGTGCCGTGAAAGGAGCGAAATAATGGAACTTAAGCTCCTGAATGCCAATGGTCAGGAAGGTGCGGGCGTTAGCGCGTCGGACGTCGTGTTCGGCCGCGATTACAACGAAGCCCTGATTCACCAGGTGGTGGTGGCGTATCAAGCGAATGCCCGTAGCGGCAACCGCGCGCAGAAGGATCGTGAGCAAGTCAAGCACACGACCAAGAAGCCGTGGCGCCAGAAGGGTACGGGCCGCGCCCGTGCCGGTATGTCGTCGAGCCCGTTGTGGCGCGGCGGTGGCCGGATCTTCCCGAACTCGCCGGAAGAAAACTTTTCGCACAAGGTCAACAAGAAGATGCATCGCGCAGGTCTCTGCTCGATCTTCTCGCAGCTGGCCCGCGAAGGCCGTATCTCGGTGGTCGACGAGCTGACGCTCGAAGCGCCGAAGACGAAGCTGCTGGCCGAAAAATTCAAGGCGATGGGTCTCGACTCCGTGCTGGTGATTACCGACACGGTTGACGAAAACCTGTACCTCGCGTCGCGCAACCTCGCCCATGTGGCAGTTGTCGAGCCGCGTTACGCCGACCCGCTGTCGCTGATCTACTTCAAGAAGATCCTGATCACGAAGGCTGCGGTCGCCCAGATCGAGGAGTTGCTGTCATGAGCGAGATTCGCAAGAACGATCATCGTTTGATGCAGGTCCTGCTCGCGCCGGTGATCTCCGAAAAGGCGACGCTGGTGGCCGACAAGAACGAGCAGGTTGTGTTCGAAGTCGCGCCCGATGCTACGAAGCAGGAAGTGAAAGCTGCAGTCGAGCTGCTGTTCAAGGTGGAAGTCAATTCCGTCAACGTGCTGGTCTCGAAGGGCAAAGCCAAGCGCTTTGGCCGCTTCATGGGCAAGCGCAAGGACGTGAAGAAGGCGTACGTCTGCCTGAAGCCCGGCCAGGAAATCAACTTTGAAGCGGAGGCCAAGTAATCATGGCAATCGTTAAAGTTAAGCCGACTTCGCCGGGTCGCCGTGCGATGGTCAAGGTGGTCAACAAGGATCTGCATAAGGGCAAGCCGTACGCACCGCTGCTCGACTCGCAATCCTCGACCGCCGGCCGTAACAACAACGGTCACATCACCACGCGTCATAAGGGTGGTGGTCATAAGCATCACTATCGTGTCGTCGATTTCCGTCGCACGAAGGATGGCATTCCGGCCAAGGTCGAACGTCTCGAGTACGATCCGAACCGTAGCGCGAACATCGCGCTGGTTCTGTACGCAGACGGCGAACGCCGTTACATCATTGCTCCGAAGGGTGTCACCGTCGGTCAGCAATTGATGTCGGGTTCGGAAGCGCCGATCCGCGCAGGCAATACGCTGCCGATCCGCAACATTCCGGTCGGTACGACGATCCACTGCATCGAAATGCTGCCGGGCAAGGGCGCGCAAATGGCGCGTTCGGCTGGCACGTCGGCGATGTTGCTGGCTCGTGAGGGCATCTACGCACAGGTCCGCCTGCGCTCGGGTGAAATCCGCCGCGTCCACGTTGAGTGCCGCGCGACGATTGGTGAAGTTGGCAACGAAGAGCATAGCCTCCGTCAAATCGGTAAGGCTGGCGCGAACCGCTGGCGCGGTATCCGCCCGACGGTGCGTGGCGTTGCAATGAACCCGGTCGATCACCCGCACGGTGGTGGTGAAGGCAAGACGGCTGCAGGTCGCGATCCGGTGAGCCCGTGGGGCACGCCTGCTAAGGGTTATCGCACCCGCAGCAACAAGCGCACGACGAGCATGATCGTCCAGCGCCGTCACAAGCGTTAAGGAGTAGGCAATGGCACGTTCTGTAAAAAAAGGTCCGTTCTGCGACGCCCATTTGCTGAAGAAAGTTGAGGCGGCAGCAGCTTCGCGGGATAAGAAGCCGATCAAAACCTGGTCGCGTCGCTCGACGATCCTCCCGGATTTCATCGGTCTGACGATCGCCGTTCACAACGGCCGTCAACACGTTCCGGTGTACATCTCGGAAAACATGGTCGGCCACAAGCTTGGCGAGTTTGCATTGACCCGTACGTTCAAGGGTCACGCAGCCGACAAGAAGGCTAAGAAATAAGGGGCTCATGATGGAAGTGAAAGCAATTCATCGCGGTGCCCGCATCTCGGCGCAGAAAACGCGCCTTGTGGCTGACCAGATCCGCGGTTTGCCGGTCGACAAGGCGCTGAACGTTCTGACGTTCTCGCCGAAGAAGGCTGCGGGAATCGTGAAAAAGGTCGTGCTGTCGGCGATCGCGAATGCGGAGCATAACGAAGGCGCCGATATCGATGAGCTCAAGATCACGAGCATCTACATCGACAAGGCTGCATCGCTCAAGCGTTTCACCGCGCGCGCTAAAGGCCGTGGTAACCGCATCGAGAAGCAATCCTGTCACATCACTGTGACGGTCGGGAATTAAGGGGTCATACGATGGGACAGAAAATTCATCCGACTGGCTTCCGTTTGGCCGTCAGCCGCAATTGGGCGTCGCGTTGGTACGCGAACAACAACAATTTCGCGGCGATGCTGCAGGAAGACATCGGTGTTCGTGAATACCTGAAGAAGAAGCTGAAGAACGCGTCCGTCGGCCGCGTTGTGATCGAGCGTCCCGCAAAGAACGCACGTATCACGATTTTCAGCTCGCGTCCGGGTGTCGTGATCGGTAAGAAGGGTGAAGACATTGAACTGCTGAAGTCCGAGCTGCAAAAGCGTATGGGCGTTCCGGTTCACGTCAACATCGAAGAAATCCGCAAGCCGGAAACTGATGCGCAACTGATCGCTGATTCGATCACGCAACAGCTCGAGCGCCGGATCATGTTCCGCCGCGCGATGAAACGTGCGATGCAAAACGCAATGCGTCTGGGTGCTCAAGGCATCAAGATCATGAGCGCTGGCCGTCTGAACGGTATCGAAATCGCTCGTACGGAATGGTATCGCGAAGGTCGCGTGCCGCTTCATACGCTGCGTGCTGATATCGACTACGCGACGTCGGAAGCGAAGACGACGTACGGCATCATCGGCGTGAAGGTCTGGGTGTACAAGGGCGACACGCTCGGCCGCAACGACGCTCCGGTGGTTGAAGAAGCCGCCGAAGAAAAGCGTCCGCGCCGCAACGCACGTCCGGGTGGCGATCGCCGTCCGCGTCGCGATGGTGAAGGTGGTGGCCCGGCAGGTGCACGCCGTGGCGCGCCTCGTCGTGCTGGCGGTGCCGGCGGCGACGGGAAGACTGGAGAATAACGATGCTGCAACCGAAACGCAGAAAGTATCGCAAAGAGCAGAAAGGTCGTAACACCGGTATTGCTACCCGCGGCAACGCGGTGTCGTTCGGTGAGTTCGGCCTGAAGGCTGTCGGTCGTGGTCGCTTGACCGCGCGCCAGATTGAAGCGGCACGTCGTGCAATGACGCGTCACATCAAGCGTGGCGGCCGCATCTGGATCCGCATCTTCCCGGACAAGCCGATCTCGCACAAGCCGGCTGAAGTACGTATGGGTAACGGTAAGGGTAACCCTGAGTACTACGTCGCAGAGATTCAACCGGGCAAGATGCTGTACGAAATGGACGGCGTAACCGAAGAGCTGGCACGCGAAGCGTTCCGTCTGGCTGCAGCTAAGCTGCCGCTGAAGACGACGTTTATCGTGCGTCAGCTCGGCGCCTAAGGAGCAAATGATGAAGGCTTCCGAACTTCACCAGAAAGATCAGGCCGCGCTCAACAAGGAGCTGTCGGACCTGTTGAAGGCGCAATTCGGCCTGCGCATGCAACTCGCGACACAGCAGCTCACGAACACGAGCCAGCTGAAGAAGGTCCGTCGCGACATCGCACGTGTGCGGACCGTCCTGACTGAGAAGGCGAACCAGAAATGAACGATAGCGTAAAAACCTCGCTCAAGCGGACGCTGGTCGGCAAGGTCGTCAGCAACAAGATGGACAAGACGGTCACCGTGCTGGTTGAGCACCGCGTGAAGCACCCGATCTACGGCAAGTACGTTGTGCGTTCGAAGAAGTATCACGCGCACGACGATGCGAACACGTACAACGAGGGTGACCTCGTTGAAATCCAGGAAACGCGTCCGATTTCGAAGACGAAAGCTTGGGTTGTGGCTCGCCTGGTCGAGGCTGCTCGCGTCATCTGACGCCGCAAAGTTGTAGAAGTAATTGAAATCGCAGTAAGTTTCGCTTGCAAGGCCGGGATTATTTGTTATAATCTCGGTCTTCCCTCTTTTATGGGAGCCCCGTCGCGGGCGAAGTTGGTGGGGGAAGCGGTTCGGGCGCCAGCCTGTTCCGAAGGATTCACCGGATTGCGATGGCGGGTTTCGTTTGCCGTCGCTGCTGTTCATACCCAAGCAGCCGATTGGCTGACGGGACCAAGACTGACCGGGTACGCCATGGTGGTGTGACCGGATTAAGTTGGGAAAGATAAACCATGATCCAGACCGAAACTCGGCTTGAAGTGGCCGACAACACGGGTGCGCGTGAAGTCATGTGCATCAAGGTGCTCGGCGGCTCGAAGCGTCGTTATGCCAGCATTGGCGACATCATTAAGGTGACCGTCAAAGAAGCAACGCCGCGCGGGCGCGTGAAGAAAGGCGAAATTTATAACGCCGTGGTGGTTCGCACCGCCAAGGGCGTGCGCCGTCAGGACGGCTCGCTGATCAAGTTCGATGGCAATGCCGCTGTGTTGTTGAATGCCAAGCTCGAACCTATTGGCACCCGTATTTTCGGGCCTGTCACGCGCGAGTTGCGCAGCGAACGATTCATGAAGATCGTTTCGCTGGCACCTGAAGTGCTGTAAGGAGTCGCGATGAACAAGATTCGCAAAGGTGACGAAGTTATCGTCATCACCGGCAAAGATAAAGGCAAGCGCGGCGTCGTGCTGTCCGTTGGCGAAGGCAAGGTTGTTGTCGAGGGTATCAACCTCGTCAAGAAACACGTCAAGCCGAACCCGATGAAGGGTACGACGGGCGGTGTGGAAGCCAAGACGATGCCGCTGCAAATTTCGAACGTCGCATTGGTCGACGCGAATGGCAAGGCGTCGCGTGTAGGCATCAAGGTCGAAGGAGACAAGAAGGTCCGTTTCCTTAAGACGACCGGTGCCGAGCTGAGCGCCTGACGCTGCGGAGTAAAAAAATGGCTCGTTTGCAAGAGTTTTACAAAGAAAAGGTTGTACCCGGCCTCATCGAGAAGTTCGGTTACAAGTCCGTGATGGAAGTGCCGCGCATCACCAAGATCACCCTGAACATGGGCCTTGGCGAAGCGGTTGCTGACAAGAAGATCATCGAAAACGCCGTTGGCGACCTGACGAAGATCGCAGGCCAGAAGCCGGTGATCACGAAGGCACGCAAGGCAATCGCTGGCTTCAAGATCCGTCAGGGCTATCCGATCGGTGCAATGGTCACGTTGCGTGGTCAGGCAATGTACGAATTTCTGGACCGTTTCGTGACGGTTGCGCTCCCGCGTGTGCGCGACTTCCGTGGCGTGTCGGGTCGTGCGTTCGATGGTCGCGGCAACTACAACGTCGGTGTGAAAGAGCAGATCATTTTCCCCGAAATCGACTACGACAAGATCGACGCATTGCGTGGGCTGAACATCAGCATCACGACGACTGCGAAGACCGACGACGAAGCAAAGGCTCTGCTCGCCAGCTTCAAGTTCCCGTTCAGAAACTGAGGTTACCGTGGCTAAACTGGCACTGATCGAACGTGAAAAGAAGCGTGCTCGCCTCGCTGCTAAGTACGCTCCCAAGCGTGCAGAGTTGAAGGCGATCATTAGCGATATGAGCAAGTCGGACGAAGAGCATTACGCAGCACGTCTGGAACTGCAACAACTGCCGCGCAACTCTAACCCGACCCGTAAGCGCAATCGTTGCGCCATTACCGGTCGTCCGCGCGGTACGTTCCGTAAATTCGGGCTGGCGCGTAACAAGATTCGTGAAATCGCGTTCCGCGGCGAGATCCCTGGCCTGACCAAGGCGAGCTGGTAATAGGAGAAACGTAAATGAGCATGAGTGATCCTATCGCCGATATGCTGACTCGCATCCGCAATGCGCAGATGGTTGAGAAAGTCTCGGTGACTATGCCCTCGTCGAAAGTCAAGGTTGCGATTGCGCAGGTCCTTAAGGACGAAGGCTATATCGATGATTTCGCAGTGAAGTCCGAAGGTGCGAAGTCTGAATTGAACATCGTGTTGAAGTACTACGCTGGCCGTCCGGTGATCGAGCGCATTGAGCGCGTCTCGAAGCCTGGTCTGCGTGTGTACCGCGGCCGTAACGACATCCCCGTGGTCATGAATGGCCTCGGCGTGGCAATCGTGTCGACGCCGAAGGGCGTGATGACGGACCGCAAGGCGCGTGCAACGGGCGTTGGCGGCGAAGTCATCTGCTACGTCGCTTAAGGCCGAAAGGAGAGAAACATGTCTCGAGTAGGTAAAAGCCCGATCGCGCTGCAAGGCGCAGAAGTGGCCCTTAGCGACGAACGCATTACCGTCAAGGGCCCGCTGGGTACGATTTCGCAGGCTGCTAACAGCCTTGTGAAGGTGGTGAACGACAACGGCACGCTGAAGATCGAGCCGGTTGGCGAAAGCCGCGAAGCGAATGCGATGTCGGGCACGATGCGCGCACTGGTTGCGAACATGGTGCAAGGCGTGACGAAGGGTTTCGAGCGCAAGCTGACGCTGGTTGGCGTCGGTTACCGCGCACAAGCGCAAGGCGACAAGCTGAACCTGTCGCTGGGTTTCTCGCACCCCGTGGTGCACCAGATGCCGGAAGGCGTCAAGGCTGAAACCCCGACGCAAACCGAAATCGTGATCAAGGGGATCAATAAGCAACAAGTTGGCCAGGTCGCGGCAGAAGTGCGCGGCTATCGCCCGCCGGAGCCCTACAAGGGCAAGGGTGTGCGTTACGCCAATGAGGTTGTGATCCTCAAAGAAACGAAGAAGAAGTAAGGGTGCGCAATCATGGATAAGACTCAATCTCGCCTGCGCCGCGCTCGTCAGACGCGTATCAAGATCGCTGAGCTGCAGGTCGCGCGTCTCGCCGTGCATCGCACGAACACGCACATCTATGCGCAAGTGTTCTCGCCGTGCGGCACCAAAGTGCTCGCCAGCGCGTCGACGCTCGAAGCCGAAGTGCGTGCGCAATTGGCTGATCAGACGGGCAAGGGCGGCAACGTCGCTGCAGCGACCCTGATCGGTAAGCGCATTGCAGAAAAGGCTAAGGCTGCCGGCATCGAATCCGTCGCCTTCGACCGTTCGGGTTTCCGTTACCACGGCCGCGTGAAAGCGCTGGCTGATGCGGCGCGCGAAGCCGGACTCAAGTTCTAAGGGAAGAATTCGTCATGGCAAAGATGCAAGCGAAAGTTCAGGCTGACGAACGCGACGACGGCCTTCGTGAAAAAATGATTTCGGTCAACCGCGTGACCAAGGTCGTGAAGGGTGGCCGGATTCTCGGTTTCGCCGCACTGACCGTGGTCGGCGACGGTGATGGCCGCGTCGGTATGGGCAAGGGCAAGGCGAAGGAAGTGCCGGTCGCTGTTCAGAAAGCGATGGAGCAGGCTCGCCGCAACATGTTCAAGGTGCCGCTGAAGAACGGTACCCTGCAACACGAAGTGCACGGTAAGCACGGCGCATCGATGGTCCTCCTCGCTCCGGCGAAGGACGGTACCGGTGTGATCGCTGGTGGTCCGATGCGCGCAGTGTTCGACGTGATGGGCGTGCAGAACGTTGTGGCCAAGAGCCACGGTTCGACGAACCCGTACAACCTCGTTCGTGCAACCCTCGACGGCCTGCGCAAGCAGTCGACGCCGGGTGACATCGCGGCGAAGCGCGGCAAGTCCGTCGAAGATATTCTGGGCTAAGGTGGACACCATGTCTGATAAAACTGTCAAGGTCCAGCTCGTCAAGAGCCTGATCGGCACCCGTGAAACGCATCGTGCAACGGTGCGTGGCTTGGGCCTGCGCCGACTCAATTCGGTTAGCGAGTTGCAGGACACGCCGGCTGTGCGCGGCATGATCAACAAGGTTTCGTACCTCGTTAAGGTCATCAGCTAAGCGGCTGACCAGGACTCAAGGAGTTGATAATGGAATTGAATAACCTGAAGCCGGCTGAAGGCGCGAAGCACGCAAAGCGTCGCGTTGGTCGCGGCATCGGCTCCGGCCTCGGCAAGACCGCTGGCCGTGGTCACAAGGGTCAGAAGTCGCGTTCGGGCGGCTTTCACAAGGTTGGCTTCGAAGGCGGTCAAATGCCGCTGCAACGTCGCCTGCCGAAGCGTGGCTTCACCTCGCTGACGAAGGAATTCGTCGGTGAAGTGCGTCTCTCGGATCTGGAAAAGCTGCCGGTCGACGAAATCGATCTGCTGGCTCTGAAGCAGGCTGGCCTTGTTGGCGAGCTGATCAGGAGCGCCAAGATCATTGCGACGGGCGAGCTTAAGCGCAAGATCGTTGTGAAGGGTCTGGGTGCGACGAAGGGTGCGCGCGCTGCTATTGAAGCAGCCGGCGGCTCTTTTGCCGAGTAACGCGCAAGTTATTTGCCGTCACTAGCATTTGCATCGGAGAAGGTACTTGGCTAACAGCCCGAGTCTCGCAAAACCCGGTCGCAGCGCGGCGAAGTTTGGCGATCTGCGTCGGCGGGCAGTGTTCCTGCTGCTGGCGTTGATCGTCTACCGTGTCGGCGCGCATATTCCGGTGCCGGGTATTGACCCGGACCAGCTGGCAAAGTTGTTCCAAAGCCAGTCGGGCGGCATCCTTGGCATGTTCAACATGTTTTCGGGTGGCGCACTTTCGCGGTTCACGATTTTTGCGCTGGGGATCATGCCGTACATTTCGGCGTCGATCATCATGCAGTTGCTGGCAATTGTCTCGCCGCAACTCGAAGCGCTGAAAAAGGAAGGGCAGGCGGGTCAACGGAAGATTACGCAGTACACGCGTATCTTTACGGTCCTGTTGGCGACGTTCCAGGCGTTCGGTATTGCCGTCGCACTGGAAAATCAGCCGGGCCTGGTAATCGATCCGGGGATGGTGTTTCGGTTGACGACGGTCGTGACGCTGGTGACAGGCACGATGTTCCTGATGTGGCTGGGTGAGCAGATCACGGAGCGCGGGCTTGGCAACGGTATCTCGATCATCATTTTCGGCGGTATTGCGGCGGGTTTCCCGAACGCAATCGGTGGTCTTTTCGAATTGGTGCGAACCGGCTCGATGAGCATCATCTCGGCGATTATCGTGGTCGCGCTGATTGCTGCTGTGACGTATCTGGTGGTGTTCATTGAACGCGGCCAGCGCAAGATTCTTGTGAACTACGCCAAGCGGCAAGTCGGTAACAAGATTTACGGCGGACAGTCTTCGCATCTGCCGCTGAAGCTGAACATGTCGGGTGTGATTCCGCCGATCTTTGCATCGTCGATCATTCTCTTCCCGGCAACCATCCTGAACTGGTTCAGTTCGGGGTCGCGTACCAGCTGGTTCGCAGACACGTTGCACAACGTGGCCGAAGCCCTCAAGCCCGGTCAACCCGTGTACGTGTTGCTGTACGCGTTGGCGATCGTTTTCTTCTGCTTCTTCTACACCGCACTGGTGTTCAACAGCAGGGAAACGGCCGACAACCTGAAAAAGAGTGGCGCTTTCGTCCCAGGCATCCGCCCGGGCGATCAAACGGCGCGATATATCGACCGTATCCTCACGCGTTTGACGCTGGCTGGTGCGATCTACATCGTGTTTGTTTGTCTGCTGCCCGAATTTCTGGTGCTGCGCTGGAACGTGCCGTTTTATTTTGGTGGAACGTCGCTGCTGATCATTGTCGTCGTCACAATGGATTTCATGGCGCAGGTGCAGTCGTACGTTATGTCGCAACAGTATGAATCGCTGCTGAAGAAAGCTAATTTCAAAGGCGGCGGCGTCCCGATGCGTTGAAAGGACTTATGGCCAAAGACGATGTTATCCAGATGCAGGGTGAAGTCATCGAAAACCTGCCTAACGCTACCTTCAGGGTGAAGCTGGAAAACGGCCATGTCGTATTGGGACACATATCCGGCAAGATGCGGATGCACTACATCCGAATCTTGCCGGGCGACAAGGTAACGGTTGAATTGACGCCTTACGATCTGTCGCGTGCGCGGATCGTGTTCCGGGCGAAGTGATTTGAAAAAAGGGTAATATCATGAAAGTGATGGCATCGGTTAAGCGCATTTGCCGCAATTGCAAGATCATCAAGCGCAAAGGCGTTGTGCGCGTGATTTGCAGCTCTGATCCGCGCCACAAACAGCGTCAAGGCTGAACGCCGCGCTTTTTGCTGCGCTTTTTGTTTGAGGAAAAACAATGGCTCGTATCGCAGGGGTTAATATCCCGAATCACCAGCATACCGAAATCGGCCTGACGGCTATTTACGGTGTCGGCCGCACGCGCTCGCGCGACATCTGCGTCGCTGCTGGTGTGGCATTTTCGAAGAAGGTCAAAGACCTGAACGACGCAGACCTCGAAAAGCTGCGTGAAGAAGTCGGCAAGTTCATCGTTGAAGGCGATCTGCGCCGTGAAACGACGATGAACATCAAGCGCCTGATGGATCTCGGCTGCTACCGTGGCGTTCGGCATCGTAAGGGCTTGCCCCTGCGTGGCCAACGTACGCGTACGAATGCCCGTACGCGCAAGGGTCCGCGTCGTGCAGCGCAATCGCTGAAGAAGTAAGCGGAACTGACAGTTACAGGAAAACGTAATGGCTAAGGCTTCGAACAACTCCGCGGCGCAACGCGTTCGCAAGAAGGTCAAGAAGAACGTCGCCGAGGGCGTGGTTCACGTTCACGCGTCGTTCAACAACACCATCATCACGATCACCGATCGTCAAGGCAATGCACTTGCTTGGGCAACGTCGGGTGGTCAGGGCTTCAAGGGTTCGCGTAAATCGACCCCGTTTGCAGCTCAGGTGGCAGCCGAATCGGCAGGCCGCGTGGCGATGGAATACGGCGTCAAGAACCTCGAAGTGCGGATCAAGGGCCCCGGCCCTGGCCGTGAGTCGGCGGTGCGCGCGTTGCATGGTCTTGGCATCAAGATCACCGCGATTTCCGACGTGACTCCGGTGCCGCACAACGGCTGCCGTCCGCCGAAGCGTCGTCGTATCTAAGACGCGGGTTTTGCTTGCGCCTGTTGCCGCCCCGCGCGGCGGCAGGCTGCTTGCGTTATTGAATTGACTAAGCCCACCGTTCGACCCAAAGGGTTCGGACTAGCGTGAATGCATGCATTCGCGTGATTAATCATAGAAGGAATCAACGTGGCACGTTATATCGGCCCTAAGGCCAAGCTGTCCCGCCGTGAAGGCACTGACCTCTTCCTGAAGAGCGCCCGTCGTTCGCTCGCTGACAAGTGCAAGCTTGACAGCAAGCCTGGCCAACATGGCCGCACCTCGGGTGCACGTACGTCCGACTACGGCACGCAGCTGCGCGAAAAGCAAAAAGTTAAGCGTATCTACGGTGTTCTCGAGCGTCAATTCCGCCGCTACTTCGCTGAAGCCGACCGCCTGAAGGGCAACACGGGTGAAAACCTGCTCCAGTTGCTCGAATCGCGTCTGGACAACGTCGTGTATCGCATGGGCTTCGGCTCGACGCGCGCTGAAGCACGTCAGCTCGTGAGCCACAAGGCGATCATGGTGAACGGCGTCGTGTCGAACATCCCGTCGATGCAAGTGAAGGCCGGCGACGTTGTCGCAGTGCGCGAACAGAAGAAGAAGCAAGCGCGTATTCTCGAAGCGCTGTCGCTGGCTGAGCAAGGCGGTCTGCCGAGCTGGGTTGCTGTCGATTCGAAGAAGTTCGAAGGCACGTTCAAGTCGAAGCCGGAACGCAGCGACATCGCTGGCGATATCAACGAAAGCCTGATCGTCGAATTGTATTCGCGGTAATCGGATTAACGGCCGGGGCACCCCGATTGCGTTGCGCAAGGGGGCGTCTCGGCTGTTTATTTTCAGGTTGTTACCGGTCAGCCTTATCGGTGTAACGAGCCGAGGGTATTGAAAAGGAAAACCTATGCAAACCAGTTTGTTGAAGCCCAAGATCATCGCAGTTGAATCGCTTGGCGAGAGCCACGCGAAAGTGGTCATGGAACCGTTTGAACGCGGTTACGGCCACACCTTGGGTAACGCGCTTCGGCGCGTGCTGCTGTCGTCGATGGTGGGCTACGCGCCGACCGAAGTGACGATCGCAGGCGTCGTACATGAGTATTCGACGCTCGACGGTGTGCAAGAGGATGTGGTCAACCTGTTGTTGAACCTGAAGGGCGTCGTGTTCAAGCTGCATAACCGTGATGAAGTCACGGTTACGCTGCGCAAGGACGGCGAAGGCGTTGTCACTGCTGGCGACATCGAACTCGCGCACGACTGCGAAGTGATCAACCCGGATCACGTGATTGCGCATCTGTCGAAGGGCGGCAAGCTCGACGTGCAGATCAAGGTCGAAAAGGGCCGCGGCTATGTGCCGGGCAATGTGCGTCGTTATGGCGAAGAGTCGGCCAAGATTATCGGCCGTATCGTGCTGGACGCGTCGTTCTCGCCGGTTCGCCGTGTGAGCTACGCCGTGGAAAGCGCTCGCGTCGAACAGCGTACCGACCTCGACAAGCTCGTGATGAACATCGAAACCAACGGTGTGATCTCGCCGGAAGAAGCGATCCGTCAATCGGCTCGCATTCTGGTCGATCAGCTGTCGGTGTTCGCTGCACTGGAAGGCACGGAAGCAACGGCTGAAGCGCCGTCGCGTGCGCCGCAGATCGATCCGATCCTGCTGCGTCCGGTCGATGATCTCGAACTGACGGTTCGTTCCGCGAACTGCCTGAAGGCCGAGAACATTTACTACATCGGTGACCTGATCCAGCGTACGGAAAACGAGCTGCTCAAGACGCCGAATCTGGGCCGCAAGTCGCTGAACGAAATCAAGGAAGTATTGGCGTCGCGTGGTTTGACGCTCGGCATGAAGCTCGAAAACTGGCCGCCCGCAGGGCTGGACAAGTAATTCGAGTAGCAATCCCGGGACAGAACCCACCCGCTGCACTGGCAAAGACGCGGATTTTCCTTTAAAATCCGCGTCTTGTCTTTTTTCACTACCGGCCCGTGCACTCGCTACTTTCGGGTAGATCGAGCGCGATAGAAGAGCTGGACCAAAACTTTGAATCGAAGGAATTAACATGCGTCACCGTCATGGTCTGCGGAAACTGAACCGCACGAGCAGCCACCGTCTGGCAATGCTCCGTAATATGTCCAACTCGCTGATCGAGCACGAAGTCATCAAGACCACGCTGCCGAAGGCGAAAGAGCTCCGTAAAGTCGTCGAGCCGCTGATCACGCTCGGCAAGAAGCCGTCGCTGGCAAATCGTCGTCTGGCGTTCAACCGCCTGCGCGATCGTGACTCGGTCACGAAGCTGTTCGAAGTTCTTGGCCCGCGTTACGCTACCCGTCCGGGCGGCTACCTGCGCGTCCTGAAGTTCGGCTTCCGCGTCGGCGACAACGCACCGATGGCACTGGTCGAACTGCTGGACCGTCCGGAAGTTGAAGAAGTTGAAGTGCAAGAAGCTGAGTAAGCTTTTTTAGCTTCGATAGAAAGCCAGGCGCATAGCCTGGCTTTTTTGTTTTTGCCGGCTCATTTGCCATTGAGGTGTCCATTCACCGCTGGCCAAATGCTGCGTGTCCGCTGCGGGGCCATCAGCGGCGCCATAGGGCTAGGTGATACGATATCGACACATGATTCGTGCGTCGCTGGAGCCTTTTGTGAGTGTGAATGTGATCCTGATTCTGACCACGGTGCCGGATGCGGCCGTCGCTCAGAAGCTCGCCGCGGATGCGCTGGCCGCGCATTTATGTGCGTGCGTCACGCAGTTAGGCAGCGTGCAGTCGAGTTATCACTGGCAGGGCAAAATCGAAACCGCGCAGGAGATCCAATTGCTGTTCAAGACGAGCGCCGCACGTGCGCTCGAACTCGAGCAGTACATACAGGCTCACCATCCCTACGACACGCCGGAAATCCTCTCGTGGCAAGCGACGGCATCGGCCGCGTACGGCCAGTGGATCACTGCTGAAACCCAACGTCCTCTCCATGTTTAACGGTCTTGACCGGCGCGCGCGTCATGCGCTGCGCACCGCATTTTTCCTGCTCGGCTGCGTAATCCTCGCGCAGTTCACCACGCTCGCCCACGCCGCTGACGACTTTCTGGATCCTGCCGTCGCGTTCAAATTCAGCGCGAGCGAGAAGCCGGGTGAAGTCGTCGTGACATACAAGATCGCCGACGGCTATTACATGTACCGCGAGCGCTTCGCGTTTGCGACCCGGGACGGCGCGGCCACGATTGGCGAGCCGCAGTTGCCGGCCGGCCACGTGAAGTTCGATCAGACGTTCAACAAGGACGTGGAGACTTACCGCAACGAGCTTACGATCCGCATCCCCGTCAAACAGGCGACGGGGCCGTTCGAACTGGCGGTAACGTCGCAGGGCTGTGCTGATGCCGGCATTTGCTATCCGCCGATGGAGCGTGTGTACCGCGTGAGCGGCGAAGCCTTGCGGCCCGCCGGCAGCGCGGCGGCCGCCACGACGGCCACGCAGCAATCCGCGGCAGCCGACGAGCCTTGGTACGAGCGCGCCACCAGCGCCGACTACGCGCAGTCGCTGCTGCAGCGCGGCGGCCTGCTGGCGATCGCCGGACTCTATTTCGTCGCGGGCGCCGTACTCAGCCTGCTGCCGTGCTCGTATCCGATGATCCCAATCCTGTCGGCGATCATCATAGGTGAAGGCGCGCGGGTGACGCGTGCGCGCGGCTTCGCGTTATCGCTGTCCTATGTGATCGGCATGGCACTCGTGTACACCGCGCTGGGCGTGGCGGCGGCGCTCATCGGACAGAGCCTCGGAGCATGGCTTCAGAGCCCGTGGGTACTTGGCGCATTCGGCGTCCTGCTGACGATTTTCGCGCTGACGCTGCTCGCCGGTGTCGACATCGCGGTGCCGCAGCGCTGGCAGGAGGGGGTGTCGCGTGCATCGCGCGGGCGCTCTGGCGGCAAATTCGCCGCCGTCGCCATAATGGGCGCGCTGTCTGCACTGGTGGTCGGTGCGTGTATGACCGCGCCGCTTTTTGCCGTACTGGCATTCATTGCACATACCGGCGACGCCGTGCTTGGCGGCGCCGCGCTGTTTTCGATGGGACTCGGGCTCGGTGTGCCGCTCCTGATCGTCGGACTTGGCGCCGGCACTCTGCTGCCGCGTGCGGGCGCATGGATGGACGGCGTCAAGGTCTTCTTCGGCGTCGTGCTGCTTGCGGCGGCGCTGTGGATCGTTTGGCCGGTGCTCGGCGCGGCTGCGACGATGCTGTTGAGCGCGCTCTGGTTGCTGATCGCGGCGGCTTCGCTTGGGTTGTTTTCCGGGCCGGTTGTCGGCGGGTCCGTCTGGCAGCGGTTGGGCCGCGGAATCGGCGCGGCGCTGGCAGTGTGGGCGGCGGTGCTGCTGGTCGGTCTGGCTGCTGGATCGACAGATCCGCTGCGGCCGCTCGCCGTGTTGGCCGCCCGTGGCGGAGAGGTCGGCGCCGCGGATGCCTCCAGCCAGGTGGGCGCGGCGTCGCAAAGCGCTCTGACGTTTGCCGCGGTCCGATCATCGAGCGAACTCGATCAGGCCGTCAAAACGGCTGCACAGCCCGCTATGCTCGATTTTTATGCGGACTGGTGCGTGAGTTGCAAGGAGATGGAGAAATTCACCTTCAGCGACCCGCGTGTTCAGGCGAAATTGAAGCAGATGAACCTGCTGCGTGCCGACGTCACTGCAAACAACGTCGACGATCAGGCTTTGCTCAGGCGTTTTAGCCTGTTTGGACCGCCGGGGATCATCTTCTTCGATCAGGGCGGCAAGGAAGTGTTGCGCGTCGTGGGGTATGAGTCGGCGGATAAATTCTTGCGCACGCTGGATCGCGCGGGTGCGTCGGGAGCGTAACGCGCCGTGACATCGGCGAAATGAAAGCGCCGACATAGCTCCAGAACAGCCGAACTGCCGCAGTCGGCATCCCGGCATAAAAAACGGAGGCACGCCCGTAAAGGCCTGTCTCCGTTTCGCACAACGCCTGAACAACCCAGGCCGCCGCCAACAGGCGGCCCATCAGCTTACTTCTGCGAACGCAGAATCCGCGCGGCATCCAGCGCAAAATACGTCAGCACGCCATCCGCGCCGGCCCGTTTGAACGCCAGCAGCGATTCCATCATGGCCTTGTCGTGATCGAGCCAGCCGTTCTGCGCGGCCGCCTTCAACATCGCGTATTCGCCGCTGACCTGGTACACGTACGTCGGGAACTGGAACTCATCCTTCACGCGACGCACGATATCCAGATACGGCATGCCCGGCTTGACCATCACCATGTCCGCGCCTTCGTTGATGTCCGCTTGCACTTCGCGCAGCGCTTCATTCGAATTGGCCGGGTCCATCTGGTACGTCATCTTGTTGCTCTTGCCGAGGTTCGTCGCGGAACCGACGGCGTCGCGGAACGGGCCATAGAACGCCGACGCGAACTTGGCCGCGTAAGCCATGATGCGCGTATGGATGTGGTCCTCGCTCTCGAGCATTTCGCGGATTGCGCCGATGCGGCCGTCCATCATGTCCGACGGCGCGACGATGTCAACGCCCGCCTCAGCCTGCGCGCGTGCCTGCTCGACGAGAATCTCGACGGTCTCGTCGTTGATCACGTAACCGGCTTCGTCGAGCACGCCGTCCTGGCCGTGGCTCGTGTACGGATCGAGCGCGACGTCGGTGAGCACGCCGAGCTCCGGGAAATTCTTCTTCAGTTCACGAACCGCGCGCGGGATCAGGCCGGCCGGATTGGTCGCCTCGCGGCCATCGGGCGTTTTCAGCGACGGCTCGATCGCGGGGAACAGCGACAGCACCGGCACGCCCAGTTCGACGCATTGCTCGGCGACACCCATCAGCAGATCGACCGACACGCGCTCGACGCCCGGCATCGACGGTACGGCTTGCCGCACGTTGGTGCCTTCGACGATGAACACGGGGTAGATCAGATCGTTGGTGGTGAGGATGTTTTCGCGCATCATGCGACGCGAGAAGTCGTCACGGCGCATACGGCGCGGACGGTAGTGCGGGTAGAAGCTCATATCGGATCGAAGGTCGTGGATGTGTGGAGTGGACAAGTAACGCCTGCCTCCGCTCCCGGAAACTTTTCGAGACAATGGTATATCATACCGATCGAGCAAGGCGCCTTGCGCTGACCTCCCCGCTTCTCCTCCCTGAGCGGGTGCCTGTCGTTTTTTCGATTAGGCTGTTTGACCCGCCGTTTAAGCGGCGGGTTTTTTTATGCGCGGCCGGATTTGGCACTTTTGTCCTATCCGAGCCGGTGACGGAACTTACTGCGCGCCGTCCGTTTCGCCCTTCGCATCGGGGATCAGCCAGCTTTCGATCAGCGCGTGCGCTTCGTCGATCCCAACGCGCTTGAGCGCCGAGAACAGTTGCGCGGTCAGCTCGCCCTGATAGCCGGCGGTGCGATATTCCGCCAAGCCTTTCTGCGTGGCACGCAAGGCGTTCACGCTTTCCTGGCGCGTCAATTTGTCGCATTTGGTGAGCAACGTGTGGATCGGCTTGCCGGTCGGCGCGAACCACTCGATCATGCGGCGGTCCAGTTCGGTCAGCGGGCGGCGCGAGTCCATCATCAGGATCATGCCGCGCAATTGCGAGCGTGATTGCAGATACGTGGACAGCAGCGCTTCCCAGTGCGCCTTGGCCGCGCCCGGCACTTCCGCATAGCCGTAACCCGGCAGGTCGACCAGATGCGCGGTCGGCTCGTCCGCTTTGCCCACCGAAAAGTAATTGATGTGCTGCGTGCGTCCCGGCGTCTTGCTGGCGAAGGCGAGGCGCTTCTGATTGCACAGGATATTGATGGCCGTCGACTTGCCCGCGTTCGAGCGTCCCGCGAAGGCAATCTCGGGTTGCGAGGTGGCCGGCAAATCGCGCAAGTGATTGACGGTCGTGAAAAAGCGGGATTGGTGGAGCAGGAAGGACATGATCAGGCCAGGATTCGAGACGCCGGGGAACCCGGAGTGGGGACGGGTCAAGCCCGACTGGCGTCTTAGCGATTAGCGAGTTATTGTACAATACGATGGTTTACTGAAAACCTGAGGGGGCCAGCCCGCGTGCCTTGGCGGCTCCTGGCGGTCACTCGGTCGCCGTCGTATTTTGCAAAACCTCTAAAATCCCACAAGACGAGACAGGGTGTGCGAATGAATCGACTGAGCAAGACTCTGATGGTGCTTCATGTAGCGGCAGGTCTTTCTGGTTTGGCAATTCAGGCACGAGCAGCAGATCCGGCGAAGCCGGACGTCAATCGGGGGCAGGCAATCGCAGTGCAGGTATGCGCGTCGTGTCACGGCGTGGACGGCAACAGTGCCGGCGGTGCCTATCCGAAGCTGGCGGGCCAGCATCCCGAGTATCTCGTCAAGCAACTGCAGGATTTCAAGATTCAGCCGGGCGCGAAGCAGCCCGCGCGCAACAATGCGATCATGGCGGGCATGGCCGCGGCGCTCTCCGAACAGGACATGGTCAACGTCGCCGCTTATTTCGCGTCGCAGACCCCGAAGCCCGGCTACGCGCATAACAAGAACACGGTCGCGCTCGGTCAGAGAATTTATCGAGGCGGGATCGCCGACAAGGGCGTGCCGGCATGCGCAAGCTGCCATGGGCCGACCGGTCAAGGGATCCCGTCGCAATTCCCGCGCATGTCGGGACAATGGGCGGAATACTCAGTGGCGCAGTTGGCCGCGTTCACGCAAGGGCCTGGCGCACGCAACAACAACGAGGCGATGCACACTATTGCATCGCGTCTGTCGGACAGCGAGATCAAGGCTGTAGCCGATTACATCGCGGGCTTGCGTTAAGAAGTCCGCTCGCAAGCGCAACCGGCCCGGCGAGGCCGGTACAAACAAGAAAAGGGTGAGGGCGTCGCGCGTACGACAGCCGTTCACCCTTTTTTGCTGTTCAGTCGGAGTTTGAATGAGCGTCACCACGTCGGGTTTGCAGTCGAAGTCGGGCAATCGGGTCTTGCGCAGCGTCATCGAAGTCTTGAGTTCGATGCGTTTCGCCATTGCGCTGCTCGTGATTCTGTCGATCGCCAGCATCATCGGCACCGTCCTCACGCAGGACGATCCGTATCCTAACTACGTCAATCAGTTCGGCCCGTTCTGGGCGGACATCTTCCGCTCGCTGAGCCTGTACACGGTGTACAGCTCGTGGTGGTTCATGCTGATTCTCGGCTTCCTGATGGTGTCGGTGTCGCTGTGCGTGATCCGCAACGCGCCCAAGATGCTCGCCGACGCGAAGAGCTGGAAAGATAAAGTCCGCGAAGGCAGCCTGCGCGCGTTCCATCACAAGGGCGAGTTCGCGGTACACGGCACGCGCGCGCAGACCTCGGCGGTGCTCGCCCAACTGTCGGCGCGACTTGGCTACAAATTCGTCACGCGTGAGTCCGAGGGCGCGACGCTGATCGCCGCCAAGCGCGGCGCATTGACCAGGTTCGGCTACATCTCCGCTCACATCGCGATCGTCGTGATCTGCCTCGGCGGCCTGCTCGACAGCAATCTGCCGATCAAGCTGCAAATGTGGCTGTTCGACAAATCGCCGATCCGCGCGAACACGGTGATCAACGACATCCCGCCGGAACATCGTCTTTCCGAATCGAACCCGACGTTCCGTGGCTACGCGTGGGTGCCGGAAGGGCAGCACGTGTCGACCGCTATCCTGAACCAGCCGGACGGCTCGCTGATCCAGGACCTGCCGTTCTCGATCGAGCTGAACAAGTTCATCGTCGATTATTACTCGACGGGTATGCCTAAGCTGTTCGCGAGCGACATCGTCGTGGTCGATCACAAAACGGGCGCGCGCGTGCCGGCGCGCATCGAGGTGAACAAGCCGTTCACCTATGACGGCGTGTCGATCTACCAGTCGAGCTTCCAGGACGGCGGCTCGCAGATGCAGATGACGGCCTATCCGATGTCCGGCACGAGCGCGAAGACCGCGCCGTTCGGCGGCACGATTGGCGGCAATGCGCCGCTCAACACGGCTACGCCGCTCGCCGACGGCCAGACGGTCGAGTTCACCGATTTCCGCGCGATCAATGTCGAAAACATCTCGAACGGCAGCGGCCAGAACGATGCTCGCGGCGTCGCCGCGCATCGCTCGCTGAAAGAGGCGTTCGACGAGCGTCTCGGCTCCGGCGCGAAGACCTCCAAGCCGCTGGATCTGCATAACGTCGGCCCGTCGGTGCAGTACAAGGTGCGCGACAAGGACGGCCAGGCGCGCGAGTACAACAACTACATGCTGCCGGTGGACGTCGCGGGCGAGAAAATGTTCCTCGCCGGCATGCGCCTGAATCCGGACGATCCGTTCCGCTACCTGCGCATTCCCGCCGACACTGGCGGCACGGTCAAGGAATGGATGAACCTGCGCGCGACGCTCGCGGATCCGGCCATGCGCGCCAAGGCCGCGCACCGTTTTGCGCTGCGCTCGGTGCCGGGTTCGAACGCCGAACTGCAGCAGCATCTCGAAGAAAGCGCGTCACGTGTGCTGACCCTTTTTGCCGGCGCGGACAGCGCCATCAAGCTGCCGAACGGCCAGCCGGTCGGCGGCTTCCAGGCGATTGCCGGCTTTATCGACCATTCGGTGCCGAAGGGGGAGCAGGAAAAGGCCGCGGGCCTGCTGCTGCGCATGCTGGAAGGCGCGACGTGGGACCTGTGGCAACTGTCCCGCGAGCAGCTCGGCGAGCCCGAGGTGCAGGCCAGCGCGGAGGCGAGCCGCTTCGTCCAGAGCTCGATCAACGCGATATCCGACAGCTTTCTGTATGGATCGCCGGTCTACTTGCAGCTTGACTCCTTCAAGCAGGTGCAAGCTTCGGTATTTCAGTTGACGCGCGCGCCGGGCAAAAAAGTCGTGTATCTTGGCAGCCTGCTCCTCGTGTTAGGCATCTTTTCGATGTTCTACGTCCGCGAACGGCGCCTCTGGTTCTGGCTCAAAGATACCGATCACGGCACGAATGTCGTGATGGCGATGTCGAGCGCGCGTAAAACGCTCGACTTCGAAAAAGAGTTCGTGCAGACGCGCGACGCCGTAGGCGCGGCGCTGGGCGCGAAGCTCAGCGAAACATCCGACGCCGCCGGCAAGCCACGCGACGCCGACCCGCCGTCCGCCAGCTCACAAGATTCGACCCGGTAAGATCATGGACTTGACTCAGGTTTCCTCTTCCTCTTCTTCAGCGTCGCGGCCCGACAAGGTGTTCGCGGGCGAGACGCTCAACGTCGCGCAGTATGACGAGCGGCCGTTTCTGAAGCGACTCGGTATCGTCGACTGGCTGTTCGCCGTCGCGATGGTCGCGGGTGCCGGGTTCGCGCTGTCGCGCTATTACCCGTTCATGAATTACTACGACAAACTGGTGCTGGTGTGCGCGGTGCCGGTCTTCGTCGTGCTCGGCTGGCGCTGGAAGCCGGTGCGTCCGTTGATGGTGGGGATCGCGGCGCTGTCGCTGCTGGCGATCCAGATTTACCAGGGCGATCTGAGCCGTGCGGACAACGCGTTCTTCCTCAAGTATTTCCTGTCGAGCCAGTCCGCGATTCTGTGGATGAGCGCGCTCTTCGTGTTCGCCACCGTGTTCTACTGGATCGGTCTGCTGTCGCGCTCGGCGACCGGTGCGGCGATCGGCTCGAAGATGACCTGGGCTGCCGTGGTGATGGGCTTCGTCGGCCTGATGGTGCGCTGGTACGAGTCGTATCTGATTGGTGCGGACGTCGGCCATATTCCCATTTCGAACCTGTACGAAGTGTTCGTGCTGTTCAGCCTGATCACCGCGCTGTTCTATCTGTACTACGAGCAGCACTACAACACCCGCGCGCTCGGCGCATTCGTGCTGCTGGTGATCAGTGCCGCTGTCGGCTTCCTGATGTGGTACTCGGTCGCGCGCGACGCGCAGCAGATCCAGCCGCTGGTCCCCGCCCTGCAAAGCTGGTGGATGAAGATTCACGTGCCGGCCAACTTCATCGGCTACGGCAGTTTCGCGCTGTCGGCGATGGTCGCCGTCGCGTATCTGGCGAAAGAGCGCGGCGTGCTGGCGGACCGCCTGCCGGCGCTCGACGTGCTCGACGACGTGATGTACAAGTCGATCGCCGTCGGCTTCGCGTTCTTCACGATCGCGACGATTCTCGGCGCGCTGTGGGCCGCGGAAGCGTGGGGCGGCTACTGGAGCTGGGACCCGAAGGAAACGTGGGCGCTGATCGTCTGGCTGAACTACGCGGCCTGGCTGCACATGCGTCTGATGAAGGGCCTGCGCGGCGCGGTCGCGGCCTGGTGGGCGCTGACCGGCCTGCTGGTGACGACGTTCGCGTTTCTCGGCGTCAACATGTTTCTGTCGGGGCTGCATAGCTACGGCAAGCTGTAAAATTCGTCGCTTCGGATGGACCAGAAACCGCCGCGTGCTTTCGCATCGGCGGTTTTTTTGCGACTGGCGGAATATTTGCTGCATCCAATGTGTTCGTCCTCACAGTACCTACGGGTGAGCGGACGCAGGTCCGGACGAGCGATCATCAATATGGCCCCGTAAGATGCACAGACCGAAGGGGCGCCAAGGAGCAGCACGATGTGGATCAAACGAAGCGACAGAAGGCAACTCGTCGGTGACGACATCGCGCGCAGCGAAATCACGCCGCAGCGTGTCTTCGAGAACCGGCGGCGCGTGTTGCAGGCGGCCGGCGCGGTAGCGCTCGGTGGTCTGATCGGCGGGAACGGCGAGGCGCAGGCCGCCTACACGTCGCCGGATCCGAAGGCGCAGAAACTCGCGGCGAAGACCAATACCCGGTTCGTCGCGCTCGACCGCATCACGCCGTACAAGGACATCACCACATACAACAACTTCTACGAGTTCGGCACCGACAAAGCCGATCCCGCGCACAACGCCGGGACGCTGCGGCCGCATCCGTGGAAGGTCAGCGTCGAGGGTGAAATCAGGAACCCGAAGGTGTACGACATCGACGAATTGCTCAAGCTCGCGCCGCTCGAAGAGCGCGTGTACCGGCTGCGTTGCGTCGAAGGCTGGTCGATGGTGATTCCGTGGATCGGCGTGCCGCTGGCGGAGTTGATCAAACGTGTGCAGCCGACCGGCAATGCCAAATACGTGCAGTTCATCACGCTGGCCGATCCGTCGCAAATGCCGGGGCTCTCGACCCCCGTGCTCGACTGGCCGTATTCCGAAGGCCTGCGCATGGACGAAGCGATGAACCCGCTCACGCTGCTGACGATGGGTCTCTACGGCCAGGTTCTGCCGAATCAGAACGGCGCGCCGGTGCGCATCGTGGTGCCGTGGAAGTATGGGTTCAAGAGCGCCAAGTCGCTGGTGAAGATCCGCTTTCTCGACAAGCAGCCGCCTACCAGCTGGAACACGTACGCATCGAGCGAATACGGTTTTTATTCGAACGTGAATCCGAATGTCGATCATCCGCGCTGGAGTCAGGCGACCGAACGGCGCATCGGTGAAGACGGTTTCTTCACGCCGAAGCGCAAGACGCTGATGTTCAACGGCTACGGGGATCAGGTCGCGTCGCTGTATCAAGGCATGGACCTGAAGAAGAATTTCTGAGGCGCGACGATGGCTTCCGATACACAACCCGTTGTCCCCGCCGAACGCAACGCATCGCGTGCGCCGGCGGCCACGCCCGCCGCAGCGGCAAAGACGGCAGCGACGGCGAAGCAGCGGCCCGCCGGCGGCGCGCGCTGGATCGTGCCGGCCAAAATCGCAGTATTTATCGCGGCGTGGTATCCGCTCGCGCGCATCGTGCTGTTCGGCATGACCGACCGGCTCGGCGCGAATCCGATCGAATTCATCACGCGCTCGACGGGCCTCTGGACGCTCGTCTTCCTCTGCATCACGCTGGCCGCGACACCATTGCGCCGTCTCACCGGCGTCGCGGCATTGGTGCGGTTTCGGCGCATGCTCGGCCTCTACACGTTCTTCTATGCGACACTGCATTTCACCACTTACCTCTGGTTCGACAAGTGGTTCGACGTGGCCGCCATTTTCAAGGACATCGGCAAGCGGCCGTTCATCACCGTGGGCTTTGCCGCCTTCGTGTTGCTGATCGCGCTGGCTGTGACGTCGCCACGCGCGATGGTGCGCAAACTCGGACGCCGCTGGCAGACCCTGCATCGCGCGATCTATGCGATCGGCGCGCTCGCGATTCTGCATTTCTGGTGGATGAAGGCGGGCAAGCACGATCTGCTGCTGCCGAAGATCTACGGCGCGATCATGGTCGTGCTGCTGGGATGGCGGTTGATTGTCTGGCTGCGTGAGCGAAGGTCAATGGCGCGTTGACGATCGCGCGGCGTGCGCGGCGACGGCGCGCAAATAGAAAAAGGCGATGCCGCACCGGCATCGCCTTTTTTTATCTTGTTGCGCTGATGCGACCGTTTACGCCGGCAGGATGGCTTCACCCGCAAACAGCTGTTTGACCTCTTCACGTGCGCGAGCCACATGGACCTGTGTACCATCGACCATCACCTCGGCCGCACGCGGACGCGTGTTGTAGTTCGAGCTCATCACGAAGCCGTAAGCGCCGGCCGAGCGGATCGCGAGCAGATCGCCCGGTTCGACCGCCAGCAGGCGTTCGCGGCCGAGCCAGTCGCCGCTTTCGCAAACCGGGCCGACCACGTCGTAGACATGAGCAGGCACGTCGCGCTTCACGACGGGCTCGATGGCGTGATACGCCTCGTACATCGCGGGGCGCGCGAGATCGGTCATCGCCGCGTCGACGATGGCGAAGTTCTTTTCAGCGCCGGGCTTCAGAAACTCGAGACGCGTGAGCAGCACACCCGCATTGCCGACCAGCGAACGGCCCGGCTCGAAATACACTTCACGATGGCCGTGACCGCGCGCTTCGATGCGATCGAGCACGGTGCGCACGAACTCGCCGATCTCCGGCGGTGTTTCGTCGTCGTACGTGATGCCGAGGCCGCCGCCTACGTCGATGTGGCGAATCTTCACGCCGTCCTGCTCGATCTGCTCGACCAGTTCCAGCACCTTGTCGACCGCGTCGAGATAAGGCGCGACTTCGGTGATCTGCGAGCCGATGTGGCAGTCGATACCGATCACGTCCAGATTCGCCATCGCCGCGGCGGCGCGATACGTGGCGCGCGCATCTTCGAAGGCGACGCCGAACTTGTTCGACTTCAGCCCGGTGGAGATATACGGATGCGTTTTCGCATCGACGTCGGGATTCACGCGCAACGACACCGGCGCCTTCTTGCCCATTTCCGCCGCAACCGCGTTCAGGCGATCGAGTTCGGGAATCGATTCGACGTTGAAGCATTTGACGCCCGCCGCGAGCGCGTCGCGCATCTCTTGTGCGTTCTTGCCCACGCCGGAAAACACGGTGTTCTCCGCTTTGCCGCCGGCCGCGAGCACGCGCGCCAGTTCGCCACCCGACACGATGTCGAAGCCGGCGCCGAGACGCGCGAACACGTTCAGCACCGCGAGATTGCTATTGGCCTTGACGGCCACGTGCACGCTCGCGCGACGGCCGGCGCAAGCGCCCGCATACGCGTTCCACGCTTCGGTGAGCGCGGCGCGCGAATAGACGTACAGCGGCGTGCCGAACTGTTCGGCGAGAGAGACGGCGGACACGCCTTCGGCGTGCAATAAGCCGTCGACATAGTCAAATGCGGATCGAGTCATGCGAAAGTCTATTGAACGGGGGTGACGGCGGAGGCAGGCAGCGGAGCGGCGGTACCGGATGCAGCGGAAGCGGGCGGCGTGGCGAGTTCGGTTTCCGGCGCCAGCGAGAGCGGTGTGCCCGAGGTATCCGGCACGGTGCTCAGGTCAGCGGCGCTTGCCGAGGCGGGTTGCGCGCTCTCCGGCGGCGGGGTTTGCGTGCGGGTTGCCGGCGGAGCCGGAAGCGGCGGCACGGTCGGCAAATAGAGCGAACCGCGTTGTCCGCAACCACCGAGCGCGCAACCTGCGAGAATGGCTAAACCCGCTACAATCGCGCGGCCGGGCGCCGCCGCGCGCATCCGAGATACAACTCGCATGACTGTCCCTGAATAAATAATCGATGGAGTTTAGCATGTCCGATAGTGATTACCTGACCCGTGCGGAAGCCGCGCTAGCCGCCATCGAACGCGCGCTGGACGACACCGACGCCGACATCGAACTCGAGCGCAGCGGCAACGTGCTGACGCTCGAATTTGAGAATCGCACGAAGATTATCGTCAACCTGCAACCGCCGATGAGCGAGATCTGGATCGCCGCGAAAGCGGGTGGTTTTCACTTCCGTTTCGTCGATGGCGAATGGCGCGACACGCGCAGCGGCGCCGAGTTTTTCGCCGCGTTGTCGGAGTACGCGACGCAGCAGGCTGGTGAGCCGGTTCGCTTCTCGGCGTAACTAGCGGGCTCGCGTTGGCATCGGCGCCGACACTTTCGATGCTCGGTAGCGCCGGGCGAGCCTGCGTAGCGCAAATCAGACGCCCAAAACAAAACCGCCGCGCATCTTTCGAGCGCGGCGGTTTTGTTTTTTCCGGCAACACCAGGCAACCCGTCAGTGTCCGCGGAACAGATTCATGATGTCCTGCTTTTCCTGTTCGCCGACCTGTTGGGGCGCGGCGGCCGCCGCGCTCGCCTCTGCGTCCAGCGTCGCCTGACTGACGCCGACCGTGGCGACGAAACCGTGCCCCGGTGTGAAGTCGGCGAAGTAAAGCTCCGAGCCGACTTCGGTCACATCGTCGGGGCGCGCCATCTTGTATTCCGGCACGCCTTTGAGCGCGCGTCCCATGTAATCGATCCACACCGGCAACGCGAGGCCGCCGCCGGTTTCCTTGTCGCCGAGGCTGCGCGGGTTGTCATAGCCGATCCACGCGATCGCCGTGAGCGTGTGCTGATAACCGGCGAACCATGCGTCGCGCGAATCGTTGGTCGTGCCCGTCTTGCCGGCCAGATCGGTCCGCTTGAGCACGTTGGTCTTCGCGCCCGTGCCGCGTTGGGCGACGCTCTGTAGCAGGCTGTTCATCACGTACGCGTTGCGCGGCTCGATCGCGTGCGGCGCGCTTTGCGCGGCCACCAGCGGCTGCGCGTGCGCCACCACGATGCCGCGCTGATCGGTGACTTCGGCGATCAGATACGGATTGACGCGGTAACCTCCGTTCGCGAACACCGAGAACGCGCCCGCCATCTGCAACGGTGTGACGAGACCCGCGCCGAGCGCCATCGGCAGATAGGCCGGGTGACGCTCCGCGTCGAAGCCGAAGCGCGTGATGTACTGCTGCGCGTACTTCGGGCCGATCTGGTTCAGGATGCGGATCGACACCAGGTTCTTCGACTTCTGCAGCGCGGTGCGCATGGTCATCGGACCATCGAAGCCGCCGCCGTAGTTCTTCGGCTCCCACGCCTGGCCGCCGGTTTCGGCGGCGCTGAAAAAGAGCGGCGCGTCGTTGATGATGGTGGCCGGCCCGAGCCCCTTTTCGAGCGACGCCGAATAGATGAACGGCTTGAAACTCGAACCCGGCTGACGCCAGGCCTGGGTCACGTGATTGAATTTGTTCTTGTTGAAATCGAAGCCGCCGACCAGCGCGCGAATCGCACCGTCCTGCGGGATCACTGAAACGAACGCGCCTTCCACTTGCGGTAGTTGCGTGATCGACCAGTCGCCGTCGTCGTTCTTCGCGAGGCGGATGATTGCGCCGGGCCGCACGCGTTGATTCGGCTGCGCGCGCGGCCCGAGCGCGAACTGCGCGAAGCGCAGGCCATCGCCCTCGATGGTCGCGACATTGCCGTCGATGAACGTGGCCTGCACCTGCTTCGGGCTCGCCGCGGTGACGACTGCCGCGATGATCTCGCCGTTGTCCGGATGTTCGAGCAGCGCGTCGTCGATCGCCTGTTCCCGGTCCCCGGCGTCGGCCGGCAAATTGATGAACGCCTCCGGACCGCGATAGCCGTGACGGCGTTCATAGTCCATCAGCCCTTTGCGCAGCGCGCGGTAGGCGACGTCCTGATCGGCGGAATCGATCGTGGTCACGACATTCAGGCCGCGCGTATACGCTTCTTCGCGATACTGCGCGTACATCATCTGCCGCACCATTTCCGCGACGTACTCCGCGTGCACGCTGAATTCCTTGCCTGCACCCTTGACGACGAGCGCCTGTTTGCTGGCATCGTCGTATTGTTCCTGAGTGATGTAGTGCAGTTCGTACATGCGCTGCAGGATGTATTCCTGACGCACCTTCGCACGCTTCGGATTGACCACCGGGTTATACGCGGACGGCGCCTTCGGCAGACCGGCGAGCATCGCCGACTCCGCCAGCGTCAGATCCTTCAGATCCTTGCCGAAGTACACGCGTGCCGCGCTGGCGAAACCATACGCGCGCTGGCCGAGATAGATCTGATTCATGTACACCTCGAGAATCTGATCTTTCGTCAGCTTCGACTCGATCTTGTACGCGAGCAGCATCTCGTAGATCTTGCGCGTATAGGTTTTCTCGCTCGACAGGAAGAAGTTGCGCGCCACCTGCATCGTGATCGTACTGGCGCCCTGGGTCGCGTGGCCGTTGGTCAGCGCGACGAAGCCGGCGCGCGCGATGCCGGTGAGGTCGACACCGCCGTGATCGTAGAAGCGCGCGTCTTCGATCGCGAGGATCGCCTTCTTCAGACTATCGGGCACGTCCTGGATGTGCACGATGTCGCGTCGCTCTTCACCGAATTCGCCGATCAGCACGTGGTCGGCCGTATAGATGCGCAGCGGCACTTTCGGGCGATAGTCGGTCAGCGCATCGAGAGAGGGCAGATTCGGCGTGGCGACGACGAGCGCATAGCCGAGTACCAGCAGCACGCACAGAATGCCCGCGACGATCAGGCCGAAAAAGCCGAGGATGAGCTTGAGCCATAGCGGGCGTTTGCGCTTCTGAGGCGCGGGCGGCGGGGACGTAGGAGACGTGGATTGCATATGTGCACCAAAAAACAGTCCCGCGATTATAGCCGCCTCGCTTTTTAGCTTTCGGCTCGCTTACGAGACGTGCTGTCAGGTCTGCGCGCAGGGCGCGGGAATGACTTCACTGTAGCTTCACTGTAGTCGCTTTGATCGCACGCAGGGCGCGTGCTGCGCAACGTTAGCCATTCGGCTGAGTGTCGCGCGGCGGCGCGTCTACGCACAATTCTCCCTCGTCACTCGCGTTCGAATGGTTCGTCGCGAGAGTCAGAGGGAGGGCGTGATGGGGTTCAGAAATTCGTGGCTTCAGGCCGTGCGATCAGGGCGGCAGCGTTTCGGCGCCGGGATCGACGTCGGTTCGCAAAACGTGCGTCTCGTCGTGGTGAGTCAGCGCTCGCGCGCACACGGCGCGCTATATCTCGAATATGTCAGCACCGTCGCGCTTGCCGCCGGTGCGATGGCCGGCACGGAGATCGCCGACCGCCAGGCGGTGGCGCGTGCGTTGCGCGACGCGTTTGCCGGTTTGCCGCGTGCGTGTGCGACGCACGCATTGCGGTGCGCGATGGCGGTGCCCGCATCGGCCACATCGACCACCACGGTGCCGCTCGCGCGGCTCGCTGCGCAAAGCCATTGCGCGGACGACGGCGGCCATGCATTGGCCGCACTGGAGCCTGCGGTGATGGGCGAGGCGGAGCGCATCGCGGGAATCGAGCGGCATGCATTGGCGGTCGACTGGTCGGTCGATGAAACGCCGTCGCCGATTCGCTCGGTGAAGATCGCCGCCACCGCGCGCCAGCATCTCGAAGCGCGCATGGAGTGCGCGGCGACGGCCGGCATTTCGCTCTCCGCCGTCGATGGCGAGCCGCATGCGGCGCTGCGCGCAATGCGCTATGCGGCGAGCCGCGAACTCGATCCGCTCGAGCCGTATGTGGCGCTGTGGATTGGCACGGACGGCGTGTACGGCTGGCGCATCGTGGACGACTCCATCGCTGGCGAAATGCGTTATCCGGCGCCCGAGCATGCCGATCTCGCCGACGCGTTGCGCGATCTCGTGCATGGTCCCGTACTCGACTGCGCATTGGTGAGCGGCGAAGTCGATCTGCTCGACGGCGTGGGTTTCACGCTGGCCGATATCGCGGACGTGTTGGGCTGCACGGTGTTGCCGTTCGAATGCTCGGTGCTGGGTGGGCTCGTGCGGCCGCTGAGCGACGAGTTGCTGAATGAACCGGCGGGGGCTGTCGCGTTCGGGCTTGCATTGCGCGGGGTGATCGAATGATGCGCGGCCTTTTCTTTTCCGGCGCGGCTGGTTCGCGCGCAGCGGTTCCGTCGCGTGCCGCGCGTCTCACGCAGCCGTGGCTCGGCGGTTTCAACCTGCTGCCGTACCGGCAACGCGACGTGCGGCTCGCGCGGCGGCGTCGTGCGTGCGAATGGGGCGGCGCCGTGCTCGCGGGGTGTGCCGCTGTCCTCGCATTGGCCGGGTGGCAGGCCTTCGAGAAGACGCGTCTCGATGCACAGCGCGCGTCGATCGAGCACGCCCTGGCGGGATTGTCCGCGCCGCTCGCAGAGCACGCCACCTTGCTGCGCGAGCAAGACGAAATGCGCAAGCATGCGGCGCGTGCGACGAGCTTGTCCGAGCCGCTCGCGCATCTGCTCGATCTGCTCGAAGCGTTGAGTTTCGAACCTGGCGAAGGCGTGGTATTGCGGCAGTTGCGCCAGCGTGAGCACGAAACCGAGTTGCTGGCGACATCGCACGGACATCTCGCGTCGGCGGAGTGGCTCAAGCGCCTGAGTGCGGTCCACGGCGTGAAGGGCGCGGAGATGAGCGACCTGCATCGCCCGACGGCGCGCGGCAACTCGCCCGCGGATGAAAGCGTGAGCGGCCCGGTCGAATTCGGCGCACGTCTGCGCTGGGACGAGCCGGCGCCGAAAGCCGCCCACGTTGCTGCCGCCGCGGCGGCGCGTCCTGTGAAGTCCGAACCGTCGGGAGGTGTGAAATGAGTACGATCTTTGTCGGGACGGGCGGCGTGGCCAACCCCCAATTCTCTGTTGCCCAGTTGACCAAACGGTTGCGGTTGCCGCTCGCTGCGTGGAGCCGGCGCCGGCGCTGGCTGGTCGCGTTGCTGATCGCCATGCTGGTGTTCGGGCTGGGCGCGCATGGCTGGATCGTCGCCGATCTCGGCGGTGTCGAGGCGAGCCGCACGGCATTGGCCGCGAGTGTTCAGCGTCTTGCGCACGCGCGCCGCTCGCTTGCGCAATTGCCCTCGTTGCGCCGCAAAGCCACGGCGAGCCCCGCCGTGTCGCCGGCTGCCTCGTGGAGTTCCGCGGACGACGTGCGCATCGTCTCGGAATTGGCTGCCGCGAATAACGTCGCTTTGTATGCGCTCGAGCCAGGTGCGGTCAGTGGCGATGGCATCGAACGCATGCGCCCTTTGCAGCTCACCGCGCGCACGGACTTTGTCCACCTGATGGCGTTTCTGCACGGACTGTCGGACTTGCCGGTGCTGATCGTTCCCGTCGATGTGACCGTCAAGCAGGACGCCGCGTCGTTGTCGGTGAGTGGGACGCTGCGCGTGTTCAGTGCGCTGCGGCCCGCTTCTTCGAATGACGCCGCGCACGCGTTCGACGACGTGAGCCTCGACGCGGACGACGACGAGGACATCGTGTTCTTCGACCCGTTCGTGCAACCGCAGGTGCGGGCAGCCGGCGAGTTGCCCGATATCTCGCAAATGCGTCTGGTCGGCGTGCTGCGCGATCGCACGCACGGCCTGGCCCTGCTCGATACGCCAGACGGCGCGACCACCGTCGCATCCGGGCAGCAGCTTGGCGCCGAGCGCGTGACGCGGCTCGACGCGCTCGGCATTACGCTCGCGAGAGGCGATACGACGCGCACGCTCGCACTCGCGGAGGCTTCATGACGAAAAGACTGACGAAGCCATGGCTTGCGACGTGTGCGCGCATCGGTGCTCGCGCATCTCCAGGTTTTCGCGCGCATAGTTGCGCTCGAACGTGCATCGGCCTTTACATCAGCGCGGCACTCGGTGCAGGCATCGCGCAGGCTTCGACGCCACCGCAACCACTGCTGCCGCCGTTGCCGGGTTTCATGCCGCTCGACGACGCGGTGGCGCCTGCCGATCCCGCGTACGGCGCAGCCCCGCTGCCGCGCGCCGTTTCCGGCGAAGTGCCGAATCCGTTTCGCGACAATCCGGCGGAGGACCCTATGGCAGCGCGAACGGCCGCGCCGTCAGCCAACTACAGCGCCAACACGGACGATTTCGCCGCTGCCGCCGAAGGCTCCGTGCCGCTGGGCGCAAAACAGCCGTCCGCTGCGCCTCACGACGATAGCGTCGACGCCGGCGCACTCGAAGGTCCGCCGGTGCCGCTGCCGCCGCGCGTGCGTCTGAGTAACGGACCCAGGAGCGCAGCCGACGCGCGCCTCGCCGCCGACGACAAACCGATCTCGCTGAATTTCCAGCGTGCCGAACTTGGCGCCGTGCTCAAAGCATTTGCCGAGTTCACAGGGATGAACATCGTCGCGAGCGAACGAGTGCGCGGCGCCGTCTCGCTGCGCCTCGACAAGGTGCCGTGGCGCACCGCGTTCGATACCTTGCTCGACGTCAACAACCTCGCGATGGAGCGGCACGGCAACGTGATCTGGGTCGCACCCGTCGCGGATCTGGCCGCGCGCGAGCGGCAGCGTTTCGAAGCGCACGCGCGGGCCGCCGATCTCGAACCGCTCGCGAGCCGCACCTTCGAGTTGCATTATGCGCACGCCGAGGACGTGCGGCGCCTGCTGACCGGCGCGGGTACGCAGCGCGTGCTGTCCAAACGCGGCGCCGTGACCGCCGATCCGCGCACCAATCTGCTGTTCGTGACCGATCTTGCGGGGCGCCTCGAACAGATCGCGGCGCTGCTCGTTGCCGTTGACCGGCCGACTCGCCAAGTGCTGATCGAAGCGCGCATCGTCGAGGGCGATCACGGCTTTTCGCGCAACCTCGGCGTGCGGCTCTCGCTGGCGGCCACGAGTACCGACGGGACGGCGAAAGGCCTGAGCGGCGGCACGGACGGCACCGTCTACGATCTGTCGGCCCGCCCGATTTCCGGCTTCGACGCCGCCAGCGCTGGGCTCACGTTGTTCGCAGCCGGCGCGACGCGGCTGCTGAATATCCAGTTGAGCGCGCTCGAAGCGGAGGGGCGCGGCAAAATCATCTCGAGCCCGCGGGTCGTCACCGCCGATCGGATGAAGGCGGTGGTCGAGCAGGGTACCGAGCTGCCGTATCAGGCCAAGGTGGGGCAGGGCGTGTCGGGCGTGCAGTTTCGCCGGGCCACGCTCAAACTGGAGGTCGAGCCGCAAATCATGCCGGACGGCCGGGTGGTGCTGGACCTCGATGTCGCCAAGGACAGCGTCGGCGAACAGACCGACGCCGGGCCCGCGATCAACACCAAACACGTGCAAACGCGCGTCGAAGTCGAGGATGGTGGTACGGTGTCGATCGGCGGAATTTACGCGTCCGATGACCGGGACGATGTGACTCGGGTCCCTGTCCTGGGCAAAATACCCATTTTGGGCGCGCTTTTCCGCAATCGGGCACATCGCGACCAGCGTAGCGAACTGGCGGTATTCATCACGCCGAGCGTCGTTCAGATAAATTAGGGGCAGGCCGCCGCCGCTCGCCAGCGGCGGCGCGTAGGCTCGACAAGGCAGCCGCTTTGCCAGTAAGCTGCGGCACGAACCATACCGGATTAGCCAGAGGACACCGTTGCAAGCGCGGGACGCACACGCCAATGTTTTTTTTGTAGGTCTCATGGGGGCAGGGAAAACCACCGTGGGCCGGGCCATTGCGCGCCGTCTCGATCGCCCGTTCTTCGATTCCGACCATGAAATCGAGGCGCGCACGGGCGCGCGCATTCCGGTGATCTTCGAGATGGAAGGCGAAGCGGGCTTCCGCGAGCGCGAGGCGAGCGTGATTTCCGAGCTCACCGGGCGCGACAATATCGTGCTGGCGACGGGCGGCGGCGCGGTGCTACGGCCGGAAAACCGCGCGGCGCTCCAGAATAACGGCGTAGTGATCTATCTGCGGGCCAATCCTCACGACCTGTGGCTGCGCACGCGGCGCGACAAGAACCGCCCGCTGTTGCAGACCGAAGATCCCAAAGCGCGCCTCGAAGCGCTCTACGAAGTGCGCGACCCGCTCTACCGCGAATGCGCGCATTTCGTGATTGAAACCGGCCGGCCGTCGGTCAACGGACTCGTCAACATGGTTCTGATGCAGCTCGAGATGGCCGGCGTCGCCAAACATCCTGCGTCATAATGGACCGTATGATTACCGTCAACGTCGAACTGGGCGAGCGCGCCTACCCCATCCATATCGGTGCCGATCTGATCGGCCAGACCGCGCTGTTCGCGCCGCATATCGCCGGCAGTTCGATCACCATCGTCACGAACACCACGGTCGACCCGCTCTACGGCGACACGCTGCGCGCCGCGCTCGCGCCGCTCGGCAAGCAGGTGTCGACGGTCGTCTTGCCGGACGGCGAGGCGCACAAGAACCTTGGCACCCTGAACCTCATCTTCGACGCGCTGCTCGGCTCGCGCGCCGATCGCAAGACCACGCTGATCGCTCTGGGCGGCGGCGTGATCGGCGACATGACGGGTTTTGCCGCGGCCTGCTATATGCGCGGCGTGCCGTTCATTCAGGTGCCGACTACGTTGCTGTCGCAGGTGGATTCGTCGGTGGGCGGCAAGACCGGCATCAATCACCCGCTCGGCAAGAACATGATCGGCGCGTTCTACCAGCCGCAGGCGGTGATCGCCGACATCGGCGCGCTGCGCACGCTGCCCGCGCGTGAACTGGCGGCGGGCGTCGCCGAAGTGATCAAGACCGGCGCGATCGCCGACGCTGATTTCTTCAACTGGATCGAAGCCAACATCGAGGCGTTGAATCGCTGCGAACCGGAGGCGTTGACCGAGGCGGTCAAGCGTTCGTGCGAGATCAAGGCGTCGGTGGTGGCCAAGGACGAGCGCGAAGGCGGACTGCGCGCGATCCTCAATTTCGGCCATACCTTCGGCCACGCGATCGAGGCTGGCCTCGGCTATGGCGAGTGGCTGCACGGCGAGGCCGTCGGCTGCGGGATGGCGATGGCGGCGGATCTGTCCGTGCGCATGGGCTATCTCGACGATGCCGCGCGCCGGCGTCTCGTCGACGTGATCGTAGCCGCGCATTTGCCGACCAAAGCGCCTGCGCTCGGCGAAACGCGCTATGTCGAACTGATGCAGGTCGACAAGAAGGCCGAAGCCGGCGCGATCAAATTCATTCTGCTGAAGCGTTTCGGTGAGACGCTGATCACCCAGGCGCCCGATGCCGAGGTGCACGCCACGCTGGCCGCCGCCGTCTAGACACGACGAGGCAATTCCCAGCTACGCATCACGCACCAGCGTCACGAGGCGCCGCCCCATGTTTCGGAGAACCCGGTGACTGACAGGCGCAGCGACGATGTACAGCATGACCCGGCGGCAGGCATGGCGGCGATCGCCGTGCCCACACAGGATGCACTCGAAGCGCACCTCGCGCCATACGCAGCGCATTCCGCGCAATCGCGCGGCCGCCGTTATCCCGAAGCCGCGCCGAGCGCGCGCACCGAGTTCCAGCGCGATCGCGACCGCATCGTTCACTCGACGGCATTCCGCCGGCTCGAATACAAGACGCAGGTGTTCGTGAATCACGAGGGCGACCTGTTTCGCACGCGCCTCACCCATAGCCTGGAGGTCGCGCAGATCGCGCGCTCTGTGGCGCGCAATCTGCGCGTCAACGAAGACCTCGTCGAAGCCATTTCGCTTGCTCATGATCTCGGCCATACCCCATTTGGCCATGCCGGCCAGGACGCGCTGAACGAATGTATGCGCGAGCACGGCGGCTTCGAGCACAACCTGCAAAGTCTCGCGGTGGTGGACGATCTGGAGGAGCACTACGGCGCGTTCAACGGCCTGAACCTGTGCTTCGAAACCCGCGAGGGCATCCTCAAGCATTGCTCGCGAGAAAACGCGCGGCGGCTCGGTGCGTTGGGCGAGCGCTTTCTCGAAGGACGCCAGCCGTCCATCGAAGCGCAGATCGCGAATGTCGCCGACGAGATCGCGTACAACAATCACGACGTCGACGACGGTTTGCGCTCAGGCCTCCTCACGGTCGAGCAGCTTGCCGAAGTGGAGTTGTGGCAGACGCATTTCGAGGCGTCGCGTCGCGATTTTCCGCAGATCGAAGGGCGCAGGCTGATTCACGAGACGGTGCGCCGGATCATCAACACGCTGATTGTCGACCTGATCGATACGACGCGGGAGAACATCGTCCGGCATGCGCCGGCCTCGCTCGACGCCGTGCGCGCCGCGCCCGCCCTCGTCGCGCACAGCGACGCGATTGCCGCCCAGGCTGCGGCGCTCAAGCGCTTCCTCTTCAAGAACCTGTATCGCCACTACCGCGTGATGCGCATGGCCAACAAGGCGCGCCGCGTGGTGGTCGGCCTGTTCGACGCGTTCACCGAAGACCCGCGGCTGTTGCCGCCGGCTTATCAGTCGGCGGACGTGACGCAGCAGCCGCGACTGATTGCCCATTACATCGCGGGAATGACGGATCGCTATGCGGTGAAGGAGTATCAGCGGCTGTTCGTGATCGACGACAACTAGCCAGCACCACGCGAACGCGCGTCGGCGCCGAGCTCGGGCGCCGACGCAACCGCACATTCGCGATCGCAACTGATTGCCGTCAGTCAAAGCCGCCGGAATGATGGCGGCTCGACTCTTCACTCAGCGCAGCCTGCGAGTGCAACTCAGGCGTACACGGAAGTGCACCTTCGGCGTACCTCAGCGCAACCGCGACGCGAACAGCGCGCCCGCGATCAGCGCCACCCCACCGACGATGGCAATCGTCTGCCACGGATTTTCATGCACGTAATCGTCCGCGTCGGACATCGCGACTTCAGCGCGTTCACGCACGACTTCGCGGGTGTCGTTCAGGCGGGTGCGCGCGGCGTCCAGCTGTTTGCGCAGCTTGCCGCGCAATGCCACGGCGTCGGCATGGGTGCCGTCCGCCAGCGTGGATTCGAGTTCGGTCAACAGCGTGCGCAACTCGCCCGCGATGTCTTCGGCAGCATGGCGGCTATGGCGGGCGATGCGCCGTGCGCGGCGGCTCGTGCTGGTCCAGGATTCGCCGAGGGCGTCTCTCGTATTCGGAAGTGCTGTCATGGTCGCTCCGTCGATGAGGGTGAAAGAGTTCACGCGTTGTCACGATGACGCGCTAGCGCGTCACGACGCGGAAAACACCGTGAGAACGCAACTTCAGTGCCAAACCCGTAAAGCCCCTCAGGGCGTGGCGCGGATGAAGAATCCTCCGCAGATATTGCACGAGCCGGGCCGATTCCGGGTCAAATTTACAAATACTCACGCGTGCGTGCGGCACCGGCCTAGCCGTGCTGCGGATCGCCCCTTGCTGCGAGCGCAAATAGAAACGCCGTCATCGAATGGATGACGGCGTTGTCCAAGCCACGAAAATTCGACTACCCTACCTCTACGCCCCCAATTTCTCGAAGCGTTAGAAACGGTAACCAATGTTGACGTAGCTAACGATCGGGTTCAGCTTGATCTTGGTCTGCGACTGCACGTTCAGCGTGCCGACCGGCGTGTTCGCGGCGGTGTTCAGCTTGGCCGTGGTGCTGAGCGGCAGGTACGAGATCGAGACGCCCGCGAACCAGTGCTGGGTGAACGCGTACGTGAAACCGGCATTAAACACCGGCGCCCACGAACTATCCGTGGTGACGCTGGTCGGACCATGCAGAACGTTGGCTTCGAATGCGCTGTTGGTGATCTTTTCGTCCGTGAACCAGACGCGGCTCACACCGACGCCGAGATACGGACGGAACGCGGCGGTCGGAGCGTTGAAATAGTACTTGAACAGCAGAGTCGGGCTCCATTGTTTCGCCTGGCCCAGCTTGCCGAACTGTTGGAGGCTGCCCGTGCCGTTCAGATCGAACGTGGGCGGATAGCCCATGACGAGTTCGGTTGCGATGTGGTCGGTGACGAAGTAACCCGCAGTGAAGCCGATGGTGTCGGTTGAATTGAGTGATGCCCCGGTATTCGGTTCTGTGATGTTGGTCGGGCTGCCGCCAATGCTTGTCACTCTCAATGGGTCGCTGCTCGATTGAGGCGCAAGATGGAACCAGCCCGTCGTGACGTAAAAACTGCCGGCCGATTGTGCGTGCGCTGCCGTCGTCATGCAGACTAGCGCCGCCATCCCCGTTACGGCCTGTTTTAATTTCATATGTGCTCCTCCAAAAAAGGCCCGCTCATTATGACGAGAACGTTTGAAACAAACCATACGCGGCGGTTAGAGCTTTCTCCCTAAGCGCCGCGCGGTTTCTGGCTTAGCCGCGTCGCGCCGAACCTTGAGCGCATGCGGTTCTTCGGACCTTCGGGTATGTACCAACGCGACTATTGGATACTCCAGCATGGCACGGCTTGCACGTCTTTATGTCCCTGACCAGCCGCAGCACGTCATCCTTCGCGGGCTCGATCAGCAGCCCGCATTCGTCGACGACCAGGACTACGAGCTCTTCATCGACTGCCTGAAAGCGGCTTCTCGCGACCATCATCTTTCGATCCACGCGTACGCATTGATGCCGGGCGCCGTGCAACTGCTCGTCACGCCAACCGAAGAGTCTAGCTTGCCCAAGGCGATGCAGGCGGTGGGTCGTCGCTACGTCGCGCATTTCAATCGACGCTACGCACGCCGCGGCACCTTGTGGGAAGGCCGCTACCGGGCCACGGTGATCGAAGGCGAGCGTTACTTCCTGCTGGCGAGCCGTGTCGTGGAGATGTGTCCGGTGCGCGCCCAACTCGTCAACGCGCCGGAGGACTATCGCTGGTCGAGCTACCGTCATCACATTGGCCTCACGCTCGACAGCCTGATCACCGACCATCCGTTGTACTGGTCTTTGGGCAACACGCCGTTCGAGCGTCAGCGGGCATACCGCGAATTGTGCGAGCAGCCGCTCGACGAACGCGAAGCCAGCCAACTTCAGCAAGCCACCCTGAAAGGCTGGGTTCTGGGCAGCGATACCTACCGGGAATGGGCGGCGCGCGCTGCAAACCGGCGCGTCTCGCCGCTGCCGCGCGGGCGGCCGCGCAAGGTCCGCGAGACGCCGCACACGCAATAAAGCGTTTCGCGTCAAAGGTCTAAAGGGAAACGGCATCGCGCATGCCGTTTTCTTTTGCCCTGTTTTGATATGGCACCAATAAAAAACGAGCGCGATGCACCAATTTGATAATTGGGGATCGATCACCACGTTTTATTTGCTATTCCATTGATTCGTCGCGTATATTCCGAATTCCGGCGCTTTTTGACACGCATAGCATTCAGCGTAAAGAGCGCCGTCGTGGTTGCGATGCCAACTGCGGTAATAGAAAAATGGTTTTAACGGCCGGTCCGGCCCCTCACAGACGGTGTCCCCATGAACGACCACCAGCAACCGACTCACCCGGTTCCCGCCGCGCAAGGTCTGTACGACCCGCAAAACGAGCACGACGCCTGCGGCGTCGGCTTCGTCGCTCACATCAAGGGCCAGAAGAGCCACCAGATCATCGAGCAAGGCCTGAAGATTCTCGAGAACCTCGACCACCGGGGCGCCGTCGGTGCCGATCCGCTGATGGGCGACGGCGCGGGCATCCTGATCCAGATTCCGGACGGTTTCTATCGTGAGGAAATGGCCAAACAAGGCGTGACGCTGCCGCCATACGGCGAGTACGGCGTCGGCATGGTGTTCCTGCCGAAGGAACACGCATCGCGCCTCGCCTGCGAACAGGAGCTCGAGCGTACGGTGAAGGCCGAAGGCCAGGTCGTGCTGGGCTGGCGCGACGTGCCGGTCGACCACACCATGCCGATTTCGCCCACCGTGAAGGCGAGCGAGCCGCTGATCCGCCAGATCTTCATCGGCCGCGGCAAGGACATCATCGTGACCGACGCGCTCGAGCGGAAGCTGTACGTGATCCGCAAGACCGCGAGCCACCGCATCCAGGCGCTCAAGCTCAAGCACGGCAAGGAATACTTCGTGCCGTCGATGTCGGCCCGCACGGTCGTCTACAAAGGTCTGCTGCTGGCCGGTCAGGTCGGCGTGTACTACCGCGACCTGCAGGACGAGCGCACGGTCTCGGCACTGGCGCTGGTGCACCAACGCTTCTCGACCAACACGTTCCCGGCGTGGGAGCTGGCGCACCCGTACCGCATGATTGCCCACAACGGCGAAATCAACACGGTGAAGGGCAACGTCAACTGGCTGAACGCCCGTACCGGCGCAATCGCGTCGCACGTGCTCGGCGACGACCTGCCGAAGCTGTGGCCGCTGATCTATCCGGGCCAATCGGACACCGCCTCGTTCGACAACTGTCTCGAACTGCTGGTGATGGCCGGCTACCCGCTCGTCCACGCGATGATGATGATGATCCCGGAAGCCTGGGAACAGCACACGCTGATGGACGACAACCGCCGCGCGTTCTACGAATACCATGCCGCGATGATGGAGCCGTGGGACGGCCCCGCCGCCATCGCGTTCACCGACGGCCGTCAGATCGGCGCGACGCTCGACCGTAACGGTCTGCGTCCGGCGCGCTACATCGTCACGGATGACGACCTCGTCATCATGGCGTCGGAAGCGGGCACGCTGCCGATCCCCGAGTCGAAGATCGTCAAGAAGTGGCGTCTGCAGCCGGGCAAGATGTTCCTGATCGACATGGAACACGGTCGCATCATCGACGACAAGGAACTGAAGGACAACCTCGCGAACGCCAAGCCGTACAAGAGCTGGATCGACGCGGTCCGGATCAAGCTCGACGAAATCGAGGCGAAGGCCGAAGATGTCGCGACCGAACGCCGCGAAGCCGCTGCTTTGCTGGATCGTCAGCAGGCGTTCGGCTACACGCAGGAAGACCTCAAGTTCCTGATGGCGCCGATGGCGCAAGCCGGTGAAGAAGCGGTAGGTTCGATGGGCAATGACTCGCCGCTGGCGGTCATGTCCAACAAGAACAAGACGCTGTATCACTACTTCAAGCAGCTGTTCGCGCAAGTCACGAACCCGCCGATCGACCCCATCCGTGAAAACATGGTGATGTCGCTGGTGTCGTTCGTCGGTCCGAAGCCGAACCTGCTGGACACGAACAACATCAACCCGCCGATGCGCCTCGAAGTGTCGCAGCCCGTGCTCGACTTCAAGGACATCGCGAAGATCCGCGCGATCGATCAGTACACGGGCGGCAAGTTCAGCTCGTACGAGCTGAACATCTGCTATCCGGTGGCGTGGGGCAAGGAAGGCATCGAAGCGCGTCTCGCGTCGCTGTGCGCGGAAGCCGTCGATGCGGTCAAGTCCGGCTACAACATGCTGATCGTGTCGGACCGCAAGACCGACCGCGACAACGTCGCGATTCCGGCGCTGCTGGCCACTGCCGCGATCCACACGCACCTCGTGCAGCAAGGTCTGCGCACGAGCACGGGTCTGGTCGTCGAAACCGGTTCGGCGCGTGAAACGCACCACTTCGCGCTGCTCGCGGGCTACGGCGCGGAAGCCGTGCACCCGTACCTCGCGATGGAAACGCTCGGCCAGCTCGCCAGCGGGCTGAAGGGCGACCTGTCGGCGGAGAAGGCGGTCTACAACTTCACCAAGGCAGTCGGCAAGGGCCTGATGAAGGTCATGTCGAAGATGGGCATTTCGACCTACATGTCCTACACCGGCGCGCAGATTTTCGAAGCGGTCGGTCTCGCTGAAGACCTCGTGCAGAAGTACTTCAAGGGCACGTCGTCGAAGGTGGGCGGTATCGGCCTGTTCGACGTCGCGGAAGAAGCGATCCGTCTGCACCGCGACGCGTTCGGCGACAACCCGATCCTCGCGAACATGCTCGACGCGGGCGGCGAATACGCGTACCGCGTGCGCGGCGAAGAACATATGTGGACGCCGGATGCGATCGCCAAGCTGCAGCACTCGGCGCGCTCCAACTCGTACCAGACGTACAAGGAATACGCGCATCTGATCAACGATCAGACGAAGCGCCACATGACGTTCCGCGGCCTGTTCGAATTCAAGTTCGATCCGACCAAGGCGATTCCGCTCGACGAAGTCGAATCGGCGAAGGAGATCGTCAAGCGTTTCGCGACCGGCGCGATGTCGATGGGCTCGATCAGCACGGAAGCGCACGCCACGCTGGCAGTCGCGATGAACCGCATCGGCGGCAAGTCGAACACCGGCGAAGGCGGCGAGGACGCGAACCGTTACCGCAACGAACTGCGCGGCATTCCGATCAAGAACGGCGACACGATGAAGTCCGTGATCGGCGACGAAGTGGTTGTCGACATTCCGCTGAAGGATGGCGATTCGTTGCGCTCGCGCATCAAGCAGGTGGCGTCGGGCCGTTTCGGCGTGACGGCGGAATACCTCGCGTCGGCCGACCAGATCCAGATCAAGATGGCGCAGGGCGCGAAGCCGGGCGAAGGCGGTCAGCTGCCGGGCCACAAGGTGTCGGACTACATCGGCAAGCTGCGTTACTCGGTGCCGGGTGTCGGCCTGATTTCGCCGCCGCCGCACCACGACATCTATTCGATCGAAGATCTGGCGCAGCTGATTCACGACCTGAAGAACGCCAACTCGGCGGCTAGCGTGTCGGTGAAGCTGGTGTCGGAATCGGGCGTCGGCACGGTGGCCGCGGGTGTCGCGAAGGCGAAGGCCGATCACGTCGTGATCGCCGGCCATGACGGCGGTACGGGCGCATCGCCGCTGTCGTCGATCAAGCATGCGGGCACGCCGTGGGAACTAGGTCTCGCCGAAACGCAGCAAACTCTGGTGCTGAACCAGTTGCGCGGCCGTATCCGCGTGCAGGCCGACGGTCAGATGAAGACCGGCCGCGACGTCGTGATCGGCGCGCTGCTCGGCGCGGACGAGTTCGGCTTCGCGACGGCGCCGCTCGTCGTCGAAGGCTGCATCATGATGCGCAAGTGTCACCTGAACACCTGCCCGGTCGGCGTCGCGACGCAAGATCCGGTGCTGCGTGCGAAGTTCCAGGGCCAGCCGGAACACGTCGTGAACTTCTTCTTCTTCGTTGCGGAAGAAGCGCGCGAGATTATGGCGCAACTGGGCATTCGCAAGTTCGACGAACTGATCGGCCGCGCCGAACTGCTCGACACGAAGAAGGGCATCGAGCACTGGAAGGCGAAGGGTCTCGACTTCTCGCGCGTGTTCTATCAGCCGCAAGTGCCGGCCGAAGTGGCGCGCAAGCACGTCGACGTGCAGGACCACGGTCTGGACAAGGCACTCGACCACACGCTGATCGAAAAGGCGAAGGCGGCGATCGAGAAGGGCGAGCACGTCTCGTTCATCCAGCCGGTGCGCAACGTGAACCGTACGGTCGGCGCGATGCTGTCCGGCACGATCGCGAAGAAGTACGGCCACGACGGTCTCGCCGACGACACGGTGCACATCCAGTTGAAGGGCACCGCAGGTCAGAGCTTCGGCGCGTTCCTCGCGAAGGGCGTCACGCTGGATCTGGTCGGCGACGGCAACGACTACGTGGGCAAGGGCCTGTCGGGCGGCCGCATCATCATCCGTCCGACTAACGATTTCCGCGGCAAGTCGGAAGAGAACATCATCTGCGGCAACACGGTGATGTACGGCGCGATCGAAGGTGAGGCCTTCTTCCGCGGCGTGGCGGGCGAGCGCTTCTGCGTGCGTAACTCGGGCGCGACGGCGGTCGTCGAAGGCACGGGCGACCACGGTTGCGAATACATGACGGGCGGCACGGTCGTCGTGCTCGGCGAAACGGGCCGTAACTTCGCAGCCGGTATGTCGGGCGGCGTCGCGTATGTGTTCGATCCGGACAGCACGTTCGCGAGCAAGTGCAACAAGTCGATGGTCGCGCTCGATCCGGTCTTGCAACAGGCCGAGCAGGAACGCACGGTCGACAAGGGCCTGTGGCACGCCGAGACGACCGACGAGGCACTGCTGAAGGGGCTCATCGAGCGTCACTTCCAGTTCACCGGCTCGCCGCGTGCGAAAGCGCTGCTCGAAAACTGGGACGCATCGCGCCGTCAATTCGTGAAGGTGTTCCCGACCGAATACAAGCGCGCGCTGGGCGAACTGGCAGCGAAGAAGGCGAACAAGGAAGTACTCGCCGCTTAAACACCGCTGCGCTGTTCATCAGCAAGACGTCACCTTTAGCCGTACCCGCCGCCGCTCGACGATTCGACGCGCGGCGGGTGTAGATCACCCCACCTGATACAGATAGAGAAGAGAACCACATGGGCAAGGCAACCGGTTTTCTCGAGTTCGAACGCCGCCACGAGGCGTACGAAGCTCCGCTCACGCGTGTGAAGCACTACAAGGAATTCGTCGCGGCTCTCAGCGACGACGAAGCGAAGATTCAAGGCGCACGTTGCATGGACTGCGGCATTCCGTTTTGCAACAACGGCTGCCCGGTGAACAACATCATCCCGGACTTCAACGACCTGGTGTTCCATCAGGACTGGAAGAACGCGATCGAAGTGCTGCACTCCACGAACAACTTCCCGGAGTTCACGGGCCGCATCTGCCCGGCACCGTGCGAAGCGGCGTGTACGCTCGGCATCAACGACGACCCGGTCGGCATCAAGTCGATCGAGCACGCGATCATCGACAAAGCCTGGGCCGAAGGCTGGGTGGCGCCGCAGCCGCCGAAGCACAAGACCGGCAAGAAAGTCGCCGTGGTCGGCTCTGGCCCCGCGGGTCTCGCTGTCGCGCAGCAACTCGCGCGTGCGGGGCACGATGTGACCGTGTTCGAGAAGAACGACCGCATCGGCGGCCTGCTTCGTTATGGCATTCCCGACTTCAAGCTGGAGAAGTGGCTGATCGATCGCCGCATGCGCCAGATGGAAGCCGAAGGTGTGACGTTCCGCGCCAACGTGTTCGTCGGCAAGGCGGATTCGCTGCCGGCCTACATCGGCAGCACGGCGAAGGAAACCATCACGCCGGCCGAGCTGAAAGAACAGTTCGACGCGGTCGTGGTTGCAGGCGGTTCGGAAACGCCGCGCGATCTGCCGGTGCCGGGTCGCGAGCTGGAAGGCGTTCACTACGCGATGGACTTCCTGCCGCAGCAGAACAAGGTCAATGCCGGCGACAAGGTCGCGAACCAGCTGCTCGCGAAGGGCAAGCACGTGGTCGTGATCGGCGGCGGCGATACGGGTTCGGACTGCGTGGGCACGTCGAATCGTCACGGCGCGAAGAGCGTCACGCAATTCGAATTGCTGCCGCAACCGCCGGAAGAAGAGAACAAGCCGCTCGTGTGGCCGTACTGGCCGATCAAGCTGCGCACGTCGTCGTCGCATGACGAAGGCTGCGAGCGCGATTGGGCGGTTGCGACCAAGCGCCTCGAAGGCAAGAACGGCAAGGTCGAGAAGCTGATCGCCGCGCGCGTCGAATGGAAGGACGGCAAGATGCAGGAAGTGCCGAACTCGGAATTCGAAATGAAGGCCGATCTGGTGCTGCTCGCGATGGGCTTCACGCAACCGGTGTCGCCGGTGCTCGAAGCGTTCGGCGTCGACAAGGATGCGCGCGGCAACGTGCGCGCGTCGACCGAAGGCGACAAGGCGTATTACACGTCGGTGGACAAGGTGTTCACCGCGGGCGACATGCGCCGCGGCCAGTCGCTGGTGGTGTGGGCGATCCGCGAAGGCCGTCAGTGCGCGCGTTCGGTCGATGCGTTCCTGATGGGGCATTCGGAACTGCCGCGCTAAAACGTCTCCGGCCGGTTTCCGTTGCGATCCGCGTTCTGGATTGGCGTGACACGGATACCGGCCACTGCTTGCAGGAAGAGGTGGAGACGACAATGTGCTGAACAACGGCACATAAGCGGCACATAAGCGGTACATCAAAGCGGTGAAAAACAAAGCCGGGCCACCTGAGAGGGTGGACCCGGCTTTTTAACGTCCAGTGGTTCGTGCGCCTGGCGCCAACGCGCCGTTACTTCCCGTACCGCGCCAACGTCAATCCTTCCAGATCGATTTCCGGTTTGCGCTGCGCGATCAGATCCGCGACCACGCGTCCCGAGCCCATCGACATCGCCCAGCCGGTCGAACCGTGTCCGAGGTTCAGCCACAGATTGTCCACACCGGATGGTCCGAGCAGCGGCGCCCCATCCGGCGTCATCGGCCGGCGGCCGACCCAGAAATGCGCGGACGTGGGATTGGCCGCGTGCGGGAACCAGTCGGCGAGTACTTTCATCAACGTTTGCAGCGCCTGTTCGCGCAGGGCGGATTGGCCATTGCCCAACTCCGCCGTCCCCGCCACGCGCAAGTTGTTGCCGAAGCGTGTGATCGCCGTTTTCAGCGACTCGTCCATCAACGCGGCGCGGGGGGCTTTTTCTTCGTCGGTGATCGGCAGCGTCGCCGAATACCCCTTCACCGGATAGAGCGGCACTTTCACGCCGTGCGGTGAGAGCAGCGCCGCGCTATCGACGCCTAACGCCACCACTACCGCATCGGCCTGCCATGTCTCGCTGCCACGTTCACTGTCGACACGCACGCCGCGCACCGCCGCGCCTTGCACATCGAGCGACGTCACACGCGTGTCGAAGCGAAAGCGCACGCCATTGCGCTCGCAGATCGCGCGCAGCTCACGGGTGAAGCGCGCGCAGTCGCCGGCTTCGTCGTCGGGCAGATAGAGACCGGCGAGCGGCATCTGACGGGCCCAGCGCAGCCCCGGTTCGATCTCGACACATTGCGCCGCGTTAATTTCCCGATGCGCGATGCCGGCGTCGCGCAGCACCGCGAGCGCCGGTTGCGCGAGTTCAAGGTCGTACTCGCTGCGAAACAGTTGCAGATAGCCCTGGCTGCGGCCGTAATCGAACGGGTGGCGGCCGCGAAACTCGTGCAGACAATCGCGGCTGTAGTAGGCGATGCGCTGCATCCGCTGCTTGTTGACGCGAAAGCGTTCGAGGTCGCATTCACGCAGCCAGCGCGCGATCCAGCGCCATTGCGCGGGATTGAAGGTGGGCCGGAAGATCAGCGGTGAGGCCGGTTTGAACAGGTATTTGAGGATTTTGGCCGGCATGCCCGGCGCGGCCCACGGCGTCACATAGCCCGGGGCGATCACGCCGGCGTTGCCGAAACTGGTAGAGAGCGCGACGTCGGGTTCGCGCTCGATCACCGTGACTTCGCAGCCTTGCTGGCACAGGTAAAAAGCGCTGGCGACGCCGATGACGCCGCCGCCGAGAACAATCGTTTTCATGTGTGTGTGCTGCAAATTCAGGCGAATGCTGGCGATTTCAGGTGGCTGCGCGTGTCGAGCCGAGCACCTTGCCTTTGGTTTCCGGCAGACACAGCGCGGCGACGATCACGAGCAGATAGCCCGAGCCGGCCACGATGCCCATCGCCTTCACGAGCGTCATGGTTTGCGACAGTGTACCGACCAGAATCGGGAAGAAGGAGCCGAGCCCGCGTCCCAGGTTGTAGCAGAAGCCTTGGCCCGAGCCGCGTATCTCGTTCGGATAGAGCTCCGACAGATATGCGCCCACGCCCGCGAAAATGCCTTGCACGACGATCCCGAGCGGGAAGCCGAGTGCGAGCATCATGACGTCGGTGATCGGCAGCATCGTGTAGACCATGCCGAGCACGAACGAGCCGATCGCGAACAGCACGAACGACGCGCGCCGGCCGATCCTGTCGCACAGAATCGCGCCGACGATATAGCCGGTGAACGACCCGACGATCAGCACGATCAGATAGCCGCTGGTGTTGAACACCGACAGATGGCGCACGGTCTTCAGATAGGTCGGCAGCCACGTGGTGATCGCGTAATAGCCGCCGAGCATGCCGGTGCACAAAGCGCTGCCGAGCAGCGTGGTCTTCACGTGAGCGGCCGAGAAAATCTGCATGAAGTGCGAGGTGTCGAAGCCGCTTTCGCGAGCGCGGCGCGTCTCGAGATAGATTTCGGGATCGCTCACGTTGCGGCGAATGTAGATGATCCACGCCGCGGGCAGCAGGCCGATCCAGAAGCACGCGCGCCATGCGTACTGTTCCGGCAGCAGCGCGAAGGCCGCCCAATAGACGATCGCCGCCGCGGCCCAGCCGAACGACCAGCTGCTTTGCACGGTACCGACCGCCTTGGCTCGATGCTGCGGCGAGCGGATGGTTTCGGCCATCATGATCGTCACGACCGACCACTCACCGCCGAAGCCGATGCCTTGCAGTGTGCGGGTCGTGAGCAGTTGCCAGAACGAATTGGTGAAGCCCGACAGGAAGGTGAACACCGCGAAGGTGGCGATGGTCCATTGCAACACGCGGATGCGGCCATATCGATCGGCGAGTATGCCCGCGAGCCAGCCGCCGATGGCCGACGAGATCAGCGAGCTGGTGGCAATCATGCCGGCTTCGCTTTTGGTCATGCCCCAGGTCGCGATCAGCGTCGGGATGAGGAACGAGTAAATCATGAAGTCGAAGGCATCGACCGCGTAGCCGCCGAAGCCGGCGTAAAGCGTGCGGCGCTCGCGCGTGGTCAGCTCGGTGAACCATTGGAGAGAAGGCATGTTTTGTTGTGGTCTCCAGATCTTTCTGCCGGCGGGGGGCTCGATAGTAGGGTGGTTGTATTCTACGGGGATGCGGCGTCCTGCGGCCAGTTGTGGTCAAAAATGGCGGCGGCGGTAATCGCTGATAAGTGCCGATAACCGGCGATAAGAGACGCAAGCAGGTGGAAACGAGTCCGGAAACATGCCGCGCGCCTTGGGTTGGCCGTTCTAGCCGCCGCCCGTGGACAAACTCACATCTCGCCTTCCCTTACGAACTACTACTGTGTAACGCAAAAGATATTGAGCACCGTTAAACTTTGCCCGCAGCGTCGATGCTGCGAATCACTCCCTCACGCCCGCGCCAGCCACGCCTAATGCCCGCAACCGCGAAATCCTGCTCGCCGTCCCACCGCTCAGCGAGTTCGATCGTGACGGAAAGCCATTGCACGCGCGGTGCCATATCCATGTCGCGCAGAGGCTTCCTCAAGGGCTCCGCGAACGTGGTGCTTGCCTCCGGTCTGGGCGGCGCGCTGCTGTCTGCGTGCGGCGGTGGCGACCTCGACACCGAACTGCCCGAGACCCCGCGTCTGGCATCGGTCAGCAACTTTCGCGATCTGGCGGGCGTCGGCGCAGGCTACACGACCGTCGACGGCAAACGGATGCGCCGTGGCGCGTTCTATCGCGCGAATGTGCTGGCGCTGAGCAGCGCCGATGAAACCGCGATCGACAAACTCGGCATCGCGTCGGTCTACGATCTGCGCACGCCTGGCGAAATCGCGCGGAAAGACGACGTGGTGCCGGGCGGCGCGGCGGCGCAAAACCTCAACGTGCTCGGCAGCAGCGACTTCGTCGTGCCTGAGATGAATACGACGGCGGCCTCCACCGCGTTCATGGAAGCGCAAGCGCGCGCCTATGTGACCGGCGCCGCGCAGCGAGCCGCGTACGGCACGTTGCTGACGCGTCTCGCCGATGGCGCCGGCGCGCAACTGTTTCATTCGAACGCGGGTAAGGATCGCGCCGGCTGGGTCGCGGCGCTGTTGCTTAGCATCGCCAACGTGCCGCTCGACGTCGTCATGCAGGACTATCTGCTCAGCAACACTTACCTGGCGGCGTCGCTCGATGAACAGACCGAGACGCTGCGCGCGCAGGACGGCGAGGCCGCCGTCGCGATCCAGATGCCTTTGCTGGAAGTTCAGGAGAGTTATCTGCAAGCCGGTTTCGATCAGGTGCAGATGAGCTACGGCACGATGGCGAACTATCTGACGCGCGGCCTCGGCATGTCGCAAACGACGATCGACACGTTGCGTGCCCGGCTCGTGAGCTAAGGCGCGTCAAAGACTCGCGCAAAAACGCGGGCAAAAAACCCAGGCGAAAAAAAAGTCCGCCCCAAGTAACCGGGCGGACAGAGAAGGGCGGCATCGAGGTTGCCGTCTCTGACTATAAAGCCGCAGTCATCGCGAGGATCCATTCAGTAAGGACGCGTAAGCGGCCACGTTCGCCGTGCCGCTTCGCTCGGTGTCACGCGGTCGGCGCGGCAACCGGTAGTTCGATCCGCACTTCCAGTCCGCCTTGCACGTGATTGCGCACATGACAACGCCCGCCGCGATCGTGCGCGAGCCGCGCGACGATCGCGAGGCCGAGGCCGCAATGGCCTTCGCCGCCCCGCGCGGCATCGAGCCGGACGAACGGCTTCATCGCCGCGGCGATGCGCTCGTCGGGAATGCCGGGACCGTGGTCGCGCACGCTGATCACCCAATGCCGATCGTCGCGCCCGGTGGCGATCTCCACCGGGGGCGTGCCGTGTTCGAGCGCGTTATCGACGAGGTTCGTTACGAGCCGGTCGAGCAGTGTGCGCGGCAGCGTGAACGAGGGGCCCGCGCGCAGATCGAGCGTGAAGAGCGGTGCTTCGGCGCTGTCGCCGGCGGTATCGCCGGACGCGTCACCGGACGAGAACTGCTCCCGTAAGAATTCTTCGACTTCGACCGGCGGCCCCGCGTCGGCGGATTGGCCGGCGAATTCGAGAAACTGCTGGACGATGTTGGTCAGCGAGTCGACATCGCGAATCAGACCGGCGCGTTCGTTCTCCGCCACCAGCACGCTTGCGCGCAACTTGAGCCGCGTGAGCGGCGCTTTCAGATCGTGGGCGACGCCGGCCAGCATCACCGCCTGATCGTCGCCGGCTTCGTTCAGGCGCCGCATCATGTCGTTAAACGAACCGATCAGATCGCGCAACTCGCGCGGGCCCTGCACGGTCACCGGTTCGGGACGCCCGCCCGAGCCGAACGCACGCGCGGCGGTGGAGACGCGCGACAGCGGCCGCTGCATCTGCCAGACCGCGAACAGCGAAAGAATCAGCGCGGCGAGCAGCATCGACGCGCCTTCGACGACAAAACGCGGGCGCGGCGGCACATCGACCGGCACGACCACCCAGTTCGACTTGCCGGGGAACAATACCCAGAGCTGCGGCGGATGCAGGTCGTCGACGGCGATCTGCGTGCCCGGCGGCAGGTTCTCTCGCAGATGCCGGCTCAGTTCGACCAGCGGATGAGCCGTGGGCTTGCGCAGATGCACGCTCGCCGGCATGTTCCAGGTGGGGACCAGATGCACGCGCAAGGCCGGCGGAAGCGCCGTGCCTTTCATCGGCTCGCTGTTGATGGCTTGCAGCACCAGCAGAATGCCGCGTGCGAAGCCGTCGATTTCGTGGCGCGGCGGCTGCATCACCACCAGCACGAACCAGCCGGCCTGAATCGCGAACAACACCGCCGCAGACAGCAACGCCATTCTGCCGAACAGCGTGTTCAGCGGATTTTTCATGCGCTTGGGGCGGCCTCGTCGGCGAAGGGCGAGGCGTTGGCGTCGGGCACGAACACGTAGCCCTTGCCGCGCACCGTCTGCACGTAGCAGGGGTTGGACGGATCTTCCTCAATCACGCGGCGCAGGCGCCAGATCGGCACGTCGAGACTACGGTCGCGGAACGCGAGATTGTCGCGATGCACGAGGTCGTGAATCAGCACGCGCGACAACACCTTGTACGGATTGTTGACGAAGATCTTCAGGAGCGCGAATTCACTGTCGCGCAATGGCAGCTTCGAATCGTCGCGCGACAGCGAACGGGTCGCGAAGTCGAGTTCGAACGGGCCGAAGCGATAGCGCTTGCGGGCTTCCGGCGCGCTGGTGGTGCTCGGCCCGCGACGGCGCAGCACGGTCTGGATGCGCGCGAGCAATTCGCGCGGATCGAACGGCTTGGTCAGATAGTCGTCCGCACCGAGCGAGAGCCCGACGATGCGGTCGGCCACCGTGCCGCGCGCGGTCACGAAGATCACCGGGATGTCGTCGCCGGCGGCGCGCAGCGCGGTGAGCGCGCGCAGGCCGTCGGTGTTCGGCATCATGATGTCGAGCACGACGACCGATGGCCGTTCACGTTCGAGCCGGCGCTGGAGATGGGTGCCGTCGTGCAGCACGGACGCGTCGAAGCCGTTCGATTGCAGAAACTTGCATAGCAGATCGCGTACGACCGGATCGTCGTCGACGATAAGGACCTGTGGATTCATGGCGAAATTCTAGACTGGCGCGCCCAACGCGAGACCGACTGTTTTCTTACCAATGCTTACGATGCGCCGCGCGGTCCTGAGCGACTCGCGTGTCAGGCCCGCCGCTCAAGGCTCACAGCATATTTCAGCGCGGCTGGATCGCGGCAATCGTGCGGAATCCGTGTCACACCAGCGCCTCCCGCCGATCAAAAACGGCTGCGCGCTGGCATCCGTTGCAAGCATTGGAACCGATGGCAACGGCTCGGAACGGCTCGTAAGAACCGCCGGAAAGCGCGCTTTGCTTCGTGCATCGCCGATGCGCGTGCGGCGCGATGATTCGCCGTGCAGTACGTTGCGCCGCATGCCGGGGACAGCCTTGATGCGTTGGACCACGGCCGGTGGCGTGAAATCGAAACCCGGTGCCACGCGAGGCTCATCATGACCATTCACAGCAACCTCAGTTCGACTCACCTTCCTTCGCTCACGTCCACGACCGCGAGGGACAAACCCGCGAGCGCCAGCAACCCGGCCGCGAGCGCGCAGACGCAGGAGAGCGCAACCCGCGCGCAGCCGTCGCCGCCGACCGGGGTCGTCGGGCACAACGTCAATACGACTGCCTGATCCCACGAGGCCTGTGTGTCGACTCCGAGAATTTTTGCCCGCCTCGTCCGTGCCGCCGTGTGGTTGACGCTCGGCGCGGCGCTGCTGCCGCTCGGCGGCTGTGCCGTCGCCGCGCTGCCGTGCCGGCTGACTTCGGCCACGCTGAAGATCATCCCGGTCGTCGGCCATGCCGCGGCCACGCCATTCGATATGTGCTCCTCCGCAATCGACTGAACCATGACACTCACACGGATTGTTTGCGCGCTGGCGCTGTTGGGCGGAATCGTCGCGTCGGCCGCTGGTGCACAACCCGGCGCACAGCCCGGCGCGCGCGAAGCGAAGGCGGTGGGCGCCGCGTCGAACAACGGGTCCGCCGACGCGTCCGTCAACACCCCGTTCACCGCGCGCCGGCGCTCGCAGGACGCGCCGTTTGCTTTTCGCGGCGTGGCGCTCGGCATCACGCTCGACGAATTCCGCGCGGGTTCGACCGTGCGGGCGACGCCAATCGGTAGCGTGCCCGTCTGCGAGACCGACGTGCAGGCGGGCACGCTCGGCATGCGGCTGAAATCACGCGAGAGCCTGATGGTCGCGTGCCGCTGGGCGCATCGCGTGGATGACCGCTGGGCGATGTCCCAAGCGGTGGTGGACGGCGCGCCCGCGCTCGAGCACGTGCTGCGCTTCGCGCGGACCGACGCGCAGAGCGCGCTGCGTCTGTATGAGATTTCGTTCGTGATCGACGAACTGACCGCCGAGGACTTGCGCGACGCGCTCGAGGATCGCTACGGGCCGCCGCGTCTCGCGACGCAGAACGTGGCGGCGTCGGGTGCGATGCCGACGTACGTGTGGGAAAACGCGGTGAGTTCGATCACGTTGTGCTTTTTGCCGGGCAGCCGCAACGGCACGCTCACTTATCTGCTGAAGGGTTCGGATGCGTGGGTGAAGTCGGTCGTGCGGCAGTGGCAGGCAAGCGGCGCGGAGGCGGGGTGATGAACCGCTCTGATCGTCGATGCGAGGGGGCGGTGGTGCGTTCACGTCGGCCGAACCCATTCCGAACCCGGCCCATCCGGCCGATCCCCTTCAAGGAGCACGCATGATCGCGCTACGTCTCACGGTCACGCTAGGCGCGGCGGTTTGTCTCGCCGCTTGCGCGGGCCATCAGCAGAACTCGATCGTCGACACGCCGATGGCGCCGCCGCTCGCTTCGGCGCCGCTGAACGTCAACACGCAAGGCGCGATCTATCAGGCGGGCACGCCGCTGCTGCTTTACGAAACGCCGCGCGCCCAACATATCGGCGATGTGCTGACGATCCGTCTCGCGGAATCGTATAGCGGCAACAACAGCTCGACCGCGGCGGCGAGCCGCGCGAGCAGCATCACCGCCGACGCTGCCGATCATTCGAGCAACGCCGCCGCGCGGCTCGCGAGGCTGTTCAACATCGGCTCGGCGAGCACCGACTACAAAGGCCAGGGCAGCCTCACCGACGTCAGCGGCATGACCGGCACGCTTGCCGTCACCGTGATCGGCACGATGTCGACCGGCAACCTCGTGGTGTCGGGCGAGAAGGTGATCGCGATGAGCGGCAACCGCGACCGGTTGCGGCTGTCGGGCATCGTCAATCCGAAGGATATCGAAGCAGGCAATTACGTCGCGTCGAGCAAGGTCGCCGACGCGCGCATCGAGCAGGCCGGCGTCGGCATGGTGTCCGACGCCACCACGATGGGCTGGCTGCAGAGAATGTTCCTGAGTGTGCTGACTTTCTAACGCATGCGCGCGCGGCGTTGCTGCGCGATGCCGCGCAAGCTGCGCAGTTCGTCTTCCGCGCCGCGCCGTGTCAGGCGAGCGCTGCGCTTCGTTCCGCGGCCCCGATCTCACCGTCCGGCACGAACACATAGCCGCGTCCCCACACGGTTTGCACGTAGCGCGGCTCGGACGGATCGACTTCGATCAACCGGCGCAAACGCCAGATCGACACGTCCAGGCTGCGGTTGCGATGCGCCTCGCTATTGCCGTGTAGTTTCTCCAGCAATTGCGAGCGCGTGAGCACGGTCATCGCGTGGGTGACGAACACCTTGAGCATCGCAAATTCGCTCGAACGCAGCGTGATGCGCTCGCCGTCGCGGCGCAGTTCGCGCGCCGGAAAATTCACTTCGAAACGCCCGAAGTGATACGGCGCGCGCTGCTCCGGCGCGCTCGGCGCAATCGAGCCGCGCCGGCGCAGCACCGTGCGAATGCGCGCGACGAGTTCGCTCGGCTCGAACGGCTTGCCGAGATAGTCGTCGGCGCCGAGTTCGAGCCCGATCACACGGTCGATCGTATCGGCGCGCGCGGTCAGCAGGATCACGGGGATATCGTCGCCGGCGACGCGCAACGCGCGCAGCGCGCTGATGCCGTCGAGCTCCGGCATCATGATGTCGAGCACGATCAGCGCGGGACGCTCGTCCTGCAATTTGCGCTGCAGCGCCATGCCGTGTTCGAGCGTGGCGACCTTGAAGCCGCGCCCCTGCAAATATTCGCTGACGAGCTCACGTACGACGGGGTCGTCGTCGACGACAAGAATGGTTTGGTTCATTCAGGGCATCTTAGTGATGCGCGCGCGCGGAGCAAAGCGCGCGATACTTTCGAATCCTTTCCCGCGTAAGACAAAGCAAGCAGCCGGCGCTCAGTTCGCCTGCGACGTTTGAATGGTCTGCGGCGGCGAGCGCGCGAAGTCGGTCTGATCGACCACCATCCGGTCGATCAGACCGCTGAGCTTGGTCGATGCGGAAGAGAAGCGGTCGGTGTTGAGGCCGCCGGTCTGATAACGCGCCGTGACGAGGATGCGGCCGTTCTGGATCAGCGTCAGATCGATGATCGACAGATACTGGATCGATTCGTCGCTGAACGAGCGGCGGCCATAGTCGATCGCGGCGTTGTAGACGAGCCGCGCCTCGCAGCCGGCGGGCGAGGTGCCCGGATTGTAGACGTCCGAACGAATGCCGCGCCGGTCGAGCGCGAGTTGCAGCGCCGGCACGAAATCGCCGACCGACACCGTCTGGTTCACTTCGATGCAGACGTGATGCAGGTCGGCCGGCCTGCCGTTGACGAAGGTCGGTGACGAGTAGTTCGCCGCGATCGCGTAGCCCGCCTGAATCACCGAGCCGGTGGCGTCGGCCGCCTGGATCAGCGTCCATGCGCAGCCGTTCAGCCCGAACGCGAGCGGAGCGGCGACGGCCAGCCACGCGCACGGTCGCCGCAGCCGGACCCACGCGGCCCGTGAGGGGCGCGTGAAGCGGGCGTCGACGCGCATGCTCGGCGTGAGGGTCATGAGAGCGGATGCCTGGTGGCGGTGAGGAATGCGGCCGATCGCGGCGGATCGCTACGGAGAATGGCGCTTGCGCGCACGCTCAGCGCGTGACGCGCAGGCGCAATTCGTTTTGCCCTTGCACGCTGGCCGTGACGCTGACGCGCCGCTCGGCGGTGGTCACGATGAAATGCTGACGCGTCGGCGTGTTGACGTCGTGCACGACGTTCGGGAAGCACGCGGCGATGTCGGCGCCGAATTCTTCGAGCGGATCGTTGATCACGCCGTCGGCTTCCCAGTGCGCGCGCCAGTGGCAGTCGTACGAGTGCGAGTTGGCGCGGCAGTCGTCGGCGGTCGATACGCCCGGCAGTTGTGCAGCGGGCTGGCTGCGCAGCTGCTTGAAATCGTCGGCGTCGACGATGTGTTTCAGCGCGGGGCAAACGTCTGCGGGCTCGTTCGGTTGAGTGGCTTGCGCTGCGTGCGCGGTGCTCGCGACCAGCAACGCTGCGCCGAGAGCGAGCGCGAGGCGCTGGGTCAATGGATGGGAGCGGCGATCGAATGACATGGGCAAAGAGTCCGGTAACAGTGAATGACGTTGGGGCGAGGACGGGATCGGCCCGCATGACTATCGTCGCTGCCGGGAGGCATTTTCAAAGCGCGGAACAGCTTGCCCGCTTCGCAAATGCTTTCGAGCCCTTCTCGCGTGTTTCCGGATGTTGCGGGATGTTGTGTTGCGGCGAGGGGAAGGCGTGACGGGGTGGCGCGTGCGGCGGGAGGGGGGTGCCGTTGCGTAGTGCGTTGCAAGAATGCCGCTCAGCCGAGGGTAAGACCGCCGTCGATATGAATCACCTGCCCGGTGATATGGCGCGCTTCGTCGGAGAGCAGGAACGCGATCAGCGCGGCGACATCCGCAGGCTCGCCGACGTGGCCGAGCGGCGTCGCTTCGGCGGCGCGCGTCCACGCCGACGCATTCTCCGCGCTCGGGCCGCGATCCTTGCGGGTGTAGCCGGGTGCCACGCAGTTGACGGTCACGCCGTGTGGCGCCAGTTCCGCGGCGGCGGTCTTGGCCAGCGATTCGAGCGCCGCTTTCGCCGCCGCCGTCGCGGCAAACGGCGCGTCCGCGCGATAGCGGTGCGCAACGAACGAACTCAGCGCGATCACGCGAGCGCGCTTCGACGTTTCCAATGCAGGGGTTGCGCGTCTGACGAGCGCCGCGAACGCGGCCGGCATCGCAGCGAAGGCGGCGCTGAACGTGTCGGGGTCGAGTGCGTTGAGGGTCTGGCGTTGCGCGTGCCCCGCGTTGGCGACCAGTTGATCGAGTGCGCCAAAGTGTGCCAGCGTCTGGTGAACCAGATGTTCCGCGGCACCGGGTTCGGCGAGGTCGCCGAACACCGTCGCGCAGCTTGCGCCGCGTGCGCGGCACTCGGCGGCGACTCCGGCAAGCCGCTGGCGGGCGGCGTCATCGGCGCCACGGGCGTGCAGCATCAGTGCCGAGTGCGGCGCGGCGATGCGCCGGGCAAGCGCCGCGCCAATGCCGGAGCCCGCCCCGGTGATCAGCACGACGCGCTCATCAGGGCGGGCTGCGCTCACGTCACGGATGTCGCTCATGATGGTCAGGCCGCGACCGCTTCGCCCGCACGTTCGACGTCGAGCGTTTCGTCGTGGAACGCCGCCAGCGATTCGCGATGCGCAACGCTGACGATCGCCGCCTTCGGCAGCCGCTCCGTGAACAGGCGATACAGACGTGCTTCGTTTTCCGCGTCGAGCGCGCTGGTCGCTTCATCGAGGAACAGGTAGTCGGGCTTGTGCAGGAGCACGCGCGCGGCGGCGAGGCGTTGCTGTTCGCCCGGCGACAGGATGCGGGTCCAGTGTCCGGACTCCTGCAGGCGGTCGGCGTACTCCGACAGATGGCAGATGACGAGCGCTTCGCGGCATTCTTCGTCGGTGTAGGTGGCGGCCGAGGACGGGTAGGTGAGCGCCGCTTTGAGTGTGCCGATGGGCATGTAGCTGACCTGCGGGATGAACATCATGCGCGCGTTGACCGGCGCGTCGATCGAGCCGTCGCCGAACGGCCACAGGCCGGCGAGCGCGCGCATCAGCGTGCTCTTGCCCGAGCCGGACGGACCGCGCACCAGCCAGCGCGAGCCCGGTTGAATCGCGATATCGCGGATGCGCGACAGCGGGTTGCCGTTCGGCAGAGCGAGCTTGAGGCCTTCGGTGGAAAGCTGATCGGCGTCGACGAAATGCAGGTTGATGCCGCCATGCTCGGTAGCCGGCGAGACCGATTCCTTCAGGCGCGGCGCATGCACGACGCGTTTGAATTCGCGCAACCGGTTCACGGTGGCGCGCCATTCGACGAGGCTCGCATAACTATTGATGAACCACGAGAACGAATCGCTGACAGTGCCGAACGCGCTCGAAATCTGCATCAGCACACCGAAGGTGAAGGCGCCCGCGAAGTAGCGCGGCGCGGCGACCACCAGCGGAAAGATGATCGCGATCTGGCCGTAGAAGCTCAGCACGAAGGTGAGCCGCTTGGTGTACTTCATCACCTGCCACCAGTTGTCGCGGATGCGGCCGAACAGCGAGTGCGCGTTCGACTTCTCGGTGTCCATGCCGTTGTAGAACGCGATCTGTTCGGCGTTCTCACGCAGCCGGATCAGGCCGAAACGGAAATCCGCTTCGACTTTCTGCGCCTGGTAGTTGATCGACACGAGCGGATGGCCGACCTTCTGGATGATCAGCGAGCCGACCACCGCATACAGTGCCGCGGCCCACACCATGTAGCCGGGAATCTGCAACGGCATGCCGCCGAGCGAGATGGTCAACGCACCGGCCAGCGACCACAGGATCGTAATGAACGACACCAGCGTGACGACCGTGGACAGCAGATCGAGCGTCAGCGACAGCGTGGTGGTGGCGAACGATTGCAGGTCGTCGCTGATCCGCTGGTCGGGGTTGTCGGCGAGCCGGTCGCGTTCGATCCGGTAGAAGGCGCTGTCGTGCAGCCACTCGTTCAGATAGCGCGTGGTCAACCACTGGCGCCAGCGGAAGCCGAGCATCTGACGCAGGTATCGCCCGTACACCGCGAGGATGATGAAGCCGAACGCGAGTCCCGAGAACACCATCAGCAGGTGCGGGAAATCGTGCACGTTCTTGGATTGCAGCGCGTTGTAGAAGTCGGCGCTCCAGCGGTTCAGGCGCACGTTGATCCACACGACGAGCAGGTTCATCACGATGATCGCAACGAGCAAGCCCCACGCCGTCTTGCGTTCTTCGGAAACCCAGTAGGGTTTGATCAGGCTCCAGGCGGAGACTTTTTCGTCGGGCGGTAGCGCGGGGCTGGCAGAAATATTGGGTGTCATGAGCGTCCTGATGAAGTGCAGGCCCGAAGTGCTGATCCGAAGCGCCGACCCGACTCCGGCCGGCCCATGTCGGGCTATTGCGCCGCGAAGCGGCCCAATGTTGGGCCGCTCTGCGACGGCGGTGCGATACCTGCCCGGGCGACGTAATTCGGCGAACGCGCGTCCAGGCGAGCGCCCGATTCTGGCGTGAGGCCCTTAAGCGAAAATTAATTTTCGCTTAAGGGCCTCGCCTTGGCGCCGCCCGTCGCGCATGCGGCGAGGCGCGCTTGCGGCATCCGGTCCCGGCATTGTGCCAGAGCGCCGGGTCCGCCCACATCGATGCAATGAAACAAGGTGCCGGATCAAACGCCGGCTGCGCGCGCGAGCCGCTGGTTTGCGGGTGCCGCGCCTTTTATGGTCTAATGACCTGTGACGAAACAGGGGTGCTTCGCCCACAGGCGGCTTGATTTTCAGGCTGCGGCGGCGAGGCTGAGAGAGACCCTTTGCACCCGATCCGGGTAATACCGGCGCGGGAAGTTTCCGGAAGCAGCCAGTCTTCCATTCCCCGCCGGACGGCGTCCGTACGTAAGTGCGCGCGTATTGTCCGGCCGGCTTCACCCGCCGGTTTCGTCCTGGGTACGTGCGTTTTTTTGCCGTACGGAAAGGACTCGATGACCGCCTATTCTTCAGATATGTGTTTTGCTCTTCGCTACGTCGCCGTCGGTGCGTCGTGCTTCAGCCTTGCTTGCCGCCGTAGAGCGGCGCCCACGCGGGAGTCCGCGCGATGAACCGGTCCGCCCAACCTGATTTCGCCGTCCTCGGCGGCGGTCTTTGCGGCCGGCTGGTCGCGTGGCGTCTGGCGGGCCAGGGACATCGCGTGGCGCTGTATGAGCGCGGCGACGCCGCCGGTTCGCAGGCCGCCGCGTGGGTCGCCGCGGCGATGCTCGCGCCGCTCGCCGAAGCCGCCAGCGCCGAGCTGCTGATCACGCGTCTCGGCGCGAGTTCGCTCGATACCTGGCCGCAGTTGCTGGCCGAATTGCCCGAGCCGGTGTTCTTCCAGCGCAATGGCACGCTGGTCGTCTGGCATCATGCCGACCGCACCGAAGCGCCGCTGTTCGAGCGCCGGGTTCGCTCGAACGCGCCGGCCGACCTGCTCGACGGCGGTTTCGTGACGCTGGCGGGCGCCCAGGTCGGCGCGGCCGAGCCCGCGCTGGCGGGCCGCTTCAATCAGGGCTGGCTGCTGCCGCGTGAAGGCCAACTGGACAACCGCCAGGTGCTGGCCGCGTTGGCCGCGGGGCTTGCCCAGCGCGGCGTCGACACTCACTGGAACACGCCCGTCGACGAGCAGTCGCTGCCGTCCGCGCGCATCACGATCGACTGCCGGGGCCTCGGTGCGAAGCCCGTGCTGCCCACGCTGCGGGGCATTCGCGGCGAAGTCGCGCGGGTGCATGCGCCAGGTATCAACCTGACGCGCCCGGTGCGGCTGCTGCATCCGCGCTATCCGCTCTATATCGCGCCGAAGCAGAACGACCTGTACGTGATCGGCGCTACTGAAGTCGAAGGCGAGGACATGTCGCCGGTCAGCGTGCGCTCCGCGCTCGAACTGCTGAGCGCGGCGTTTTCCGTGCATCCGGGCTTCGGCGAGGCACGCATCCTGGAACTGAATTCGCAGTGCCGCCCGACCTTGCCGGACCACCGTCCGGCGCTCCTGTGGGACGGCGCGCGGACACTGCGCGTGAACGGGCTGTACCGGCACGGCTACATGATCGTGCCCGAAGTCGCCGACGAAGCCGTGCGCTTCGCGTCGGCGCTGCTCGACGGCCGTATCGGCGATGCCGACGCGTTCGCCGACTGGCGCCGCGACGCGCGCTGGAGCGAGCTTTTCCAACAGGATTGCGCGCGGGAGCCGGCATGAGCGTTGCGCGCTCCCATGCCGCTCGCCCGCCGCTTTCGCCATCGATTGAACCGCATTCGAACACCATGGACATTCATATCAATCAGAAGCCGTTGTCGCTGCCCGAAGGCGCGACCGTCGCCGATGCGCTCGCCGCGTACGGCGCGCGCCCGCCGTTCGCGGTCGCGCTGAACGGCGATTTCGTCGCGCGCACCCAGCATGCGGCGCGCGCGCTGCAGCCGGGCGACCGGCTCGATGTCGTGCAACCCGTGGCCGGCGGCTAAGCGTTGCCCCGCCGCCCGCCACGCCTTGCCGGAGACCCGATGATGCAAATGACTTCCCCCCAAACCGCCGACGCGCTCACGCTGTACGGCCAATCCTTCGCGAGCCGCGTGCTGCTCGGCACCTCGCGCTATCCGTCGCTGCAGTCGCTGTCCGATTCGATCGACGCGGCGCACCCCGGCATGGTCACCGTCGCGCTGCGCCGGCAGATGAACGAAGGCGGCGCCGAAGCCGGCTTCTTCGATCTGCTCAAGCGCCACGGAGTGCCGCTGCTGCCGAACACGGCCGGCTGCCTGACAGTCGGCGAGGCGGTGACTACCGCGCACATGGCGCGAGAAATCTTCGAAACGGACTGGATCAAGCTCGAACTGATCGGCGACGACTACACGTTGCAGCCTGACCCCGTCGGGCTGATCGAAGCGGCCGCGCAGTTGATCAAGGACGGCTTCAAGGTGCTGCCGTATTGCACCGAAGACCTCGTGATCGGCCGCCGTCTGCTCGACGCCGGTTGTGAAGCGCTGATGCCATGGGGCGCGCCGATCGGCACCGGCAAGGGTGTGATCAACCCTTACGGGCTGCGGGTGCTGCGCGAGCGGCTGCCGGACGTGCCGCTGATCGTCGACGCCGGGCTCGGCGTGCCGTCGCATGCGGCGCAGGTGATGGAGTGGGGTTTCGACGGCGTGCTGCTGAACACCGCAGTGTCGCAGGCGACGCACCCCGATGCGATGGCGCGCGCGTTCGCGCTGGGCGTCGAAGCGGGCCGCCAGGCTTTTCTGGCGGGGCCGATGGCCGAGCGCGAAAGCGCGCACGCGAGCACGCCGGTGGTCGGCATGCCGTTCTGGCACCAAGACGGGAGCGCCGCATGACGCAAACACTGGCATTGAAGCATCGCGACCTGTTCTGGCCGCCCGCCGACGAACTCACCGAAGCCACCGAGCGCATCCGCGCGCGCCTCGGCGACTGGCCGCCGACGCACGCGCCGTGGCGCATCTGCCTGACCGCGCCGGACGAGCCCAACGGCGGCGACCTGATCGTGATCGCCGACGCCCAGCAGCACGGCGAGCAGATGGCGCGCTGGCTGGTGCAGGGCGCCGGCGTGGTTGAAGCGGCGCAGGACACGGCCACGCTGCATCTGGGCGGCGAGAAGTACCGCCTCGAAGGTCATCTGGCGGACGACTGGATTGCCGCGCTGGCCGCGTTTCTCGACTGTGGTTTCGACCCGCACGATGCGCTGGTGCTGGCGCTCGCGTGGCGCGACGGCGACGAAACTCGCGCCGACGACGCCTTTCCGGCCGACATCGCGCGATTCCCGCGCCTTGCCGGTTTGCCGGCCGCGCCCGCGCAAGCGTTCGCGCGCTGCCCGGACCGGCTCGGCCTATATCCGGTGCTGCCGAGCGCGGAATGGGCCGAGCGGGTGGTGGCCTTCGGCGTGAAGACGGTGCAGTTGCGCCGCAAATCGGCCGAACCCGCCGACGAGCTGAAGCGCGAAATCGCCCGCTGCGTGGCCGCCGGACGCGCGCACGACGCTCAGGTATTCATCAACGACCACTGGCAGGCCGCGCTCGAAGCGGGCGCGTATGGCGTCCACCTCGGTCAGGAAGACGTGCATACCGCCGACCTCTCCGCGCTGGCCGCCGCCGGCATCCGGCTGGGTCTGTCGACGCACGGTTTCTACGAGATTCTGAAAGCGCTGCATTTTCGGCCGAGCTACATTGCATTGGGCGCGGTGTTTCCGACCACGACCAAGGTCATGCCCACCGCGCCGCAGGGTCTCAAGCGCCTTGCGCGCTACGTGCGTCTGCTCGACGGTGTCGTGCCGCTGGTGGCGATTGGCGGCATCGACCTGCAGGTGCTGCCCGACGTGCTGGCGACGGGTGTCGGCTGTGCTGCGGTGGTGCGCGCGGTCACGGAAGCAGCCGATCCGGCGGCCGCCGTTTCTGCGCTGCAGCAAGCGTTTACGCAATAATCGTCGGGCTTATTTTAGAGACAGGGCACCTCACGGCAGCTTTTGCATGATGGCCCTATAATTCGGCCTTCCGTGTAAAAGGACTGTCAGTTTCGTGTCTTCCTCCCCCGAGACCTTACTCGAGCTGCGCGACGTCGACTTCGGTTACGGCGACCGGCTCGTCCTGTCGAGCCTGAATCTGCGCTTCAAACGCGGGCAGGTCGTCGCGGTCATGGGCGGCTCGGGTTGCGGCAAGACCACGGTGCTGCGTCTGATCGGCGGTCTGGTGCGCGCGCAGCGCGGCCAGATCCTCTTTCACGGCCAGGACGTCGGCCAGCAGACGCGCGACGGCCTTTACGCGCTGCGCCGCAAAATGGGCATGCTGTTCCAGTTCGGCGCGCTGTTCACCGACATGTCGGTGTTCGAAAACGTGGCCTTCGCGCTGCGTGAGCACACCGATCTGCCCGAAGAATTGCTGCGCGACCTCGTGCTGATGAAGCTCAACGCGGTCGGCTTGCGCGGCGCGCGCGACTTGATGCCGTCGGAGATTTCCGGCGGTATGGCGCGGCGCGTGGCGCTCGCGCGCGCCATCGCGCTCGACCCCGAACTGATGATGTACGACGAGCCGTTCGCCGGTCTCGATCCGATCTCGCTCGGCATTACCGCGAACCTGATCCGCGCGCTGAACCAGGCGCTGGGCGCCACCTCGATCCTGGTCACGCACGACGTGCCTGAATCGTTCGCGATCGCCGATTACGTCTACTTTCTCGCCAACGGCGGGGTCCACGCCGAAGGCACGCCGGCCGAACTTCGCGCGTCGGCCGATCCGACAGTGCGGCAGTTCATCGACGGCGCCCCGGACGGCCCGTTCAAATTCCACTATCCGAGCAAGGCGTCGCTGGCGGCGGACTTCGGCATCGGCGGAGGCCAGTCATGATCAGTGCGATCGGTCGCTCGGTGATCGGCGGGCTCGGCACGGCCGGCTACGCCACGCGTTTTTTCTTCCGGCTGCTGCTCGAGTTCTTCCCGTTGCTGCGTCGTCCGCGCCTTGTCACGAAGCAGATCCACTTCGTGGGTAATTATTCGCTGGTGATCATTGCCGTGTCGGGGCTGTTCGTCGGCTTCGTGCTTGGGTTGCAGGGCTATTACACGCTCAATCGGTACGGTTCCGAGCAGGCGCTGGGCCTGCTGGTCGCGCTGTCGCTCGTGCGCGAACTCGGACCGGTGGTGACCGCGCTGCTGTTTGCCGGCCGCGCCGGCACGTCGCTCACGGCCGAGATCGGCCTGATGAAGGCGGGCGAGCAACTCACCGCGATGGAAATGATGGCGGTCGACCCGGTCAAGGTCGTGGTCGCGCCGCGCCTGTGGGCCGGCATTGTCGCGATGCCGGTCCTCGCCGCGATTTTCAGCGCGGTCGGCGTGTTGGGTGGTTATGTGGTGGGCGTACTGCTAATCGGCGTCGACGCGGGCGCGTTCTGGTCGCAGATGCAAGGTGGCGTGGACGTCTGGCGCGATGTCGGCGCCGGGGTCGTCAAGAGCGTGGTGTTCGGCCTCGCGGTGACCTTCGTCGCGCTGTTTCAGGGCTACGAAGCCAAGCCCACGCCGGAAGGCGTGTCGCGCGCGACGACCAAAACGGTCGTGTATGCGTCGCTGGCGGTGCTCGGGCTCGATTTTCTGCTGACCGCACTGATGTTCAGCTAAGACTGCGCGGCACGTTGGCCGCCGGCGACGCGTCACTGGACGCGCGCGGCGGGCAGCGTTGGCGGCGTGGCAGATTCACTTTGGGATGACGATGAAAAAGACTGCTCTCGACTTCTGGGTCGGCCTGTTCGTGGTGTTGGGTTTCGTGGCGTTGCTGTTTCTCGCGCTGAAGGCCGGCAACATGAGCTCGTTGTCTTTCCAGGCAACGTACCCGGTCAAGCTGAAGTTCGACAATATCGGCGGGCTGAAGGCGCGCGCGCCGGTGAAAAGCGCGGGCGTGACGGTGGGCCGGGTTGCGTCGATCGGCTTCGACAGCAATGCGTATCAGGCAGTCGTGGTGATCGATCTCGACAAGCAGTACCAGTTTCCGAAAGACACCTCCGCGAAGATCCTGACTTCGGGTCTGCTCGGCGAACAGTACATCGGACTCGAACCCGGCGGCGACACCGAAATGCTGAAGGCCGGCGACACGATTTCGATGACGCAATCGGCGATCGTGCTGGAAAATCTGATCGGCCAGTTCCTGTATAGCAAGGCCGCGGATTCGGGGGCGTCGAAGCCCGCGACGGCCGCGCCCGCCCCGGCGGCTGCGGCGCCGGGTTCGTCTGCCGCCGGCGCGGCCGGTCAATAAGGAGAACACGAATGCAGACCACACGCATCGGAGGCGTGCGCGCCTTCCAGTTGGGCACGATCGTGGTGGCGGCCGCGGTGCTGGCCGGCTGCGCCACGGTGGAAACGGCCACCAAGGGCGATCCGTTCGAAGGCCTGAACCGCACCATCTTCACCGTCAACGACAAGATCGACCAGTACGCGCTGAAGCCGGTCGCCAAGGGCTACGTGTGGGCGACTCCGCAGCCGGTGCGCGACAGTGTGACGAACTTCTTCTCGAACATCGGCGACGTCTACATCGCGGCGAACAACCTGCTGCAGTTGAAGATTACCGACGGCGTGCAGGACATCATGCGGATCGTGATCAACACGGTGTTCGGTGTCGGCGGCCTGTTCGACGTGGCGACGCTCGCCAAGCTGCCCAAGCACGAGAACGACCTCGGTCTGACGCTCGGTCACTACGGCGTGCCGCCGGGGCCGTACCTGGTGCTGCCGCTGTTCGGCCCGAGCACGGTGCGTGACGCGGTCGGCTCGGTCGGCAACTACTATGTGAACCCGCTGAGCTACATCGACCCGCCGGGTCTGAGCTGGGCGCTGTACGGCCTGAACATCGTCAACGTGCGCGCGAATCTGCTGAGTGCGAGCGACGTGCTGGAAGGCGCCGCGCTCGACAAATACTCCTTCGTGCGTAACGCGTATCTGCAACGCCGCCAGTATCTGCTGTCGGACGGCCGCCGGCGCACGCAGGAGCTGCCGAACTACGACGACGAAGCGCCGCTGCCGAAGTACGACGAGGACGTCGACGGCACGGCAGGCGCGGCCGCCGCGCCTGCCGGTGCGGTCACCGGAACGGCCGGCGCCGCGGCGGGCACGCAAGGTGCTGCTGCGAAGGCTGCGCCAGCATCCGGCCCGGCCGTCGCGACGCCGCCGCAAGCTGCGTCGGGAGCCGCGGCGGGCGAGTCGGAAACGCCACCGCTCGACCTGAACGGCGGTCCCGAAACGACGCAAATTCCGGCCGGCCAACTGGTTCCGCCGTCGCGTTTCAACTTTCCGTCATTCAAATTGCGCTGAACGTGCGGCGGTAACAGATCGATACGACTCTCGCAGTTTGCGCATGGATTGCCGTCGAACTCGCGTGCTAAGGTCGCCTCAAACGCTTGCACTACTTTTAAGGCTAGGCTCGATATGAAAAAACTTTTCCTGATTCCGTTGTTCGCCGTGTTGTTTTCCTTCGTGAGTGCCGGGGCATCGGCGCAAACCGTGGACACGAATTCGCCCGACGTCCTGATCAAGACCGTCACCCAGCAGGTGGTCGACGCGGTGCGCGGCGACAAGTCGATCCAGCAGGGCGACATTTCGCACATCACCCGTCTCGTCAACGAAAAGATCCTGCCGTACATGGATTTTCGCCGCACCACGCAACTGGCGATGGGCCGTAACTGGCGCACCGCCTCGCCCGAGCAGCAAAACCAGGTCGTCGAGCAGTTCAAGATGCTGCTGATCCGCACGTACTCGGGTGCGCTCGCGCAGGTGCGCGACCAGCAGATCCAGTACAAGCCGTTCCGCATGAATCCGGACGACACCGACACGGTGGTGCGCTCGGTGGTGATGAACAACGGCTCGCCGATCGAACTCGACTACCGTCTGTACAAGACGCCGCAAGGCTGGCGCGTGTATGACATCAACGTGCTCGGCGCATGGCTGATCCAGGCGTATCAGCAGCAATTCAATGAGCAGATCCAGCAGAAGGGCGTCGACGGGCTGATCCAGTTCCTCACGCAGCGCAACCAGCAACTCGCCGCGGGCAAGCAGTCGTGAGCGAAGTGCTGAGCGCCGTCGCGAACCGCTTCGAGAGCGGCGCATCGTTGACCCACGAGAGCGCGAAGGCCGCGCTCTCGGCGGGTTTGCAACGCATCTCGGCCGGCGCGACCGGTGTGGATTGCACGCCGCTCGCGCAATTCGATTCATCCGCACTGGCTGTGTTTCTCGCGTGGGAGCGTGCCGCCCAGGCACGCGGCGTCAAGTTCGAGATCGTCAATCTGCCGGCTGGTCTCGCCAGTCTCGCCCAGGCCTACGGCGTCGATACGTTGGTGTGTCGAGCTGCCTAGGCGCTTTAGCGCTTACGCACGGTCCCACGCAGCGCGAGTCGATCGGGGTTAGCGCTTTCGCGCATACTCCGGTCCCACGCAGCGCGAGGCCCCGGGCTTCCCGCTTTAGCGCTTACACCGCTTCCTCCCATCATCGCTGCATCAACGCGACATTGACGCTCCGTCCGCGTCACTCCCAATCCTCCCAGTCGAGTCGGGCTTGCTGATTTTTGCCCTATAATCAAACGTTTTTTGGTGCTCGTCACCGGCCCCAATTCCGTTCTCCCAGCATTTTGTTGACCCTGCTCTGGGCTGCCTCCAGGCTCCCACAGGGTTCATTTAGGCGCTGCGACCCACGCGGCCCACAGTCATGTCAGCCATAGAAATTCGTAACGTCAAGAAGCGCTACAAGGACTTGCAGGCGCTCAAGGGCGTCAGCCTCACAGTCGAAGAAGGCGAGTTCTTCGGACTGCTCGGTCCGAACGGCGCGGGCAAGACGACGCTCATCAGCATCCTCGCCGGCCTCGCCCGCGCCGATGAAGGCAGCATCGCGGTACGCGGCCACGACGTCGTGGACGACTTCCGCCACGCGCGCCGCGCGCTCGGCGTGGTCCCGCAGGAGCTCGTGTTCGATCCGTTTTTCACCGTCCGCGAAACCTTGCGCATCCAGTCCGGCTACTACGGGCTACGCAACAACGACGCGTGGATCGACGAGATCATGGCCAATCTCGACCTCACCGATAAAGCCGACGCCAACATGCGCGCGCTGTCGGGCGGCATGAAGCGTCGCGTGCTGGTCGCGCAGGCGCTGGTGCACCGCCCGCCGGTGATCGTGCTCGACGAACCGACCGCGGGCGTCGACGTCGAGCTGCGTCAGACGTTGTGGAAATTCATCTCGCGCCTGAACCGCGAAGGCCACACCATCGTGCTGACCACGCACTATCTGGAAGAAGCCGAGTCGCTGTGCGACCGCATCGCGATGTTGCGGCGTGGTGAAGTGGTCGCGCTGGAGCGCACCAGCACGCTGTTGCAGCGCTTTGCCGGCATGCAGCTGTTCGTGCGTTTCGCGCAGGGCGTGCTGCCTGCCGAACTGCGTCCGCTCGAAGCGGAAAGTGGCGCGGGCAACGGCAATGGCCGTCAGCATCTGCTGCGCCTCACGAGCTACGACGAGGTCGAACGGATTCTCGCGCAGTGCCGCGCAGCGGGCTGTACATTCGAAGAAATCGAGGTCCGCAAGGCCGACCTCGAAGATGTGTTCGTTCAGGTGATGAACGGTCCGGAAGTGATCGAGGGGCTTGCATGAGCGGCTACAGTGGATTCAGTACGCTGTTTTACAAGGAGTTGCTGCGTTTCTGGAAGGTGGCGTTCCAGACCGTGCTCGCACCGGTCATCACTGCGCTGCTCTATCTGACCATCTTCGGCCACGCATTGCGCGACCACGTGCAGGTCTATCCGGGCGTCGAATACACGAGCTTCCTGATTCCGGGTCTCGTGATGATGAGCGTGCTGCAGAACGCGTTCGCGAACAGTTCGTCGTCGCTGATCCAGTCGAAGATCACGGGCAACCTCGTGTTCGTGCTGCTGCCGCCACTGTCGCATTACGAGATGTTCGCCGCCTATGTGCTCGCTGCCGTGGCGCGCGGGCTCGCGGTTGGCTTCGGCGTGTTCATCGTGACAATCTGGTTCGTGCCGCTCAGCTTCACCGCGCCGCTCTACATCATTCTGTTCGCGATTTTCGGCGCGGCGATTCTCGGCACGCTCGGTCTGATCGCCGGTATCTGGGCGGAGAAGTTCGACCAGCTCGCCGCGTTCCAGAATTTTCTGATCATGCCGCTTACGTTCCTCTCGGGCGTGTTCTACTCGACGCATACGCTGCCGCCGGGCTGGCGCGAAGTGTCGCGTCTCAATCCTTTTTTCTACATGATCGACGGCTTTCGCTATGGGTTCTTCGGGATGTCGGATATCAATCCGCTCGTGAGCCTTGCGATTGTCGCCGGTTTCTTCGTGGTGCTGGCTGTGGTAGCGATGCGCATGCTCGCTTCCGGCTACAAACTGCGCCACTGATCAGGAGCTTCTCTCATGTTGCCGACTCCCGAACAGGTCAAGCAATACATTGCGGCTGGGCTCGCTTGCCAGCATCTCGAAGTCGAAGGCGACGGCCAGCACTTCTTCGCGACCATCGTGTCGCCGAGCTTCGAAGGCAAGCGTCCGATCCAGCGTCATCAACTGGTGTATGCGGCGCTCGGCGACCGCATGCGCGAAGAAATTCACGCGCTCAGCATGAAGACGCTGACGCCCGCCGAATGGCAGAACGCGTAATCTGGAAATTTAGTGCGAATTACTCAAGAAGGACGCGACGCCGGTAGCGGCGCGTCGAACACGCTCAATGCAGCCCCGGCCGAAGTCCGGGTCAATCAGGAACTGACAGGCATGGATAAACTCGTCATTGAAGGTGGCTACCCGCTGTCGGGTGAAGTCGTCGTCTCGGGTGCGAAGAATGCGGCGTTGCCGATCCTGTGCGCGGGTTTGCTCAGCGCGGAACCGGTGCATCTGGACAATGTGCCCGACCTGCAGGACGTACGCACGATGCTCAAGCTGCTCGGCCAGATGGGCGTGCGCATCGAGAGCGGCGAAGGCCGCGTGACGCTGGACGCATCGAAGGTCGACAACGTCGTCGCGCCGTACGAGATGGTGAAGACCATGCGCGCGTCGATTCTCGTGCTCGGCCCGCTGGTCGCGCGCTTCGGCCACGCGCGGGTGTCGCTGCCGGGCGGCTGCGCGATCGGCGCGCGTCCGGTCGATCAACACATCAAGGGCCTGCAGGCGATGGGCGCCGAGATCACGATCGAGCACGGCTTCATCGAAGCCCGCGCGAAGCGTCTGAAGGGCGCGCGCATCGTCACCGACATGATCACCGTGACCGGCACCGAAAACCTGCTGATGGCGGCGGTGCTGGCCGAAGGCGAAACGGTCATCGAGAACGCGGCGCGTGAGCCGGAAGTCGGCGACCTCGCACATCTGCTGGTGTCGATGGGCGCGCAGATCGAAGGTATCGGCACGGACCGTCTCGTGATCCAGGGCGTCGACAAGCTGCATGGCGCGAAGCACACGGTGATTCCGGATCGCATCGAAGCCGGCACGTTCCTGTGCGCGGTGGCGGCAGCCGGCGGCGACGTCACGCTGCGTAAAGTGCGTCCGCTGATTCTCGAAGCCGTGACCGAAAAGCTGCGCGAAGCGGGCGTCACGATCGAAGAAGGCGACGACTGGATGCGCGTGCGCATGGACAAGCGTCCGAGCGCCGTCACGTTCCGCACCTCCGAATACCCCGCGTTCCCGACCGACATGCAGGCGCAGTTCATGGCGCTGAACACGATCGCGGACGGCACCTCGCAGGTCGTCGAAACGATCTTCGAGAACCGCTTCATGCACGTGCAGGAATTGAACCGCCTTGGCGCGAGCATCACGATCGACGGCAACACCGCGCTCGTGAACGGCGTCGACAAGCTGTCGGGCGCGATGGTGATGGCCACCGACCTGCGCGCGTCCGCGAGTCTCGTGATTGCCGCGCTGCGTGCCGAAGGTGAGACGCTGATCGACCGTATCTATCACCTGGATCGCGGCTACGACCGGATGGAGACCAAGCTCAACGCGATCGGCGCGAAGGTGCGCCGCGTGTCCGGGAGCCAGGCATGAGTTCGATGCCGCAAACGTCGTCGTCGCCGGCGGTGAGCGCGCCGCTCACGCTGGCGTTGTCGAAAGGGCGTATCTTCGAAGAAACGCTGCCGTTGCTCGCGGCAGCCGGCATCGAAGTGGCCGAGGATCCGGAAACCTCGCGCAAGCTGATTCTGCCAACCACCGACGCGAACCTGCGCGTGATCATCGTGCGCGCCACCGACGTGCCGACCTATGTCGAATACGGCGCGGCCGATTTCGGCGTGGCGGGCAAGGACGTGCTGCTCGAGCATGGCGGCAGCGGCCTGTATCAGCCGGTGGACCTGGATATCGCGCGTTGCCGGATGTCGGTCGCGGTCGCCGCGGGTTTCGATTATGCGAAGGCGGTGCGCCAGGGCGCGCGCCTGCGCGTGGCGACCAAGTACGTTGAGACCGCACGTGAGCATTTTGCCGCCAAGGGGGTACACGTCGATCTGATCAAGCTGTACGGTTCGATGGAACTGGCGCCGCTCGTCGGCCTCGCCGATGCGATCGTCGACCTGGTGAGTTCGGGCAATACCTTGCGCGCCAACAATCTTGTCGAGGTGGAGGAGATCATGGAGATCTCGTCGCGCCTCGTCGTGAACCAGGCGGCGCTGAAACTGAAGCGCGCCGCGCTGCGGCCGATTCTCGACGCGTTCGAACGTGCGTCGAAAGCTGGCTGATCGGCGGCCCGACAATGTTGTGACCACGCTGTAAAGCGCGCCTTACCGAAAACGGATACCCGTATGTCTATCAAGATTCGCAAACTCGATTCCACCGCTTCCGACTTCCACAAGTCGTTGCATGCGGTGCTCGCGTTCGAGGCGAGCGAAGACGAAGCAATCGAGCGCTCGGTCGCGCAGATTCTGAACGACGTGAAGGCGCGCGGCGACGCGGCGGTGCTCGAGTACACGAACCGCTTCGACCGGCTCGACGTGCAGAGCGTCGCTGCGCTGGAGTTGCCGATGGCCGAGCTGGAAGCGGCGCTCGAAAGTCTGGAGCCGAAGCGGCGTGCGTCGCTCGAAGCGGCGGCGGCGCGCGTGCGCGGCTACCACGAGAAGCAGAAGATCGAGTGCGGCAGCCATAGCTGGCAGTACACCGAGGCCGACGGTACGGTGCTTGGCCAGAAGGTCACGCCGCTCGATCGCGCGGGCATCTACGTGCCGGGCGGCAAGGCCGCCTATCCGTCGTCGGTGCTGATGAACGCGATTCCGGCGCGTGTGGCCGGCGTGCGCGAAATCGTCATGGTCGTGCCCACGCCGGACGGCGTGAAAAATCCGCTCGTGCTGGCGGCCGCGCTGCTGGGCGGCGTGGATCGCGTGTTCACGATCGGCGGCGCGCAGGCGGTGGGCGCGTTGGCTTACGGCACGCAAACCGTGCCGGCGGTCGACAAGATCTGCGGCCCCGGCAACGCGTACGTCGCATCGGCCAAGCGCCGCGTATTCGGCACGGTCGGTATCGACATGATCGCCGGGCCGTCGGAAATTCTCGTGCTGTGCGACGGCACCACCGACCCGCGCTGGGTCGCGATGGACCTGTTCTCGCAAGCCGAGCACGACGAACTCGCGCAATCCATCCTGCTGTGCCCGGATGACGCGTTCATCGCGCGCGTGCACGATGCAATCAACGAATTGCTGCCGACCATGCCGCGCCAGGACGTGATCCGCGCGTCGCTCGAAGGGCGCGGCGCGCTGATCAAGGTGCGCGACATGGCGGAAGCCTGCGCGATCGCCAACGACATCGCCCCGGAACACCTCGAAATCTCCGCGCTGGAGCCGCATCAGTGGGGCCAGCTGATTCGCCATGCAGGCGCGATCTTCCTCGGCCGCTACACCAGCGAGAGCCTCGGCGACTACTGCGCGGGACCGAATCACGTGCTGCCGACCTCGCGTACCGCACGGTTCTCGTCGCCGCTGGGCGTCTACGATTTCTTCAAGCGCTCGAGCGTGATCGAAGTCAGCGCGGAAGGCGCGCAGACACTCGGCGAGATCGCCGCTGAACTCGCGTATGGCGAAGGCCTGCAGGCGCACGCCCGCAGCGCTGAATACCGGATGCGGCAGAACAACAACGATCGCGGCTAGGCGCGGCGAGTCGGACACGGAAGATAAGCGGGCGGCCAGCGAACCGGTGCCCCCAATCTTCAGCGACGGACTGCGCGTGCTCGTTGCCCTCCCGTTCAAAACGACAATAGAGACCAACCAGGGCGGCCCATGCGCCGCCGATGCCCGGCCGGCATCTTCCTTCGCGGCCGGTTCCACACTGCTATGACGACACCTCAAGACATCATCCGCCGCGACGTGCTCGCGATGACGAGCTATCCGGTTCCGGACGCCACGGGCTTCATCAAGCTCGACGCGATGGAAAATCCGTTTCCGCTGCCGCCGGTCCTGGCCGCGCATCTGGGCGAGCATCTCGCCGGCGTCGCGCTGAACCGCTACCCGGCGCCGCGCCCGGACGCGCTGATCGAAAAGATCAGGCGCGTGATGGGCGTGCCGGCCGGCTGCGACGTGCTGCTCGGCAACGGGTCGGATGAAATCATCAGCATGGTGTCGGTCGCGTGCGCGAAGCCGGGTGCGAAGGTGCTCGCGCCGGTGCCGGGTTTCGTGATGTACCAGATGTCGGCGAAGCTGGCGAATCTCGAATTCGTGGGCGTGCCGTTGAAGGCGGACTTCACGCTCGACACCGAAGCGATGCTCGCCGCGATCGCTGAGCACGAACCGGCGATCGTCTATCTCGCGTATCCAAACAACCCCACCGGCACGCTTTTCGACGACGCCGACATGGAACGCATTATCGCCGCGGCGGGCAAGAGCCTGGTGGTGATCGACGAGGCGTATCAGCCGTTCGCGCAGCAAAGCTGGCTGCCGCGCGCCGACGCGTTCGACAACGTCGTCGTGATGCGCACGGTGTCCAAGCTCGGCCTCGCCGGCATCCGTCTCGGCTACCTGGTCGGCAAGCCCGCGTGGCTGACCGAGTTCGACAAAGTGCGGCCGCCGTACAACACCAACGTGCTGACGCAGGCTGCCGCGGATTTCCTGCTCGACCACGTCGACGTGCTCGATGCGCAAGCCGCGCAATTGCGCGAAGAACGCACGAGGCTCGCGCAGGCGGTCGCCGCGTTGCCGGGCGCGCAAGTGTTCCCGAGCGCCGGCAACTTCCTGCTGGTGCGCGTGCCCGATGCGTCCGTTATGTTCGAAACCCTGCTCACTGCGCGGGTTCTGATCAAAAACGTGAGTAAAATGCATCCATTGCTGGCCAATTGCGTGCGTTTGACCGTCGGATCGCCGGAGGAGAATGCGCAATTGCTGGCCGGCCTGAAGCTCGTGCTGCACTGAACGAACGGCATTGCCGTTTTCCCATCCCACACTACTATCGCTTTCTAGCTAGATTCGAGGAATTACCATGCGCCTTGCGGAAGTCGTTCGCAACACCAGCGAAACGCAGATCCGTGTGAAGATCAACCTGGACGGCACCGGTCAGCAGAAGCTGGCCACCGGTGTGCCGTTTCTGGACCACATGCTCGACCAGATCGCACGGCATGGCCTGTTCGACCTCGAGATCGAAGCGCATGGCGACTTGCATATCGACGACCATCACACGGTCGAAGACACCGGCATCACACTCGGCCAGGCCGTCGCGAAGGCGATCGGCGACCGCAAGGGCATCCGCCGGTACGGTCATTCGTACGTGCCGCTCGACGAAGCGCTGTCGCGCGTCGTGATCGATTTTTCCGGCCGCCCGGGCCTCGAATTCCACGTGCCGTTCACGCGCGCGCGCATCGGCACGTTTGACGTCGATCTGTCGATCGAATTTTTCCGCGGTTTCGTGAATCACGCGGGCGTCACGCTGCATATCGACAACCTGCGCGGCCTGAACGCTCACCATCAGATGGAAACGGTGTTCAAGGCATTCGGCCGGGCGTTGCGTATGGCCACGGAAATGGACGAACGCGCGGCGGGGCAGATTCCGTCGACCAAGGGCAGCCTTTAAGCCTAACCAAGCCGCATTCAGCCGCTCAACTTCAGACGACTCATTGACCAGGATCGCGCGTCGGCCGACCGTCGTTCGGTGCCGGACCTCACCGTCGATCGATTGACGGCGTTGCCGCCAAACTTGAAATGAAAACTTCGATAGCGATTGTGGATTACGGAATGGGCAACCTGCGTTCGGTTGCCCAGGCATTGCGCAAGGCTGCGCCGGAAGCGGACGTCGCGATCGTCGACCGGCCGGAAGCGATCCGCACGGCCGACCGCGTGGTGCTGCCCGGCCAGGGTGCGATGCCCGACTGCATGCGCAGTCTCGGCGAGTCCGGCTTGCAGGAAGCCGTGATCGAGGCGTCGCGCAGCAAGCCGCTGATGGGCGTGTGCGTCGGCGAGCAGATGCTGTTCGACTGGAGCGCGGAAGGCGACACGCCGGGCCTCGGTCTGCTGCCGGGCAAGGTGCTGCGCTTCGACCTGGAAGGCCAGGTGCAGGACGACGGCTCGCGCTTCAAGGTCCCGCAAATGGGCTGGAACCGCGTGCGCCAGGCGCAGCCGCATCCGCTGTGGGACGGCGTCGCGGACAACGCATTTTTCTATTTCGTGCACAGCTATTATGTGCAGCCGGACAGCGCGGCTCATACCGCGGGCGAAACGGTGTACGGCGTGCCCTTTACCTCGGCGGTGGCGCGCGATAACATCTTCGCCACCCAATTCCACCCGGAAAAGAGCGCTGACGCGGGGCTGCGCGTGTATCGCAACTTCGTGCACTGGAACCCGTGAGCGCCTTTTTTCATCCGGTTGCTGCGCGCCATTGCGCCGCAAATGCGGCGGCTGCCGCGCGCCGTAACCGCGGCACTGCGATTTCGCTTGCAGAGGACGCTCAGCAAGGGCGTCGAAAGACTTGTACTAAACTAGCGAAACGGCGTTTTGGCGGACTGGCTCATCAGCCGCTGCCGCCGACCTTCAACCCCTTCCCAGACAACACCCGATTGCTATGCTGCTGATTCCCGCCATCGACCTGAAAGATGGTCAGTGTGTACGCCTCAAACAAGGCGATATGGACCAGGCGACGATATTTTCCGAGGAACCGGCGGCGATGGCCCGACATTGGGTCGAGCGTGGCGCCCGCCGTTTGCACCTCGTCGACCTGAATGGCGCGTTTGCCGGCAAGCCGAAGAACGAAGAGGCGATCCGGGCGATCATCGAGGAAGTGGGCGGGGAGATTCCCGTGCAACTGGGCGGCGGTATCCGTGACCTGAACACGATCGAGCGCTATCTGGACGACGGTCTGTCGTACGTGATCATCGGCACCGCGGCGGTCAAGAATCCGGGCTTTCTGCAGGATGCGTGCACGGCGTTCGGCGGCCACATCATCGTCGGGCTGGATGCGAAAGACGGCAAGGTCGCGACCGACGGCTGGAGCAAGCTGACCGGCCACGAAGTCGCCGATCTCGCGCGCAAGTTCGAGGATTACGGCTGCGAGTCGATCATCTACACCGACATCGGCCGCGACGGCATGCTGCAAGGCATCAACATCGAAGCGACGGTGCGCCTCGCGCGCGCGGTGAAGATTCCAGTGATCGCGAGCGGCGGTCTGTCGAACCTCGCTGACATCGAATCGCTGTGCGAAGTCGAAGACGAGGGCATTGAAGGCGTGATTTGCGGCCGTGCGATCTACTCGGGCGATCTCGACTTCGCGGCGGCGCAGACGCTCGCGGACCGGCTGCGCGAATCGGACGACGCGTAACGCCGATTCGGGCTCGCGGCGAGACCCCGAGCCCCGAGCCCCGAGCGCCGGCCGTCGCGGTAGACCGATCGTGCGGCGTGCGCCACGGACGCGGTGCTTCGTCCGCGGAACAACGCGTCGCGGCCGAGCTTCACTCGCGGCGTGATCCAGCCTCGGCAGCCTTGCGGCGGGTCGCGCCGGCATAGCGCCGCAAGCCCCCGGGCGAGCGGCCTCATCAGCGGTATTGGCAGAATTGCAAGATCATGGCTCTAGCTAAACGCATCATCCCCTGTCTCGACGTCACGGCCGGACGCGTGGTCAAGGGCGTCAACTTCGTCGAACTGCGCGATGCGGGCGACCCCGTCGAAATCGCCCGCCGTTACGACGATCAGGGCGCCGACGAACTCACCTTCCTCGACATCACCGCCACCTCCGACCAGCGCGATCTGATCCTGCCGATCATCGAAGCGGTCGCCTCGCAGGTGTTCATTCCGCTGACAGTCGGCGGCGGCGTGCGCGCGGTCGAAGACGTGCGGCGCCTCCTGAACGCAGGCGCGGACAAGATCAGCATGAACTCGTCGGCGGTCGCGAACCCGCAGCTCGTCAAAGACGCAACCGACAAATACGGCTCGCAGTGCATCGTCGTTGCGATCGATGCGAAACGCGTGTCCGCGGACGGCGAGCCGCCGCGCTGGGAAGTCTTCACGCACGGCGGGCGCAAGGCCACCGGCCTCGATGCGGTCGAATGGGCGCGCAAGATGGCCGAACTCGGCGCCGGCGAAATCCTGCTGACCAGCATGGACCGCGACGGCACCAAGAGCGGCTTCGACCTCGCGCTCACGCGCGCGGTGTCGGACGCCGTGCCCGTTCCGGTGATCGCGTCGGGCGGCGTGGGCAACCTGCAGCATCTGGCCGATGGCATCAGGAGCGGCCACGCAGATGCGGTATTGGCCGCGAGCATCTTCCACTACGGCGAGCACACCGTGGGCGAGGCCAAGCGCTTCATGGCCGATCAAGGCATTTCGGTGAGGTTGTGACGTGGTGAATCCCTCGGCGGTGAATTGGCTCGATAAGGTGAAGTGGGACGCGAACGGCCTCGTGCCGGTGATCGCGCAGGAAGCGTCGACCAACGACGTGCTGATGTTCGCGTGGATGAACCGCGAAGCGCTGGCGAAGACCATCGAATTGGGCCGTGCGGTGTACTTTTCGCGTTCGCGTCAGCGTTTGTGGTTCAAGGGCGAGGAGTCCGGCCACGTGCAGCACGTGCACGAAGTGCGGCTCGATTGCGACGAAGACGTCGTGCTGCTGAAGGTGGAGCAGGTGTCGGGCATCGCGTGCCATACCGGCCGCCACTCGTGCTTTTTCCAGAAATTCGAAGGCTCGGTGGATGATGGCGACTGGCTCGCCGCAGATCCCGTGCTGAAAGACCCCGAACACATCTACAAATGACGCAATCCACGCCAACCACGTCGTCTACCGCCGATACCTTGCTGCGCCTCGCGGCGATCATCGACAGCCGCAAGGGCGGCGATCCGGACGTTTCCTACGTGTCGCGCCTGTTCCACAAGGGCGATGACGCAGTGCTCAAGAAGATCGGCGAAGAGGCCACCGAAGTCGTGCTGGCCGCCAAGGACGCGCGCCACGGCGGCGCGCCGAAGGCGCTGGTCGGCGAGGTCGCGGACCTGTGGTTCCATTGCCTCGTGATGCTGTCGCACTTCGATCTGAGTCCGGCGGACGTGCTCGCCGAACTCGAGCGCCGCGAAGGCCTGTCGGGTATCGAGGAAAAGGCGCTGCGCAAGAGCCGCGAACGCGAGCAGAACGGCGATTGATCGGCCGGCCCGGCTTGAAGCCGCGCGCACCGGCGCCCATATTGCACTGAACGCATCTGAGCGCATCATCGGGAGGACGCAAGCATGGAACAGCCGCACGAGAGCTACCCGCCGCCGGTTTATCGCCACGCGATGGAGCCGGAACGCGAACGCAGTCTGCGCACGCTCACCCACGTGCTGTATGCGCTATACGCGGTCCACTGGCTGACGGGCGGCCTGACGATCCTGATCGCGATCATCATCAACTACGTGAAGCGGCCCGACGTAGCGGGCACGCCGTATGAAGCCCACTTCGAATGGCAGATCCGTTCGTTCTGGCTGTGTCTGCTTGGTTACGCGATCGGGGCCATGCTGTTGCTCGTCGTGATCGGCATACCGGTTCTGTGGGCCGTCAGCATCTGGATGTTGTACCGTATTATCAAAGGCTGGCTGTATCTGTACGATAACAAGCCGCTTGCGAATCCGCGTGCCTGGGTCTGAGTGTAGTACGCCCGTTTATCGGGCTTTGCTCGAATCTTGCCGCGTCGCTTCGCGCCCCAGTCATACCGCGTCAGGAATACGATGAGTCACGATCCGAACTGCCTTTTCTGCAAGATCGCCACTGGCGAGATCCCATCGACCAAAGTCCACGAAGACGAAGAGTTCGTTGCCTTCCGCGACATCCGTCCGGCGGCCGACACGCATGTGCTGGTGATCCCGCGCAAACACATCGCCACACTGTCGAATTGCACCGATAGCGACGCGCCTCTGCTTGGTAGAATGATCGTCTTGGTGGCGCGTCTGGCCGATCAGCTCGGGGTTGCCTACACCGGCGGCGAAACGGGTTTTCGCACGGTAATCAATACCGGCCCCGGCGGCGGCCAGGAGGTGTATCACCTGCATGCGCACATTCTCGCGGGACCGCGTCCGTGGCAACGGATGGGCTGACGCAAAAGCGGGGTCATGTATGCCCGCTGCAAGTTTTGGTCGTGGACAATAGCGCAGCTGTCGTTTTTTAAGCACTGTAATAACGACGACGCGATCGTTCGGCCACAATGACATTCGTCATGTCGCCGGTTGAATCGGAGCAGTCCGCGGTCACGTATAGAGGAAGCGCAAGCGCGACGGAGCAAACGCAAGCGCTTCGGTCACGCCGCAAGGCGCACGAATTTTGCCGCATCGCGGTGCGGTGTCGGGGTTAAGGAGAGTAGTCATGGGTTCGTTGAGCATTTGGCATTGGCTGATCGTGTTGTTGATCGTGGCGCTCGTGTTCGGCACGAAGAAGCTGCGCAATATCGGCACCGACCTGGGCGGCGCGGTGAAGGGTTTCAAGGAAGGCATGAAGGAAGCCGAAACGCCGGCAGGTGACGCGCAGCAGCGCGAACTGCCGCGCAACGGCGCCGTGGATGTGGATGCGAAGGAAAAAGCGCCGCGTTCCGGCGATTACCGCTAAGCCGCGGCTCACCCGCGTTACTGACGGACATTCCACTTCATGCTGGACCTCGGTCTAACCAAGATGGCGCTGATCGGCGTCGTCGCGCTGGTCGTACTCGGACCGGAGCGCCTGCCACGCGTCGCCCGCACGGCGGGCGCGCTGTTCGGCCGCGCGCAGCGGTATATCAACGACGTGAAGTCCGAAGTGACGCGCGAAATCGAGCTCGACGAATTGCGGCGCATGAAGACCGAGTTCGAAACGGCCGCGAGCAATGTCGAAACCTCTGTTCAGGACAATCTGCGCAAGCACGAGAGCGAACTGAACGACGCGTGGAACAGCGGCACGTCGGTGTCGCCGAGCATTGCCGGCGGCGCGCTCGAAGACGTTGGCAATTCGCCGTGGCAGACCAGCACGCCGGCCACGGCGTCCAAGCGCAAGAACTGGCGTGTCAAGCAGACCGCCATGCCCGCCTGGTACAAACGCGCCACCACGCGTCGCACGCGCGTGCAATCGGGGGCGGCGCGCGTCGCGCGGCATACGCCCGCCACCTTGCGTCGTCCGACGCGGTTCTTCTGATGATCAGAACGACAATCTCTAACCGAGGGCCGGTGTGAGCGACCCCCAGCATACCCAGAACGAAGGCACTGAAGAGACCTTCATTTCACACCTCGTCGAATTGCGCGACCGCATCATCCGCGCGGGCCTTTCCGTCATCGTGGTGTTCATCGGACTCGTGTATTGGGCGCCGGATATTTTCCGGCTGCTGGCGCGCCCGCTGATGCAGAACCTGCCGAAGGACGGCAAGATGATCGTCACCGACGTCACCGGCTCGTTCTTCGTGCCGATGAAGGTGACCATGCTGGTCGCGTTCGTGATCGCACTGCCCATCGTGCTGTACCAGATCTGGGCGTTCGTCGCGCCGGGTCTCTATCAGCACGAGAAGAAGCTGGTCGTGCCGCTGGTCGCCAGCAGCTACACGCTATTCCTGTGCGGCATGGCGTTCGCGTACTTCGTGGTGTTCCCGACCATCTTCCGCGTGATGGCGCACTACAACGCGCCGCTCGGCGCGGAAATGACCACCGACATCGACAACTACCTGAGCTTCGTGCTGACCATGTTCATCGCGTTCGGCGTGACGTTCGAAGTGCCGATCGTCGTCGTGCTGCTGGTTCGCATGAACGTCGTCACGTTGAAGAAGCTCAAGGAGATCCGACCGTATGTGATCGTCGGCGCGTTCGTGATCTCGGCCGTGGTGACGCCGCCGGACGTGTTCTCGCAACTGATCCTGGCGATTCCGCTGATCGTGCTCTACGAAGCGGGGATCATTGCGGCGCGCCTGATTGTCCGCAAGCAGCCGATCGCGGTCGAAGACGCGAGTTCGCCGCCGGGTTGAATTGACACATGCCGGGGTCTTGCAGAAAAGCAGTGATCGCCATGCAAAAGGGCAGTCCATCGCGGACTGCCCTTTTTGCTTTCGGCATTCGCGGGTCGCTCGCTATGCCTTTGCGCGACCGCTGCGTACTCTCTTCCCTCTGCCTTAACCCGCGTCGTCGTCCTGCTGGTCGCCGCCGCCGTTATCCTCGACCGGCTGCTTCGGAGGGGGCGGACGCTTGCCGATGGTGACGTCCAGATCGATCTCGCGGCCCTTGCGCACCAGATGCACCTTTGCGGCCGTGCCCGGCTTGATCTGCGCAATGACGTTCAGCAAGCGCGTGGTGTCGGTGATCTCCTGGCCGTTCACGCTTACCAGGATGTCGCCCGGCTTGACGCCCGCGCGGTCGGCAGGGCCGCCCTTCAGCACGCCCGCGACGATTGCGCCCGATTTCTGATCGAGCCCGAACGACTCGGCGATCTCCGGCGTCACGTCCTGCGGCTCGACGCCGATCCAGCCGCGCGTGACCGTACCGGTGGTGATGATGCTCTCCAACACGCTGCGCGCGGTCGACACGGGGATCGCAAAGCCGATGCCGAGCGAGCCGCCCGAGCGCGAATAGATGGCGGTGTTGATGCCGAGCAGGTTGCCGTTCTCGTCGACCAGCGCGCCACCCGAGTTGCCGGGGTTGATCGCCGCGTCGGTCTGAATGAAGTTTTCGAACGTGTTGATGCCGAGGTGGTTGCGCCCGAGCGCACTGACGATGCCCATGGTCACCGTCTGGCCGACGCCGAACGGATTGCCGATGGCGAGCACCACGTCGCCGACGCGCGTCTGATCCATGCGGCCCAGCGTGATGGTGGGCAGGTTGGTCATGTTGACCTTGAGCACGGCCAGATCCGTTTCAGGATCGATGCCGATCACCTTGGCATTGGTGGTGCGGCCGTCGGCCAGCGCGATTTCAATCTGATCGGCGCCGTCCACGACGTGCTGGTTCGTTAGAATGTAACCTTCCGAACTCACGATCACCCCGGAGCCGAGGTTGGATGCCGGTTGCTCCTGCTGATTGCGTTTGTTCTTGTCGCCGAAGAAATAACGGAACAGCGGATCTTTCGCGCGCGGATCGGGCGGCAGTGAGCCATCCTTGCTGGAGAACACATTGACGACCGCGGGCATGGCCTTTTGCGCGGCGTCCGCGTAGGACGCCTTAGCCGGGCCGCTGCCGATGCCTGGCGCCACTTCCCGCAGGGCGACGATGGGTTCGGCGAGTTGTTTGCCGAATTGCCCTTGACGCTGGAGCCACTGCGGTTTGAGGGTCGCAATGATGAACATCAGCGCCAACAGCACAGTCACCGCTTGGGCAAAGAACAGCCAAAAGCGTCTAAGCATCTGAAGACTAGAGGTTTATATGGATCGGATCGAACTTGAATTGTACTTGAACAATCTTCTTGAAACCGCGCGCTTCAAGGACTATTGCCCCAATGGATTGCAGGTCGAAGGGCGGCGCCGGATCAATAAACTCGCGACCGGCGTGACCGCGTCGGTCGCCTTCCTGGAGGCCGCGCTCGACTGGGGCGCGGACGCCGTGCTGGTCCACCACGGCTACTTCTGGCGCAACGAAGCGCCGCAGATCACCGGCCGCAAACATGCGCGCCTGAAACTGCTGATCGGCAACGACCTGAACCTGTTTGCCTATCACCTGCCGCTCGACGACCACTCCGAGTTCGGCAACAACGCGCAGATCGGCGCGAAGATGGGCTGGATCAGCGACGCGCGCTTCGGCGAGAACGACCTCGGCTGGCTCGCCACTTTTCCGATGCCGATTACGCTCGCGCACTTCACCGCGGAAATCGAACAGACGCTCGGCCGCACGCCGCTCGTGTTCGGCGACCCGGACCGCGAACTGCGGCGCGTAGGCTGGTGCACGGGCGCCGCGCAAGGCATGTTCGACGCGGCGATCAACGCGGGCGCCGACGTCTACCTGACCGGCGAGGTCTCGGAATCGGTGATGCACACGTCGGCGGAGAGCGGCGTCGCGTTTCTCGCGGCCGGACACCATGCGACCGAGCGCTTCGGCGTGCAGGCGGTGGGCAAGCATCTGTCCGAGCAGTTCGATATCGAACACCTCTTTATCGATATCCCTAATCCAGTTTGAATTGCGAATTGCATTAAAGAAGGAAAAGTCACGAATAACGCAGAGGGTACTTAAAAGGAGGTGCAAAATAGTTTGCGATCCGTACGGAGAAACCCTGATTTATCAAGGGCTTCGCACGGTTTTTGGCAATCGGCCCTTGTAAATGGCGACTCCATTCGCGCAAACTAGCGGCGGTAGAAGCGACGTGAAGGAAAAATCCAACTCAGAAGTGGGGCGTGTGATGCGAGACAAGGAAGATGAACGCGTCGTCGACGGCAGCCGCCGTAACTGGCTGGTAGCGACGACCGTAGCAGGTGGCATCGGAGGTGTTGCCATTGTCGTACCCTTTGTTAGTTCGTTTGCACCATCTGAAAAGGCCAAGGCAGCAGGCGCCCCGGTCGAAGTCGATATCAGCAACCTCAAGCCCGGCGACATGATGACCGTCGCCTGGCGTGGCAAGCCGGTGTGGATCATCAACCGCACCGACCAGATGCTCGCCGATGTTCAGAAAGCCGATAACCAGGTAGCGGATCCCCTCACCAAGAATCCCTTTTCAATGCCGTTGCCGGAGTACTGCAACAACGAATTCCGTTCACGCGCCGAGAACAAGCACCTTCTAGTCGCCGTCGCCGTGTGCACCCATCTGGGCTGCACGCCGACGCCGCGCTTCCAGCCGGGCGCGCAGCCCAATCTTCCGGACGACTGGCCAGGCGGCTTCCTGTGCCCGTGCCACGGCTCGACCTACGACATGGCCGGCCGCGTCTTCAAGAACAAACCTGCGCCGCAAAACCTCGATATCCCGCGCTTCATGTTCACGTCGGCCACCGGCCTCGTGATCGGGAAGGACGAGAAAGGAGAAGCGTAATGGCGAGCGACCACGAAGTAGAGACGACCGGGCTGGTCGGCTGGATCGACCGGCGCTTCCCGATGACTTCCACCTGGAAGAAGCACGTTTCCGAGTACTACGCGCCGAAGAACTTCAACTTCTGGTACTTCTTCGGTTCGCTCGCGCTGCTGGTGCTGGTCAACCAGATCGTCACCGGCATCTTCCTCACGATGAACTACAAGCCCGACGCGACGCTTGCGTTCTCGTCGGTCGAGTACATCATGCGCGAGGTGCCGTGGGGCTGGCTGATCCGCTATATGCACTCCACGGGCGCGTCGATGTTTTTCGTCGTCGTGTATTTGCACATGTTCCGCGGGCTGATGTACGGCTCGTACCGCAAGCCGCGCGAACTGGTGTGGATCTTCGGCTGCCTGATTTTCCTGTGTCTGATGGCCGAGGCGTTCTTCGGCTATCTGCTGCCATGGGGGCAGATGTCGTTCTGGGGCGCGCAGGTGATCGTGAATCTGTTCTCGGCAATTCCGTTCATCGGGCCCGATCTGTCGCTGTGGATTCGCGGCGACTACGTCGTCTCGGACGTCACGCTGAACCGCTTCTTCGCGTTTCATGTGATCGCGATTCCGCTGGTGCTCGTCGGCCTCGTGATCGCCCACCTGGTCGCGCTGCATGAAGTGGGGTCGAACAACCCGGACGGCATCGAGATCAAGGCGAAGAAAGGCCCGGACGGTGTGCCGCTCGACGGCATTCCGTTCCACCCGTTCTACTCGGTGCATGACTTCATGGGCGTGACGGTGTTCCTGCTGATCTTCGCGGCGATCATTTTCTTCGCGCCGGAGATGGGCGGCTACTTCCTCGAAGCCAACAACTTCGTGCCGGCCAATCCGCTGCAGACGCCGCCGGAAATCGCGCCGGTGTGGTACTTCACGGCCTTCTACGCGATGCTGCGCGCCACCACCGACCCGTTCAAGATCGTGCTGATGATCGTGATCGCGCTGCTCGGCCTGCTCGCGGTGGTGCGCGCGCGCGGCAAGTGGAAGCTCGGATTGCCGGTGCTCGCGGTGCTGGTGATTCTGGCGATGGCCTTCACGGAGTCGAAGTTCTGGGGCGTGGTGGTGATGGGCAGCGCGGTGATCTCGCTGTTTTTCCTGCCGTGGCTCGACCGCTCGCCGGTGAAATCGATCCGCTACCGGCCGTTTTTTCACAAGGTGTTCTACGCGATCTTCGTGCTCGCTTTCCTGACGTTGGGCTTCCTCGGCACTAAACCGCCGTCGCCTGCCTCGACGTTGATTGCCCAGGTGTGCGCGCTGATCTACTTCGCGTTCTTCCTCGGCATGCCGTTCTGGACGCGGCTTGGCAAGTTCAAGCAGCCGCCCGAGCGGGTGCGGTTCAAGCCTCACTAATCGCGAGCCAGGAGAACACGAAATGAAGAAACTGCTTTCGACGTGCGCGCTGATCGGCGCGACACTGCTCGCGGTGCTGGCCACTCCGGCTTACGCGGACGAGAATTTCCATCTCGACCGCGCGCCGGATAACGCGGAGAATTTCGCTTCTTTGCAGCACGGCGCGCAATTGTTTGTAAACTACTGCCTGAATTGCCACAGTGCGAGTCTGATGCGCTACAACCGCCTGACCGACATCGGCATCACGCCGAGCGAAATTCAGGCGAACCTGCTGTTCACCACCGACAAGGTCGGTAACACGATGACCGTGGCGATGCGCCCGGACGACGCGAAAGCGTGGTTCGGGGCGGCGCCCCCGGATCTGTCGGTGGAAGCGCGGGCGCGGGGCAAGGACTGGCTCTACACGTATCTGCGCAGTTTTTATCGCGACAATACGCGGCCCACCGGCTGGAACAATCTGGTGTATGAGAACGTGAGCATGCCTCACGTGCTGTGGCAGCTTCAGGGGCAACGTGCAGCGAAGTTCGGTGACGAAACCGACGAAAAAACTGGCGAGACGGTACACAAATTTGTCGGCTTCCAGCAGCTCACTCCGGGGACGATGTCGCCGGTAGATTATGATTCTGCTGTGGCCGACCTCGTGTCGTACCTGTCATGGATGTCCGAACCGACGCAGAAAACCCGCAAACAGCTTGGCGTGTGGGTGCTGCTGTTCCTCGGTATCCTGAGCTTTTTCGCCTGGCGACTGAACGCCGCGTACTGGAAACATATCAAATAATCACGCCGTCACCCGGCGTGGGGCCGGCGCCAGGAAAAACCTGCTGAACGGTTTTTCCGCGCGCTGGCCCTTCAGCTTTTTGAGGAAACGTAAACATGATGGTTCTGTATTCCGGCACAACTTGCCCGTTCTCCCAGCGTTGCCGGCTGGTGTTGTTCGAAAAGGGCATGGACTTCGAAATCCGCGACGTCGACCTGTTTAACAAGCCGGAAGACATCGCCGTGATGAATCCGTATGGTCAAGTGCCGATTCTCGTCGAACGGGACCTGATTCTGTACGAATCGAACATCATCAACGAGTACATCGACGAGCGCTTCCCGCATCCGCAGCTGATGCCGGCCGATCCGGTGCAGCGTGCCCGCGCCCGTCTGTTCCTGCTGAACTTCGAAAAGGAACTGTTCGTGCACGTCGGCACGCTCGAGAACGAGAAGGGCAAGGCCGCCGAGAAGAATCACGAGAAGGCCCGCCTCGCGATCCGCGATCGCCTGACCCAGCTTGCGCCGATCTTCCTGAAGAACAAGTACATGCTCGGCGAAGAGTTCTCGATGCTCGACGTCGCGATCGCGCCGCTCCTGTGGCGTCTGGATCACTACGGCATCGAACTGTCGAAGAACGCCGCACCGCTGATGAAGTACGCTGAGCGCATTTTCAGCCGCCCGGCTTACATCGAAGCGCTGACGCCTTCGGAAAAGGTGATGCGTCGTTGAGTTTGGCTTTGGGGTGAGGGCGCCGCGCAACTCGTTGCGCGAGCCCGAACCCGGTAAGAGGACTGTTGATGCAAGAGATTTCCACCAAGCCTTACCTGCTGCGCGCGCTCTACGAGTGGTGCACGGATAACGGCTATACGCCGCACATCGCGGTCCGGGTCGACAATCAGACGCGCGTGCCGCGTCAGTTCGTGCGTGACAACGAGATCGTGTTGAACATCAGCTTCGAGGCGACCAGCCAGTTGCAGATGGGCAACGAGTGGATCGAGTTCAGCGCGCGTTTCTCCGGCAAGTCGCACAAGATCGAGGTGCCGGTCGCGAATGTTCTCGCGATCTATGCGCGCGAAAACGGCCAGGGTATGGCGTTTCCGGTCGAGTCGGCGGGTGGCGAGGCGCAAGATTCCGGCGCCGATGCGGTGCCGGCGGACGAGGCCGCAGCGCCGGTTACACCCGCGGCGCCGCGCGCGGTCGAGGCATCGCCGGCGAGCGACGCAACTGCCGCGAAGGCGGATAGCGCGACGAACGCCCCCCAACCTGACGACGATGGCTCGAAAGGTGGCGGAAGGGCTCGCCTCAAGATCGTAAAATGAAGTAGAATCACGGCCTCATGCCGGCTTAGCTCATCAGGTAGAGCGCTTGACTTGTAATCATGAGGTGGCGGGTTCGAGTCCTGCAGCCGGCACCAGTAGTACGAAACGGGGTTTCTGTTCAACCAGAAACCCCGTTTTTTATTTGCCGGTCCGCAATTCAATTTACTGGGCGTGCGATTAACCTGGCTGTGCCGGGATGTGCAAATGGTCTTATTGCAGAGGGAAACGAGCTTGAATGCGTTAAACGCCAGAGATGGCCAGTGGCGATTAAGCGTTAAAGAAAAGATGAGTTGCGGACCGCGGCGGGTCCGCAACGGAAGGACGGCCTATTTGTTTGACTAGGGCGCTAGGCAGAATACCGTGCCGCGCCACTTTTGGTCTCTCAGGTTCTTTTTCAGCCATATTCTTACTAACGATAACTATACCCAGAGGATACGCGTCTGTCTATTTTGCTCATTGACGGCGATGTTAAAACATCACATTACGCAATAGGCAGTCGATTCTCTATTTATTCATTTTGCATATTTCATGCATTAAGTTTTTCGGCCCGACCAGATCATTACAGGATCCGTCGTCGAGAAAATGACGTGCATCGGCATTGTTGTCGCCGACCGGTCTGTTGATTTCCGTGCCTTGCCGTGCGTTGGCGCCGGCAGCGCGGTGCCGGATCGCACACGGCTTTAGCCGCCAAGGCCGCTGGCTGAAGGCGTCGAGCCTTTGCCGACCGCATCGGTGAGAACGGCAACGGCTCAAAATCACCATATCTCTTTCACCTTGTCGATTGTAGAGTTTTTAGTCCACGCAGTCCACGCAGTCCACGCAGTCGGCGCCGACGCCCGCCCCAATCACGCTCGTCCGCGAATAGCGCGCCGCGAAACCGTGCGACAGAGGTACTATTCGGGCGTCAGTCGGCATCGCTAAAAAGTACTCCGGCGGGCAGCGCCCCCAACGACGCAACGTTTTCCGCGCGTCGCTTCCGCAACACCGATCCCACCTCACCATGACCAGCCCCGCAACCATTTCCTGGCCCGAAGCCGACGGCCCCCGCACCGCACGTTGGCGTTCCGAAGCCGCCGTGCCGCCACCCAAACGCGTGATCGTCGCGGACGATCGCACCACTGCCGACTCGGCCTACCGCCTCGCCTGCGAAGGCACGGCGCTACTGTGGAACAGCGACTTCCAGAACGCTCGTCAGTTGCTGCAGGCGGTCACGCGCCGACTCGAGCGCAAACCGCGCAAGCGCGGCGAGACGCCGCTCGACGTGTTCAACCTGCATCGCCAGGCCCAGTCGCAACGCGCGCGAACGCTCGGCATGATCCTGATTCCGCTCGACGCCACTTACGGGATTCCACTGCGCCGCGCGCCCGACGTGCAGCAGGCCTGTACGGAAACCTACGGCCCGCCCACCGACGAAGCGTCGGTCGTGTCGCTGCGCGAACTGCTCGGTCTGATTGGCGCGTTCGAGTGGCGCAAGAAGGGTGTCGAGATTCCCGCGCTCGGCGAGCGCATCCATCCCCACTACGGCGTGTTTTCGCCGGTACGCGGCGAGTATGTCGATCTCGTTGCGCGCACGCCGCTGCCGTCGCTGAACAAGGCATTCGATATCGGCACCGGGACCGGCGTGTTGGCCGCGCTGCTCGCCAAACGCGGCGTGAAGAAAATCGTCGCCACTGATCAGGACCCGCGAGCGCTCGCCTGTGCGCGCGAGAACCTCACGCGCCTCGGCTACGATCAGCAAGTCGAGGTAGTACAGGCGGATTTGTTTCCGGAAGGCCGGGCGCCGCTCGTCATGTGCAATCCGCCGTGGGTGCCGGCGAGACCGGCCTCGCCGATCGAATACGCGGTGTACGATCCGGAAAGCCGCATGCTGCTCGGCTTCCTGAACGGCCTCGCGGAGCATCTGTCGCCAGGCGGAGAGGGCTGGCTGATCCTGTCGGATTTCGCCGAGCATCTCGGCTTGCGGTCGCGTGAATGGCTGCTTGCCGCAATCGAGAAAGCCGGGCTGACGGTGGTGGGGCGCGAGGATATTCGCCCACGGCATCCGAAGTCGACGGATGAGACCGATGCGCTGCACGCGGCGAGGTTGGCCGAGGTGACGTCGTTGTGGCGTCTCAAGGCGCGTTGAGCGGGTGAGACGTGGCGCGATGCGTTGGCGCGGTGAGAGGCGGCGCATTACGCATCACGCGGACGCGACTCGCGTCTTGGGGGCCTCGTAATACGCCGCACGGTAGCGCCGTCGTTGCGGTGCCCAAAGTGCGTTGCGGTCAAAAAGTCGGCAAGAGGTGCGTTTGCCGCGAAACCGGGACGCCGCGTCTCTGCGCATCACGCCTGTGCGCCCCGCGTCTTGAAAGTCTGCGATACGCCACACGTCAGGCGTGTCGCTATGGCGCCCAAGCATCTCAGGTGATCGGGCGACGGAAGAAATGCTGAAGCGTGTTCCCGCGAGACCAGAAAGCGGCAACCCGTGGCGGCATCACGTCGGCGCGCCGCGCGCCTTAAGCGCCTTCAGATACGCCGCTGCCCCCGTGCCGGCCACCAGTCCACTGGCAAAGCAGGCGGTCAGCAGATAACCGCCCGTGGGCGCTTCCCAATCGAGCATCTCCCCCGCACAAAATACGCCGGGCAGCCGCTCGATCATCAGATGCGCGTCGAGCGCCTCGAACGCAATCCCGCCGGCGGTGCTGATCGCTTCCGCGATAGGCCGGGCGCGCGTTAGCCGCACCGGCAGCGCCTTGATCGCATGGGCGAGGCCGTGCGCATCGGCAAACGCCTCCTTCGACAAAATCTCGTGCAGCAAAGCCAGTTTTACGCCGCCAATCCCGATTCGTCCGTGCAGGTGACTTGCCGTCGAGCGCGATCCGCGCGGCCGCGTCACTTCGGCGACGACCCGCTCGAGCGACAAGCCTGGCGCCAGATCCAGCGCGATCGTCACCTCGCCGGCGGCCAGAATCCGCTCGCGGATCGCCGTCGACATCGCATAAATCAGGCTACCTTCGAGGCCCGTTTGGGTCAGAAGTATTTCACCTTGTCGATTGTGGACGTTTTTGTCTACATCGGTGAGCGTGATGGCAACCGGCTTGACCGGCTGACCGGCAAAACGCTCGCGCAAATAAGGGCTCCAGTCGGCGTCGAAGCCGCAGTTCGCGGGCCGCAGCGGCGTCACCGGCACCTGACGGGCGGCCATCGGCGGCACCCAGGCGGCGTCCGATCCGAGACGCGGCCAGCTTGCGCCGCCGAGCGCGAACACGACAGCATCGCAGCTTACGGTGCGCTCGCCGTCGGGCGTCTCGAACCGCAGCGTGTGCGTGGTGGCGTCGTCCGCGTCAGGACCCCAACCGCTCCACTTGTGCCGCATATGAAACCGCACGCCCGTCTCACGCAGCCGATGCAGCCACGCGCGCAGCATCGGTGCGGCTTTCATATCGGTGGGAAACACGCGCCCGGAACTGCCGACGAAAGTGTCGACCCCCAGATCCTGCAACCACGCCCGCAGCGCGTCGGGTCCGAAGACGTCCAGCAGCGGCGCGATCCGTTCGCGGCGCGCGCCGTAGCGGTTGAGAAACGGCTCGCGCGACTCCGAATGCGTGATGTTCATGCCGCCTTTGCCCGCCATCAAAAACTTGCGGCCGACCGACGGCATCGCGTCGTAGACGTCGACTTGCACGCCCTGGCGGGCGAGTGCCTCGGCCGCCATCAGGCCGGCGGGGCCGCCGCCGATCACGGCGACACGGGCGGAATCCAGGGAAGAGGGCATGCGGACCTGCGGATAAGCGGAAGGAAGAAGCGGCGCGCCGGCCGGACCGACGACCCCGAGCGGCGCGAAGGGCGCTATTTTCACACCGCACACGGCACAGGGCAAACGCACGGCCAGAGCGAGGGGCCGAAAAAAGCCGGGTTCAGGCGCTTGCGTAGTCGTCCGCCGCGCGTTCGCATCTGTGTTCCGGACCCGCGCGACCTATACTTTTCAAACACCTTCCCTCGGACGCCGCGCGCGTCTTTCTCGCGTCAAACCAGCCCATCGACTGCTTACCGCCCCGACGCGGCCACCGCTGCGATCAATGCTGCACGCAAGGCCGGCAAATACCGGGGGCGCAGCGATCGCCGCCGCGCGACGGCCGGCGTCGTGGCTCGCGCGTGCGCCGCTCGCATGGGGGGCGATCGTTTGAAAAATCAAGGAGCCAGCCATGAGCCGCAAATACATCGATTGCCGCGAATTCCCGAGCGAAATGAATTGCACCGTCGCGCTATCCGCCGACAGCGACAGCGAATTGCTCGAAGCCGCCGTGCAGCACGCCGTCGCGATCCACCAGCACACGGATTCGCCGGAACTGCGTGCACAACTCAAGACGCTGTTTCATGAAGGCACACCGCCGGTTGAGGCACCGCGCGGGTGAGTGAATCGTCCTTGTGGACGAAAGATGTCTCGTCCGACCCGGGCAAGCGGCTTGGAGCCGCCGCCCGCGGGTCGCGGCGTTCTCGCGTGAAGCGTTCTCCTGAGCGCTAGCCGGGGTACGCCTCGTCCACCTTCAGCCCGGCGAGCTTGAAGATGACCCGCAGCGTTTGTGGTTTGATGTCGCGCCGCGACGCGAGCGTGGTCATCACGAAGTCGAGCACTTTGGCGTACTTGAGCATGGTCAGACACGTTTCCATGTCGACGCTGCCATCGCGCATGACTTCGGCCAGGCGCAGCATTTCGGTGGAGATGTCGCGCGCCATTTCCAGTTCGAGTTGCTGCTTCTCCGACCAGGCCGGCGTCGCGGTGAGCTTCGCCAGCATTTCCTGAAATTTCTGTTCCACGTTTCCGTTGGGTACCGTATCCATTGCCGCCTCTTCTATCATCCGAGCACGCGTCCGCTTGAAGTCTCGGCGCGCTGCTGGTTACGTAACGTTCGGCCCGCTTTCTGGGTCCGTCCTCCCCACATGCGTTCGGTTCGCGTGATCGGTGCCACGGCCGGCAGCTTCTTGTTATCGGCGACACGGCTCGCGCGATCGGCCAGAGCCGGGGCGCAAGCTGTTTCAGTCACTCCCGGAACGTTTCCCTGATGCTTTTCGAGCATGAAACGTTCCAGGCTGATGCATTTCTCGCATGGTTTCCGTGGCTCGCTGGGTGAGCGAGTCGCACTTTGGGTAAACTGGCAGCAACTTTTCCCTTTTTCCGTCATCTGTCGCACGTTCGCGTTGCAATTGATGGCGGTTCATACGATGTCCAGCAAAACCCACGAAATCCGTCCGAACCAATCCGTCGAGTTGCTGAAGGAGCTCCATATCCTCACGCGCGACGGCAAGATGAATCAGGACAGCCGCCGCAAGCTGAAGCAGGTCTATCACCTGTTCCAGTTCATCGAGCCGCTGCTCAAAGACCTCAAGGACAAGCAAGGCGCCCTGACGCTCGTCGACCACGGCGCAGGCAAGTCATACCTAGGTTTTATTCTTTACGATCTTTTCTTCAAGGAGTTTCAGAGCGCGGCGGGTGGGGCTTCACACATTTACGGCATTGAAACCCGCGAAGATCTCGTTACGAAGTCCGAAGAATTGGCGGCGCGGCTGGGTTTTACGGGGATGTCGTTTCTGAACCTGTCGGTCGCGGAGTCGATTACGTCGACACGTTTGCCGGCGCAGATCGACATCGTGACGGCGCTGCACGCCTGCAATACCGCCACTGATGACGCGATCCGGTTCGCGCTCGAAAAGCGCGCCAAGTACATCGTGGTGGTGCCATGCTGTCAGGCCGAAGTGGCCGGTGTGCTACGGCAGAACAAGGGCAAGTCGCTCGGCAATGCGTTGACGGAAATGTGGCGGCACCCGCTGCACACGCGGGAATTCGGCAGCCAGATCACGAATGTGCTGCGCTGCCTGCAGCTCGAGGCGCATGGGTATCAGGTCAGCGTAACCGAACTGGTCGGCTGGGAGCATTCGATGAAAAACGAACTGATCATCGCCCAATACAAGGATCTGCCGAGGCGTCGGCCGGCCGAACGGCTCAATGAGGTGATGGACACGCTCGGTATTCAGGAGTTGAAAGAGCGGTTTTTTGTTGAGGCCTGAGTGGGTCCCGGCTGGCGCGGCGAAGCTTTTTCAATAAGAGAAACGGCCTTGGCGGTCGTGTGCCCATAGTGCCACCGGCACTGCCGCCCTCTGTCCGCGCGCGTACGTTCAGCGCTTCATCAATTCGTTCCAGCCTGCAAGGCCGATTCGCCGCAGCGTCGCCTGATTGCGTTCGTAAATATCTTCCGCATCGGGGAACGCCTGAACGGCCCGCTCAATGCTGTCTTCACGCAGCAGATGCAGGATCGGATAGGGCGCCCGATTGGTGTAGTTCTCGATATCGTCCGGGTCGCTGCCTTCGAACTGGTAAGAAGGGTGAAAGCTCGCGATCTGAACGACTCCTTCGAGCCGAAGCTGCTTGATGAGCCGGTCGGCGAAAAACAGGCAATCGTTGAAGTCGAGAAAATCGCCGAGCGCGCGCGGCAGAATGAGCAGCGTGGTGTCGATGGCCTCCGGATCGGCGGCGATCAGCGTCTGCAACTCCGCTTCGAGATCGGTCAACACGGCCTCCATGTCCGCGGCCTCGCTCACGGCATACCGAATCTGCCCCTTCACGTGCACGGCTTTCGCGAACGGACACAAATTGAGCCCGATCACGGCCTCGGTCAGCCAGTGACGGGTGGCGGCAACGACGGCATCGTGGGATTCGGCGGGCAACGGCATGGCAGGCGACACGGCGGATGAAAGCGGATGGGGAAAAGCACTATTCTAATGGCGCGAACCCGCACCGCTTTGCCCCCGGCGCAATCCCCCGGCGCGAACAAGACGCAACCCCGGCTCGACCCCGCTTCAGATCAAACCGCGCGCGTCCCGCCGCATGCCGCGGCGATCAACTGCGCGGCGACTTTCGGCGCGGCCCGAATGGGCCCGCATCCCGGGCCGTAAGTCTGGCTGGCCGCATAGACGCCCTCGATTACCACACCCAGTGCATTCGCGAGCGCCTCTGGATCGTCAGCGGCCGCCGCCGTCGACAGTTCGATGAGCCGTGCCGTCAAACGCTGCTTGTTGCGAAAGACGAACTGCCGGGCCGGATGCGCGGGGTCCGAAAACTCCACCGACACGTTCACAAACGGACAGCCGCGATAGTCGTCCACCGAAGCGCGCACGGCGAGGTCGTCGAAATACTGCTGAAGCTGCTTCGCCGGTTCGCCCGGATGCTTGGCGAAACTCCTCTCGACGTAGCCGAAGAACCGCTCGTCCTGCTGTTCCAGATAAGCCATCACCAATTCGTCTTTCGACGAGAACTGGCGGTACAGACTCATCTTGTTCACGCCCGCGCGCTCGACCACCGCGTCGACGCCGACTGTGCGCACGCCTTCGCGATAGAACAGCTCGCTCGCGGCGTGCAGCAGATTGCGCTGCGCCTGCGGCCCGGCCGTCTGCGCACCGCGCGCACGGGCTTTGCCGGTCGGCTTGGGAGTGTTGCTCTCGGACATGATGGGACACCTGATTGAACTGAATTGACGCCTTGACATGTTACCGACCAGTAACTAACATCGCAACACTATTGTGACTGATCTGTTACAAGTCATTTACGGAACCCGTAATAATACGAACGACGCAGCCGGCGAGGCGGAGCGTCGATTGGAGAACCAATGAACTGGGCAGCGAGACTGATTGGCGGACGGTTCCACTATGGCTGGTTGACAGTCGCGGTGGTGTTTCTGGTATTGCTGGCGGCGGCCGGCACGCGCGCCACGCCGAGCGTGATGATGGTGCCGCTCGAGCACCAGTTCGGCTGGAGCCGCGCCACGATTTCGCTGGCAATCTCCGTGAACATCGCGCTTTACGGCCTGATGGGGCCGTTCGCGGCGGCGGCGATGCAGCGCTTCGGCGTGCGCCCCACGCTGCTCCTCGCACTCGGCACGATGGCTGCGGGCGTGGCGCTGTCGTCCCTGATGACGCATCCGTGGCAGATGGTGCTGATTTGGGGCGTGATGGTGGGCGGTTCGACCGGCGTCGCGGCGCTGTCGCTGTCGGCGACCGTGGTGACGCGCTGGTTCACCACGCGCCGCGGCCTCGTCATGGGCATTCTCACGGCCAGTTCGGCCACCGGCCAACTGGTGTTCCTGCCGATGCTCGCGGCCATCGCCGAGCATTACGGCTGGCGCCAGGTCGTGTGGGTCGTCGCACTTGCGGCGGCGGTGGTGATTCCGCTGGTCGCGTTTCTGCTGCCCGAACGCCCAGCCGACATGAAACTGCGTCCGTACGGCGAACCGCACGATGCGCCGGTCGCGAGCACCGTGACTAAACAGAATCCGCTCGCCATCGCGTTTGGCACGCTGGCCATGGCGAGCAAAACCCGCGACTTCTGGCTGCTGTTCTTCAGCTTTTTTATCTGCGGCGCGAGCACCAACGGCTACGTCGGCACCCACCTGATCGCGATGTGCGGCGACTACGGCATGACCGAGGTGCAGGGCGCGTCGCTGCTCGCCGCGATGGGCATCTTCGATCTGTTCGGTACGACGCTGTCGGGCTGGCTGTCGGATCGCTTCAATAGCCGCGTGTTGCTGTTTTGGTATTACGGTTTGCGCGGCTTGTCGCTGATGTACTTGCCGCACGCGTTCGGTATCGACTTCTTCGGTCTGCCGCTGTTCGCCGTGTTCTACGGGCTCGACTGGATCGCGACCGTTCCGCCGACCGTGCGTCTCGCAACTGACGTCTACGGCAAGGAAGCGGCGCCCGTGGTGTTCGGCTGGGTGGTCGCGGGCCACCAGCTCGGCGCGGCGTTCGCGGCGCTCGGCGCGGGCATGCTGCGCGCGAGCCTCGGCACCTATACGGTGGCGTCGATGATTTCGGGCGGGCTGTGTCTGGTCGCCGCAATGATCGTGTTGCGGATCAATCGGCCTGCGAAGGTGCCGGAGCCGCAGGCGGTGTAAAGCTGCGCTTCGTAATGAAGCAACGAAGCAACAAGCGACGGCCGCTGGGTGAATCCGGTGGCCGTTTCCTTTTGCAAGCCGCGTGGAAACAAACTGACCGCTTGTTGGAGCGCGCGCGCCTAACCCCGGTTATCCTATGTGACCCTGGGCGACCGCCCGGCGATCATGAATTTCGACCGAGAGAAGCGCATGACCAACAAACCCGCCCCTACCGAAGTTGCCATTCACGAACTGATTGCAGGCCGTTGGAGTCCGCGCGCGTATTCGAGCGAGCCGGTGAGTCGCGAGCATTTGCGTTCCGTGCTCGAAGCGGCGCGCTGGGCGCCGTCTGCCTACAACGCGCAACCGTGGCGTTTTCTCGTCTTTGATCGCAGTGTCGACGAAGTCTCGTTCAAGCAGGCTTTCGCGACGCTGGTGCCGTTCAACCAGGGCTGGAACTCGCGCGCGCCGGTGCTGATCGCCGTGACCACGCACACGCTGACCAATAAGGGTGAAGTGAACCGCTGCGCCGCGTACGATGCCGGTTCCGCCGCCATGGCGCTGGTGTTGCAGGCGCATGCGCTCGGGCTGGCCGCGCATCAGATGAGCGGCTTCGATCCGAACGCGTTCCGCACGACATTCGCGCTGCCGAACGACGTCGACGTGATCGCGATCATTTCGCTTGGCCATTACGGCGAAGTCGACAAGCTCGATCCGGTGCTGCGCGAGCGCGAGAAGTCGGTGCGCCAGCGTTTGCCGCTGGCCGACGTCGCCTACGGCGGCGGCTGGAAGAAGGCCCTCTGAGCGGCTCGCCGCGCTAGATGCGAAGAGCGCGCGGCACCGTCCGCGCGTTTTTTTATTCCACCTCGTCCGCGAGGCTCGACAGCGGCGTTGCCACGTGTTCGAGCGATTTCCGCTCCGCGTCCACGCCCCAGATCGCCGCCACCACGGCCGCCGCGAGCATCAGCCCCGATCCCACCAGGTAGCCCGAGAACACCGCGCTGCGCTGATGCGTGTCGATCAGCCGCCCGAAAAACGTCGGGCCGATGATGCCGCCGAGCGCCGTGCCGAACGCGTAGAAGATTGCAATCGCCAGTGCGCGGATTTCGAGCGGGAACGATTCGCTGACCGTCAGATACGCCGAACTCGCCGCCGCCGACGCGAAGAAGAAAATCACCATCCAGGCAATCGTCTGCGTGACGACGGTGAGCAACTGCTGCTCGAACAGGTAGCCGCTCAGCGTCAGCAGGATCGCGGACATGCCGTAAGTCGCCGCGATCATCTTGCGCCGACCGATTACGTCGAAAAGCCGTCCGAGCAGCAGCGGTCCGAGAAAATTGCCGAGCGCGAAGGGCAGCAGATACCAGCCGATGTGGTCGCCCGGCACCTGGTAGAAATCGGTGAGCACGAGTGCGTAAGTGAAGAAAATCGCGTTGTAGAAGAACGCCTGGGCGGTCATCAACGTGAGGCCGACGAGCGCGCGGCGCCGGTGCACGTTGAACAGCGTATGGAACACCTCGCGCAACGGCGTATGCGCACGGGCGCGCAGCCGCAGACGTGTGAGCTGGTCGTCGGAGAGCGCGTGGCCTTCGGCGCGAAAACGCGTTTCGATGCCTTCGACGATCGAGCGCGCGTCGCGCTCATCGCCGTGCGTCAGCAGCCAGCGCGGGCTCTCGGGCACCCAGATGCGCATTGGCAGGATCACCAGGGCGAGCACCGCGCCGATGAAGAAGCACGCGCGCCAGCCCCAGTCGGCCGGCAGCAGGTGAGGATCGAGCAGCACCAGCGAGCCGGCCGCGCCAAGCCCCGCGCCAACCCAGAACGTGCCGTTGATGCCCAGATCGGTCCAGCCGCGCACCCGCGCCGGCGTGAATTCCTGGATCGTCGAGTTGATCGCCGTGTATTCGCCGCCGATCCCCGCGCCGGTCAGGAAGCGAAACAGCATGAAGCTGGCCAGACTCCACGACAGCGCGGTCGCCGCTGTCGCGGCCAGATAGACGGCGAGCGTGATGAAAAACAGCTTGCGGCGGCCGAGCCGGTCGGTCAGCCAGCCGAAGCCGAGCGCCCCGAGCACCGCACCGGCAATGTATGCACTGCCTGCCAAGCCGACATCGGCGTTGGAAAAGCGCAACGAAGGACTGGACTTCAGCGCGCTCGCGACGGCGCCCGCCAAGGTCACCTCGAGGCCGTCGAGCAGCCACGTGACGCCCAGCGCCACCACGATCAGCGAATGAAAGCGGCCCCACGGCAGCCGGTCGAGCCGCGAGGGCAGGTCCGTTTCGATCAGCGTGGCGTTTTTTTCGTGCACAGCGGCAGTCGGCGGCGCGCTCATTGCTTGAAGTCTCCTCAATCCGGAAATTTGGCGGCGTATCCTGTCGAAAAGAGCAATATTCGTTCCGTCGAGCGACCTCTTGTCTTATTGCGGCCAGCTCGAAAGCCTTAGTTGATGCTGCTTGAGCTTTCGTGTTACAAAACCGCTCCCCTTTATGTCCGCGCCAGCTGAGCGGCGATGCCTGCCATGAACTATTGCGCGATTGACTTCGGTACTTCCAACTCGGCCGTGGCCGTGCCTGACGGCGCTCTGCTCAAGCTCGCGCCAGTCGAAGGCGCCTACACGACGCTGCCCACCTCCGTCTTTTTCAATACCGACGAAGACACCCGCGAATTCGGGCGGGCGGCGCTAGCGGCGTACATCGACGGCTTCGACGGCCGCCTGATGCGCTCGATGAAAAGCATTCTCGGCTCGCCGCTCGCCGAAAACTCGACGGATCTGGGCGACGGTTCCGCGATCAAGTACACGGACGTGATCGCGATTTTCGTCGATCACCTCAAGCGCTCGGCCGAAAAGAGCGTCGGCGGCGCGATCGATCGCGCAGTGCTGGGCCGCCCGGTGTTTTTCGTCGACGACGATCCGCGCGCCGACCGGATGGCGCAGCAGCAGCTCGAAGCCGCGGCGCGCTCGGTCGGCTTGCGGGAGATTCATTTCCAGTATGAGCCGATCGCGGCCGCGTTCGACTACGAATCGCATCTGACGGAAGAAGGTCTCGTGCTGGTGGCCGACATCGGCGGCGGCACGTCGGACTTTTCGCTGGTGCGGGTCGGGCCGGAGCGGATGAAGCGTGTCGAGCGCAAGGAAGACGTGCTGGCGCACCACGGCGTGCACGTCGCCGGCACGGACTTCGACCGCCGCGTCGAACTGGCGACCATTCTGCGCGAGCTCGGCTATCAGTCGCTCGATCCGGAAGGGCGCGAGATTCCGAACCGGGTCTATTTCGATCTGGCGACCTGGCACCTGATCAATACAGTCTACGCGCCGAAGCGGGTCAGCGAACTCGCGCTGATGCGGCACCTTTTTACCGAGGTCAAGCATCACGACCGCCTGATGCGCGTCGTGGAGCGCCGTCTGGGCCACGCGCTGGCGGCCCATGCGGAAGAGGCGAAGATCGGCGTGGCCGCCGGCGGCGAGACCGTCATCGATCTCGACGAAGTGGAAAACGACCTCCGCCTCGCCTTCGACGAAGCCCAGCTCATCAGGGCCGGCCAGGATGAGACGCAGCGCATCGTGCAGGCGGCGCGCGATACAGTCCAGGTGGCCGGCGTCGCGCCGCGCGACGTCAGCGCGGTTTATTTCACAGGCGGGTCGACGGGACTCGCATTTCTATCGGGCGCATTGGCTGCGGCATTTCCGGATGCGAAAGCGGTATTCGGCGATCGACTCGCCAGCGTTGCAACGGGACTCGGTATTCACGCCCGGCGTCTGTTCGGATAACCAACAAACTAATCCCTCGCATACTGCGAAGATAATCAGCGCATTCAGTTGCGACGGATATAAAAAAACCCCGCCGAGGCGGGGTTTTTTGCGTCCAGAAGGAAGCGTGTCGCTTACACCGGCTTGATGTTAGCGGCTTGCTTGCCCTTCGGGCCCGTCTTCACTTCAAACGTAACCTTTTGGTTTTCTTGCAGCGTCTTGAAGCCTTCCGTGCGGATTTCCGAGAAATGCGCGAACAGATCTTCGCCGCCGCCGTCCGGCGTGATGAAGCCAAAGCCCTTTGCGTCATTGAACCACTTGACGGTACCGGTTTCCATATTACTTGTTCCTAAAGATGGTAAATAAGGCCGAAGCCCAGAAGGTGCATGAAAATCAAGGAAGGGGGTAATGGGACCAACCGGAGTACCGTTGATGGGCGAACTACGAAAGACCAATTCACTCGCCGCTTGAAATCCTGCCCGGACGTTATACGGCCATTTCGAGAGAAGGTCAACAGTATCGTCAAATCTTTACCAATATTCGATGCGTAGGCGCAGTTTTTGCTTACAAACCTTGCTGTCGCCTCGATCTTTTTGTCAGGGAGAACCCTTAGTTTCGCTGCATCAAGTCGGTGCAACCGTTAAACTACGCGCCGCGCGTCGGTTGCACCTGTGAGAATGGGTCCGTCGCGCATGCATGCGCGTCACCCGTCTCCAGCGCCACAAGCGATGTCACGCGGTGCCGACATGGTTCTGATACAGGAGAAGACGTGAAAAGTTCTATACAACGGAACATCGGGCCGTTCGCACTACTGCTGACCGGCCTGGGCTCGATCATCGGATCGGGCTGGCTGTTCGGCGCATGGAAGGCCGCCAAAATTGCCGGTCCCGCCGCCATTTGTGCCTGGGTCATCGGCGCTGTCGTGATTCTCGCGATTGCTCTGACCTACGCGGAACTCGGTGCGATGTTTCCGGAATCCGGCGGTATGGTGCGCTACGCGCGCTATTCGCACGGTGCGCTGGTCGGTTTTATCAGCGCGTGGGCCAACTGGATTGCGATCGTTTCGGTGATTCCGATCGAGGCCGAGGCATCCATTCAATACATGAGCACGTGGCCCTACGCGTGGGCGCATGCGCTCTTCGTCGACGGATCATTAACCACTAACGGGTTATTGCTGTCCGCCGGCCTCGTGATCATTTACTTCCTGCTGAACTACTGGGGCGTCAAACTGTTCGCGCGCGCCAATTCGGCGATCACGATCTTCAAGTTTCTGATCCCCGGCGCGACGATTCTCGGCTTGATGCTGACGGGCTTCCACAAGGAAAACTTCGGCGAAGCAAGCACGTTCGCGCCGTACGGCTGGTCGTCGGTGCTGACGGCGGTCGCGACGAGCGGCATCGTGTTCGCGTTCAACGGTTTCCAGAGCCCGATCAACCTCGCTGGCGAAGCGCGCAATCCGGCCAAGAGCGTGCCGTTCGCGGTGATCGGCTCGATCCTGCTGGCGCTGGTGATCTACGTGTTGTTGCAGATCGCGTATATCGGCGCGGTGAACCCGAGCGACGTCATGAAGGGCTGGAGCCACTTCAATTTCGCGTCGCCGTTCGCTGAACTTGCGATCGCGCTGAACCTGAACTGGCTCGCAATCCTGTTGTACGTGGATGCTTTCGTCAGTCCGAGCGGCACGGGTACGACCTATATGGCGACCACCACCCGCATGATCTACGCGATGGAGCGCAACAACACGATGCCGAAGATGTTCGGCAACGTGCACCCGTTCTATGGCGTGCCGCGTCAGGCGATGTGGTTCAACCTGTTCGTGTCGTTCATTTTCCTGTTCTTCTTCCGCGGCTGGAGCTCGCTGGCGGCGGTGATCTCGGTCGCCACGGTGATCTCGTACCTGACGGGCCCGATCAGCCTGATGGCGCTGCGCCGGGCGGCGACGGACCTGGAGCGTCCGCTGCATATCGTCGGCATGAAAGTGATTGCGCCGTTCGCGTTCGTGTGCGCCTCGCTGATCCTGTACTGGGCCAGGTGGCCGCTCACCGGCGAAATCATTCTGCTGATGGTCGTCGCGTTGCCGGTGTACTTCTACTTCCAGGCGAAGTCGGGTTTTGCCGGCTGGGGCCGCGATCTGAAGGCGGCATGGTGGCTGGTCGCCTACCTGCCGATCATGGCGGTTCTGTCGCTGATCGGCAGCAAGGAGTTCGGCGGTTTCGGCATCCTGCCGTACGGCTGGGACATGCTGGTGGTGATCGCGTTCTCGCTGGTGTTCTACTACTGGGGCGTCAATAGCGGCTACCGGTCGGAGTATCTGGAAGAGCGTCAGACCCACGACGAAGTGCTCGAAGGCATGGGCGCGCACTAAGCGCCGCGCTGAGCCTGTCGGCCGGATCGTGGTTGGGTCCGGGACGAGAAAAAGCCCGCCTGAGTTGCTCAGGCGGGCTTTTTTGTTGGCTGCCGCGTGGGTGTTGCGTGCGGCTTACCGGCGCCAGGATCAGGCGGTGCCGAACACGTAGTTTGTCATCGCGAGCGAGCGCTGATAGGTGCCGAGCGACTGGATGGCCAGCGAATAATCGTCGTCTGCCGCGCCCAATGCCGCGAATACGGGCAGCAGATGCTCGTCGGTCGGATGCATCAGCACCGCGTGCGGCGCCTGGCGGCGGTAGTCGAGCAGCGCGTCGATATCGTGCGCGGCGAGTTTCGTTTCGAACCAGTCCGTGAACTCGGTCACGCGCGGATCGGCATCTTCCGGCCGCGCGGAGAAATCGGCGGCGCGCAGATTGTGCGTGATCTGGCCGGAGCCGATCACCATCACGCCATCGTCTCTCAATGCGCGCAGCGCGCGGCCCACGCGGAAATGATGTGCGGCGTCCATGTGCGGCTGGATCGACAACTGCGCGACCGGCAGGTCCGCGTGCGGGAACATCAGCAGCATCGGCACCCACGCGCCGTGGTCGAGCCCGTGCGGCTGGGTGTCTGCGAGGATACCGCTTGCGCCGAGCAGCACGGCGGCGCGGCGCGCGACATCGGGCGCGCCCGGCGCCGGATACTGAATTTCGTACAACTGACGCGGAAAGCCGTAGAAATCGTGGATGGTTTCCGGCGTCGTGGCCGTGCTCGCCAGCGGATGCGCGGTGCCCCAATGGGCCGACAGCATCAGCACGGCCGCCGGACGCGGCAGTTGCGCGCCCAGGACGCCGAACTCCGCGGACGGCATCGACGGATCGATCGGCAGCGTGGGCGCACCGTGGGACAGGAAAAGCGAGGGTAGGCGGTTCATGGCAGCAACGCAGTCGCGAGGACACGGCGCAGAAGTTGGGTTGCTATCAATATAGGCTCACACCACCGTTTGATAAACTGGCGAAAACAGAATTGATTGTGTCGCCATTGTTGACAATTGACGCGCGTCAACATACCTGGCAGAGGCGGCAGGATGCCGTCCGCTACTTCTGAGCGTCGCGCAAACCCGTCCACGAGGGCGACAAAGCCGGCCCGAGCGCGAACAGGTCCAGCACACGCGCCACGGTGTGATCGACCATTTCGTCGATGGATGCGGGTTGGTTGTAGAACGCGGGCAGCGGCGGGAAGATCACGCCGCCCATTTCGGTGACGGCCGTCATATTGCGCAGATGCGCGAGATTGAACGGCGTCTCGCGAACGAGCAACACGAGGCGGCGACGCTCCTTGAGCGTCACGTCGGCGGCGCGGGTGATCAGGTTGTCGGAGAAGCCGTGCGCGACGCTCGCGAGCGTCTTCATCGAACAGGGGGCGACCACCATGCCGTCGGTGGCGAACGAGCCGGACGCGATGCTCGCGCCGACATCGCGCACCGAATGGACGACATCCGCGAGAGGATGCACGTCTTCTTTGCTCAACTGGAGTTCGTGCTGGATATTGAGCCAGCCTGCACTCGAAATCAGCAGGTGGCTCTCGACGCCGCCGAGCCTGCGCAGCGTTTCGAGCAGCCGGACGCCGTAGATGGCGCCGGTCGCGCCGGTGATCGCGACGATCAGCCGGCGTGGCGCCGCAGCGCGTGTTTCCATGGCTCGCGGCGCCTTAGCGGGATGAACGGAACGGCCGGGGCCGCTCAGGCCGCGGCGAACAGTTGTTGCAGTTCGCCCGATTCGTACATTTCCATCATGATGTCCGAGCCGCCGATGAACTCGCCCTTCACGTAGAGCTGCGGAATGGTCGGCCAGTTCGAGAACGTCTTGATGCCCTGGCGGACTTCGTCGTCTTCGAGGACGTTGACGGTCTTGAGTTCACCGACGCCGCACGCTTTCAGAATCTGGATGGCGCGGCCGGAGAAGCCGCACATCGGGAACTGGGCGGTGCCCTTCATGAAGAGGACGACGTTGTTTTCGTCGACGATTTGCTTGATGCGTTGTTGCGTATCCATGACTGACCTTGCGGTTCCGTGATGTGTAGGGAATAGGCTGAAATGATAGCGGATTTCGGTACGGCCGGCCGAAGGTCGATTCGTCCGTGCGTCTATTGTGAGTGTTCGCCCGGGTGTTCGAGGCATGCGGCCGCCTCGCCGCTGAGTCGCCCGCCACTGATCCGCTCGATACCGGCTAGATCCCGTTCCGAGCGCACCTGCGCGAAACCTTGCGCGCTTAGCAGTGCGCGCACCGCTTCGGCCTGATCGTAGCCGTGCTCGATCCACAAGGCGCCATGAGCGGCGAGGCGAGCGGGCGCGCCGGCGACGATCGCGCGGATCGCGCTGAGGCCGTCCGCTTCATCGGTGAGCGCGCCGCGCGGCTCGAAACGCAAATCACCTTCCGACAGATGCGGATCGCCGCTCGCGATATACGGGGGATTGCTGACGATCACGTCGAAGCACAGTGCGGCGTCGAGTGAGTCGTACCAGTCGCTTTGCCTGAGCGACATGGCGCCGCCCGGGCGTTTCGCGTCCAGCAGGCGAGTGACGTTGCGCGTGGCCACTGCCAGCGCTCCGGCGGAACGGTCGAGCGCCCAAACCCGCGCGTCGGGCCGCGTCGACGCAATCGCCACGGCAATCGCGCCGGTGCCGGTGCCGAGATCGAGCACGCGCGGCCGCGTGATGTTTTCCATCGCCGCCAGCGCGGTTTCGACCAGCAATTCGGTTTCAGGACGCGGAATCAGCACGTCCGGCGTGACTTCGAACTCCAGCCCGAAAAACTCCCGCGCGCCGACCAGTTGCGCGACCGGCTCACCGGCCACGCGCCGCGCTTGCAACACCAGGTAACGTTCGACGCTCGCGCTGTCGAGCCCTTCATCGCTGCGCGTGATCAATTGCGTATGCCGCCAGCCGAGCACGTGCGTGAGCAGAATCCGCGCCTCGAGCGGCGGCAGCGGCGAGGCGCGCAGCAGTGCGGCGGGCGTGGCGGCCGTGGCCGTCGGGCTAGCCGGGGTGGTCGGATTGTCTGGCGTGGCGGGTGTCATCGGTGCGTCAGTCCGCGTCGCCCAGCGAGGCCAGCAACTCCGCCTGATGCTCGCTGACGAGCGCCGCGATCAGTTCGTCGAGATCGCCATCCATGATTGCGTCGAGCCGATACAGCGTCAGGTTGATCCGGTGATCGGTCAGCCGTCCTTGCGGGAAGTTGTACGTGCGAATCCGCTCGGAACGGTCGCCCGAGCCGATCAGGCTCTTGCGCGTCGCCGCTTCCTTCGCCTGCTGTTCGTGCGACTGCTTGTCTTTGATGCGCGCGGCGAGCACCTTCAGCGCGCGGTCCTTGTTCTTGTGCTGCGAGCGGTCGTCCTGACACTCGACGACGATGCCGGTCGGCAAGTGCGTGACGCGCACCGCGGAGTCGGTCTTGTTGATGTGCTGCCCGCCCGCGCCGGACGCGCGGAACGTGTCGATGCGCAGATCGGCGGGATTGATCTCGACTTCGCCGATTTCGTCGGCCTCGGGCATCACCGCGACCGTGCAGGCTGACGTGTGAATGCGGCCCTGCGTTTCGGTGGCCGGCACGCGCTGCACGCGATGACCGCCGGACTCGAACTTCAGCTTCGAATACGCGGCTTCGCCGGCGATCCGCACGATCACTTCCTTGTAGCCGCCGAGATCCGATTCGCTCGCCGACATCATCTCGACCTGCCAGCGATTGCGCTCGGCATAGCGCAGATACATGCGCAGCAGATCGCCCGCGAACAGCGCGGACTCGTCGCCGCCCGTGCCCGCACGGATTTCGACGAAGATATTACGATCGTCGTTCGGGTCTTTCGGCAGCAGCATTTTTTGCAGGCCGGCGCCGAGTTGCTCCATCCGGTCGCGTGCCGCGCGAATTTCCTCTTCCGCGAAGTCGCGCATTGACGTGTCCGCCAGCAGCTCCTGCGCGGTTTCCTCGTCGCTGCGCGCCTCGCGCCAGAGCGCGTAATGCTCGACCACCGGCCCAAGCTCGGCGTGCTCGCGCGTGAGCTTGCGGTATTGATCGAGATTCGAGGTGATGTCCTCGCGGCTCAACAGGTCGTTCAGTTCGGCCAGCCGCGTAGTGAGCTGGTCGAGCTTGCGTTGCATGCTCGTTTTCATCGGACGGGTTTCGGAGCGGGCTCCGGCAAGGACGGCGACTAGGGGAGTGGGCGGATGCCCTGATCGGAAGCATGTCGCGCGCCACTGGCGGGCGGCGCGGACAGCGCGGCGCTGGCTGCGCCGCTAACGCTCGGTGGAACCGGAGTGCTTGTAGAAACCGCTCATCAGTTCGATGAGCGTGTCGCGGTTATCGCTGCTCGCGCGATTGAGCGCGTGCGTCGGGCCGTGGATCAGCTTGTTGGTGAGCGCCTGCGACAGCGCTTCGAGTACTGCGGCCGGGTCGTCGCCGCGGGCGAGCATCTTCTGCGCGCGCTCGACTTCGGCGCGGCGCAGCACGTCGGCCTGCGTGTGCATATGGCGGATCACCGGCACGATGCTGCGCGCGTCGAGCCACTGCATGAAATTCTGCACACGCGTTTCGATGATCGCTTCGGCCTGCGCGACCGCGGCTTGCCGCGACGCATTGCCTTCGCGGACGATCGCGCCGAGGTCGTCGACGGTGTACAGGAAGACGTCTTCGAGCTGGCCGGCTTCGGGCTCGATATCGCGCGGTACGGCGAGATCGACCATGAAAATCGGCCGGTGACGGCGCGCTTTGACTGCCCGCTCGACCGCGCCGAGCCCGATGATCGGCAACGTGGACGCGGTGCACGACACGATGATGTCGAATTCGTGCATCCGCGCCGGCAGTTCCGACAGCGGAATCGCCCGGCCGTTGAAGCGCTCGGCGAGCCGCGAACCACGCTCGGCCGTACGATTGGCGACCACCAGTTCACGCGGATGTTGCGCGGCGAAGTGCGTCGCGCACAATTCGATCATTTCGCCCGCGCCGATGAACAGCACGCGCTGGTTCGAGACCTTGTCGAAAATCCGCTGGGCGAGCCGGACGGCGGCGGCCGCCATGGAAACCGACTGCGCGCCGATTTCAGTCGTGCTGCGCACTTCCTTCGCGACGGCGAAGGTGCGCTGAAACAACTGGTTCAGATAGGTGCCGAGCGCGCCGGCTTCGGACGCGGTGCGCACCGCGTCCTTCATTTGTCCGACGATTTGCGTCTCGCCCAGCACCATGGAGTCGAGCCCCGACGCGACGCGGAACGCGTGGCGCACGGCTTCCGACTGCGGCAGCGCGTAGACGTGCGGCGCGAGTTCGTCGATGGGCAGATTGTGGTACTTCGAAAACCACTGGATCGCGGCTTCGCGCGCGGCCTGGTCGTCGGTGGCGCAGTAGAGTTCGGTGCGGTTGCAGGTGGACAGAATCGCCGCTTCCGGCGCCGTGCGGGCCGTGCGGCCGAGCCAGACGCTCTTGAACGTGTCCAGTGCAGGCTTGATCTGTTCGAGCGGAAACGCCACGCGTTCGCGCAAGGCGACAGGCGCAGTGTGGTGATTGATTCCGATCGTTAGAAGCTGCATTTTGGGGGGCTATGATTTAGCCCAATATTATAGCGTTTTCACGATTCTTACATCCTGCACCCGTCAAGCCGCCTCAATCCGCCTCGACGACGGTCTCTGGCGGGATCGCGTCGAGCTGATAGCCGTAGCCGTAGACCGGCGTGAGGGCATAGCCGAGTTCGGGGCGCAGCTGCAATTTGCTGCGTACCCGCGATGCGTGCGTGTCAATGGTGCGCGACTTTACGTCGCGGCGGCGCGCCCAGACGGTTTCGAGAATATGCGCGCGCGACACCGGACGTGCCAGATTGTTGAACAGCAGCAGCGCGAGGCGGAATTCCTTGGGGGTCAGGATGACCGTCAGTCCGCGGAAGGTGACGGCGGAATGCGCAGTGTCGAATGCATAGCCGCCGATCGTGTCCCGCCGCCGGTTGGCCGGCCGCCGCAGGCCGGCACGGCGCAGCAGTGCGTCGACCCGGGCCAGCATTTCCGGGCCGCGGACCGGCTTGCTGAGGCAATCGTCGGCGCCGGCGTGCAATGCGGCGACGATCTGGCTTTCGCGCGGCGCCGACATGAGCACGATGACCGGCAGGCTCGGCAGGATGGCGCGGGCGCGCGAGATCACGTCCTCGGCGCAATGGTCGCCGGCCCAGCTTGCGGTGATCAGAAGATCGAAGAACTCGTCCGTGGCGCGCTGCAGGAAGGGCGCGCTGGCGGTGAACGGCTGACACACATGGCCGCCCGCGAAGATCAGCTGGTCGACCAGTTTGGCATGTTGCACATCCGGTTCGATGAGGGCGATTCGCATGGCGCGGCTTCAGCTGGCAACGACCGGGAATTGGATTTTTCCGCACCGTTTGCGGCTTGCCTAACCTCATCCCGACCCCTAAACTCAACCGCTATGCGGAAAGCGCCGTGCTGAACTTCCTAAAGTTAATGAGACAAAAATGCTAGCTGTCTTGCCCCCTTACGAGTATCAGACAAATCTGAAAATGCACGAGATCGGCCGCTAATGGGTTGGCCCGGCATCATCGTGTTGGGAGTGGCGATCGGACTGGCGGGCTGGTGGCTGCATCCGTTGCGGCGCGCGAGCCGCGCCCGTTGGTGGATGGCGCTGCTGGCCGGCGTGCTGGGCACGAGCGTCGCGCGCATGGCCGGCAACGTGACCGGTCTCTTTCATGACGGCGATACACTGGAATGGCCGGTATGCACCGCCATCGCAGTAATCGCCGTTGCCGCGACGGTCGGCTTGCTTTCCCGTCGATGAATCTTTGCAGGTGACTCCCATGAATGCCCGACTCCCCGAAACTTCCTCCATCCCCGAACGGCTCGCGAGCCTGCGCAGCGCGATGGCGCGCGAAGGCGTCGCCGCCTATCTGGTGCCGTCCTCGGACCCGCACCTGTCCGAGTATCTGCCTGAGCGCTGGCAAGGCCGTCAGTGGCTGTCCGGCTTCACCGGCTCGGCCGGCACGCTGGTCGTCACCGCCGACTTCGCGGGCGTCTGGACGGACAGCCGCTATTGGGAACAGGCCGGTGCGCAACTGGCCGGCACCGGCGTGCAATTGATGAAGATGACCGGCGGCCAACAGACCTCGCCGCATTTCGAGTGGCTCGCGCAGAACGTGGCGACTGGCGGCACGGTCGGCGTGGACGGGACGGTGCTCGGCGTGGCGGCGGCGCGGGCATTGGGCCAGGCGTTGAGCGCGCGCGGGGTGCAACTGCGCACTGACGTCGATCTGTTCGACGCGATCTGGCCGCAGCGTCCGTCGTTGCCGAACGCCGCCGTGTTCGAGCACGCCGCGCCGCATGCGAGCGTCGAGCGCGCGGAAAAGCTTGCGCGGATTCGTCGCGCGATGGCGGACCAGGGCGCGCAATGGCACTTCGTCTCGACGCTCGACGACCTCGCATGGCTGCTGAATCTGCGTGGCGCCGACGTCAGCTACAACCCGGTATTCGTCGCGCATGCACTGATCGGCGCCGATCGGGTGGCGCTGTTCGTCGCCGACGGTAAAGTGCCGCCGGAACTGGCCGCCGCGCTGGCGCGCGACGGCATCAGCGTCGAGCCGTACGCGAAGGCGGCGGACGCGCTCGCGGCGCTGCCCGCCGGCAGCACGCTGCTGATCGATCCTCGCCGCATTACGTACGGTTCGTTGCGAGCGGTGCCGTCGACGGTCAAGGTGGTCGAGTCCGTCAACCCCTCCACCTTCTTCAAGTCGTGCAAGACCGCGGCGGAAGCCGGGCATGTGCGCGCGACGATGGAGCAGGACGGCGCGGCGCTGGCCGAATTCTTCGCGTGGTTCGAAAGCGCCTTGGGCCGCGAGACGATCACCGAGCTGACCATCGACGAACGCCTGTCGGCCGCGCGTGCGCGCCGTCCGGGCTTCGTGTCGCTGAGCTTCGCGACGATCGCGGGCTTCAATGCGAACGGCGCGATGCCGCACTACCGCGCGACAGAGGAAGCGCATTCGGTGATCGAGGGCGACGGCCTGTTGCTGATCGACTCCGGCGCGCAGTATCTGAGCGGCACGACGGACATCACGCGCGTGGTGCCGATCGGCACGCCCAGCGACGCGCAGCGGCGCGATTTCACGACCGTGCTCAAGGGCACGATGGCGCTGTCGCGCGCGCAATTCCCGCGCGGCATCCGATCGCCGATGCTCGACGCGATCGCTCGCGCGCCGATCTGGGAAGCGGGCGCCGATTACGGCCACGGCACCGGTCACGGGGTGGGCTACTTCCTGAACGTGCATGAAGGCCCGCAGGTGATCTCGCACTACGCGCCAGCCGAACCGTGGACCGCGATGGAGGAAGGCATGATCACGTCGGTCGAACCGGGCATTTACCGGCCCGGCGAGTGGGGCGTGCGGATCGAAAATCTCGTGCTCAACGTACCCGCCGGTAAAACCGAACTCGGTGATTTCCTCAAGTTCGAGACCTTGACGCTGTGCCCGATCGACACCCGCTGCCTTGACCTGTCGCTGCTGCGCGAGGACGAGCGCGCGTGGCTCAACGCGTATCACGAAACGGTGCGCACCCGCCTGTCGCCGCATGTGTCGGGCGACGCGAAGGCGTGGCTGGAACTGCGCACGCAACCCATCTGAGCGCCGCCACCAGAGTTGGCTAACGGAGAACGCATGGCGATCAAGGCAGTGGTGTTCGATTTCGGTGGTGTGCTGATCGACTGGAGTCCGGAGTATCTGTATCGCGAGCTGATTCCTGACGACACCGAGCGTCGCTGGTTTCTGACGCACGTCTGCTCGATGGACTGGGTGATCCGTCAGGACGGCGGCCAGCCGATCGTCGAGGCTACCGAGGAACTGATCGCGAAGTATCCCGATCACGAATCGTTGATCCGTGCGTTTTACGAGCGCTGGCATGAGATGGTGGCCGGCGTGCTGGAGGAGGGCGTCGCGATCATGGAAAAGCTCGAAGCCGCCGACGTGCCGCTATTCGGGCTGACCAACTGGTCGGCTGAGACATTTCCGTATGCGTGGGAGCATTACCCGGTGCTGCGGCGGTTTCGCGACATCGTCGTGTCGGGGCGGGTCGGGCTAGTGAAGCCGGATCCGGCGATCTTCGCGGCCATGTGTGAGCGGATCGACGCGCAGATGCCCGGCATCCAGCCCAGCGAACTCGTTTTCATCGACGACAATCCGAAAAACGCGCAAGCCGCGAGCGCGCTCGGCTGGCACGGCGTGCATCACACCAGCGCCGCGCAGACCGAAGCGAAGCTGCGCGAATTGGGACTGCCGGTTTGAGACGCGCAAAGCTCATTTGACCGGCGCGAAGAGGGAGAAAGGCGCGTGCGTTTTATTCGCGGCGCCGACTCGTTTCACTATTGCGCCCCGGCCCGCCTGCTTTCACCGGCTTTAGCCTGTCACGGTTTGCAAGCGCGAGCGGGCCCCCACGCCTCACACCCACAAGCCGCACCCCGGCGTCCGATCTACTGACCCAGCAGATTCTTCAACGCATTCTCCAACCCTTTCACCGTCTCCCCCGTGCCCTTCGCGACGCCTTCGACGCTCACGCCCAACGCCTTCGCAAAGCCCGCGCCGAGCCGCATCATGATGCCTTCCCGCACCGAAAATTTCGGGTCGCGCAAATCTCCGTCCAGCACGAAATGCAGCGTGATGTCACCGTTGTGCGCCTTGAGCGCGGCGACGGCCGCCTTGGTCGGGATCGAGAGAAAGGTGTCGAACGGATTGCCGCTGTCGGCGAGCTGCAGATTGTGGACCGTCACCGTGCCGGGTGCATGCAGCCGATAGTTGCGCACCGTCGATTCAACCGTCAGGTCGACCGTGCCGCCCGCCACCTGCGTCCGCGTGCCGGCCTTCTTCAGCAGATACGGGTCGAGCATCACGATGTCGACGCCGCGCAGCTGGCTGGTGGTCTGCGAATCCCTGCTGGCGATCTTGATCCAGCCGCCGAACGACACGGTGCCCGTATGCGCCGGGCCTTTGATCGAGCCGCTGACGCTGACGGTGGTCGGCTCGCTGAGCGCGGGCAGTTTCAGATTGTCGACGCTCGCGTTGGCGTTGCTGACCGTCACCTTGAACGGCGGCGGCCCGACCGTCATGTCGTAAAAATGGAAGTTGCCCTGCTCGAAGCGGATGTGATCGACCTGCTTCTCGTGCGAGGCGGGCGTCACCACACCGCCGGTGTCGCCATCGGAGCGGTTCACCGCTTCCCGCAGGTTCGGCAGCAGGTTGATCGAACCGTCCCTGGTGCGCAGCACGGCCATGTCGAAGCCGCGCACCACCACGCTGCGGATATGCATGCGCCGCGCGAGCAGATCGCGGATGTCGGGCGTGAGGGTGATCTCGTCGGCTCTGAGCGGGTCGCCGGCCGGCCAGCCGGGCGGCGCCTTGATGAGCACGCGTGTGAGATGAATCGAGGTCAGGCCCACGTCGATGCTTTCGGCGCTGCCGAGCGGGCCGAGCGCCGCCACCAGGCGATTCTTGACCTCCTGCTGCGCGAACCGCAGCGCGCCAACCGCCAGGACGATCAGCACCAGCAACACGCCGCCGACGGCGACCAACCAGCGCTTGCCCTTCGACATCGCCATGCTTGCCTCCTCGTCACCACGTGGCGCGTGGTGCGGCTGTGACTGGCTTGGGTTTGCATGCGCCGTTGGGGCGCACGACTATTCCGGCGGGACGGGCCGCGTCTGCCGGAACGACGACATGTATCACGCCTCGACCCGCAATGCGTGTGCCCTGCCGCCTATTTCGTCCGACGTGCTGCGCGTGAGGCACGGGCATTGTGTGCGGGGCATGGCCAGGCGACTGTGCGCAGAGGAGCCGCAGGGAAGCCGCGGGGGAGCAAAACGGTCGCCGGAATGATCCGATACACCACAGCCGGAATGGACCGACAAAGCGAACCAGTCAGGCGGACCCATGAAACGAAACAGCAAAGCGGCCCGCCTCACACCCACGAGGCGGGCCACCGAACGCCACGTTACCGCGTGATCGGCTTGTAACGCAGACGCTTCGGCCGCGCAGCCTCTTCACCGAGACGCGCGCGCTTGTCCGCTTCGTATTCCTGGTAGTTGCCGTCGAAGAACGTGACTTGCGAATCGCCTTCGAACGCGAGGATGTGCGTCGCGATCCGGTCGAGGAACCAGCGATCGTGCGAGATCACCATCACCGAGCCTGCGAACTCGAGCAATGCATCTTCGAGCGCGCGCAGCGTTTCGACGTCGAGGTCGTTCGACGGTTCGTCGAGCAGCAGCACGTTGCCGCCCGCGATCAGCGTCTTGGCCAGATGCAGCCGGCCGCGCTCACCGCCCGACAGATTGCCGACGACCTTCTGCTGATCGCCGCCCTTGAAGTTGAAGCGGCCGATGTACGCGCGCGACGGCGTTTCGTACTTGCCGACCGTCAGCACATCCGCTCCGCCGGAGATCTCCTCGAACACGGTCTTCGAGCCGTCGAGCGCGTCGCGGCTCTGGTCCACGTAAGCGAGCTTGACGGTCGGGCCTTGCACGATCTCGCCCGAATCCGGCTGTTCACGGCCGGTCAGCATGCGGAACAGCGTCGATTTACCCGCGCCGTTCGGTCCGATGATGCCGACGATCGCACCCGCCGGAATCTTGAAGCTGACGTCGTCGAGCAGCAAACGGTCGCCATAGGACTTGCGGACGTTCTTGAACTCGATCACTTCATTGCCGAGACGATCGCCGACCGGAATGAAGATTTCCTGCGTTTCGTTGCGCTTCTGGTAGTCCTGGCTGTTCAGTTCCTCGAAGCGGGCGATACGCGCCTTCGACTTCGCCTGACGGCCCTTCGGATTCTGGCGCACCCACTCCAGTTCCTTCTTGATCGCCTTCTGACGCGCCGATTCCGACGACTCTTCCTGCTTCAGACGCTCTTCCTTCTGATCGAGCCAGCTGCTGTAGTTGCCCTTCCACGGAATGCCGTGGCCGCGGTCGAGTTCGAGAATCCACTCGGCGGCGTTATCGAGGAAGTAGCGGTCGTGGGTCACGGCGACGACGGTGCCCGGGAAGCGCGTCAGGAACTGTTCGAGCCAGTCGACCGACTCTGCGTCCAGGTGGTTGGTCGGCTCGTCGAGCAGCAGCATGTCGGGCTTTTCGAGCAGCAGCTTGCACAGCGCGACACGGCGCTTTTCGCCGCCCGACAGATTCTCGATCTTCGCGTCCCACGCCGGCAGGCGCAGCGCGTCGGCGGCGATTTCGATCTGCTGTTCGGCGCTGCCGCCATCCGACGTGGCGAGGATCGCTTCGTACTTCGCCTGCTCGGCGGCGAGCGCGTCGAAGTCGGCGTCCGGCTCGGCGTAGGCCGCGTAGATTTCGTCGAGCTTCTTCTGCGCGTTGAACACGTCGCCGAGACCTTCCTCGACCGCTTCACGCACCGTCTTGGTCGGGTCGAGCTGCGGCTCCTGCGGCAGGTAGCCGATGTTCAGATTCGGCATCGGCGTCGCTTCGCCTTCGATGTCCTTGTCCACACCGGCCATGATGCGGATCAGCGTCGACTTGCCCGAGCCGTTCAGGCCGAGCAGGCCGATCTTCGCGCCGGGGAAAAACGACAGCGAGATGTCTTTCAGGATTTGACGCTTGGGCGGCACGATCTTGCCGACCCGGTTCATGGTGAAGACGTATTGGGCCATTTGCTTGCAATAGACGTTGACGACGCCGGCCGCGTGGGGGCGGGCAGTCGTTGGGTGGATGGGTAATCGGTGTTAGCGGTGTTGAGACCAGGCGGCATGCCCGGCGCCGGCCGGCGCGGCATCGAGCGCGGCGTCGAACTTCGCGACGCCCCGCGCGCGGGCGGGTGGTTCAGGTGGCATTGTACTTCGCGCGGCGGGTGGGGCGGCAGGGGGCGGCGCGCGGTGTCGGCGGTCGGCTCGTGTGTAGATGCGCGGGGGGTGTGGATGCTCAGAGCCAGTCGGCGACGCCGCCGTGCCGCGAACAGGTGCCGCTGTGATGTTTGCTGAAGCTGTAGGTGCCGTCGCGGCAGCGCGCGCTCGCGCCTTGCGGCGCTTTGCCGGACAGCGCACGGGCAGGCGCGTGGACGGCATTGCCGTCGCGATTGGTGTAGGTGTTGTGGTTGCTGAGGTCGGCTTCGTCGGGTGTCGTGCCGGGCGCCACGTAAGCGAGCACCGGCGCTGCCGCCACGCCGAACAACAGCGCGACGGCCACCGCCGCATGGCGGCCAAGGCGCTTGAGGGCGATGCCTGTCATGGTCTTTCGGGTGATTGTTATTCTGCTTGTGCGTGAGTGTGCGTGTGCTTCGGGCGGGTCTCAGTTAGCGCGCCGTCCCGTCGCCGGATCGAAGAAATGCAGATGCGCCGCCGGCAACGCCACTTGCAACGCCTCGCCCCTCGCGGGCCGATGGGCGTGCGGCAAGCGCACCGTCACATCGTGCTTGCCCCAGCGGCCGTGCGCGAGGTTGTCCGCGCCGAGCAACTCACAAGAATCGACGCTGAGCGTCGCGTGCGATGCGTCCGCGTGGCCAGGGCTCATGTGCTCGGGGCGAATGCCGAGCGTCCACTCACGGCCTTTGGCGACCTCCCTGCCAATCGACGCCACACCCGCTAACGGCAGTTTCGGCCCGTTGCCGGCGACGTCGAACGTCGCGCCGTCGTCGGATACGCGGCCTTCCAGCAGATTCATCCCCGGCGAGCCGATGAAGCTCGCGACGAATACCGTGGCCGGCCGCTCGTAGACCTCGGTCGGCGCGCCGATCTGCTCGGCGTGGCCCTTGTTCATCACGATCACACGCTGCGCGAGCGTCATCGCTTCGATCTGATCGTGCGTCACGTACAGGCTCGTGGTGGCGAGGCGCGCATGCAGCCGCTGGATTTCGAGGCGCATCTGCACGCGCAAACGCGCGTCGAGATTCGACAACGGTTCGTCGAACAGAAACACCGCCGGCTCGCGCACGATCGCGCGGCCCATCGCGACGCGCTGCCGTTGTCCGCCGGACAGCTCGCGTGGCCTGCGTTGCAACAGCGCTTCGAGTTCGAGAATCTGCGCGGCGGCCTCGACGCGCTTCGCGATCTGCGCGCGCTCGACCCCCGCGATCTTCAGCGCGTAGCCCATGTTCTCGGCGACGCTCATATGCGGATACAGCGCGTAGTTCTGGAACACCATCGCGATGTTGCGATCCTTGGGCTCCAATTCGTTGACCACTTTGCCGGCGATCGAAATACGGCCTTCGGAGATGCGTTCGAGTCCGGCCACCATCCGCAGCAAGGTGGACTTGCCGCAGCCGGACGGCCCGACCATCACGACGAATTCGCCGTCGGCCACGTCGACGTCGATGCCGTGCAGCACGAACTGTTTGCCGTCGTAGGTCTTTTTAACGCCTTGCAGAGTCAGTGCAGCCATGCCGTTTTAGCCTTTTGTTGCTTGCCGCGTGGTGCGCGGTGTTGTCTGTTCAATGCCGGCGTGCCCGAGTGTCGCGCACGCCGCGCGAATCACTTCTCCGAATCCACCAGTCCGCGCACGAACCAGCGCTGCATCGTCAGCACGACGGCGAGCGGCGGCAGCATCGCGAGCAGCGTCGCGGTCATCACGAGGTGCCATTCGGTCGCGGTGTCGCCGGACGCGATCATGCTGCGGATGCCGACCACCGCGGTCATCAGCGACTGCTGGCTCGTAATCAGGATCGGCCACAGATACTGATTCCAGCCGTAAATGAAGGTGATCACGAAGAGGGCGGCCATGTTGGTCTTCGACAACGGCAGCACGACGTCCCAGAAGAAGCGCATCGCGCCCGCGCCGTCGATGCGCGCCGCTTCCATCAACTCGTCCGGTAGCGTCATGAAGAACTGGCGAAACAGGAACGTCGCGGTGGCCGACGCGATCAGCGGCAAGGTCAAACCGCTGTATGTATTGCTCAGATGCATCGACGACACGACCTGCACGGTCGGGAAGATCCGCACTTCGACCGGCAGCATCAGCGTCATGAAAATCAGCCAGAACGACAGCATGCGAAACGGAAAGCGGAAGAACACGATCGCGTACGCGGAGATCATCGACACGGCGATCTTGCCGATCGAAATCGCCAGCGCCATCACGAGGCTGTTGAACAGCATGCGGCCGAACGGCGCCGCCGCATTGCCGCTGCCGTGCGACCAGATGGTCGCGACGTTCTCGAACAGATGCGTGCTCGGCACGAGCGACAGCGGCACGGTGAATACCTCGTGCTCGCTCATCGTCGCCGCGCAGAACGCGACGTACACCGGAAACACCACCAGCGCGACGCCGAGAATCAGCACCGCGTGGCAGAACAGGTCGAAACCGCGGCGGTTCTCGATCATGAGTATTGAACCCTGCGTTCGATGAAGCGGAATTGCACGACCGTCAACGCGACGACGATCACCATCAGAATCACCGACTGCGCGCCCGAGCTGCCGATGTCGAGCCCCTGGAAGCCCTCGGCGAAGATCTTGTAGATCAGCGTGCGGGTCGCTTGCGCGGGGCCGCCGCCGGTCGCGGCGTCGATCACCGGGAAGGTGTCGAAGAACGCGTAGGTGATGTTGATCACCAGCAGGAAGAAACTGGTCGGCGATAGCAACGGCAGTGCGATGCCGAAGAAGCGCCGCACCGGACCGGCGCCGTCGATCGCGGCGGCTTCGATCAGCGAGCGCGGAATCGCCTGCAAGCCCGCATAGAAGAACAGGAAGTTGTAGCTGATCTGTTTCCAGACCGACGCGAGCACCACCAGAAACATCGCCTGGCCCGCGTTCAGCGCGTGATTCCACACGATGCCGTACTTCGCGAGCGCAAAGGTGATGAGGCCGATGCTCGGGTTGAACAGGAACGACCACAGCACCGCGGCGATCGCGGGCGCGACCGCGTATGGCCAGATCAGGAGCGTCTGATAGGTCTTCGCGGCGCGCGTCACGCGATCGGCGCAGACCGCGAGCAGCAGCGAAATCACGAGCCCCGATACCGTGACGAGCGCGCAGAATATCAGCGTCGTATTGAACGACGACAGATAGAGCGGATCGGCGAGCAGTTGCCTGAAGTTGGCGAGTCCGACGAACTCGCTCGACGTGCCGAACGCATCCTGGCTCTGCGTGGATTGCCAGAGCGCCTCGCCGGCCGGCCACAGGAAGAACAGCAGCGTGATCGCGAGTTGCGGCGCGACGAGCAGATAGGGCAGCAGACTAGTGCCGAAGCTGGAGCGCTTTTCCATCGAAGATTTCCTGGGTTTGCTGCGACCATGGGTTTCGGCGCGAGCGCGCCGAAACCGTGCCGGTGAATGCCGGGTTGCCAGCTTGGCTGCCGGCCTAGTTGCCGGCTTTTTCGAAGCGGCGCAGCAACTCGTCACCGCGCGAAACCGACGAGTCGAGCGCCTGTTGCGGCGTCTTCTTCTGCGCCCAGACCTGTTCGAGTTCTTCGTCGATCACCGTGCGGATCTGCGGCATGTTGCCCAGACGCAAGCCCTTCGTGAACGGCAGCGGCGGCTTGTTGAGCATCTGGCGGATCGCGGTGTCGCTGCCCGGGTTCTTGTCGTAGAAGCCTTGCTGGCGAGTCAGGTCATAGGCGGCGGTCGTGACCGGCAAGTAACCCGTGTCCTGATGCCACTTCGCGGCGACCGGCGCCGAGCTCAGATACGCGAGGAACTTCGCCACGCCCTTGTAGACGGCCGGATCCTTGCCCGACAACACCCACAAACTCGCCCCGCCGATGATCGCGTTCTGCGGCGCGCCCTTCACGCTGGCGTCGTACGGCATCATGCCGGTGCCGAAGTTGAACTTCGCGTATTTCTTGATCGTGGCGAGCGAGCCCGACGAGTTCGTGATGATCCCGCAGTCGCCGCTATAGAACTTCGACACCGGTTCGTCCTTGCGGCCGACATAGGTGAAGGTGCCGTCCTTCTGCATGTTCTGCAGGAACTGGATGTGTGCGACCTGCAGCGGCTTGTTGAATTCGAGTTGCGCGTCGAGGCCGTCGAAACCATTGTTCTTCGACGCGAACGGCGCGGCATGCCACGCGCTGTAGTTCTCGAGCTGAATCCAGCTCTGCCAGCCCGACGAATAGCCGCACGACATGCCCGACGCCTTCAGCTTCTGCGCATCGGCCTGCAATTCGGCCCAGGTCTTCGGCGGCTGGTTCGGGTCGAGCCCGGCTTTCTTGAACGCGTCCTTGTTGTAGTAGAGCACCGGCGTCGAGCTGTTGAACGGCATGGAGATCAGCTGGCCGGTTTTCGCGTCGCTGTAATAGCTCGCGATGGTCGGCACGAACGCCTTCTGGTCGAGCGGGACGCCTGCCTGCTTGAACACGTCGGTGACGGGAATCACGGCCTTCTTCGCCTGCATCATCGTGGCGGTGCCGACTTCGTAGACCTGCAGGATGGCCGGCGCATTGCCGCTGCGATACGCGGCGATGCCGGCGGCAAGAGTCTGGTCGTAGGTGCCTTTGAACACCGGCACGATCGTGTAGTCGCTTTGCGATTTGTTGAAGTCGTTGGCGATGTCGTTCAGGCGTTCGCCCAGCGCGGCTTCCATCGCGTGCCAGAACTGGATTTCGGTCGCGGCGTGGGCCGCCTGGCTAAAGCCGGCGCTCAGCACGGCGGCAATGGACAGCGAACGGAACAGCGGCTTGCAATTCATCGATTGTGTCTCCTGTGTCGATCGGAGTGGGTGCATTAGCACGTGGTCCGATCCCATGCACGGCAGTGCGGAACGGGCGCGGATGCGAATCGCGCGATTCTATTTGTGTTCGATGACAGTCCGGCGTCGGTTGCGGCTTCGGCGGCCGGACGGCGTGGACCGCGGACGGCGGGCGCCGGAAGCCGCAATTTAACATCGGCTGTCATGAAACGGAAACAATCGAAATGGGCGGTGCCGGTGGAGTCGGTGCGGTGAACGGCCGCCGCAGCGGCACTGTGACGAAGCCGAGCGAGTGGTTCGCGCTCCTTTGCAATCGGCTGGCGACCATAAAAAAGCCCGCTGGAAGCGGGCTCTTTTTGAAGGCGGACGCTGCGGACGATGGCGCTCGGACTTTGCGCACTCGTGCGGTGCGGCGACGCCGCAGCTTGAATGCCGTTAGACGTTAACGTTGTCACCCAAGAATGAGGCTCATGGACGGACTTCGGAGTTGGGCTGTGGCACAAGTATCAACGTAGCCCAACGAGTGTCCATAGAATTGAGGCGTATTTCATGCTCGCGGGTGCCCGGATGTCCATGGCTCCGCACGCAGGTTGCCGTTGAAAGGGAAAGCGACGAAGCGCCCTATGAATTGTCGCGGGCCTTATCCTGGAGATTAGGGCTTCCGTGCAACCGCGACCTACACTCAATTTCAGTTTCTCTGATCAAGTCGCTGGGTAAGCGCTGCAGCGCTGCAGCCAACTGGAACACAACGGTGATCGTGGGTTGATTGCGACCCAATTCGATCAGGCTAACGTATGTACGACGCACCCCCGCTTCAAAAGCGAGCTGTTCCTGACTTAGACCAGCTTCCTTTCGAAGACGTCTAAGGACGCTGCCGAATGCAACCTTCGGATCGAGGGATTCTCCTAACATATTGGGAGAATTCTCGATTGTGTTCTTCCGGCAGTCTTCCCAATATATTAGGAATATTGTACGGGACAGCAACGCATGAGCTTGAGTTCGCCTTCGTACGTCCCAATACGACGGCCATTCGCATGGACAGGTGAATCATGTTCCACAGTTCAGAGATCGTCCGCCTACCAGCGCCGTCTACTTCACCGTTGGAACTTGTTCATTACCGCTGTGGCTGGATTTCCAGACATGTGCCGTGGCTGTTGATCACTTATCGTGACAGTTGCGATTCGCGACCTGACAACTGCTATGTACTTAGCGACATGATCGTCGCGCCGCTCGATCTAGCACCGATCTTGCGGCAGTTGAGCCCGTCGATAGTGAGTAGCGCGTTAGTTGAACCTGCACTGTCGTCAACTCCGTCTTGGGCTTTCTCGCCAGTGACTGAACTTTGGATCAGCGACGGCGATCTCGCGTCCGTGATCCTTGCAGTGACTCCGATGGGTCAGCATCTTTTCCAGTCTCGCGAGAAGACCGTTGAGCACTGCAGACTCGTTAGGGCCTTTCCTTGATCGGCGCGACAGGAGCAGAATTTTGCGCAGCTGTCGCCAGAACGCTTCAGAACTGCGCGAACGGTGTTGCGTGACAATAAAGTCTGGAAACGGCAAGAAAGTTTGGCAATCTGCGGGACACAGCAGCAAATAAGTTTGGAAGCTGTAATGATCTTGGAGGCCCTAAGTTATGAGGGTTTTTTCGTCTGGATTTGACAGGACAACTTCGGTAGCTCGCCGTACTTTGAGAGACATGAGGCAGATGCCGGATTCAAACAGGCCGAGACCTGCTGAGACTCTCGGTTACAATTGGTAACGCTCTCTACTTGATCTCACAACTGCGAACACTGCAATGCCAACAGACGAAAAGCGAAAACAAGGTTGGTACCAATTCACCTCGTCGTCCTCTCTAACACTGGTTTTTGTCCACGGGTTTCTTTCGGGCGTAGGGTGCTGGGAGGGGAAAGCGTTTTGGCCAGATATCATAATTCGTGACTCGCGATTGGGAAATCCGAACATCTTCTTGGCCACATATCACACCGCCGTATCCGCGGGTAGCTATGATTTGTCGCAGTGTGCGCAGGAGTTGCACTCCTCGTTACTTATTCCGGATTCCGAAGGAAATCCACCGGTAATGGAAAGTAGCCACTTGGTTTTTGTGTGCCACAGTATGGGTGGAATTGTGGTGCGAGAGCTGCTAGAAAGCTATTCGCATGAGTTTGCAGCGAAAAAAATCGGCGTGGTGCTCATGGCATCACCAAGTATGGGATCGAAGTTCGCAAATTGGATTGCCCCGGCTGTACTTGCATTTCGGAACAAGCAGCTAACGCTGCTTAGAATTGGTAGTCGCACCTTGGCGGACGTTGACCGGCGCTTTCGGCGTCTATTGGATGAGCGCCGAATCCCCGAGTTGATTGGGGCCGAAGCGGTCGAACATCATCTACTTGCATCATTGCCGAACGTTTCGCGCTTTATAGGAAATGTGGTTGCTGCGGATTCGGCGAGTCGTTATTTTGGTGAGCCACGAATCCTTCCAAAAACCAATCACGGTACAATCGTAAAACCCGATGATTCTAACCATGTTAGTCACAAGTTTTTGATTGATTTTTTGCTGACGAAATTCAAGCACAGACCACCGGTGGATGCAGCCGCAGTGTCCGCAGGAGGCAATGTTGCAATTGGTAATGCAAGTAACAAACGACTCTCGAAAATACTTTTTGATTCTTTGGATAAAGGTAGTATTGATTTTTATTACGATCGATCGGATGACGAAAAGCTCGCGACCGCATTGTCAATGTACAGCGTTTGGATCGTCGGGCCATCGGGCGTCGGAAAAACTTCCGCTGCGCGTGCCTATATCATTCGTAGTGGTCTCGCACCAATTGAAATTTGCCTTTCGGCCTATGCCGGAAGGCTTTCGCCCAGTCACTGCATTGACGAAATAGCGGCGACCATTGAGCAGAGAAACGGTGTGCTCCTCGGAACCATTCTAAGGACCGAGCGCTCAATTTCTATTGAGCTTGCGAAAATAGCCACCGACTCTGCCATCGTACTCTACTTTGATGAAGTTCCATTTAGTGAGATTGATGCAGATGGAGCAGCCCAATTTTTCGAATTTATTGCTCGCCTCTTGAATGCAATCAAAGACGAATCCCACAACGCCGATTTAAGAATTATGCTTTCGTCGATATCGCCACCTCCTTTGCCGGTCGCGCGTGGCGAAAAAATACTAGAGCGCTTGAAAGTTGTTCAATTCGGAAAATGGGAGAAAGGCGAGCTGAGCGGTCTGCTAAAAGTTTTGAAGACCAATCTCACCGATGTCGTTCATGATTTTTCAATCGAATCAGACGATGAAGTCGTCGAAAACGCTGCTGGATTACCTCGCGCACTTAAATCGCTCTTAAGGGAGCGTGTGTACGACGCCCGTTCAGTCGTCCGTGGTTCACCGTCGAGCGGATCAAGTCAATCTGTAAGTGTGAAGGCGTCACATGAATAAGAAACTCAAGAGTCTGACGATCATTCCGGAATCGCTGTATGTTCGGCGAGACGCCGATCGCCAAGTAAAGCAGATTATTGAAGACATGGGGCGACCTGGATATGTGCTGGTTGCCCGGCAGATGGGAAAGACAAACCTGCTGCTGAACGCTAGACGCGAGTTGGCGACCAACGGGGATCGCTTCGTCTTTGTCGATGTATCGAATATTTTCCCGTCACTTCGCGAATTTTTTAGAAATATTATTGATACGGCGCTAAGCGCTGGAACATTTCCAAACAATGTTTGGCAGTCACTTCACGAACGACGCGTAATTACTGGTCGATTTCCAGAGCATAAGGAGCATGAGGCCGAGCTCGCTTTTCTTATTGATCACATTGACGGCAAGTTGGTAGTATGTCTGGACGAAATCGATGCGCTTACTAAGACATTGTATTCCGATAATGTTTTTTCATTTATACGCAGCGTCTATTTTTCCGGTCGTACAAATGTTGAACAGTTTGCGCGCCTAACCTATTTGCTCTCCGGCGTCGCAGAGCCGACAGAATTGATAAAGAACAAAAATATCTCACCGTTTAACATTGGGGCGAAGATATATTTGGAAGACTTTTCTCCCGATGAGTTGAAGAGTCTCGCATCGAGAACCGACGTACCGATTTCGGCGGAGGTCGTCGACCGCGTGTTTGATTGGTCTGGCGGTCATCCACGAATCTCTTGGGATTTGCTTTCTCGCGTCGAAGATATTGCTCTGAAGGGATTTCTTCTTACACCGGATGTTGTCGATGTCGTTGTGAGTGAAACATACCTCACGAATTTTGATCTTCCTCCAGTGGACAATATCCGAAAACTGGTTGAAGACGATCGAGAGATTCGCGACGCAATTATGGCGATACATTACAAGCGATCAGAAGCATTGACGAGTGTTGTGCGTACTCGGCTTTATCTGAATGGTATCGTCGCGAGCCAACAGACGAACGGACCGGTGCAATTACGAAATAAAATCATCGAAGCTGCACTTTCGGAAGAGTGGTTGCGGGATGTTGAAGACCGCAAGCTGTCCGCAAACGAACGAGCAGATGCTGCGTTTTCTCGCGAAGACTTTGATCAAGCTGCGAAGCACTACCTCGAATTTCTCGAAACGAAGCCAGAGCGGAGTCGTCAGCTGCTCGTATATTCGCATTTGGGTGTTTGCTTTATGCGTATGCGGCGCTACGAGGAGGCCGTTCATTATCTCGAGCTGGATCCCATAACTCGAGACGATGCACTAATGGGGTATCTGTACAAAAAATTCAATACAGGTGTGGCGCTGATGCTTCTTGGGAAGGCTGACGAAGCAAAAACGGCTTTCGAGGAGGTTGCTGAATTAAGTGCCAAGGCACCATCGAAGGAATTTTTGCTTGAGGCTATTCTGAACTGTGCCGCAATCGAGTCTGATTCAGTCGTGAACGTAGCGTCCGTCTTGAACCGCTGCAACTCGGTACTAGCACAGCTTGAGCAGAGCAACAGCAACGAGTCCAACGGACCGCAAGTCTTGCGGTTAAAGCTTGTCGCTTATTATTTAATCCAAAAAACGTACCTGAGCAAGCAAGAGTTCGATCTCGCGGAAAATGCCCTCAAAAATGCAATAGCGATTGCGGACGGCAGCGACAAGATCACACTGCTGACCATGCTCGCGAGCGTTACTCGTGATGAGCATAAGAGGATAGGGGTTCTCACGTCCTGTGTCGACTTGATCGAGGAGCAAAGACCTCAGATAAAGGAGGCGTCCCCGATTGAGCAATTTACTCTTACGGAAGAGCGTTTTGAGGAGTTACTATTCGCGGTGACGGAGGTCCGCGATTCGGCACTCACGGAACGCCTATTAGATTACTTGGATTCGAAGTCCATTGAATTCGCTCAAGCTCGAAGAATTATCTATTTAGCGGCTTTTCGCGATGCCCGTGCTTTCAAGCAAGATCAATTGCCGCATTTCTTGCGAGCGGTGGCGACTCGCTTTCGGCATGAGAGCGGGAAAGGGCTGCGCCGGATGTTTCTACAGTTGCTATCGATGGCTGAGCCCGAGAAGTTGGACAGCGCACTTGTTAATGATCTAGCAGAATTAACAGCGGATCCGACCGCTGCCATGGCGATCACTGATCTTAGACTTGCGTTTGAGTCGACGAGGGCGGTGGCTAAACACGGAGCACCGGATCACGCGGAAGAGCTATTCAGAGCGCTTAAGGGGCGCGTCATTGCAGGTGGTGTGGAGTATGCCGAGCTAGTTCAAGAAAACGGTGCATGGTCCCTTATTGCAGATATTCTGGAATTCAATCTTTCTGTATCCAAAGGAGAAGAGACGGAATCTTTGAATCGTGCAAAAGCTCTGATGGAACGTGCTTCGACATTTGATGACTTACGCCCAAAGGACTTTTTCAATCAAAAGGACCTAAACAGTATCGTCCGTGAAGCGCGGTCTTATATCGCTAAGACCCCACTCGTTCCGATAAAACGTAGCTCGCCAAAGCTGGGGCGTAATGATCTAGTGACCGTTCGTCTAACAACGGGTGAAGTTGTCCAAGGAAAGTACAAAAGGTTCCAGGATCTGATCGAAAACGGCGATGGTGAAATCGTGTCTTCATGAAAATTCGTATCGGGAGCGATGATGAATGCATTCCAGCGTTACTAGAGAGGATAGAAACACTGTCGCGAAGAGATGCGTGATCTGGAAAAGTCAAGGTTGCTCGAGGATTCGCGGGATAAACAGATCTTGCTAAGTGATCCCGACTTCCATTCGATGATTTCGCAGGTCAAGGGAATGGAGGTCGTCGGCTATAACGCGCAGGTTTGCGAGGCTGTCGATATATGAGACACGGTAGGTTTCGAACATCGTCCCCCGCGGGTCAGATGCGCGCCGGGACATATCCAGCCTCAAAGCACGTAAAAAATCGAAACAGGGGCTTGAAATGAGTGTTGCGCACGCTAGTCTTGTACCATCTCATTCAAAACACAAACAAGACAATGGTTACCCTGCATCCGTGGAAGCGGAAGGTGTTTATCGACACCGAATTTTCGAATCTCGACGCGCCGGTTTTGCTGAGCATCGCGATGGTCGCCGAGGACGGTGCCGAGTTTTATGCTGAAATGAGTGACTTCAACATAGACGACTGTAGCGAGTTCGTCAGAACGGTTGTAATACCTCAGCTCGGACAGTTTCCGGATCGAATAATGAATTCTCACGACGCATCGAGCCAGCTATGTACCTGGATGGGACAGTTAAAGGCAAGTAGGCAGAGGCCAGTGATCTGTTACGACTATCCCGTAGATGTCCGGTTGCTGATTCGTTTAATTGAAAAGAGATTGACGGGGTGGCAGCTCGAAAACATTTCGACGAGGCTTGACATCGAACGTCGTGAACAATATTTCGCTCTCCATGGCGGGAGACATCATGCCTTACATGACGCGCGCGCGAACCGTAGCGCCTATCGCTAGCGGCCTTAGTTCACTCGGGGTAACGCAACGCCTACAAATCATGTGAGCCATCTAGTGAATAAATATAAGTAGCAGTTTGACGCGCCAGAAGTACCAGAAATAGTGCACGTTGAGCTCGCCTGTACGTTCTTGAAGAAAGTGAAAAATTAGTCGATTGAAAACCAAGGTGTTTTGCATGTTTGCGCAAACATGAGCGCGCTTGCGCTTGCACAGAACGTGAAAACTCCCTACAAAATTCTCATTCTTCGCGACAATTTCCGCGAGATGCTCCGGCTGTGACAGTTCAGGAAGAGTTCGGATCGGCGCATCCCTGCGCCCCACCTTGTCCGACCGAGTTCGACCCACTCCGGCCAAATAGCTTTCTCTGAACCGGTCAGTCAGCCAAATTCAGGTGTTGCGAACTAGAGTGCCGGTAAGCGGCCGTTGGCGAACGGACCCAACCGGCCATGAACGGCCGTTCGAGGTGGCTGTCCAGTTTCTATGCCCAATGTCTCATACGCTCTTCATCAACGACCGCTTTGCGGCGAGCGAATTGCGGGTGGCACTGCCTCGATCCGGCCAATTGGCGACGCTCACCGAACAACTATGAATGTCCGGGTTCGGACAGGGATGAGACGCTCACCGAGGACAATCTCGGCTCATGTCGACTCCGCTTTACTCGGGTAGGCGATCCATCAGTAGTCTTTCCCCTCATTTAGGGGCGTCACGCCAGAAGACCCAAAAATCTGCCTCACGGTTGTCGGACTCATGCCAATTGTTGCCTCGAACAAGTAGCACTCGTTGGTCGCCGTCGATCTTATCGAGGTAGATGTCGAACTGAGCGAATCTTACGCTGGGGCAATCTCTATTTAGCCGACATCGGCTGAATCCCCAGCCTCCTTGTGCAATCCGACAGACCGTTTCTTCGACATGAGCACTAGCCGGTATTTTAATAATCAGAGGCAAGGCTGAACTCGGCTTAGGCAAGTCTATTCTCGCGTGGTCACAGTGAAAATCTGGGCTGGCGCCTGATTTGCATCGGTTTATGAATTCCGTCATGCGGTCAGCATTGCTACATCGCGAATAGTCGGCTTGAGGGGCATCAGGAAGTTTTGCGATCGCCGCGATACCGGGATCAACAGGAGGTTTGCGGGGGGGCGTAGTGCCAGAGCACGAAGCCCCGTAGCTTCCAGCACCGGGACCCCCGCAGCTGTTGTCACAGAACTGCCTGTTGGGTGCGCAATAAGTGCCCGTGCCTTGACTGAATGGACAGGTGCAATACCCGCTCGCGAGGGCCAAAGATGGAAGAAGGGAGCCAAGAAGGGCTGTCAAAGATGGGCATAGTGCTTTCATAGCGAACCCCTTCCTGAACGGCTCGATGGCTTCGGCCATCTCTCTCCTGAAATGTATTTATTTAGTAGCCGCTCTCTCAACAAGACATAAATAGCGTTATCTAGGCTATTGGGGACAGAGTTCAAGATCAAGTACGATGTCTCTTCGAGATCGTAATTTGGCGCACGGCGCGTAGAGGGCTTTCAATGCGGCGAAGCTGTGATGGTGCAAATCGCGCGCTCGCTGGGTCCGTCTGCCGTCAACGGCGACACCGAAAACCTAGCTTTGCAATAATTTGAAGTGACCGTCCGCTGGTAAGCGGCTCGGCTGGGCCGTGTCCTCACGCGCGCGCGAGTGAGGCATGATGGTGATGGCGTGTTGGAGTCCGTGTAGATCAAGGGAGATCGTG
>NZ_JBWCCT010000019.1:0-141696 GCF_056279605.1 Paraburkholderia sp. TE9906
TCGGCTTGCCAGCACATCATGCATTATCACAAGCTTCTACCGGCGTCGGCCGTATCCCAGTCTTCGTCCGTGATGGTCGTAACGCCTGAAAATATCCCTGACCACATAGCCAGCCGATTTCGCGCTTAGGCTGCATGGCAGCAGCCTGACTTTTGTTCCGCTACGAGTTCGAGGTCAAGGGAAATCCAGAAGAATCGTCTCCCCTGCCGGACTCTCATGTCCTTTTAGAACCTCGTAGCCAAGCCGGCCATGACCCCAAACTGACTCTTGCCATAGTTCGGATTGCTGCTGGACGCGCTGCCATTGATTGGGTCGTTATTGAGGTTCGCTCCGTACAGGCCACTATCCAGGCCCAAATTAGAGGTTGAGCTGTTTCGCAGATACGCCAGTTCGGTGTACAGCAGTGTTCGCTTGGAGAGCGAATAGTTTGCACCGAGCGTGTACAGCGTTGCGTTGCCATTGCCATTGTTCGCGTTGGCATGGTAAACAGCGCCGGTAATTGCAAGCGCAGGTGTCGTCTGCCATATCGCGCCAATCCATTCATGATTGACGTTTGTCGGGAGGCTCGCTCCCGCAGGCAACGCGGACGGAGTAGCCGTGCCGAAGTATCCGGCATTGGATGCATCGGGAGCGCTGAGGTGTTGATACCCGAGATAGGCGGTCACGGAACCGACTGTGTAAGTCAAGCCAGTGAGAATAGATCGGGACGTCAGATAAACGTTGCTGAAATTGCCGTCAGGATCGCGGATCTCGTCGTACGTCGCTTGCCAGAATAGCCCTCGATTTATGTACGACAGTTTGATGCCATCGGAGCGACCTTGAGCACTTCCAAGTCCACTTGAAGTTCCCAGCTGACCGGGCGCGCTGCCGGGATCGCCAGCGTTCCACGTGGACGAGTTGGTCAGGTCATACTGACCTTGCAGCGTGAAGCCGAAGATCGTCGGCGACAGATACTCCACACCGTTCGCAGCCTGAGAGAAGATGCGCCCTCGCACGAGGGTCCCTATTGAATACCTTTTGGTCTGCTGCGGGTCGACATCGCCCGAATACTGGCTGATTTCGGCCGAGCCCATGTTTCCCAGCTTGACCTGCCCCCATGTATCGTTCTGCAGACCCACTGTCGCTTGTCCTTCGAAGAAGCTGCCGTTTGCGAAGCTTCCGTTCATCGTATTTAGCCGAGACTCCAACTGGAATATCGCGTGTGTGCCGCCGCCGAGGTCCTCGGCGCCTTTGAGACCGAATCTCGATTGCGCCCAGCCTCCACTTTGCGTCCCGAATACGTTCCCCTTCGGCTGATTCGTCTCGTACACGACACCGTTATCCACGATGCCATATAACGTGACACTGCTCTGAGCTGAGGCTGTTGCAGCCGCCGGCAATATGAACACGCTGAATAGAAGCTTCTTCATCGTCATCTCCGTTAATATAGTTGTACTACTTGAATTGCATGTGATCGAGCGCGTTCTACTTCTTCACTAGCCCGCAATTTTCTGAACCTGCCATGCCCAACCATCTTCCATCTTTCATCGAGCGCTATCAGGCTGCATGACGTGGAGCCGCGCAGACGCTCGCATGAAAGCAAATGAGATTTGGAATCGGGGAAACAAAAGTCAGGTAATGAGGAGTTCGATAATTTCTCCGGGGACGTCTCCTGAACTGCGCGGGTGTATTTTTGCCGGAGTGTATATTCCCCATTCCCTCAAACAAAGAGCAGGAGGGGGAATCTCTTTCATGAAATCAGGGAAAATGCGGCTTAAAGCGAGCGTGCGAGCGTCTTCCAGCGTTACGTTCGGTCCCCTCCTCGCGGTTAACCCCTGTATCCCTGTCGATGTCTCGTCGACTATGGTTCAATCGTTCGGACACGAAAAGACACGCTAATCCCAGGAACTGAGCGCATCTTGTCCGTGAGCACTCTCACCTCGCCTTACGCATTGATACGGAGATACGCATGAATACCACACAACTGCGCGCTTTTGCTGTGTCAGCAGGCATGGCTCTGGGTCTCCTCTCCCTTTCGTTTTCACCGACTCATGCGGCGACAATCGATACCGGCGCTAGCGATGACGCTATGTCAAAGCAGGAATCGAAGGCAAAAAAAAAGGCCGATCACAAAGCACATCGCGCAAAAAAGAATGCTGAGCTGAGCACACTGGAAAAGAACGGATATAACCCGGCAGGCAATCAAACAAACTATCCACAAAATCTGCAGGACGCTCAACAGAAAGCGGCCGGTCAGAAGCCTACCAACGCGCCTGCGGTCGCTCCTTGACGATTTACGAATACTGATTCGCGCGTACCAGGCCAGGAACGGCGCGGGTCGTCCAGCCGATAGAACAAAGGGCGTTTTCGGGAACGGGGAGCGCCGAACAGCGACCGGTGGCACATCGCATCCGACGCGCGCCCGGATTCACAAGGCAGTAGCGTATCCCTGCCTCGATGCGAGGAGATACCATCGAAGGTAAGGGAGACGCTGCGACGTGTTCAATGCATTGCCGCGCAGGCGTCATCCATGCTCGACGCCAAGCAGACGCGCGTCCGGCCGCCGCGCGAGCGCCGCGCCGCCTTCGCTCATTATTACCCGCCATAGTCCGGTCGGTCGGCAGGAGGTCTGGAGGACCAGCGCGCGCCAACGCCCATGGTGATGCTCCGTCGGCTGCCCAGATCACTTCGAAACCGTTCAGACGAAGAACGGTCGACCACGCCGCAGCGCTCAATTCGTCATCCCCAGCCTGGAGGATCACTGGGCCCCGCTCAAGCGGTGTCACGGAAGATTCTGTCGGCCAATACGTTTCTGCGGCCGCAAGCTTCGAACCAGGACTGCGATCGCTCTCTGGGGGACGCCCCGGAGACTCAATCTTATTTTTCGCGGCAATAGTGACGTATATTCAAATTTTGACCGACCGCAGCGACCCTCTCGACGAACGCTCGAACTACGGCGGCGATAGTCTCAAAATGGCCGGTTGTATCCCCTGACTTATGCCGCCACAAAGCTGTCGTTGGCGCAGGGAAAATGGTTGCGACTGGCAGTCGTACGGCGAAAGGGTTGAAGAACAGCCACTCGCATCGTACCGATCGGCTCAGTTAGTTCGACGGCCTGGCGTTCTCAAGGTCCGCGCAGGAACTCGAGGTCGCCGTACCAGGCGCGTGTCGTAGCTCCGGTATTGTCGGTATCGGTCAGCAGCCCAAAGCCTGTTATCCGTCCTGGCGGCTCGTGAAAGACGCGCTCGTAGTCTTGTACGATATTGCGGCGCAGGCTTTGCCACTGGCCCGCATCGCCGGGCAGACCGGAGACCACGATCATCTGCACGCGGTCGGTGTGAGGGTTGGCGATGGCGGTGCCCGGCGCGGCGGTAGTCGGCTAGATATACATCAGCGTGGCATAGGGCAGCTCTTCGCCGCCCGAGGTCTCGATAAGGGTTTCACCCTTGACCACGAGCCAACTGAATCCAGGGCAATCGGATCGTCAACAACTCGATCCGCAGCAGCGCCAACGCGCCCGCAAAGTGCTGTTATGGCGATAAGGACTGCCTTCATCGGCTTCTATAGCACGAATGCGGTGATGGGACTCTGGATCAGTGCGACCGGATACAAGAAACACGTCGCCCCCTTACATACGCGCCCGCAATGCGTTCGGCTCGCCCGAGGGCACCGCCTCCAGGAAGCCATGTCCCATCTCCCGCTCGAAGCTCGACGGACTTCCCTCCCAGATGATGCGCGCGTGTTCGAGCACATACACGCGGTCTGCGTGCGGCAGCGCGAATTTGACGTTCTGCTCGCCAAGCAGAACGGTGATCGACGTGGACTTCTGCATCGCGTCCAGCGCCTTCGACAACTGCTCCAGGATCACGGGTGCAAGACCGAGTGTGGGCTCGTCGAGAATGAGCAACCTGGGCTGCATCATCAGTGCGCGGCAATTGCGAGCATCTGCTGCTCGCCGCCGGACAGCGTCCTTGCGGTCTGGTTCTGGCGCGACTTGAGAATCGGAAAGAGATCGAACAGCCACGCGAGATGGTCCGCGCGAATGTTGTCGGCGAGATGATAGCCGCCCAGGTCCAGGTTCTCACGAACGGTCATGGCGAGCACCCGTAATCCTGGCTAAATGGCCCCAGCAGTTAGGGCGCGCTTTGACTCATCACAGCCGGTGGTGAGGCTTTCCGCTCTGACGGCTCTTCTGCGGGCTCGTTGACCTTCGGCGCCCATTTGCGGCGCATCAACACGACCGTGCTCGTCGCGCCAAGTAGCAGGAACATGAAAATGGCCATCATCGGCAACGTGTAACTATGGCTCACATGCAGGAGCCAACCCGAGAGACTCGCGGACACGCCGCCAGCGAGGCTCGTTGCCACCTGCTGCAAACCTGTATTCAGACCGACGGCCTGCTTCGGAATCAGCGTGAGCTTGACGAGCGCGAGGTTGTTCGTCGTCACGAGGCCTACCAGCGTCAACGAAAGCACATTCCAGAACAGCGCCATCCGAACCGATGGCGCATAAGCGCCGAACAACACTGTCATGCCGCCAATGAAGCCGACCACCATGAATGACTTGCGGACCACGACGGCGTCGTAACCGCGGGCGATGAGCCGGTCCGCCAGCCATCCGCTGAGCGCTGCCGTCACAGCGACGCCACAGAAGCTGAAAGCCGTATAGAACCCCGACTGCTTCAGCGACAGCCCTCGTTGTTCGACGAGGTAAGCCGGCATCCACGTCATGCAATAGAACGCGAAATAGGCGTAGCAGAAATTGGTCATCAGCCCGCCCCAAACCACGGGGCTCGCAAGCAGGTTACGAAGCGGCACCGATGCTGCCCGCTTCTTTCTGGTCGCCAGTTCGTTCGAATCCGGAAAGTCACTGCGCACCATCAGCAGCCACGGCAGCAACCACACGAGTCCCGCGACGCCGGTCACGATGAACATGACTTTCCAGGAGGTGCCCGCGATTAGCCAGGCGGCAAGCGGTGCGCCAAGCGCCGGGCCCATCTTCCCGCCGACCGAATAAATGCCGAGCGCCGTGCCTTTTTGAGTTTCCTCGAAGCGGTTGGCGATATAGCGATAAGTAGCAGGAACGACCACCGCTTCCGCTGCGCCAATCAGCACCCGCACGAGGATCAACGCGGAAAGAGTCGTCGCAATGCCAGTCGCCGCGGCCGCGATGCACCACAGCAGGAAGCAGATTGCATAGGGCCATTTGACGCCATATCGATCGACCAGCCATCCCATCGGCAATTGCAGCAGCCCGTAGGCCCAGAATACGGAAGATCCGAGCCAGCCACGCTGAACATGGGTGAGCGCGAAATCGTTCACGAAATGATGATCGGCAAGCGCGGCCGACATGCTCGTGCGGTCCATGAACGCGATCATCAAGCCACAGGCGAGCAGGAAGACGACGCCCCATCGGCTCTCAGGGCGTACTGCTCTCCGGATTGTCTCCATTACTTCGTCTCCGATTGGTTGCTTTTTTAATTTTCAATGCAAGGGGCTTTGCGCCTTTAGCCGGGCTTTCACCCGGCGTCATGGGCTTACGAGGCTTTCATTTACCCCAGGCTTCCGGTCACATCGTCGAATAGCTCATCCACCGACAGACGGTGTGGAATGATCTTCTGTTCGAGCGCCCAGTCTATAGCGAGTTGAATACCTTTGCGGTTTGCTTCCAGTCCAAACGGCGGAAACACGGCCGGCACGCCCTCGCCCAACGCGCGACTTTCTACAATCATCCGGTACAACTCGCGAACGATATCTGGTCTTTTCTTCGAAAGATCGGCGTGAACGACGAACATGTGATTGATCGGCACCACGCCCTCGCGCGCAAACCAGTCCTTCGCGGCGGTCTGGGCATCGGGTACCAGCGTGTTTATGCGCGGATCCTTCGGCATGTCGTCGCCAAGCAGCGCGGCGGTAAGTTCACCCGTCAGCATCATCTGCGGGATCGACGAGCCTTTGGGCAGGCGCTGACAATTCAACGGGTCCGTGTACTCGGCGAGATGACCTTCGCCGAGCGTCATCCACGTGACCTTGTCCAGATCCACGCCATATTCGTGGCGCAAAATGCCGCGAATCCACAGGCCCGTCGTCTGTGCATAAGTGCGCACGCCGACCCGCTTGCCTTCGATATCCTTCGGGTCGAGATGGCCGAATTCGCCGTTATAACCCGCGCAGTGATGCTGGAAACGTCCCGAGATCGGCGCGGGAAGCAGCACATAGGGCTTGCCGTAGGCCTTCGCCTGCAAATACGTGACGATCGCAAGCTCACCCGCATCGAAAGCGTTCTCGCGCACCATCGGCTTGAAGCCGTCGTGCGCGCGCGTTGGGCCGCAGTAATCGAGATTGGCGAGGCCGGACGTCACGCGTCCCTCCTTCATCGCCTTCGTCGCCGCGTAGTCGGCGAGATTGACGCGCAGCGTCGGCAGTTCCGTTTGAATCGTTGCCATCGTGTAGTTCCTCGTGCTTCGTTCGATCAGTAACCGGCAGATTCGCGCGTCAGACCCACGACGCCGTAACTGCGCGTGGGGGCCGACATCAGAAAGCGATAGCCCTCGTCGAGCAGCCGCTGATAGTTCCTCGTTGTCACATGCGGATGGCCGACCACGACGCCGTGCTTTTTGCACGTTTCAACGATCTTGCGCATCGCGTCAAGCACCTCGGGATGCTCGTACTGGCGCGGCACGCCGAGTTGCTGGCTCAGATCGCCTTCGCCGATGAGGATAAAGCCGATGCCCGGCACATTCGCGAGGATGTCGTCCAGATTCTCGATAGCCTCGGTGCTTTCGCACATCAGTCCGACGAGAATCTCGCCCTGCGGTGCGAGCGGCCATACATCGGCTTTGGCGTAGTACTCCGCGGTGCTCACACCCCAGTAGCGCGCCGCCGCAGCGGGTCCGTCGCCGCGCAGGCCCTTGGGTTCATAGAGCGGTGCGTTCTTCGGCCGCGCATAACGGCACGACGCCACCGCGTTATAAGCCTGCTCGATCGTCCAAACGTGCGGCCACACCACCCCATAGCAGCCGCGATCCAGCACCTGCTTGGCAAATGCCTGATTCAGCTCGGCGCCATTGGACGGAATGCGCGCGACAGGCGTCACGCGCGGAGCAATCGAGGCAGCCATCGCGATTTCCGCGCGGTTCAGCATATATTGCAGCGCATCGCCAAGCGCGCCCACGTCGTACGGGTTGTGCTCCATTTCGAAGACGATGCCGTCATACGGCGCGTCGCTCATCTCACTGGCGGTTTGCTTGTCGAGCCTGGAGAAAGCGGTCAAGGCCGGCTTGCCGGATTCGAATGCACGGATGATGCCGTTCAGGCGGGTGTCACTCATGGGTTCTTGTCCTGTCTGATGTCGTTTCTGCATCCGGTTCCCTCAAGCGAGCGCCGGATACAACTCCTGAGCCGTCCTGCCAAATATCCATGCGCGGTCTTCCTCGTTCACGTTTTGCAGACCTGCCTGAGCCGCCGCAAGAATCTCGGTCAGCGTGCCCTTCGAACTCGGGAAATTCGAGCCCCAGGCCAGACGCTTCGCACCAAAGGTTTCGATCAGCTTCGGGAAGAAGGTTTCCGCACTCGCATCGCCTTTCTGCATATCGTCGAAGATGCGCGGGGTGAGCTTCATATAGATGTTTTGCAGCGCAGCCAGATCGAACAGGCTTTGCGCCTTCGCATACGGCGCGCCGTCGGTGACATCGGGGCGACCGAGGTGATCGAGAATGATCTTCACGGTCGGAAAGCGCTTCGCGAGGTCGGCTACCTGAGGCAGACCGATCGGGCCCGTCTGAATGCACATCGGCAGATTCAGTTCCGCACACATTTCCCAGGCGGGATAAGCGCGGGCGTCTTCGAGTTCGCCCGGATCGAATGCCTTCGTGCTGCCGCCGGTGAAGAGCCGCAGACCCGCGAGGCCACGCCCGACGCAGGCACGGATGGTTGCCGGTGCATCCGGCAGCGTTACATCGACGGAACCCACCGCGACGAGACGAGCCGAATATTCGGCGCAAGCATCGAGGACATAGCTGTTGTCGAAGCCGTAGGTGGTCGACGAATGCACGACGGCGGCTTTCGCCACGCCTGCCTCGTCCATTGCGGCGATCAACGACTCGACGGTCGACGGACGCTCCTTCGACCAGTCGGAACGCTTGCCGCCCAGCGGTGCTACGGGATAACGCGTCACGTCGTCGGAAATGATGTGCGGATGAATATCAACGATTGAAGCCATGGATCACTCTATTTTGTTCGGTTTGTTTGATGTCCGACGCCGCGCTTACTTGCCGGCCGCCTTGAGGTGCGCGTCGAGACGTGGATACACGCGCCGCGCGTTGCCTTCGTAGATCTGATAGCGATCCTCGTCCGACAATGCCGCGCACGCGTCGACATAACGCCTGGTGTCGTCGAAGTACTCGCCAGTAGCAGGGTCCTTGCCGCGCACGGCACCGATCATTTCCGAGCCGAACAGCACGTTGCGCGTGGGAATGACCTTCGTCAGCAATTCCACGCCCGGCTGGTGATACACGCACGAGTCGAAGAAGATGTTGTCGAGCAGACCTTCGAGCGGACGTTCGCGCATCTCGAGCGACATGCCGCGATAGCGTCCCCAGTGATACGGCACGGCGCCGCCGCCGTGCGGAATCACGAAGCGCAGCGTCGGAAAGTCCTTGAATAGATCGCCTTGCAGCAATTGCATGAATACCGAAGTATCCGCGTTCAGGTAATGCGCGCCGGTGCCGTGGAAACATGGATTGCATGACGCGGCGACGTGAATCATCGCGGGCACGTCGAGATCGACGAGCGCTTCGTAGAGCGGATACCACGTGCGATCGGTCATCGGCTTGCCGGTCCAGTAGCCGCCGCTCGGATCCGGATTCAGGTTGCAGCCGACGAAACCCAGCTGCTCCACACAACGGCGCAGTTCCGGAATCGAATTGCGCGGATCCGCGCCCGGCGACTGGGGCAACTGACACACGGGCGCGAAGTTCTCCGGATACAGTTCGGTCACGCGATAGACGATGTCGTTCGACATCTCCGACCATTCGAGGCTCGTGCGCTCGTTGCCCAGGTGATGGCTCATCAGGCCCGCGATCGGCGAAAACAGCGTGAGGTCACTGCCGCGTTCACGTTGCAGCTTGAGTTGGCCGTTCTCGATGGCGTCGCGCAGCTGGTCGTCGCTGACAGACGCGGCGGCGCGCGGCGGCGCGTTGGCGGGATCGTCTGCGGCGGCGACCTGTCTCGCGCGCCAGTCGCGGAATGAAGCGGGTACGGTCGTGAAGTGGCCGTGGCAATCGATGATCATGTCGTCTCCGTTCAGTTCGCAAGCGGGTCGACGAACAACTCGGCGATCGACATGCGACGCGGCGTGAGCCGTTGCTTGAATGCGGTCGCTTCCAGCGCTTCGATGGTCTTGACGTTTTCCTCGATTCCGTACGGCAGCGGATCGTGCCCGACGATCTTGCGAAGCTCGAGGTACTTCTTGTCGCTGGCGTTCGTCGCATCGCTGGTGTTCAGGCCCGCGAGCCACGCTTGCTTGGCTTTGTCGAACGCGTCATAAAGCGACTTCGCGATCCACGGATGCTCGGCAAGGACCGAATCCTTGACCACGATGGTGCCGTGCATCGGATAGACACCGGTGCGCTGGTAATAGTCGGCTTCGAGCTCGGTCGCGTTCGGCAACAGATCCGGATAATCGGCCTCGACTTCCTGCCATCCGCCGGTCGGATTGCCGGTGCGGCCGATACCCGCGTTCGCAGCGAAGCCTGCCGCCAGTTCACCGGAGGCCATCATGTCGGCGAGCGACGTTCCTTTCGGCGCGTGGATCACGTTCGACGGAAGCTTGAGTTGCGTGACGTGTTCCTCGTCATCGACGACCCACGTGACTTTCGACGAATCGAGACCGAACTCGTCGATCAGCGCCTGGCGCGTCCACACCCCCGTAGTGACCGAATAGGCGCGCACCCCGACCTTCTTGCCTTCGAGATCGCTGGGCGTCTTGATCCCCGCGTCGGGACGCACGAGCAGGCCACCGTGATGGAAGCGCCGCATCACGAAGATGGGCAACGCAACGAACGGCGCGCCATGCGCACGGGCGATGATGTACGTCGTCGGCGCCAGTTCGCACACGTCGAACTCGACATCGCGAACCATGCGGCGAAATGCGCCGATCTGCGGCTTGACGGTGATGATTTCTGCATCGACCCCTTCGATGGGGATCGAGCCGTTTCGAATGGCCGATGTATGCGGATATTCGGCAACTGCAATCTTGAGCGGGACTTTCTTGGTCAACGGCGTCTCCTGTCGAGTGCGAATGAAGATCCGGGACCGGCCGGTGATCATTTGCGACGGCGGCTTGTCGAGCCGTGTGCTTGGCGCGGCGATCCGGTGAGGAGATCATCGGGTAGCGCGTGTTTCCCGTCTATTGAAAAAACCCATGGGTGCGTTAACCAAACGGTAAAGCGTCGCGCGTGCGTGCATATCGAGCAACGCGGCTCCCGACCCTGAACGCGAGCACTTCAACGGTACGAAGCGACGGGGCTCAGTGAAGGGTTTCTCGATGCGCCAGCGGCGTGAACAAGCGGCGCCACAGGATGCTGATGAAGATGGTCGAGCATCCGTCAGCCACGACCGAGCCGATGACGCCAAAGGCCGCCGCCGTCACACCCGATTCGAGCTCGCCCAGTTGATTGCTCGCCCCGACAAACAGCGTGTTGACTGCCGAGACCCGACCGCGCATGTGGTCGGGCGTTTCCAGCTGCACGAGCGTCTGACGCACGATCACACTGACCGTATCGGCGCCGCCCGCAATCGCCAATAAAAGGAGTGAGAGCGGAAACCAGCGCGAAAGCCCGAATGCGACGATACAAGCGCCGTAGATGCCGACTGCGGTCAACAGCTTCTTGCCTACTCCACGCTGGATCGCGCTGCGCGAACGAATCAATCCGACGCATAACGCGCCGGCGGCAGGCGCCGAGCGCAGCAAGCCGAGGCCTTGGGGCCCGACATGAAGGATCTCTTTTGCGTAAATCGGAAGGAGCGCCGTGGCGCCACCGAACAGCACGGCGAACAGATCCAGCAGATGCCGCCGAGCACCAGCGGATTGCTCCAGACGAAGCGAATGCCCGCGAGCATCGTTGCGAGCGTCACCGGCTCGCGTGCCGGAGGAGCCACGTATTCATAGCGGATGAGCAAGCACATCCCGGCGCTCAACGCGAAGAGCACCCCGCACGTTTCGTACAGCCGGCTCACGCCAAGCGCAAACAGCATGCCGCCCAATGCGGGACCCGCAATGACCGATACCTGCTGTCCTGCGGTACTGAGTGCCATTGCCTGCGTCAGCACAGCAGGCGGCACGAGCATCGGCAGCAATGCCTGCTGCCCTGACATCTGAAATGGGCGAATCGCGCCGAGCAGAAGCGAAAGCCCTAGCAGGACATCACAGTTCACGACATGCTGGCCTGTCGCGACCGCGAGAGACGCCGCAACGGCTGCCTGTGCAGCCAGACACAGCGACACCAACCTCCCTCGATGCACGCGATCGGCACAATGTCCGGCGACAAATGTCGTCATCAACGACGGCACGAACTGAAAAAGCCCGACGAGGCCGAGATACCATGCGCTGCCGGTCAGGTCGTACATCTGCCAGCTGATCGCCAGTAGCAGCATCTGCTGACCTGCGATGGAGCACACACGGGCGATCAGAAAACGCCTGAACGACACGTGACGGATCGCTGTGTTCATCGCTTCTTCCAATGTTGGGCGTCGCGCGCTGCTGGGGTTCGCTCGTGTATCGGTCTCACGCTTCACTCCCGTTGTGTGAACGGTGTGCTGATGCGTTGTAGATGGCCATCGACGCATGCTGCAAGCCAACCGTGCTATGTACGAGACAGGCCATCGGTTTGCCCGCGACTTTCGCGTACCCATGAGCGATCGCCGCGGACGCCTCCTCGTGGGTGCAGACGATCGGTTGCGGATGCGCGTTACCAGCGTAGTTCACGATCGACTCGTGGATGCCGCACAACGTCGAACCCGGCATCGTCGATACATACTAGATACCCGCGACTCGTAACAGATCCACCATGAAATCCGAACCGGGATTGCCAATGTGCGCGGTGTCCGCCGCGGGTGCCTCGTCGAGCGACGGCGCTCGCGTCCCGGCCGCTGCGAGCGCGGGCGACGGCTTGCTGGACGCAGGCCGCGCCACAGCCGCCTGCGCGGATGACGTCGCGGCGGTCGCTGGTTTCGCAAGCGCCGCGGCCGTGCCGGTGATGAGCGCTTCCTTCAGGAAGGCGCGTCGGCCTGTCATGCCGCTTCTCCTTTTATGTCGTTATTCGATGGCCGGCAGGCGTCCTTCGCACGGCGGCTCTCGCCGTCGCGGTGTGGTGTTCGATCGGACATGCCGTGTGAAACGCGCGAGGCTGACCGCCCGCGCACCAGCGGCCAGGCGCCGTCATGTCGGTTTTTGTGCGGGCGTCAGAGCCTGACTTCGATGAGTCGTGGTCCGGGTTCGCGCACCGAGTCCGTCATCGTCTTGTAAAACGCCTGGGCGGTATCGACGGCGACCGCAGGCACGCCCATGCTTTTCGCCATGGAAAGCCAGTCGATACGCGGACGGTCGATATCGATCATCGACAGCGCGCGTCCACTCGGTGCGCCAGCGCCCATGTTCGCGTACTCGGCCTTGAGAATGGCGTAGCTGTTGTTAGCGAAAATGATCGTCGTGATGTTCAGGTTCTCGCGCGCCTGGGTCCAGAGCGATTGAATCGTGTACATCGCGCTGCCGTCGCCGACCATGCAGAACACGCGCCGATCGGGGCACGCGAGCGCGGCGCCCGTCGCCACCGGCGTGCCGTAGCCGATCGAGCCGCCCATGTTGTTGATGCAGTCGTGTGGCGCGGCGCCCGCCGTGATGCTCATCGTTTCGCGTCCCGTGGTGAGCGATTCATCGACGAGAATGCAGTGCTCCGGCAATGCGGCAGCCAGCGCCTGCGCGATGCTCGCGGGCGTGAGCCCGCCGCTCGGCGGCGCCATGTTCGAGCGTGGTTGAAGCACGGCCTGCGTGCTCGTCGCGCCAAGCGCCTGAACCAGCATGTCGAGGGCCGCCGTGCCGTCTTCGCCGATTTCCGCAAGCGGATGCACGAGCGTGCAGGGCGCTTTCAACAGACTAGGTTTGTCAGGGTAGCTGAAGAAGGCGATCGGCTCGGTCGTCTCGACTGTGACGATGTGTTTGAACGCTTTCAGATAGTCGAGCGCGGCGTCCACCGCGTAGGGAATGCGTTCGAGCGCGACACGTCCCGCACCGCGCTCGCTGCGCGCACAAAAGAACTGCGTCGCGAGACGACATCCGGTTGCCGCTTTCAGCTTACCCGCGAGTTCGAGTGCGCGGCCGCGCGTCGCACGCCCCGCGAGCACGAGAAGCGTCGGCTCGCCCGAATGCAGCACCTTCGCAATCGATTCGACGCGTGCCGCATCCGGCTGCTTCACCTCGGCTCTGACGCGCGGCGGGGCGACGTACTCGCCCCCGTCCTGCCACGAGGTATCGCCCGGCAGCACGAGCGTCGCGATACGCCCCGGATATTCGTTTGCCTTGCCCACGGCCATCGCCACGTCCCACGCCACCGCTCGAGACGATTCGACCCGCCGCACCCAATGGCTCAGCGGGCGTGCCAGTCCTTCGATATCGGACGTGAGCGGCGCGTCATGTTTCAGATGCGACGACGAATGCTCGCCGACGACATTGATCATGCCCGACGACGCGCGCTTCGCGTTATGAATGTTCGCGAGGCCGTTGGCTAGTCCCGGTCCGAGATGCAGCAAGGTGGACGCGGGCGCGTCCGTCATACGGTAATAGCCATCGGCCGCGCCCGTGCATACGCCCTCAAAAAGGCACAGCACGCTGCGCATGCGCGGATTGTCGAGTGCCTTCAGAAAGTGCATCTCTGAAGTTCCCGGATTCGCAAAGCAGATATCGACGCCCTGCGCAGTCAGCGTGCGCACGAGGCTTTCAGCTCCGTTCATGTCCTGATTTCCTGTCATTCGATCATGCGCTGCTCAGTGCAGCGGAATGCCTGCCTGCCCGATGACACGTTGCCATCTCGCCGTGTCGTCATCGACAAGCTTGCTCATGTGTTGCGGCGTGCTCGATTGCGCGACCGCGCCGAGCATCCGCATCTTCTGCTGCACGTCGGGATCGGCGAGCACCGCCTGGGTTAACGCAGCGAGCCGCTGCACGACGGCCTCGTCTGTCTTCGCGGGCACGCTCAGGCCGCTCCACGATGTCGCATCGAAGCCCGCGAGGCCGCTTTCCGCGAGCGTGGGCACCTGCGGCAAGCCGGCGAAGCGCTGCGCCGATGTCACGGCAAGCGCGCGCACCACGCCGGCGCGTACCTGCCCCAGCACCGACGGAATCAGTTCGACCGCCGCCTGCACGTCCTTGCCGCGCAATGCCGTTGTCACTTCACTCGTGGTCTGAAACGGCACTATTTGCATGTCGACGCCGGCGCGCGCCTTGATGAGATCGGCAACGAGGTTCTGCGTACTGCCCGTCGACACGGTCGCGACGTTCAGCTTGCCGGGATGCGATTTCGCATACGCGACGAGATCAGCAACGCTCCTGAATGGCGAGCTTTGATCGACCAGCACCACGAGACTGAAAAACGCGACGGTCGACACCTGACGAAAATCACTCATCCGATACGGCAGATTGCGAAACAGCACGGAGGATATCGCCACTCCGTTGCCGCCGAGAAAGACCGTGTAGCCATCGGCACGCGAATGCGCGACCACCGTCGCAGAGTTCGCGAAACCCGCGCCGGGGCGGTTCAGCACGATCACGGGTTGGCCGGAACGTTGGGTCATCTTCTGCGCGAACACGCGCGTGGTGAGATCGCCCGCGCCACCCGGCGCGTACGGCACGACGATCGTTACCGCGCGCTGCGGATAGTCGTCTGCATGCGCCGCACCCGCGAACCCGATGCACAGCGCAACCAGCATGGCGCGACAATGTCCCATGCGCTTATGCACCGGGCGTGCGCGTGACATCGCTGAACAATTCGTCCACGCTCAACCGGCGATCGATCAGGTTCTGCCGGTAGCAATAGTCGATCGCCACTTCGAGATTGCGCCGGTTCGCTTCCAGCCCGAACGCGGGTTCCTTTTTGCCGCCCTTCTCCGCCGCGAGGCGCCGGCTCTGCTCCAGCAGGCTGAACACTTCGCGCACCGCTTCGGGATGACGCTCGAGAAAGTCCTGCCGCGCGACGATCATATGATTGATCTGGATCGCCTGATTGCGGTCATGCCACGCGGCGGCTTCCGACAACGGATCGGGAAACAGTGTATGGATACGCGGGTCGGCCTTCACACCGTCGCCTACGATGGCCGCGTCGACCTCCCCCGCGAGCAGCATCTGCAGGAGTTCCTTGTCGTTGTCGGCGCGATGGACGTTGGGCGGGTCGACGAACTCGGCGACATGCGGCTCTTCGAACGTCACCCACTGCACCTTCCCGAGATCGAGACCGAAGTCGGCTTGCAAGATGCCGCGAACCCAGGTCGCCGTCGTCACCGAATATGAACGCAGGCCGATGCGCTTGCCGTTCAGATCGCGCGGCGACAGCGGCCCGCGTTCCGCGTTATAGACGATGTACGGATGCTGAAAACGTCCGATGATCACTGCCGGCAGCAATACGAGCGGCTTGCCGTGCGCCTTCGCCATCAGGAACGTGATGATGGCGAGTTCGGCCATGTCGAACTCGAGGTCGCGCACGGCTCGCTTGAACGCGTTGTTGGGGCGCGCAACCTTCGCAAAATCGAGCTCGACGATGTCAGATCGCAGCGTGCCGTCGACGAGTGCCTGAGTGCTCGGATACGTGCCGAGCAGCATGTGCAGCGGAATCGGATGGGATGCGGTCACGAAGCGGCTCCTGTCAGACGAGGCTCGGATAGAGTTGTGTGGCGGTGCGATTGAAGATCCACTCCTTGTCATCTTCCGACAGCCATTCGACGGCCTGCATGTTGTCGGCAAGAATCTCCTTGAGCGATCCGGGCGAGGCCGGAAAATTCGATCCCCAGGCGATGCGCCTGGCCCCGAACGTCTCCACCACGCGCGGGAAAAATGTTTCGGGCGAGGCACTGCCCGCACGCGCGTGACGAATGATCACGCTGCTCAGTTTCAGATAAATGTTGTCGTGCTTCGCAAGCGCGAAGAGCGGTTCGGCGTCCGCGTACGGCGGGCCGTCTTCGAGCGCCGGACTCATCAGGTGATCGATCACGATCCGTACGGTCGGAAAGCGCTCAATCAACGTGTTCAGTTGCGGGATGCCCTGAATGCGCGCCTGCACGCATACGGGCAGATCCAGTTCGGCGGCGCACTCCCAGCCCGCGAACGAGCGAGGATCGGCGAGCCAGTCGCCTTGTCCCTGCATCGTGCTGCCCGCCGTGAACAGACGCAGTCCCGTCATGCCGCGGCTGACCCAGTGGCGGATCCTGCTCTGCGCATCGGTTGCGAGCATGTCCACCGAGCACACGCCGGTGAATCGATCGGGATGCGCCGCGACGGCATCCGCGCAATACGAGTTGTCGAAGCCATAGCACGTCGACGAATGCACGATGGCCGCCTTCGCGACGCCTGCCTCGTCCATCGCGGCAAGCAGTTGCCCGTACGACGTCGGGCGCTCCAGCGACCAGACCGATTGCTTGCCGCCTAGCGGATTGCGCGGATATCGCTTCTCGTCGGTCGAGATGACATGCGGATGAATGTCGATCACTCGAGTCGGCATACGTTGATCTCCTGATGACGTGGTGACACGACCGCGCTCGCCGGCTCGCATGCGCGGACCTCATGCCGGTGCGCTGCGAGTCGGAGAGTCGGTTCCCGGTTGTCGGAAATGTGAATCGCGCCGCTATGGACGCTGAAGAAGCGCTGTAAAAGCGCTGTAAAAGCGCGGAGGCTAACGCCGTGGCTGACTCAGGTCGCTCACGCCGAAAATGTCGATCAATACGGGCAACTGCTCGGGATAAGCATGAATGACGTTCTTCGCCACGCTCATCGCTACGCCGCACAGCGTGGCGGCGCGGCACCACGCGTTCGTCATCTGGATACGCATCCGCCTGTCTCCTGATCGTGTGGAACTGGGGCGCGTCATCGTCCCCGATCCTTTAAGCCATTGCCTTTGCGCTGTTTGCAAACTGCGCGAGGCCGATGGAGACATCATCGTGCTGCCCGAGATTTCCGTCTATTGAAATAAAGCACCGGCGCGTTAGCCTGCAGGTTAAGCCCCCAATGCCGATTCGGCGCGTAAAGAGGAAAGGCTGCAGGCGCTCAGCCGGCTTTTTCCGCCACCATCCAGCTACCGGATTCGCCCCTGTCCGTGATCGGCGGGCACACCTTCTCCAGACAGCGCAGCAGCAGCGTCGCACTTGGCGCGAGCGGCTTGTCGCCGCGCCACACCACGCCCATCGGGCGCGTGACGAGACTCAGATCGAGCGGCAGCACGTGTATCGGGCCGACATCCGTGCGGGGATACAGCATATCGACGGTGTGTAGCGCAATGGCGTCGTTGATCTGGATGTAGGCGCGGATCAGATGCGTCGACAAGGTCTCGATGTAATTCGATGGCATAGGCAGACCGTGGCGCGCCAGGGTGTTCTCGATCGGCTCGCGCAGCAGCGATCCCGACGGCGGCAGAATCCACGGAAATCCACTGAGGTCCGACCATTGCAGCTTCTTCTTGCCTGCGAGCGGGTGATGCACGGCCGTGACCAGCTTGACTGGTGTATCGAACAGCATGCGCTCCTGCAGACCAACGGTGTCCGCCTTGTTCGGCAGGCGGCCCACAATCATGTCGAGGTCGCCGCGCCGCAAATCCTGCAGCAGCGCGGTCATGCGGCCTTCGAGTATCAACACATTGGTGTGCGGCGCTTCCTGTTTCAGAAGCGCGAGCGCCCTCGGTATGAGGGTGGAGATCGGCGTCGGTAGCGCGCCGACATGGACCTTGCCGGCGCTGCCCGTCTGCAGCGCCTTGATTTCTTCAGCGGCCTGACTCAGGCTGCTCAGCACCGCGCGCGCGTGGCGCACCACGCACTCGCCGTAAGCGGTGGGCCGCAAGCCATTGACGGTGCGCTCGAAGAGCTTCACGCCCAGCGCGCTTTCGATTTCACCGAGCGCCTTGGATACCGCCGGTACGGTTACGTATGAATTCGACGCTACCTGCCGCAGGTTGCGGAAGTCGTAGACCGCGACGAGAAGGCGCAGATGACGCGCCTTCAGGTTGACGCTCAGATACCAATCCAGCTGACTCATAGTGTCTCCGGTGCGCACGCCGCGCATCGGACGATGCAGCGGACCAGCGCTATTCGTTCTGCGGGCGGCCTCCCGAACCTGTCGCCGCGTGATCGGGATACTGCGCGCGTTCGGCCGCGTGAGCTTCTTCCATCGTGGGTGGATGAGGGAGCAAGCCGGCGTGCCGGCGCGACCTGCGAAGCCTGATACCGCCACGCACCGCGAAATACGCCTGCGCTGCGATCAGCAGCAAGCATACGAACAAGAACGTCGCGCTGATCGGCCGCTCGACGAAAATGCGCAGGCTCCCATGCGATAACAACAGCGCACGCCGAAAGTTTTGCTCGACCATCGGCCCGAGCACGTACCCGAGCATGATCGGTGCAATCGGAAAGCGCAGTGCGATGAATACCGCGCCCATCAAGCCGAACACGAGCACCTCGCCCACCTCGAACAAGCTGTTGTTCGTGCTGTACACGCCCACCGCGATAAAGAATAACGCAGCCGGATAAAGGAAACGATAGGGAACTTGCAGTACGCGCACCCAAACCTGAATGAGCGGTACGTTCAGCAGCACCAGCAAAACGTTGCCGATCCAGAAGCTCGCGATCAAGCCCCAGAAAATATCCGGGTGATCCCCCAGCAACTGCGGCCCCGGCTGGATGCCCTGAATCAGAAGCGCGCCGAGCAGAAGCGCCATCACCGGATCGCCGGGAATGCCGAGGCTCATCGTCGGAATGAAGTCGATCTGCGTCTTCGCGTGCGAAGATGCTTCAGGGCTTGCCACACCTTCGAGCGCGCCGTGCCCGAAACGCTCCGGGTGCTTCGCGATGCGCTTTTCCAGTGCATACGCGATGAAGGTCGTGATAGTCGGCCCGGTCCCCGGCATCGCGCCGAACAGCGTGCCCACCGCCGTACCGCGCACAATGGGCCAGAACGCCTGCTTCAGTTCCGCACCGCTCGGGCGCATGTCGCGCAAACGCAGTCTCGCGCCGCTGCCCACCACATGCATGCGATTCACGCTGCGCAGAAACTCTGCGACGCCGAACAGGCCGAGCGCGAGCGCGACGAGCTGCACGCCGTCCGCGAGTTCCGTAAAACCGAAGGTGAAGCGCACCGTGCCCGATGTCGAATCCGCACCGACCATGCCGAGCAGCAGGCCGACCACGGTCATCGATACACCTTTCACACGCGATCCGCTCGACATGGTGCCGCCCGCGAGCAGGCCGAGCAGCATGATCGAGAAGAGCTCGGTCGGACCGAACTTGAACGCGACACTCACGAGCAAGGGCGACGCGAACACCATCACTGCGATGCCGAATGACGCCGCAGCGAACGACGCCACCATCGTGATGCCGAGCGCTGTTCCGCCCTTGCCCTGCCGCGTGAGTGGATAACCGTCGATGCACGTCACCGCATGCGGCGGATGGCACGGCAGATTGAGCAAAATCGCGCCGATCGCCCCGCCATATTGCGAGCCATAGAAGATGCCTGCAAGCATCAGGATGGCCGGCACCGCGTGCATGGAATATGTCAACGGCAGCAGGATGGAGATCGCAGACAACGGCCCCATGCCGGGCAACACGCCGATCAGATTACCTGTCAGCACGCCGGCGAACGACCAGATGAAGTTATGCGGCTCCAGCGCCACGCCGAAGCCCTGCCACAGCGCGGAAAGCGACTCCCAGATCATCCATCACCCCCAAGTGAACAGAGGAAACTGTACTTGCAATGCCCACCAGAACACCACGACGCAGACGATCGACATCGCCACGGCCAGCACCAGAGCACTCAATAACGTGTTGTCGCGATCGCCGAGCGCCGAGATGAACACGACAGCGAAGGTTGCGGGCAGCAGTCCGCCGTATTTGCCGAGCACGACAAACGCGGCGACGCTCGCGAGAATGCAGAGCCAGCCGCGCCATTCCCGCGGGACGGGTTCTTCCTGCGGCGCGATTTCAGTGGCGCCATCCGCCGCGTGATGCGCCGTCGCTGCGATCCAGACGCCGAGCAGCGTCAGGACCACGCCCAGCGCGACAGGGAAAAAACCCGAACCCATCGCGGTGAGCGAGCCGAGCCCGTAGCTCGCGCCTTGCGCGATAGCGCCCGTGCCGATCAGCATCATCAGCGCACCACCGTAATATTCCCACCGGCGCGCGCCAGCGCCGTTTCCTTCGGTGCGAGTGTTCATGGCATGTTTCCTTGATGAACGGCTTCGTACGCCGCTTCAACCGAAACCCGCCACCGCATGAGGCACGTAAGGCTCCTCGAGCGCGGCGATCTCGTCGGCTGTCAGCGCAACATCGAGCGCCGCGACGGCATCCTGCAGATGCCGAAGCTTCGACGCGCCGACAATCGGCGTCGTTACTCCCGGCTTGTGTATCAGCCACGCGAGCGCGATCTGCGCATACGGCAGGCCGCGCGCCTCGGCCACTGCACCAAGCGCTTCGACCACGCTACGGTCCTGCTTCTTTGTCGCCGAATAGATTTTTTTCGAAAACAGATCGGTCTGGTCACGGATGGTGGCGGGCTCGTCTAGCCACGGACGCGCGAGCTTGCCGCGCGCGAGCGGACTCCACGGCATCACCGCTACGCCCTGATCCCAGCACAGCCCAAGCATCTCGCGCTCTTCCTCGCGGTAAAGGAGGTTAAGATGGTTCTGCATCGAGACGAAGGGCGTCCATGCATTCATCTTCGCCAGATAAAGCGCCTTGCTGAACTGCCACGCGAACATCGACGACGCACCGACATAGCGCACCTTTCCCGCCTTCACGATGTCATGCATCGCCTCGAGCGTTTCCTCGATGGGCGTCGCGTTGTCCCATCGATGCATCTGATAGAGATCGATATAGTCGGTACCGAGACGTTGGAGGCTTGCATCGACCTCGGTCATGATGGCCTTGCGCGACAGCCCGCGCCCGTTCGGATCGCCGCGCATCGGCCAGTAGACCTTCGTCGCGATCACGACCTCATCACGCCTCGCGAAAGCCTTCAGCATCTTGCCGACGATCGCTTCGCTCGTGCCCGCCGAATAGCTGTTGGCGGTGTCGAAGAAGTTGATCCCCGCTTCGAGCGCGGCTTGAAAAATGGGCCGCGCGTGTTCTTCATCGAGCGTCCATTCGTGCGTGCCTGATTGCGGATCGCCGAAGGTCATGCACCCAAGGCACAGCTTCGAAACCTGCAGGCCGGTCCGGCCGAAGTTCACATACTTCATCTGCCAGTACTCCTTCTTCAGATGCACTCCGCACCGTCAGAAACCGTGATTGATACCGACCGTGAGTGCGAGTTGATGCGGCTGCTGGGTCGCATTCAAGGCCTTGTTGGTGATGTATGAACCGGAGAATCTCGTGTAATCGCACTCCGCATAGAGCACGGTCTGCTTCGACAGCGAATACGCAATGCTTGCAAGTCCCTGGCTGCGCTTGCCGCTGGTATTCGGCAAGTCGGTGATGTAGTACGCCGCGCCGATACGCGTATACGGGTTCAGTTCGTAAGTCACGCCCCCCCAGTAGTTGAGCGTGCGCACGTCCTTATTCGGCTCGGCCGCGTTGACGTTATCGTTCATATAGCCGCCAGCGAAACGCAACGCACCGAACGTCAGCGCCGCGCCCACCGTGTAATAGTCGGCCGGCTGATACGTCGTGCCCGAGAGCACCGTGCGATAGATATACGCTCCGCCTACATTCACCGGTCCCATCTTGTATTGCAACCCCGCTCCGCGCGCAGAACCGGCGTTGAAATCTCCCGCCACACCGCCGAACGAATTCTCCGCACGCACCCGGAAGGGTCCATACGAGCCGGTGTATTTCGCGTCGTTATTGAAGCGTGTGCCGGCGGTCGCGGGCGTGAGAGGAATGATGCCGGGATATTGGAAGTTGAACGGGTCGTAATCGTAGACCACGTCATGAGCGATGGTGTATTGGCGGCCGAAATCGAGCGAACCGAACCAGCCGCCCACACCCACGTAGGCACCCCGGTTGAACAACACTCCGTTTGAGTTGTCGAGAGCGCCGTTGCCGAGATTGAAGCCGGTTTCCAGCTTGAAGTGAGCGTTGTAGCCCCCGCCCAGATCTTCCTCTCCAACGAAGTCGAGCCGGTTCGACGTGAAGAACCCGTTCGAGTTCATCGAGTACTGACTGCCCTGTCCGGTGCGGGTATAGCGGATGCCTCCGTCGACTACGCCCGCCAGCGTGACTGAGGATTGCGCATGAGCCGCGCCTGCGATCTGGCAGGCGGCCAGTAATACCGATAATTTTTTTATCATTGGATGTCTTCGATAAGTAGCGGATTGACACTTCCCGTGCTGGCCGCTTACGGCGTATGCCGTACAACCCGGCCGGCCGGGGTCGCCTGTCAGTCGTGCAGCATGGCGACCTCCGCCCCTGACTCGCCGGTCCGATCTGTTTCTCTTTTGCTTCGTTGCATGACTGTCTCCAGATAGCGCCCTGTCTCAAGGCTTCTTTTATGCGGGCATGTGCGCCCTTCACCGCTTCGCCGAGCGGTCGGTTCTGCTGTGAAATCTTTCTCCGTGGCTTCCCGCATCCCGTCACTTCGCAAGCGGATCAGCCAGTAGTTCTGCCCACCGCACGGTGTTCCGTGCAGTCCACCTTCCTGCTATGAGTGCTCGATCAACGCCGCGCTCCCGGGTCGATTCGGTTCGGTTCGATACCGGGGCGGCGGGGATCGCCGACGATCGCGGCGATCGGTGTCCATGGCGGACGAATCGATGAATTCGCCTCAGAACTTCATTGACGCGGAATGCCTGCCCTGTCGATGACGACCTTCCACTTGTCCTGATCCTTCTGCACGCGTTGCGTCATTTCGGCGGGCGTGCTCGAATGCGCCTCCGCGCCGAGGTCGAGGAGTTTCTTCTGTACGTCGGGAGCGGAAACAGCATCGGCGATGTGCTTCGCAAGCGCGTCAACGATGGCATCCGGCGTTCCGGCGGGTACGCTCAGACCGTTCCACGACGTCGCTTCGTAGCCTTTGAGTCCGCTCTCGCCGAGCGTCGGCACATCGGGAAGACCCGCGAAGCGCTTCTCACCGGTCGCGGCCAACGCGATCAGCGACTTCGACGCGATCTGTCCAATCACGGAGGGCATGATCTCGAACGCGGCCTGAATTTCGCCCCCACGTAGTGCGGTGACGACTTGGCTCGTCGAGTCGTAGGGAACGATTTGCGCATCGATGCCCGCCATCGACTTGAACAGATCCGCCGCGAGGTTCTGCGTGCTGCCCGTTGCGATGGTGCCGATATTGACCCTGCCGGGATGCGCCTTCGCATAGGCGATCAAATCAGCAACGGTCCTGAAATGCGACTGGCCATTTGCGAGCAGCACGAGATCGAACGAGGAAATAGACGACACGTGCTTGAAATCACTCATCGTGTACGGGAGGCGCTTGAATAGCTGCGTCGCTACGGCGGTACCCCCACCGAGCAGAAAAATCGTGTAGCCGTCCGGTTTTGCGTGCGCGACCATGGTCGCCGAATTCACGAAGCCCGCGCCCGGCCGGTTGAGAATGATGACGGACGCCTTGGTCTGCTGCGTCATCTTCTGCGCGAAGACGCGTGCGGTGAGGTCGCCCGCGCCGCCTGGACCATAAGGCACCACGATCGTGACGGTGCGGCTTGGATAATCCTGCGCAGCATGACCGGAGAGGCTTGAAAACAGGCACAACGCAGCAATGAACCGCCACAGACAGCGAGCTAACTCGCGAGGCATGTCGTCTCCTTGTGTGCGGCTGTGAACGCCACATCGTTATGCTGGTTCCGGAAGACGTAGACTCGCGCGCGGCTTGCATCGATTCGTCTGCGGCTTTCGATGCTTGCATCGTCTCACCGCGACATGACCAGGTCCATTGAATAAAATCGACGGCGCGTTAACCTCCCGGTAAAGATACACGCCGAATTTGATGCGAGAAGTGGACACGGTCCACCCATGCCAGGTAAGCAACTCAATAGCCAACCGAAGCCCAGACTATGACCGCCCGGCAAGGCGAGTTATTCGGAGAGCACCCCACCATTATCGAAGCACGGCGGCTCATTACCCGTATCGCGCAAAGCCAGGTCCAGAGCGTGCTCATTTACGGGGGAGACCGGCACCGGTCAAGGGCTGGTGGCGCGCATGCTCCACCAGCAGCCGCATCGCGCCCAGCAGACTTTCATCGATCTGAATTGCGCCGCCATACCTGCGGCGCCGCGGAGAAGAAGAGCGGCCTGATCGAGGCGGCGAACGCGGGTACCGTCTTTCTCGACGAAATCCGCGAGATGGACCTCGTGCTTCAGGCGAAGCTGCTCAGCCTGCTCGACACCACACGCTTTCGCCGCGTGGGCGCCGTGGAGCCCATCGAGGTGGCCGTGCGCTTCGTTGCGGCTACCAACAAGATCCTGTTCAACGAAGTCAAGAATGGCGAATCATAGTTCCGGGCTCACCGATTTTGATTTCGTAACCGAAGCCTGTGGTCAAGTAGCCTTACGGCTAAGTAACCAGAGTCTCGCTCGATGGCTTAGACGAGGCCGCGAACCCACGCGAAGATGTCCTTTGAGGCCCGCGAGAATCGCGTATAGGCCGTGCCCAAGATCTGTGAGGCGACGACGACACGCTGACCCCGGTCCGATATGCGCCGGCGGCGCCAACCACGGCTGCCAAGGCCCCCATTTGCACCATGAGATCGAGGCTGCGTTTGTAGTCGGACACTCATCGGCCCTGCAAAAACAAGTACGGAAATCCGCGCCAAGTGTCGCACAACCTCGGCGCTGCAGTGCTTCGCCAGTTCGTTTTTGCCACGCATAGACCATCCGGTGACGTCCCCAGCCTTCGCTCGGCTCACCGGATTGATACTGGTTTACCCGGTCCGGTTACCAGTAAAAAAATACCATCCAATCGAAGTTTTATACATGGACGCATCGCCATCCGCGCAATTAATCTTCGCCGGGTGACGTTCGGTACGCGTTTCGCGGGAATCGACATCGAGCACGCGAAAAATACATTCAATCAAAGGAAATCAGATTGAGCAGCGAAACTACTTCAGGCCGTCAGCTTGCCCCGCTGTTACCGGCCTCCGATCCGACAGACAACAACTCGACGGGCCGCCCCTAACCGACCCGCCATCCGTAAGACCGTGGCATATCCGGGCGTATCGGCACGCTCGACCGTTCCACTTCATGACATTTAGATTAGTTGTACAAACATAATAATTATTTATAAAAGCACCAGCATTCCGGTGTCAATAAAAACGGAGATTTCGCATGAGAAGGTTTATCACTATCGCATCCGGCGCAGTCTTGTCCTGCGCGTCCGCCACTCCTGTGTTCGCACAGTCGACGGTCACACTCTACGGCGTGCTCGACAATGGCTTCGTCTATCAGAATGCGGGCAGCAACAATTCGGCGATCAAAGCGGTACCGGGCGGACTCTTCTCGACACGGTACGGCCTTAAGGGCAGCGAGGATATCGGCGGTGGCCTGCACGTCAATTTTCAGTTGGAGCAGGCCTTCTCCGGTCAGACGGGTGCAGCGACAGACCCGACCAAGGCCTTCAATCGTCTAGCGTTTGTCGGCATGTCCGGTGGTTTTGGAGAAGTGCGCTTAGGCTTGCAAAACACGCCGCAATACGACGTGCTGCAAGCGGCAATGGATCCTTCCTGGGTGAAGAGCATTGCGTCGCCGATGAATAATTTCAACGCGTTGATCATCCGCGCCAACAATGGCATTTCGTATTACACCCCCACGTTTGGCGGCCTGAATGCCAAGTTCATGGTGGCATTGCGCGATAGAACGACCGCGACGGGCAACGGCATTGGGTTGTACAACGTTGTCGTCCAGTACGTTAACGGGCCGTTAAATGTGGCGGCCGGCTACGAACGAGGAGACGAACCCAGCGTCGGAGCGGGTGGGAGCTATTCGCTGGCGGGCGGTGCTTCCGCGGGCCCAGGCGCTGTACTGAGCGTGTTCAACGCGGGTGCTTCGTATGCGATCGGGGCCAACCGCATCTGGCTGGCCTATCACACGGAGAATCTGACCAATACACCGAAATACCAGCAGCACGACGTTTACCAGATCTCGGACTCGTATCAGATCGACCCATTCTCGCTCCTTTCGCTGATGTACGGTTACCTGCACGATCGCACGGGGAAGGGCAACAATGCGCAGCAATTGGGCCTGCTTTTCGAGTACTCCCTGTCCAAATCGACCGAGCTCTATACGGCGGCCGGCTTTATCCAGAACAAGAATCTGGCGGCATACACGCTTTCCGGCACCGCGTATTCAGGCCTTGCGGTCACTCCCGGCACCAACAACCGCGGCATTGGAGTCGGCCTGGTACACAAGTTCTGAAGGCCGTGGCATAAATCCCGTTAGCTTTGTCCAGAAGCGTCGTTTCGGCATTCTCGGTGTTTCCAGGAGTGGCCATTCGGGAACGGTCAATTGCAGGTAGTCTCGAATGACAGGATTGGCCAAGCTCTCGCCGCCTGACACAACTGCCTGGATGACCGTTTCGACCGAATCTGACGGTCAACGTCACGAACTCCGCGGCTCAACCTTAGCTCGATCGCGGTCTGAGTGGAACCGGCAAGCGGTATCGGGCGAGGCACAGACCACAGCGTGCTGAACTCGCGCAGCTCGGCATTGATGTGCCGGAGATAAACCTCGTCAGTCGTGACGACCCAGCGGTCGACATCGGTCTCATAGTCGAGACCACGCACGCATTTGGTCGGCAGCAGCAATGTGCAGGGCCCCTCGAAGGGCACACCGCTTTCTTCTAGATTCATGATGCCCCGCCCGCACAGCATGAGATCACTTTCCCATAGGCTGGATGCGCATGCGGTTCAGTATGCCAGCGGCCTCGCTCGGTCACATGCCCGACGTGCACGAACCAGTTCTTGTCATCCGGGCGTTCGACCTTCGGCACGGTTGTCTGCTTCACGGCTCCGCTTTGCTTACGGTGATGATCCTTTGTCATCGCGCCAGGTGTCATGGAACCCTTTTCCGACTGAAGCAGCCAGCACATCCTTTTCTGCTGTGTCCGCTGAACAACTTCGGATATTCGACCAGAAAAAAGGCTAATGAGACTTACCCGAAGATCTCACTCATTAAAAAGTGCCAGCGAATCTCAATTTTGTGTAAAGGCATTCGCGCGGGCATCGCATACATTCCATTCCACCGCGACAGGCTTCAACGTGTTGACGTCCGCAACCTGTTATCGACGGTACGAAAAATAGATAGTCGTGAAACGACCGCGTCTTGTATATCAACAAAATATGGAAGGGGACATGAAGAAATCCAACGCCGTCCGCGTGCCACTGCTGGGTATCGCTCTCTTCGGCTGCCTCACGGGTCTGGCGCATGCAGCAGAGATGCCGCTCGCCTCAGGAGGAGATGCACAAGCACTGCAACTTGCTCAGACGGACAGCACAACTCCCGTCGCCACATCTGATTTAACCGCGGCACCCGCGAAGCTGGCCCAGGCCAGCACAGTCACCGCGCCGCTTTCACCGCCGCCGGGGCTATTCGCCCCACCGTCCTCGTGGAATGACACGTATATCGGCTATCGTGTGGGCACCAATTTCCGCTATCCCGGCGTACGAACCGAGTCTGGTGCGCCGGCCAAGATCACGCAGAACATCGGCTTTCTGACGACCGCGGGCGGCTTCCGGTACGGCAGCTATGCGTTCAATGTCGACTACCTGGTCTCCAGCATGGCGAATCCCGAAGCGGGTCCGACCAATCAATATGGTTACCCCACGCCCGGGTCAGGCGGCGCGCAGGAAGTCTACAGCGTCGGCCGCGTCTCGTTGAGCGCGAGCAAGGTTTTCGGCAGATCGTTTTCCTATGGCTTCATCCGGGACTTTGGCCTAACCACCGGATACGAATTCGGCGCCAAGAACGATTCCTTCGGCGAACGGGCCCGTATGCTCGTTCTCGGACCCACCATCGAGTTCTCCATACCGCAGGGTTTCTGGAATGTCACGCTCGGCGTTCGCACGGAAAGCAACCACAACGGCATCACCAACGTGGACGTGCGCTTCAATCCGGCCGTGCACCTCGAGAGTTCCTGGCTGTATCCGTTCCGTCTGGGCCCGGTTCCGCTAGTCTTCAAAGGTTTTGCCAGCTTGACCGGACCGAAGGGCAAGGACGGCTTCGGCGTCAACACCACCACGGAATTCCTGACCCGTGTGTCGCTGCTGGCGGATGTCGGATCGTTCGCCGGCCATCCGCGCACCGCGTATGCAGGTATCGGCTACGAATACTGGCACAACATGTACGGCACGCCATCCTCCGAGCAACCGGGGACGACCCAGACCTCTTGCCCGATGTTCGTGGTCGAAGTCCACTTCTGACCGTTGGTCCTGGGAAGATTGACCATCGGCAACCGCGATCCGCGGTTGCCGATGGTTACTTTCACGCGCCTGATTGCGGTATGCAGTTTGTGACTTCATTCAATTCATCGCTCCGATACCTCTTTTTGGGTCGCGTCGCGACGGCCGTGTCCACCCAGATGCTTATGGTGGTCGCGGTGCAAATAGGCTCATCGGGTCGGATAAAAGTAGCTTGGCGCGGCCGCCTTCTGGTCCTACGGAATGCTCCAGCTGCCGATGGGCTGGCTCGTCGATCGCTACGGCGTGAAATGGCCTTACTCGACCTGCTTTGTGCTTTGGTGTCTCGGAGCTGCGGCAACCGGCCTGCTCGGTACGCTGTCCACCCTGATCCTCGTGCGCCTGCCGATTGGCGCCACTGAAGCGGTGGTGGCTCCTGCCACGTATCGCTACCTGGCCAACAATTTCGAAGAATCCCAGAAAGGCGCGGCACTCGGGATTTATTCAGTCGGCGGCAAGATAGGTCCCGCGCTTGGCGCACCGATTGCGGCCTGGCTGATCGCCTCGGCTTCCTGGAAGATGATGTTCATTACCCACTGGCCTGGCCGGGCTGATCTGGCTGATGCCGTGGTTGCTGATGCTCAGGAACGATTTCCTGTCCAAAACCGAGCTTGTCGCGGCTCTCGGGTTGGCTGCTTCACATGGGCGGCAACTACACGCTGCCCATGATGGCGATTTTTGTGTTCTTGATGCTGGGCGCGACTAGCACGGCAGTGCTGCCGCGACGGAAGTGGGCACCGAAGGTCATGATTACGAGTCGGTGCAACAACAGTGCGAAGGGCTCGCGCCGCAAACCCCTACGAACAAAACCGCTGCATGACCGCGTCGCGCGCACGCATAAGCAGCAATCTATTCACAGGTAACCCCTCCGCAGCCACGTTCGAGCGCGACTATAGCTATGCGGCAGACACCCGCAGATTCGCCCGTTTCATTCACGCTCGCATTGCCGAACCCGGTGCCCTGATTCGACGACGACGTCCGCGTCCAATTGACGGCGGTTTTCGTCACAGCTGGAACTGGGCGACGGAGTCGACCAAACGCGTCGCTTGCTGCCTGAGGCTTTCGGCCGCCGCCGCGCTTTGCTCGACCAGCGCGGCGTTCTGCTGCGTCGTCTGATCCATCTGGCCGACCGCTTCACCCACCTGTTCGACGCCCGTGCTCTGCTCCGCGCTGGCCCTGCTGATTTCGCCCACGATGACCGTCACGCGCTGCACGGCGCCGACGATCTGTGTCATCGTCGTGCCCGCTTCGTCGACAAGCGCCGTGCCGTAATCGACCCGCTCGACGCTGGCGGCAATCAGCGTCTGGATCTCTCTGGCGGCCTGCGCGCTGCGCTGTGCGAGGCTGCGGACCTCCGTCGCGACTACCGCGAACCCGCGGCCTTGCTCACCCGCGCGGGCCGCCTCGACGGCCGCGTTGAGCGCGAGGATATTGGTCTGGGCCGCGATGCCGTCAATGATACCGATAATGTCAGCAATCTTGCGCGAGCTCTCGTTGATGCCCTTCATGGTCTCGACCACCTGGCCCACCACGTTGCCACCCTGTAGGGCGATCGACGATGCACCGGAGGCCAGATCGCTGGCTTCGCGGGCGTTTTCCGCGTTCCGCCTGACGGTGGCGTTGAGTTCTTCCATCGACGCCGCCGTTTCCTGCAGCGCGCTTGCCTGTTCTTCCGTGCGCTGGCTGAGGTCCAGGTTGCCGGACGCAATCTGCGCCGAGCCGGTCGCGATCGAATCGCTGCTGTTGCGCACCTGCCCCACGATCCTCGCGAGCGAGACAGTCATTTCCTTCATTGCCGCCATCAGGCTATCGGTGTCGCCGGGGTACACGTGCAGATCGATATCGAGCTTGCCGCCCGCGATCAGGCGCGCCGCCTCGCGCGCGTCGTCCGGTTCTCCGCCGAGCTTGCGCGTGATCGAGCGCGAAAACATCACCCCGCCGACGATGCCCGCCAGCACGGTCAGCATCAAGGCGGCGAAGCTCGCCGCGATCGCGCGTGTCTGCTGCGCCTTAGCCTCGGCGCCGGCCGCCGCGGCCCGCTGCACGATCTTGCTGCCGGCCTCGCGCAGCAGGATGACGGGCTCGCGGTCGAGGCCATCCATTGCCTTGTCCCCGGCGGCGCTATCGAACCCCGAGGCCTTGAACTGATCTAGCGCCTTGCGGTACGACTGCGCCATTTCATTGTGGAGCACATTGAATCGCTCGATCATCGTGCGAGCTTCGCCGGGCGGCAACTCGACCGCGAGCTTCTCAGTGGCGGCCTGGACCGTCTGCTCGTATTTCTCGAAGGCGCCCCAGTACTTGTCGAGTTGCTCGGGGTTCTTGCCGCGCAGCGCGACGTCCTTGCCGTTCTGCACCTGGTTCTTGAACGCCATCAATGCATCGGAGACCTGACGCGCCTGCGCGCCATCCACTGCGATGATCCGCTCGTACGCGTTCGCGGCGTCGTTCATCTGGAAAACGCCGAACAGTCCCGCCGTGGATGCAACCAGCAACGCGGTGCCCAACGCCAGCGGGAGTTGATGAACCAGTTTCATGTATCACCCTCACAAGTAAGCTCAGCGTGCCAGACGCCGGCCATATCGACACGCCGCGCCACCAGGTCGGCGGCTTGATCAGGACCGTGTCGGGTCTCCATCAATGTTTTTTAGCGAAAGATTCCTGACAACCGCTATTCAATGTCGAAGCATGGTCAGGCCTGCGGCAGCGACTCAGCTGCGCCGCTCATAGGCTGATGCGCGATGAAAACCGAGTATTGAACGCTGAACGTTGAACGACACCAGCAACACCCGGTCTGGCGAGCGCAAATACGCAAGACAACGATATCGTCAGTCCGTTGACAGCGCATCTGGCCAATCCGATGCGTGGCGCACAACCCACGCGCGCGTATGCCCAGCGATTGCAAATTGAATTCGGCCAACTCTGATCAACCACTTTCCTGTCGTATTGCCACGACAGAGACGACCGACTCTCAAATTGCAGTAGCGCAGTCCTGGGACAACGACTCAATTCACAAACGCAACGCTGGTAGGTGACGAAATAGCAGCCGATTTACCGGTGTCCGATAGCAACCCCGACGTCGTGTCGATGCTGAACACACTCACCTTGCCGTTACGTTGATTGGCGACCAGCAACCACCTGCCTGACGGATCGATTCCAAAGCCCCACGGTTTGTCGCCGCCCGACGCGATACGTTGAACAAAAGAGAGATCTCCCGTATCGGGGCTGACGCGATAGACCACTAGCGAATTTTCTCCGCGATCTTCGACATAGATGAAACGGCCGTCATGACTGAGTTCAATCTCGGCCCCGCTTTTCGCACCCTGGAAACTCTGGCTGGAAATGGGCAGCGTTTGCTCCAGCGTCAAATGCCCTTGCGCGGCGTCCCAACGCAGGACCATCACCTGAGCACTTAGTTCGGTCAGCAGATAGACGAACTTACCGCTCGAACCGAACTGAAGATGACGAGGACCGGTGCCCGCAGGCGCGACGAACTCATGAGAAGCGCCATCGATCTTTGACATCGCATGCGTCGCCCGATCGAAGTGATAAATGAACACGCGATCCGCACCCAGGTCAGGGACGAGTGCATACTGGCCGGACGGATCGATTGCAACGCTGTGTGCGTGCGCGCTCGCCTGACGCTTGCCTGGCCCGGAGCCGGCCTCGGCAATCGTCGACACCAGGAGCCCCATGCTGCCGTCAGCATTGACTGCGACACTCGACACGGACCCGCTGTTGTAATTCGCACCGAGCAACGTATTCGATGGAACGTCGAAGTGCAAAAACGTGGTTCCGTGGCCACCCGTGAGAGTCGCGTTGATCTTGCTGATTGTGCCCGTTCCGCGATTCACGGCATAGGCGGTGATGCTGCCTTCCTTCGCGGCGTCGTCATCGACACCATACAGGATAGGCAACTCGGGGTGCGCCGTGACCCACGTGGATTTCAAACCTTGGGCAACCGGACCTATCGTGGTCAAGTCGCCGGTGGACGTATCGAGGCGCAACGCATCGATCTGGCTTTGCAGCGTACCAACGTAGACGAATTCCGCATGCGCAGATCCCGCCGATGCGGCGCCAGTCGTTGCGTCGGTCGTGCAGGCCGACAAGGCCAGTACGGAAAGTGACGCCAACGCGCCAAACAGCGCCAGGGGTTTTCTCTGGAACAACCGGGTCATATTCGATTAATGTAGAGACACTGAGGATGTGAGAGAAATGATTACCACCTGCCCCTGAGAACTAACAGACCGCAAGCGGACAATCGTCCGTGATTCCATTCCCGGTTCGCCACTGAGTTTTCTCCATCAATATGATCAGTAGTTTTCGCACAGTCAGGCGGAAACGTCCGGTTAAGCGTATTCGATTCGACTGCATGCGTCCCTGTACAAAAGTCGGATTCACTGGCATTTTTTCGAAGCGATCAAGCACATCTCTAGCTTGAATCCGGTATTCAGGAGCGACGTCACGCAGAACGGAAAAGACTCGAGATTACGCGTTCCGGCGCCGAATCAATCAGCCATACTGAGCGGACTCGAAGTCCAGGCATAACTAAAAACATAAGCCACTGAGTCATACCCATTCACTACGACAGCACCTTGCGATGCGGCTGTTGTCGCGCAGCGACGCGGAACTGGCTCGGCGCCTGGCCCACTTCCCTTCGAAAGAAACGCGTAAAGTACGCAGCGTCGGCAAAGCCAAGCCAAAACGCAATTTGCTCGACCGACATATCGCCGAAAATAAGATTACGTTTCGCCTCCGCGATGATGCGGGCGTGAATCATCTTCGTCGGACTTTGTTCCGACGCCGACGCGCATGCCGCACGCAGTTGCACCAGAGAGACCGCCATCATCGACGCATAGTCTTGCAGCGGCAGATTCTCGCGGTAATGTTCGTCGATCAGCTTGCGGAAACGGGCTACCTGGCGAATATCGTTGCGAACTGCGCCTTCGCTGCTGGCCTGCTCCAGACGCGTTTCCCGGACGAGCATCAGCAGAAGACTGGTGAGCAGGGCTTCTGTGCCCACAACATGGCCAACCGCTTCTGACTCGACTTCCTGCTTGAGGCGGTTGATCAGATTATAAAACTCCATTCCTGCCTCCGCAGAATAGGAAAGCGGAATCATACGGGCTAACGACCAGAGCGAAATGAATTCGCGAAGTTTGGCGTTGATCTGCGTCAGATAGGCGACTTCGATGGTCACGACCCAACGGTCGACATCGACTTCGTAGTCAAGACCATGAACGCACTCGGTTGGCAGCAGTAACGCGCACGGGCCTTCGAATGGCACGCTGCTACCTTCCAGGTCCATGACGCCCCGTCCACTACGAACGAAAATCACCTGCCCGTAAGCGGGATGCGCATGAGGTTCGGTGCGCCAGCGGCCACGGTCGGTAACATGCCCGACATGCACAAACCAGTTCTTTGTTTCAAGGCGCTCAACGTACAACCGGACCTTGGGAACCGTCGTCCGCTTCGCTTTCAGAACCGATTTGGGTTGATACTTTGCCAGTGCACTGTGGGTCATAAAGTCTCCTTTCCGGCTGAACCGATTTCGGCGGCGGCCGTCATTGAAATTCCAGTCTTACACGGAAGCGTTCTCTCTCTAATCCGCGCAGACCATGATTTTCTAGTCAGGCGACTGATGCCGTTGACCGGAAATGACCCAACCGGGTTAGAGCAATATTTCGTGGACGTCGCCGCGGCGTTCGCAGCGGATACGAATACAACGGACTTTGCGGAATCAGACGTACGGTGGACCACCCAACGATGCGCTCCGCGGCAGCCGCCATATCCGGCGCAGCGCTGGGTAATCACTGGATGAAGCGTGCGTTCGCGTAACGGTCGTCGATCTGGCGTGCGGTTGTCGCTGAGATCGGCGCGGAACATTGACCGGCTTTCAGATGCCCGACCTTGTAGTTCCAGCATCGCGGAGGTCGTGTCTAACAGAAGCAGCGGGTGCGTGACATCGCGAAGTTCCGCGCCAATTATGGCGACGGAGATGTCATTAGGGTTAGGAGTGAGAGGGCACCTGAAACCTGTTCGTGTATGGCCCGTGAAGTTTGGCCGGGTTCCAGGGCTGCATGCACCGCGCGACTCGCCGGCAAGTTCAAGACACTCTGCGCGAAGCCGGGCAGGCTGACTGGTTAAAACCCGTCTTGCCAGACCTTGTGCAACGAGTCCCAGCCACCAACCACCCTTCAACGCTTCAAACGTTCGTCGATTCCGTCCGGACCGACGTCGATTTCCGTGGACGGATCGCGCAGGTCTGAGCGCGTTGTCCGCACGTACAGAGCGCTCACAAGCTCTGCCTGGTATGGCATCAGCTTGCGCCCCGGACTCCTGATGCACAAGAGCCTCGAATGCGGTAACAACGGTTCGATACGTGACCACAATTCTTCATCCTGAATCGGCTTACACTTCACCTCCCTCTACCACCATTTCGACAGTAGGAGGTTCGCTGCTCGGCACAGAAGTTATCAGCCTCGAAGGCCTTGATGAAATCGCCTCTATGTTGTTTCGCCGCCATTGAAACAGGCTCAGGACGGGCGAACATCTTTAACGAATACGACGGCCCTGGCCTTTTTTCGAGCAGAGAGCATTTTCCTCTCCGGATCGTGGCAAGCAACCACAAAATACCAGGCTCATCATCGATCCATTGCTTTACACAATGGACTCCGAATCACGCTCCGTGCATTCGCGAGTCAAGCCAGTATTTACCTTAATGGTTCGTTATGGAGAGTCCGACAACTCTTCTCGAAAGGAAGAAAGAACTCCTACTCATGCTATTCAGTAAGCTTCCTTACCATAACCTGAACCCGCATCCACGGGGAGTGCCATCCTGACACTCCCTGAGTACCGCGGAAACAGCCCATATTTTTCCACACATTTTGCGGAACGGGGCTTGCCATTTACCCGCACGCCGGTCCCGTTCTCACAACATCGGCGTGCACCCGGGATCAGAACTTATGCACGATCCCCACGGTCACGCCGCGGGTGTCTGCGCCCGGCGCACCCTTGAGACCCTGGTAGTTGGTGCCGTTAAGACTGAATTGCGCGTCATTCCGGTTCTGGATAAAACCAGCGGACGCATAGAGCGTGGTCCTCTTCGAAAGCAGGTGCTCGTAAGTCAGACCGATTTGCTGCGCGTTATTCCCTTGCCCCGTCCGGTCATGCGCATAACCGTACATCACTGAAAGATCGTCGGCGGGAGTGAACGAGTAGGAAGTCGATGCTGCGTACACGTCACGCTTCACGCTGTTGTCGGTCTGACGTTCCGTGTGATACGCCAGAAAGAACTGGGCGTTGCCAACGGTCACCGAAGAACCGATATTGAGCACTTTCAGCGTAGATGTTCCGGCCGCATTTTGCGCCTGCTCATAGCCGGCGGCGAGGTGGAAAGGACCGTTGACATAGCGGACCGCCGCGTTATAGAACTGCAACCCGTTAGTCGGCCTGGTCGTCGTGTCACGCATCGCCACCATGAACTGGGCAGTCAAGCCATAGAATGTCGGCGTGAAGTACGAGATCGCGTTATTGACGCGAACAGTCAGGGTGTTGAAGTTGTTCATTGGCGAACCCAGACTCATCACCGCCAGCGGGTCGAGTTCGGGGTTCAGGAAGATGTACTGTGGCGTATTTTGCAAGCCGATACGCGTCTCACCGAACGCACCCGACAATCCTACCCACGCCTGCCGGTTAAAGGCTGCAGTTGAACTGGCAGCGGCACCGGTCGCGCCGGAGAAGCCCTGCTCCAACTGGAAATTGACGTGAAGTCCGCCGCCAATATCTTCACTGCCCTTCAGGCCATATCGGCTTGCGAAGAGTCCGCCCGATGTCGCACGGACCGCCCCGCCGCTGCCTGCGTTCTGATACTCCACCCCGTTGTCAACGACACCGTAGAGTGTGACCGACGACTGCGCATGGGCAGCGTTAAAAGCACATACAGATGCAACGCCCGACACAAGAGTGATCAACTTTTTCATCCAGTCTCCGGATCAACGTGTATTTTTTAAATTCTTCATTCGGCATCCTGCTTTACCAAATTTATAATTATTATTTCGTTGGTAATCTAAGTTTTGTAAACCATGGCGCCATTGAGAGTGAACATAATCTCGGCGCGTCGCAAGGCGTTTGTCATGCCGCGCGCGCCTCGCCTGTCCGTGCCGGGCATAATCTGTCCGCGAAACAGAACGGACCGAACCTTGATCTGACTAATCGGTAGAAACGCGTCTTTCTCCCAAGAGCAAAGCGCGGCGTAACAGGCTGAACAGGTGGCGACGCTTGCGTCGTGCGGGTGCGGGCGTTCGATGACAGGACCGAGGTATTCGGCGATGCTGCTCGTCAGCGCGTAAAAAAATGTAAGCAGATGTGGGACACAGAGATCAATCGATGCATGGCGGCGCGGCGCGCGCGTAACACAAGCATCTGCGTGGACAACAGCCCCCGCGACGCACGCGTGCGACTCTGGCCGCCCGACCGTCCGGCTCGCGTCGTCCGGCGCGAGGTTGCTTGGCCGCGCCGATGCCACGGCGCCGACCATCATTGCGCCGAAAAGGCGACGAGGTGTCCCTTTTCGCATGAATGTCTCCAGTGCTTCTTTATTTGAATGTGACCGACTGCTGTGTGCTTCTATCGTCGCCTCAGTTGACGCGCGACGTTTCCGTCCGTTACTGCTTTCGCCCCGAAACGGCGCGCCTCCGGCGCGGGCGAGGACTAGATGAAACCACCAACCGCCAGACGCTTCGTCTTGTGCTTGTAAGAATATTTGATGCCAGATCGCTAGTCCTTACACAAAAAGTAGATTCACTGGCATTTTTTGCGGTCGAGCGAGGATTGCCGAAGCCCCGACCCTGCACGCAGATTCATGGACTCACGTCCTGGTCCAATCGCCGATGCAGCCCGAAAAAGCTCGTCAGACGGGGCCTGATCGCGAGACCTCGCGGCCAACGCGCTGTGCGGATTCCGCAAAAGGTGCCGAAGTCTGCCCACCAACCGGCAGGTGCGCCTGCAAGATATGTCATGCTATCGGCTTCGACTTCCCCGTTTCCCGGAAACAAGCGCGGCCCTTATCAGATCAAAGCCGGACGAGAGCCAGGATGGCGACGGTCACGGGTCACTGATCTGGGCCATCGCCGCGGGAACGACTCGCCGCCCGACCGCTGAGCTATGTGTTTAACGGGGACGGTACCGAAAAATTTTTCTGTTCAGGACCGGACAACGATGACCGGCCTTCGCGGAATGTTCCCGTTGATCTTCGCCACGGAGACTTTATGACACACAGTGCGATGACAAAACATCAACGCCAACCAGACAACAATGTGACGCTGAAAACGGTGCCGAAAATCCGCTTGTATGTGGAGCGCCCCGAAGAAGAAGAGAAATGGTTTGTCAATATCGGCCACGCTACCGAGCGCGGCCGCTGGAGAACCGAACCTCACGCGCATCCGGAATACGGCCAGGTCATCTTTGTTCGCAGCGGTCGCGGCGCGATGAACCTCGAAGGGTCCAGCGTGCCGTTCGAGGGACCATGCGTTTTGCTGCTCCCCACCGAATGCGTTCACGGGCTCGACTACGAGATCGACATCGACCGCTGGGTGGTGACGATCGAAGTGTCCTATCTGACGCAAGTCAACGCCAGGCTCCACGAGTTCATCCAGTTGTGGTCGGCCCCGCGCATGATCCCGCTGCCCTCCACTGCCGGCACGGCAACGGAGTTCTTCGGCCTGATCACCAGACTGGCGCGGGAACTCGAGTCCAAGACGGTCGGCCATGTGGTCGGCACGGAAGCGCTGCTTACGTCGCTGTTCCTGATGCTGGTTCGCGGAACCCAACTCGACCAGATCGACAATGGTGGCGCGAACCGCAACGAAATCAGACTGGCTGACCGGTTTCGTGAATTGATCGATCAGCATTACCGCCAGAATCTGCCGCTGCAGGAGTACGCGTCGACGATGGCGGTATCTCTGGTGCAACTGCGTGCGGCCTGCGCGTCGGCAACAGGGCAAAGCCCCACCAAGATGATCCACGCGCGCATCATCACCGAGGCTAAACGGAATCTGATTTTCGGCGAGATGTCTGTGGAACAGATCGCCTTTGGGCTCGGTTTCTCGGACGCCGCGTACTTTACGCGCTTCTTCCGCAAGGAAGTCGGCGAAGCACCCAGCCAGTTCCGGGCAAACGCTCGCGACCAGTCACAAAAATCGAAGTAGGCCGCGATGCCAGACGGTGTCTTCACGCCGTCCGGATTGCCGGTCAAACCTCTCTTCGCCTCGATCATCTTTTAGCTGTTCGCCCGATTCCGTCTGCAATCGCGGATAACCGCAAACTCGTGACTGCAAAAAATACCAGTGAATCTGACTTTTGTGTAAAGGCAGACACCCGACCATCCAATACTATGCTTCCCACGCTGAGACAGACTTGTCCAGTGTGGGATTGATTAGCTAGTTGCCAGAAGTGCAGCGCAAGAGTCGAAATACGACCGAGCCTCATGGCTGAAATCCATTTCTGATCAGCGTCCATTGTGAATCCGACTATTGGCGGCCCCGCAAGGGGCCGCCAATAGTCGTTTAAGAAGATTATTTGTTATTACCTGTTGATTGCTTCTGAAATCGCTCGTCCGCTTCGCTCTGACGCCGTCCTGAATGCCGTGCGTAGTGTGTTGTGCATTTCCCTCTCCGTTTATTTTTGCCCATGAAGAACCCGGTCCTCGAGATTTCGTCGTTCCGATATTTTCTTCTGAGCCGCGTTGCGATGACCATGTCCAATCAGATGCTTATGGTGATCGTCGCCTGGCAGATGTACGACATTACGCACAGCGCTTATGACCTCGGCATGGTGGGTCTGGCGCAGTTCATCCCCGCACTGGCGCTTTGTCTGGTCACAGGCCAGGTTGCCGATCGATATGATCGCCGCCGCGCTTTGATGGGCTGTCTGCTTGCACAATTCGGCGTTGCCCTGCTTCTGATTGCAGGCACTGCAGGAGGCTGGCTGGGACGCGAGGTGATCCTCCTGGCTTCGGTCGGGTTGGGGGTGGCAAAAGCATTCCAGATGCCCACTCAACAAGCGCTTCTACCTACGCTGGTTCCGCTGCCTGCATTACCAAGAGCGCTGGCCATCAATTCGGCCGGGTCGCAATGCGCCACCATCGTGGGACCTGCGATTGGTGGCTTCATCTATGTGGCTGGCGCTTCTGTCGTCTATTGCGCATGCGCGGCGATGTGCCTGTTTTCGGCTGCGATGATCTATTTGATCCGTCACCAACAGGTCCGCTCGGCTCGCGAGCAGGTCACTCTCCAGAGTCTGTTCGCAGGTATCCGTTTTATCTGGACGCGCAAGGAAGTACTCGGCGCGATCTCGCTCGATCTGTTCGCGGTTTTATTCGGCGGCGCAACAGCGCTGCTCCCTGTCTTTGCCCGCGACGTTCTGCATACCGGCTCATGGGGACTTGGCCTGCTGAGATCGGCGCCCGCAGTGGGCGCGTTGTTGGTGTCGTTGTATCTGGCGCGCTATCCCATCCAACGGAGGGTCGGAAAAATGATGTTCGGTTCGGTGGCTTTGTACGGTCTCACGACGCTGGTTTTCGCGCTATCGCATTCGATTCTGTTGTCCCTTGCGGCGCTGATGCTAAGCGGGGCATTCGACATGGTCAGCGTCGTGGTGCGCCAATCGCTGGTTCAACTCGAGACGCCCGACGAGATGCGCGGGCGGGTTAGCGCGGTCAATTCGATCTTCATCGGCGCCTCGAATCAACTCGGCGAGTTCGAGTCTGGTGTCACGGCCGGTTGGCTGGGCGCAGTGCCTTCCGTATTGGTCGGCGGTGCGAGTACGGTGCTGATTGTCGCGCTCTGGATGAAGCTGTTTTCCTTCGTTGGCTCAACGAGCGAAGCTCACGGTTTCGTAGCGCGGCTGGTTGCTCCATTGCTTTGGTTGAGTCGCTCGGCACGCGCCAAACAACTCAACCTCGTAGACCTGACCACGCATCGCCGTCACTTCAGCCTGTCGCGGCGAGTGGCAGCCGCTAGACGTCAATGAAACAGCACCGGTGGTACTCGCCACCTCAAAACGTCACGTCGTTCAGACCATTCGTCTTTCATCCTTTTTGGAGTAGTCATGCAGATTCAGGAATACACCGCCGCGCAAATCCTGGCAGCCGTCACGGCGGCCGCCAACGTATCCGATGATTGGGCTCAGTCATCCGCGCAAACGAGAGCCGCATTGTTGCGCGGGCTCAGCGACGTGTTGGTCGCGAATCGTGAAGAACTGGTCCGTCTCGCCGATGAAGAGAGCTCGCTAGGCACTGCTCGCCTGAACGGCGAACTTGATCGCACCACCTTCCAGCTCGGCGGCTTCGCTATCCACATCGAAGCAGGCCACGCCTTCGCGCTGACCGACAATGAAGCGATTGCCGGCGCGCCGCCCATCGGACGCCCACATCTGACACGCGTTCGAGTGCCGCTCGGACCGGTCGCGATGTTCTCGGCGAGCAACTTCCCGTTGGCGTTCTCAGTGCTGGGTGGCGACACAGCCTCCGCGCTTGCGGCGGGCTGTCCGGTGGTGGTCAAGGCTCACCCAGGTCATCCGAAGCTGTCGCGCCGGGTTTTCGAACTGGCGTGCTCCGTGATTGCGCAACAGGGACTGCCTGCGGGTTTGCTCGGCATGGTGGAAGGTGCGGGCATCGACGTCGGCGTCGAACTTGTGCGCAACCCGGATATCGCGGCCGTTGCGTTTACCGGTTCGTTCAAGGGCGGCACGGCGTTGTGGGCAGAAGCGAATTCGCGTTCGCGGCCGGTTCCGTTCTACGGCGAACTAGGTTCGATCAACCCGGTCGTCGCACTGCCCGCAGCGCTAACCGCGCAAGCCGAGGAACTGGCGCAGGCGCTGGCGTCATCGATCGAATTCGGCTCGGGACAGATCTGCACCAGCCCGGGTCTGGTCGTGCTGTTCGACGGCGCGGACGCCGACCGGTTCGAAAATACGCTGCGCGAAGCACTCCAAGGCAAGAAGACCCACGCGATGTTAACGCCCGGCATGAAGCGCAACTTCGACGCAGGCGTCGCGCGTCTCACGGGTACACCCGGCGTGCAGACCGTCCTCGCCGCAGAATCGAACAACGACGTCAACGCGCCGCCGCGTCCGGTGCTCGCGCGTACCTGTGCGCAAAACTTCATCGCGGAACATGCATTGCGCGAAGAGATTTTCGGTCCGGCCTGCCTGCTCGTGCGCGTGGCTTCCGTCGATGAAATCGTGGACGTGCTGAAAGCCGTCGGCGGAAGTTTGACCGTCACGTTGTGGGGCGCGGAAAGCGATTCCGCAGACGTGCGCCGTATCACGCGCCGTGCCGCGCAGATCGCCGGACGCATTCTGTTCGGCGGCGTGCCGACGGGCGTTGCCGTGACGGGCAGTCAACAGCATGGCGGACCGTGGCCCGCATCGACCGAGCCGTTCACTACTTCTGTAGGCTACGCCGCAATGGATCGCTTCCTGCGCCCCGTGGCGCTTCAGAGCGCCCCGGCGTGGCTCGCGGAGCGCGCTGGGCGGCCCTGCTGATTGCAGCGGACACCCGCGCGCCTCGCTAACCGTTCACGCCCATAAATAAAAAAACGCCGTGCTCCCGCACGGCGCCTCAACTCCATCCGCTCAATCGCCCGCTTATTGATTCGGGACGTACAACGGCATGGAGTCTTCCCACAACGTGTCCGTAATTGCATGCTGATCGGAGCCATCAGCATTCATTACCCAGTTCTGACCGTCAGGCTGGAAAGTGTTGTCGTACAGCGCGAGTTCATCGCGAAAGCCATACACGCCCGAGCTGTACCCAATGCGGCCGTCATAAAGCCACACGGCATGGCCCTGGTTCGCGCCGGGCGTCGTCAGACGGGTTACGTCCGTGCCATCCGGCTTGATCGTGTAGACGTCGTAGTGGAACTTGTTCGGATCGGTCGGATTGACTTCCTTGCGCGTGAACACGATCTTCGTGCCGTCCGGCGACCAGCCCGGCAGATTATCCGGCTCTGTCGTCAGGACCCTCGTCTTGCGCGTGTCCAGATCCAGAATGCGCAGGCCTTGTACCGTCGGGCTCCAAACGCGGTACACGATCTTCTTGCCGTCCGGCGAGTAACTTGGGAAACCCGCGTTGATTGAACCGTCGGTCAGGATTTCCGGCTTGTTGTCCATGCTGCCGTCGGCCTTGATACGTGCAATGCGTCCCGGACCCATGCCACGCGTAAAGAACCAGTCGCCAATGCCGAACGCGACCCACTCACGATTGGGCGACCACGTCGGCTGGAACGCACCCGCCAGGCCTTTCTGGATCATGTCCCTAGCCAGTCCGCTGTCGGCCGGATCGTAAATGCGCTGATAACCGGAGAAATCCGGATTGATGATGGCGATCGACGAGCCCATCGCCTTTTCCGTGTACACCAGCTTCTTGCGATCCGCCGACAGTTGCGGGAACACGTCGATATAACGGTAGTTCCACGTCGGGTCGAAGCTGAACATCGCCGTGCCGTTCGGATGCGCCGGACGCATCGTGATCTTTTCGTAGACCGTCCTGGTGCCGTCGGACGAATAGTGCGGCGAACGGATGCCGGTATTCGCGGTCGGGCGGAACGTACCCACCGTGGTGTAGAGACCTTCGGTCTGCCCACCCTTCACGTGATACGCAACGTTGGTATTCGAAATATATTGCGGGAACACCTTGAAGCCCGGCGTCGACGTCAGTGAGGTGCGGGACAGGTTCGACAGATCCACCGAGATCAGTTGCGAGCTGATCTGATTGATCAGTTCCGGACGGTGCGCGCCCCAGGTCGATTCGACCGGCGTTTCATAGAAGACCACGTGCCTGCCGTCGGGCGAAAACGACGGAGAACCTTCGTCAAAGCCCGGATTGCTGGAGATTTTCTTCCAGCCCGAACCATCGGGATGGATCATGTAGATGCTGCTTTCCTGCGTACGTTCCCAGCCAACCGGCAGGTTGTGACCGCGCCACTCGGAGCCGATATCGGAAGACAGTGCAATCCACTTGCCATCCGGCGACCACGACGGACGGAAGAAGCTATGTGGCTTGTTCGGATCGAACTTGATATCGCCGGTGACGTTCTTCAGCGCGCCAGTCGCTATGTTCAGCGTCCAGATATTGGTTGTGCCGAACTTGTCTGCGCCGCGGCGTGATGAAACGAACGCGATGACGTTAGGGTCGGTCGGCGAGAAAGCAGCGGCATCGTCAACGGCGATGTGATCGGTGAGCCGCTTCAGATCGGTGCCATCCACTTTCACGCGATAGAGATTTGCCTCGCCGTAACCGTCACGCTCCGACGTGAAGACGATCCACTGTCCATCTTTCGAGAACGATGCGTGGTAGTCGAAGCCAGCGGTCGGCAACAACTTTTGCTCGTCGCTACCGTCTGCGTTGGAGATATACAGATCGGAAGTCACGGGACCGAGGCGGTCGAGCAATGCCGTGCCCTGCGTCTCAGCGTGCGCGCTGGCTGAAATTACAATCCAAATGCTACCGATGGCCGAATAAGCCTGGAGTTTTTTTAAAGACGAAGTTAAATACACAGCCAAATGCCTCCGTTTATTATGCTTGGTTGAGCGGTGTGGCACCGCTCAACGGCCTCCTGCGTGACCGCTTTAGTCAACGCGTTGTGTTTTCTTTGCTTACCACGACTTCTTGCGTGTTACGACTTCTCTCTTCGGTCTTCCTTTCGCGTTTTCGCTTGCGCTTTCGTCCGATTACCCGAGGCTACCCGTGACGTCGTCGAACAGTTCGTCGACCGACAAACGATGCGGGATGATCTTCTGATCCAGCGCCCAATCAATCGCGAGTTGCAGACCCTTGCGGTTCGCTTCGAGACCGATCGGCGGGAACACAGCGGGCACGCCTTCGGCCAGCTTGCGGCTCTCCACCACCATCCGGTACAACTCACGCACCACATCCGGACGCTGCTTCGAAATATCTTCGTGAACAACGAACATGTGATTGATCGGCACCACATTCTCACGCGCGAACCAGTCTTTCGCCGCAGCCTGCGCATCGGGAACCAGCGTGCGCACACGTGGGTCCTTCGGCATGTCTTCACCGAGCAGGGCGGCAGCGAGTTCACCGTCGAGCATCATCTGCGGAATCGACGAACCTGCGGGCAGGCGCTCGCAGTTATTCGGATCGCGATATTCGGCAAGGTGCCCGTCGCCCAGCGTCATCCACGTCACCTTGTCGAGATCGACGCCGTACTCGTGGCGCAGAATGCCGCGAATCCACAGCGCTGTGGTCTGCGTGTAAGTGCGCACACCAACCTTCTTGCCTTCGATATCTTTCGGATCGAGATGGCCGAAGTCGATGTTGTAGCCCGCGCAATGGTGCTGGAAACGGCCCGAGATCGGTGTCGGCAGCAGCACGTAAGGCTTGCCGTAGGCCTTTGCCTGCAGGAACGTCACGATCGCCAGTTCGCCCGCGTCGAACTTGCTTTCGCGCACCATCGCCTTGAACCCGTTATGAGCTGGCGTCGGCCCGCAGTAGTCGAGGTTGACGATGTCCGATGTCACGCGGCCATCCTTCATCGCCTTCGTGACCGGGTAGTCGGCCAGATTGGTGCGCAGAGTTGGCACCTCAGTGGGCGTCGTTGTCATTTGTCTCTGTCCTTATGCTTGAATTGAATTACAGCCTGACCTCGATGAGACAGGGACCCGCCTCGTTCGCCGAGTTGGCCATAGCCTTGTGGAAAGCTTCGGCTGTGTCGACCGCGACGGCGGGAACACCCATGCTTTTCGCCATGGCCAACCAGTCGATACGCGGACGATCGATATCGATCATCGAAAGCGCGCGTTCGCCCGGCGCACCAGCGCCCATGTTGGCGTACTCTGCCTTGAGGATCGCGTAGCTGTTGTTGGCGAAGATGATCGTCGTGATGTTCAGGTTCTCGCGCGCCTGCGTCCACAGCGACTGGATCGTGTACATCGCGCTGCCGTCGCCGACCATGCAGAACACGCGCCGCTCAGGGCAGGCGAGTGCCGCGCCGGTCGCTACGGGCGTGCCGTAGCCGATTGAGCCACCCATGTTGTTGATCAGGTCGTGCGGCGCGGCGCCGACGGTCAGCCCCATCGTTTCGCGACCGGTGGTCAGCGATTCGTCGACGAGGATGCAGTTTTCCGGCAGCGCGGCGGCGAGTGCCTGGGCAATGCTGGCGGGTCCGAGTGAGCCAGTCGGCGGCGTGGCGTCCGCACGTTGCTGGAGCACCGCTTGCGCGTTCGATGCGCCCACGGCCTCGACCAGCATCTCCAGGCCTGCAACACCGTCTTCACCGATCTCGACCAGCTGATGCACGCTCGTGCCCGGTGACTTCAGCAGGCTCGGCTTGTCGGGATAGCTGAAGAACGCGATCGGCTCGGTGGTTTCCACCGTGACGATGTGTTTGAAACCCTTCAGATACTCGACGGCCTGGCCCACTGCATACGGAATACGTTCGAGCGTCACACGCCCCGCGCCACGTTCGATCCGCGCGGTGAAGAACTGCGTCGCGATGCGGCAGCCGGTTGCGGCCTTGAGCTTGCCCGCGAGTTCGATTGCACGACCACGAGTCGAATGACCCGCGAGCACGATCAGCGTCGGCTCGCCCGAACGCAGCACCTTTGCAATGTGCTCGACGCGGGCCGCGTCAGGCGCTTTTGCTTTCGGTGCAGAAAGAGGGCGCGACGGCACAACTGCGTCGCCCGCTTCCTGCCAGGACGCATCACCCGGGAGGATCAGCGTCGCGATCTGCCCGGCGTGTTCGCTAGCCTTCTCCACCGCCGCAGCGACGTCCCACCCCACCGTATACGACGACTCGACGCGACGCACCCAGTGACTCAGCGGACGCGCCAGCCCTTCGATATCCGAGGTCAGCGGCGGATCGTATTTCAGGTGCGCAGCCGAATGCTCGCCTACGATGTTGACCATCCCCGACGATGCGCGCTTCGCATTGTGGATATTGGCCAGCCCGTTCGCGAGACCCGGCCCGAGGTGCAGCAGTGTCGAAGCGGGCGTACCCTTCATCCGGTAGTAGCCGTCCGCCGCGCCCGTGCAGACGCCTTCGAACAGGCACAGCACGCTGCGCATCGCCGGGTTCTCGAGCGCCTTCAGGAAGTGCATCTCCGAGGTGCCCGGATTCGCGAAACAGATATCGACGCCCTGATCGGTGAGCGTCTGGACCAGGCTTTCGGCTCCGTTCATTTAATACCCCGCCAGCTCGCGTGCAGCGCCCACAACGCCATAGTTGCGCTGCGGCGCCGACATCAGGAAGCGATAGCCTTCCTTGACGAGACGCTCGTGATTCTTCGCGGTGGTGTGCGGATTGCCGACCACGACGTTGTGCCTGTGACACGTCTCGACGATCTTGCGCATCGCGTCCAGCACTTCCGGGTGTTCATACTGACGCGGCAAGCCGAGTTGCTGGCTGAGGTCGCCTTCGCCGATCAGGATGAAACCGATGCCCGGTACGTTCGACAGGATGTCGTCCAGATTCTCGATCGCCTCGGTGCTTTCGCACATCAGGCCGACGAGGATTTCGCCTTCCGGCGCAAGCGGCCATACGTCGGCCTTCCTGTAGTAGTCGGGCATGCTGAGGCCCCAGTAGCGCGCGGCCGTTGCGGGACCATCGCCGCGTGCGCCCTTCGGCTCATACAGCGGCGCGTTCTTCGGACGTGCATAGCGGCACGATGCGACTGCGTTATACGCCTGCTCCACTGTCGAGACGTGCGGCCACACGACACCATAAGCGCCGCGATCGAGCACCTGTTTGGCAAACGCCTGGTTCATTTCCGCGCCATTCGCGGGAATACGTGCAATCGGCGTAACACGCGGCGAGACCGAGCCGGCCTCGGCAATCTGCTTGCGGTTCAGCATGTATTGCAGCGCGTCGCCCAATGCCGAGACGTCGTACGGATTGTGCTCCATCTCGAAGACGATGCCGTCGTACGGTGCATCGCTCATCTCGATGGCGGCCTGCTTGTCCAGCTTCGAAAACGCGGTGTAAGCGGTCTTGCCGGATTCGAATGCGCGAATGATGCTGTTGAGACGAATGTCGCTCATGTTCTTTCTCTCTCGAAATCTCTTGAATTAGGTGCGTAATGCCACATCAGCCAGCTCAGTCAGCCGCCTTCCAGTACATGAAGCCCATACCTTCGCCAGTGCCGGCGGCCGTGCGCCAGCAGGGGACGTAGTCCACCAGCGTCATCTCGGCGCCCGTTTCCTGCACCGCTTTCATCACGCTGACGTAGAGCTTGATTTCGGAAGTGCCCGACTGGTACGACCGGTTGTCCACCGCTGCGAGGCCGTCGTAGTCGTAGTCGGCCAGCATCTTCATGATGCTGTGATCGAACTCTTCGTCGTTGACGAAGTGCGACAGACCGCCCGACGCGAAGATGCCCACACGCACGTCGTCCGGCCATGCGTTGATCGCATCGCGCAACACGCGGCCGAATTCGATACAACGCGACATCGACGGCTGGGTCGGCGGATAGAAGCAGTTCATGATGATCGGCACATGCGGCGGCGGGTTGTCGCCCATGATCTGGTGATACACGAAGCTGTATGCATGCGGCACCACCGGATATTCCGGCAGCGGCTTCATCCACACATTGTCTGGCCATGCGAACAGATCGGTCAGGTCAAAGTTCTCGCGCTGGAAATGTTCGATTAGATACGTCGCCAGCTTTGGATGACACTCGTGCGTGACGTGATGATCCGGCGCATAAACCGAGCGTTGCGGCGGACCGTTGTGCACTTGTTCACCGGTGTAGATCGCGATTGACGGCGAAAAGTCGGTGAAGATTTCCTTCTGGTCCTTGCCCAGAATGATCGCGACGTCCACGTCCGCTGCGCGGTAGGCTTCGGCCATCTTGTCGAGTGCGGTACGGCAGCGCGCAGCGCGCGCGGCGCGCTCCTCGATCGTCAGGAATTTCTCGAACGCTGCACCGCGGTGCGCTTCAAGCTCAGGATACGTCCACGTCCGATTGCGGTACCACAGTTCCGGATTGTTACGATCGCGCTCCCCGTTCTTGAGCCAGTCCTCCGGTGCCTGACCCAGCATGCCACTGTGCGGCACGGCCATCCCGAATACAATCTTCGCCATTTACGTTTCTCTGTGAATTAATGTGTTCAACAAGGCCGGTTATTCAAACCATTCTGGCCATGCCGTGATGTCTTAGGCTCGTCGCAGCGAACCTTGGGCCTCGGTCACCTTGGGAGCCCATTCGGGGCGGTACAAAATCGCCGTTGCCAGCGCGCCGACAACGAGGAATCCGAGAATCACCATCATCGGCAGGTCGTAGCTGCCGCTTACGTGCAGCAGCCAGCCCGACAGGCTTGCCGCCACGCCGCCAGCGAGGCTGGTGGCAAGCTGCTGCACGCCCGTCACGAGGCCGATGGCCTGCTTGGGAATCAGGGTCAACCGCGACAGCACCAGGTTGTTCGCCGTGACGAAACCGAGCAGCGACAGCGAGAAGACATTCCAGAACAGCGCCGTGTTGAGCGTCGGGGCATAAGCGCCGAACAGCACCGTGCATCCGCCGACAAAGCCCGCGATGGTAAATACCTTGCGCACCGTAATCGGGTTGTGGCCGCGTGCAATGATCCGGTCGGCCGCCCAGCCCGCGATCGCCGCGACGATCGCGATCCCGGCGAAGCTGAAGAACGTGAAGAGTCCGGAGCGAGTAATCGATAGCCCGCGTTGCTCTACCAGATACGACGGCATCCAGGTCATGCTGTAGAACGTGAAGTAGCCGTAGCAGAAGTTCGTGACCATTCCGCCCCACACCACCGGACTCGACAGAATGCTGCCGAAGGTCACCGTGCGGGCGCTCCGATTGGCCTGCGTGAGTTCGACCTTGGAAGGCATGTCATTGCGCACCATCAGCAGCCAGGGCACGAGCCACAGCAGCCCGACCAGGCCCGTCGCGATGAACATCATCTTCCAGGAATAGTTGACGATGAACCACGCCGCGACCGGCGCGCCGATTGCCGGACCGAACTTGTTGCCCATCGCCAGAATGCCGACGGCCAGTCCATTCTGACTTTCGTCGAAGTTGTGCCGGATCCAGCGGTAGCTCGCGGGAATCACAATCGCTTCGGCCATGCCGATGATCAACCGCATGACGACCAGGCTGGCGAGCGCCGTCACGGCACCCATCAACGCGGTGGCGATACACCACAGCGCGAAGCTGACCGCGTAGGGCCACTTCACGCCGTAGCGGTCGGCCACCCAGCCCATCGGAACCTGAAACACGCCGTACGACCAGAAGAAGGCCGCGTTGATCCAGCCGCGATCAACGTCCGTCAGCGCAAAATGTTGAACAAAGTTTGCGTCCGCCAGCGTCGACGAAATGCTGGTGCGATCGACAAAAGAAATCAGCACGCCGAGTGCGAGGAGCGCTAGTACGGCCCAGCGGTTTGCCGACCCGGGTCGTCCAGAATTGCTTGTCTCCATCTATTCGTTTCTCTTAAATGTGATTGGATTCTGCGTGCCGGCCACCGTGAAAGCGCTTTTCAGTGCCCCGGGCGGCCGGCCCGGATACAGCGCAAAATCAGGCCAGAGCCGGGTACAGTTGCAGAGCCGTCTTGCCGAAGATCCATTCGCGGTCTTCATCACCCAGGCTTGCCAGTCCGGCTTGGGCGGTCGCGAGAATCTCCGACAGCGCGCCCGGCGAGGTCGGGTAGTTCGAGCCCCATGCCAGCCGCTTCGCACCGAAGGCTTCGGCCACGCGGGGGAAGAACGTTTCGGCGCTCGCCTTTTCCTTCTTCACGTCGCCGAAAATGCGCGGCGTCAGCTTCAGGTAGATGTTCTCGAGCGGCGCGAGGTCAAACAGGCTTTGTGCCTTTGCATACGGTGCACCGTCGGCCACCTCGGGGCGGCCCAGGTGATCGAGAATGATCGCGACCTTCGGGAAACGCTTCGCCAATGCAGTGACCTGCGGCAGGCCGATCGGGCCGGTCTGGATGCACATCGGCAATCCCAGCTCACCGCACAGTTCCCAGGCCGGGAACGAACGCGGATCGTCGAGTTCGCTTGGATCGAACTCCTTGGTGCTGCCGCCCGTGAACAGGCGCAGACCCGCGAGGCCCTGGCCAACCCATTCGCGGATGCGTTGCGGCGCATCCGGCTGCAGCACGTCGACGGAGCCTACGGCGACGAGGCGGTCCGCATACTTCGCGCAACCGTCCACGACGTAGCTGTTGTCGAAACCGTACGTGGTCGACGAGTGAACCACGGCGGCCTTTGCGACGCCGGCTGCGTCCATCGATTCGATCAGCGTTTCGACGGTGGTCGGACGCTCCTTCGACCAGTCCGAGCGCTTACCGAACAACGGCGCCGGCGGGTAGCGGCCTTCGTCGTCGGAGATGATGTGCGGGTGAATATCAACGATTGTCATGAGTGTCTCTGTGTTTGTCTGGTTGCAGGCGGCCGTTGCCGGCCGCCATTGCTCGCGCTGACTCACCGCGCTTATTTGCCTTGCGCCTTCAGGCGTGCGTCAAGGCGCGGGTACACGCGACGTGCGTTGCCTTCGAAGATCTTGTAGCGGTCTTCGTCGGACAGCGCCTCGCAGGCGTCGATATAGCGCTTCGTATCGTCGAAGTACTGACCCGTGGTCGGGTCCTTGCCGCGCACCGCGCCGATCATTTCCGAGCCGAACAGCACGTTGTCGGCCGGAATCACCTTGGTCAGCAGTTCGACGCCCGGCTTGTGGTACACGCACGAATCGAAGAAGATGTTGTCCAGCAAGCCTTCGAGCGGACGGTCGCGCATTTCGAGCGACATCCCGCGATAACGGCCCCAGTGGTAAGGCACCGCACCGCCGCCGTGCGGGATCACCAGACGCAGCCTCGGGAAATCCTTGAACAGGTCCGATTGCAGGATCTGCATGAACACCGATGTATCCGCATTCAGATAGTGTGCGCCCGTGCCGTGGAAGCACGGGTTGCACGATGCAGCGACGTGGATCATCGCGGGCACGTCCAGATCGACCAGTGCTTCGTAGAGCGGATACCACTCGCGATCCGTCACCGGCTTGCCGGTCCAGTAACCACCGCTCGGGTCCGGATTCAGATTACAGCCGACGAAGCCCAGTTCCTCGACGCAGCGGCGCAGTTCCGTCACGCTGTTCGCGGGCGCAACGCCCGGCGATTGCGGCAACTGGCAAACCGGCGCGAAGTTGTCCGGATAGAGTTCCGTCACGCGATGCACGAGGTCATTCGACACACGCGCCCATTCGATGCTCGTGCGTTCGTTGCCCAGGTGGTGGCTCATCAGGCCGGCGATCGGCGAGAACAGCGTGAGGTCGCTGCCGCGTTCGCGTTGCAGCTTCAGTTGACCGTTGCCAATGGCTTCGCGAATTTCATCGTCGCTGACATGAGCGCCGTCGAGCGAAGGTGCGTTGGCCGGGTCGTTGGCGAATTCAACCTGGCTGGCTCGCCATGCGCGGAACGAAGCAGGGACGGTCGTGAAGTGACCGTGACAATCAATGATCATTTTGTCTCCAAAGTCGACCGGAATTGGCGCTTCAGGATATGTTCCGGTCTCATGCAACTTGTTGCGTTCGAACCGGCGACTTAGCTAGCCAGCGGGTTCACAAACAGTTCGCTGATGGACATGCGGCGCGGCGTCAGCCCTTGCTTGAACGCGGTCGCTTCGAGCGTTTCGATCGTCTTCAGGTTTTCCTGCAGACCGTACGGCAGCGGGTCGTATCCAACGATCTTGCGCAGTTCAAGGTACTTCTTGTCGCCGGCGGTCGTGGCTTCGCCTGCATCGAGACGTGCCAGCCATTCCTTTTTCGCTTGTGCAAACGCGTCGTAAATCGACTTCGCGACCCACGGATTCTCCGCCAGTACCGAATCTTTGACGACGATCGTGCCGTGCATGGGATAAACGCCGGTGCGAGCGTAGTACTCCGTTTCGAGTTCGGTCGCGTTCGGCAGTAGATCCGGGTAATCGGCTTCGACTTCCTTCCAGCCGCCCGTCGGCGCGCCTGTGCGGCCAATGCCTGCGGCAGCCGCAAAGCCTGCCGACAATTCGCCCGACGCCATCATTTCAGCGAGCGAGCTACCTTCCGGCGCGTGAATCACGTTTTCCGGCAGCTTGAGTTGCGTGACGTGTTCTTCGTCATCGACAACCCACGTCACCTTCGACGAGTCCAGACCGAATTCGTCGATCAGCACCTGGCGGGTCCACACGCCGGTCGTGACCGAGTAAGCGCGCACGCCGACTTTCTTGCCTTCCAGGTCCTTCGGGTGCTTGATGCCAGCGTCCGGGCGAACCAGCAGGCCGCCGTGGTGAAAGCGCCGCACCACGAAAATCGGCAGACCGACGAACGGTGCGCCGTAGGCACGAGCGATAATGTAGGTCGTCGGCGCCAGTTCGCAGACATCGAACTCGACGTCGCGCACCATTCGACGGAACGCGCCGATTTGTGGCTTGACTGTGATGAACTCGGCGTCCACGCCTTCGATGGGAATGGAACCGTCGCGGATGGCAGACGTATGCGGATGCTCAGCGATTGCGATCTTGAGCGGGACTTTCTTGGTCAACATCCTCTCCTGTGGATTAGTCGCCGACAACCGGATCAGAACACCAGTGCCGGAGGTGTTGTCTCGATAGGGCAAGAATATTTGAGGATCGCTCCTGTGTCCCTACACAAAAGTTAGATTCAATGGCACTTTTGTGGATCGGCAAACAGCCGCGCTGCTCGGGCGCTTCAGCCTTGTGTGGCGTGATTTTGAGCAACTGTTCAAGTAGCTCGCGGACGTGTTGTGCGGGTGCGGAAGTGGCGCACATCGGGTGAAGACGGAACCAGAAATTCCAACGTTCCGCAGGTATACCCTCGTGGGGGAAACGCCCAGTCCCGGTTGATTTCGCGGAATAACAGGAGGTCGCTGAAATTGATTGCGCGACATTGAGGAACCGCTCTTCGAGGGCGGCCTGACCGCGACATACGAGACCATCTGATGCTGGTGCTACAAGTTTGGCAAGGGCTTTTCTCAGCGTCTAAAAGGGCACGATAAAGCCGGCGCTGATTGTGCCCGACAATCCCCGCGCCTTGATCGCTGGCGCCAACCGCTACGAACCGCGCACCAACGACACCGTGCTCGACTTCGCCGTTCATTACGGGACCTCGTTTCTCCTGGCGCGCCCCTATCACCCCAGGACAACTATCACGTCGAGCTCGACATGCATCGTTACAGCGTGCCGTAAGCGGCGCACTCCATCAAGTTTAGTTACCCGAATCGTTAAGGAATAGTTGCTCGAGGTTGTCGCAAAGCCGTCTGTCATCGCTCCCACTGGAATCGATAATCACCAGGTCATGCGGTGCCGGCATGTCAAGTGCGGTTCATCGTCCATCGGCAGGAGGCGCAAGCTACCTGCGGTCGAAGTGCGGTTTACGACCGAATTCGGTCAGACGGGGCAGACCGCCGGCATTGCCCTGCCTCTATGCATGAAAGCTAAGTTCCGACCGGGGCTGTCAAAGACCTACCAAAACAGCGGCAAAGATTCGACGGTGGTGTAGCGCCGACGGCGCGGAGGCGCGGATCAACAGGTTCGTGCGGGACATTTCTCGCCGACCGAGCTGAGGTGCTTATCAAGATTCGGAAGTGCTTCACAGACAGACGTGCGATCGGGGCTTCCCGCCAATGCCAGCTCGAGCCGGTATAGCAGTACCGGCAGTCTCAATTCTCCAGTTACCTTTCCTGCTAACTTCCGCTTCCGCATAAGACCGTACCCTGATCGGGAAAACGCCGCCTGACGGCGTCATCACCAATCCTCAAGATTCAGCGACATCTGTTTTTTCGCCTTGGCGTTAACCGGCGCGTCGGATGCATCTCCCCTTCGCAACGTCACTTTTAGCGTATCGAGATGGAAAACCACATCGCCACAGATCCGGCGAAGCCAACATCCTCCCGCTTCGAGCCCTCGGCGCTTTCGGGATAGCGATGCTGCCCACTACTACCTCCGCCACCCTGTTCACGCAGCGTCCGCCAGCATCGAGTGACGACAGTCCGCCGTGGCGCAGCGGCATGCGTACTGCGTACTGCGCCCGGACGTCTTCATCCAGCGGATCGTCAGTGGTGAGCAGATATTCAATGAACAGTTCTTCACCGGCCCCGATCCTCGACGGTTTCGCAATTCGGTGCGCAGGCGCGATTCAGCCAGCATGCACTGTTGCCACTGCGGCTCCCGTCGATCACGCACCCGTCTGACAGCCCGAAGAGAAACGTGTGGCCTTCGACGCCTTCGCGCTGGTGACGGCGCACCGCATTGCGCCACGACGTGATTTCACCTTTGTACTGCAGCACGCGTTCACCCGCCCCGAGCGGTTCTATTGCGAACACGCCCCTGCCGTGAACTGACGATCGCCGGATCGATCACACGCCTCATGGTGTTCCCTCAACTGTTATACGCGTCAGGCGTCGGTATAGAAGAGGCATAAATCCACATCCACACTGACGTGGACGGCTGTGTGCCGAAGTCGGTACGCCGTGCTTTCCTTTTTCGGTCTCGCAACAGCATGGTGTATCGCCATTCACTGCATTAAGGCTTGCGGCCGACCTGTTCGGCGCTGAACCCGACATCCATACGATACTGGTCGCCGCGGCCGAGAAGTGGTACCCACCGTTTTCCAGACTATGCGGACCTGGCATCGTGCATGGTGACGCCGCAGGTGCACTGCTCGTCGAAAGGACCGACCACGGAACAGGTGGCCTGCAGTTGCTCGATGCGGCAGCCCGGCACGTTCCCGTTGACATCTGTCGCCGTGCAGGCGGAACCCCCGATGGTCGGACATTCGCCCTGCTATCGATGATCGAGTCTCTGCTCGCGCGACACGGTCTTTGTCACGAGGATATTGACGAAGTTATCGGGCACCCAGGCATTCCGTCGCTCACGGCTGCAGTATCCGACCTGCTCGGCCGGCCGGACACAGGTGCGCAGCATGAACATTGCATTCATCTCGGCGCCGCCGAATCCATCGTACGCCTCGTACAGATGCTCGGCCGCGCCGCCTGTTGCCGAACGCACCGCGTGCTGCTGTGGGGCTACGGGATCAGCGGTTTTGTCGGCACCGCACTGCTGGAGGCGCGCGGCGCGCCCGCTCTTTATCAGCAGGATGACGTCCAGCCCGTCTCATGATCCCCGATCTCGGCATCGCGCACGTCGCCTTCCATTTTCCCCAACGCATCGACGACGTCCGGAGCTGGGGAAGGCGAACCCGGCAGGAGACCACCACTGTGCTGAACGGGCGCGCGGCCGCCACGACTCATGACTACAGGCGCAATGGCACGACCACGCTGTTTGCCGCGCTCAACGCGCTGGACGGCCAGGTCATCGGCCAGTGCCAGCAGCACCATACCCACATCGAGTGGCTTCATGCCCACTTCGGCGTCGTGGCTGAACATGGTCGAGCGGTTCTTGCGTGACATCACCACCGAGCGGTTGCATCTAGGTGTGGTCGTCAGCGTACCCGAACTCGTCGCTGCCATCGATGAGTACGTCGTACATCACAACACCAACCCCAAGCCGTCCATCTGGACCAGGAGCGCTCACGATATCCTGCAGAAGGTCACTCGTGCCAACAGCCGCTTGAGTGCCAGACAGAATGGAACACTGCACTAGCGTTACGAAGCACGGGTACAACGTGATGCCAGGGTAACAAGGTCGTACTCGCAGCGACAGAATGAGCTGCATCATCCCGGCTCGCGCCGCGCGGCTTCCAAGCAACTGGCAATCCACGCATCAATCTCGCTTTCAAGCCACGCAACCCTGCCGCCACCGATCGCCACCGGCCGTGGGAACTTCCCTGCTGCCAGATAGCGGTAGACGGTGCTTGCACCGAGACCAACGCGGGTACGTACCTCGCGAAGGCGAATCAGGCGCGCTTTCGCGCCTGCGCGTTCAACAATCTGTTCAGCCATCGCTAAGTCCTCCTGACTACGCCCGGATCGCCCCAGATGTCACCAATCTAGCTTCCTGCTGACGGTGTCGCAAACGCGCTGTGCGGAAGAAAATTGCCCGAATCCGGAGTCATCGTCCGAAAACGACGTCCCCCGAATTCCCTGCTGTTCCCACGTCCGGTGACGATCGGTTAAACCTTGCTCCGACAAAGCCGGCAGGGAGCAAAACCTTGCGATTTGCGGCGATGTAACTCCCGGGCCCAGGCGGACAAAATCCACCCGGAGCAGACGCACGGCCTGTGCGACCCTCCCGCGCCGCTTCGCCACAGCAGGGCGGCGACCCGCACAACATCAGGCCGCTTTTGCCTTCCTCGCGCAGTACATCGCCCAGTCGTCCATCATCTGTCTGCGTCGCTGGAACATGTCCCCGCGACGATACGCGGCCTCAACCTTGTCGTCCACAGCATGCGCGAGCGCCATCTCGGCCATTTCGTTGGGGTACGTCGTACATTCTGCCGCCCAGTCGCGGAAGGTCGAACGAAAGCCATGTACCGTGAGGTCGTCTCGTTTCATGCGCCGAAGCACGGGAGCATCGCCATGTTGGACAGTGGTTTGCCCTTCTTCGCACCGGGAAAGACCAGATCGCCTTCCGCCCCGTCAAGCAGCGTACGCACGCGTACGAGGGCTGATGCAGACAGTGGAACCCGATGTGGACGTTCGGCCTTCATCCGTTCTGCGGGAATCGTCCACATGGCCCGCTCAAGGTCGAATTCGCTGCGCACTACACCGATCACTTCATTGGTCCTGGTCGCGGTGAGAATCAGCAGCTCCAGCGCACGTGCCGCGAGACCGTCCTGCTCCTTCAGGGCATTCATGAATGCGGATGCTTCGCCGTAGGGCAACGCATGATGCCGGGCCTTGCGTACCTTCGTGCGCGCGGGCAGGATCTTGTCCAGATGCCCTTTCCAGCGCGCCGGGTTCTCCCCTTCCCTGTACCGGTGCGCCGTTGCCCAGTCCAGTACCGACTCGACACGCCCCCGCACACGACTTGCGGTCTCGGGCTTGGTCTGCCAGATCGGATCGAGGACGCTGACGATCAGCCCCGTGTCGATGTCACGCACGGGAAGGTGCCCGATGACCGGTGAAGCATAGGTGGCCAGCGTGTTCTCCCATTGCGTCACATGCTTTTCGTTTTTCCAACCGACGCGGTTCGCCTTGATGAAGGCTGTCGTGCATTCGTCGAATGTCTTCGTCCGGGCCTCAAGCACGCGCTGCTGCGCACGCTCCTTCTGGCGAGCCTCAATGGGATCGACGCCGTCGAGAACCAGCTTCCTGCATAGTGCAGCACGCGCGCGCGCATCGGTCAGCGTCACCGTGAGCAACGGGCCCAGGCCCATTTCGCGCAGCCGGCCGGCCCGCCTGAAGCGGTAGACCCACGAGCGCGTGCGCGCCGGGGATACCTGAAGGTACAGTCCGCCGCCATCGCAGTAATAACCAGGCTTCTTCAGACGCGCGACGCCGAGCGCGGAAAGACGGTGGATGGAGCGTGAAGTCGTGCTCATGACTGCCTCCTTTCTACCCATACTTCTGCTTGCCATTCAGTGGGACAGGGCGGGAAGGTCCGGCAAAAGAAAAAACCCCGAAAGGCCCATGTGGCGGCCTTCCGGGGTCGGTCCCGAGACAGTGTGGACTGCTCCGGGAAGGACTCCTGGCGGAGACGAATCCGCTCACTTTGCCCATGATTCCCGTTATGGACACAGTCACATTTGCGCCCTGGGCCAGCATCGCGGGGCCGCCTCTCTTCTTTAGCCGAGTCGCAAACATGCTGCGCGGTTCCGTACGACCGCAACAACAAGGTGCGCTACGCCGGCTGCACTCACTCCACGGCACCAGCCGCGTAATTTCTTTGCCCGCGCAAACGCTTCGCAATTCTGCCGAATGCGTGCCACTGCTGCGCGATCAATCCATTGCCATACGAACGTCCCGGACCATGCGGCGCGGGGAGTTGGTCGCGGATGCCGGTCGGCTCGACGACGGGGTTCCATGAAGCGGTGCGGAACAACATATCCCACCACGGAAATAGCACACCGAAATTGCAACCGTAAGCGCTGCCTTCATGGCCGTAGCCCACCGCATGGTGGCGACGGTGAAAGATCGGGCTGACGATGATGCGCTCGAGCAGCCAGCCATACGGCAGTCGTGCATTGACGTGCTGGATACTCTGCATGAAGTTGCTGACTGCGACCAGTACCACGAACTGGTTCGGCTGCACGCCGATAAACAGCGAGATCGCCGCAAAGAACGCTATCTGGATGATGTCGTCGAGAAAGTGATTGCGGTCATCGGCCCACAACGACATCTGCTGCTGGCTGTGATGCACCGCATGCAGTTCCCACCACACTCCGAAACGATGCTGCCAGCGGTGATACCAGTAGCCGGCGAAATCGAGCACGACCAGGTAGATCAGGAACGATACGACTGGCTGATCCGTCACGCCTGGCCAGAGGTTGTCGATATCGATGTTCGGTATGCCGTAGATCGCGATCAGACTCTGCCAGTGATCGAACAGAGGCTGCAGCATGAAAAAGAACGCAATATTGATGATGCCGAGCTTGGTGATCCACGTGTAGATCACGTCGGCGCGCAGCGCCCTGCGATCCGGCCATAGCTCGATGGGGCGCAGCGCTTCGAGCGGCCGTAACGCGAGATACGTCACGACGATTTCCAGCACGCCGATGATCACCCAGTACAGCGCGTCATAAGTGTCTTCATCGTAACCCATCAAGCCGAAGCGATAGAAGAACGGCTGCACGACATCGACATATAACAGCGTCTGCAGCGCGGACACCATATTGTCGAGTTGTGCGACGATTTCATGAAACATCGGAATCCTCATGTTTTTCGGTTCTGCCGCTGCTCATGTAACGGCAAGTTCTAGACGACTCGCCCAGCTTAGTCCGGATTGGGCGACACGACCGGCGCGCGATTGTCGAAATAGATGCCGTGCGGAGAGCGGCCCACCGCAATAGTGTCGATCAGCTTGCGGGTGGTCAGATCGATGATGCCCACGTGCTTCGCGAATCGGAACCCCACCCATAGATAGCGCTTGTCGGGCGTTAGTTCCATGTCGTCGGGCCCAGGCATCAGGCCCGTGATATCGCCGGTATTGGTGAGCGTGGTGTAGTCGATGATGCTGATGGTGCTTTCGACGCGATTGGAGACCACCACATGCTTGCCGTCATCGAGGTTGCGGAAATTGTGCGCGCCACGGCCCGTGTGGATCTTCTTGACGACCTGCTGCCTGTGCCAGTCCACCACGGTCACGTCGTCTTCGCCGGTCATGCCGACCAGCAGGTAGCGGTCGCCGGGGGTCATCCACAGACCTGCGGGTTCATCGCCCACGTGCATTTTCCAAAGCACTTTCTGGGTCAGCAGATCGATCGCCGCGAGTTCGCCGGAATCCTGCAACGTGACGAACACGGTGCGGTTGTCCGAAGCGAACGTCATGTGGCTAGGAGTCTTCGCCAGTTCAATATGCTTGACCAGCGCCATATTCGTGCCGTCATAGCGGTAGATGTCGACACGGTCCATGCGCAGCGCAGCCGTGACAAACCACTTGTGATCAGGAGAGAAGCCAAGTTGATACGGGTCTTCGATGTCCTGCGCAGTACGCTGCACCTTGCCGCTATGCGGGTCGAGAAACATCAGGTTATTCGACACCGAATCGGCAACGATCAGCGAGCGGCCGTCGGGCGTGATCATCAGATGGTGCGGTTCCTTGCCGGTCGGCTCCGTGCCGATAACCTTATGCGTGGCCTCGTCGATCAGCGTCAGTTGCGATTCACCTGAATCGAGAACGATCACGTTATCAGCGGCATTCGCACAATTCGCCACGGCCAGGATACCGCTCAGCGCGGCGAGCGCTCCGATCCTTTTAATGAAAACGAAAGAAGATGGCATTGGGATCGTAATCACGAGGGAAGTTACTTTGAGGTTGAATGTAATGAAAATGGCAGGGTCTCATCGACCGCGGTCGATACCATCATCATTCAACGTTTGTAACGCCGCGACCGATGACACGACAGGTCAGGCCAGATGCGAAAATTGCGGCGGCTGTTTCGCATACGACTGCATTGGCAATGCAACGTTCACGCGATCCGATTCGCCGCTTCGATGAGCGAGTTGCTGCTTTGGCTGGGACCTGGTGTGGGACCAAATCGTTCTGTATTGCGCGTCGTACGGAGAGACGCCGTGAGCCTACTGTCATGCGCCAGTTACGAAGCGGGATGTGCAAGCAGATTCCTGGCGAAGCCGTTTAGTAGTTGGCCACGATTTCATTCTTCGACACGAGGTTCGACACACCAGCCAGACCGCTCTCCTGTGAGCCGTCTGTGCTTGCGAGCGCCGGTGTCCGCGATACCAATCCAGGCCGGACACGCATGACTGGCCAGCGGATGACTCGAGGCGCGACAGCAAAGGCTGCCGACCGCGCTACCGCCGCTGAAAGTTGCGCGCTTCGGCCGCAAGACTCTCAATGAGCATCGTTGTTGACGGCCTGCTCTTGGCCGAAAGCCGGACCAGAATCCCAACTTCCCGGACAAGCGGACGGCCCGGCAACTGTAGAACCTTGATCCCCGGTGTGTCGCTCACCGGTACCAGTTCGCCGGGAATGATCGAACAGCCCAGTCCCTGGCTGACCATCTTCAGAATGACCGCGGGTTCATCCACTTCGATGCTGTCCCTTGTCCATAAGCCGTGCTCCTTGAGAAAGCGGTCAACGAGGTGGCCGCCGTGAGAACGGCGGTCATAGCGGATAAAGGGCCGCTCGCGAAACAGGTCACCCAGATCGCTCGGCCAGTCCACGGGTGCCACGCCGACATAGCGCTCCTCCATCAGCGGGATCCATTTCAGGTCGGAAGTCAGGCCGAGGCGAGGTTTGATCATGACGGCCATATCCAGCTCGTGCGAATCGACCCACGTCAGCAATTGAAGCGATGTGCCGGGGGCGATGTTGAGATGCGCGACGGGCTGTTCGCGCCGGAAACGCAGCAGCGCTGCCGGCAGGAAGCTGTTCTGCACAGTGGCGATCACCCCGAGACTCATTGCGCCCCTATCTACGCCGGTCTGATTGCGCAGCTTCAATCCTTCGAACGATTCGAGAATACGCGCTGCCTGCTCGAGCACGTCTGCCCCTTCGTCACTGAGCGTGACCGATCTGCCGGTGCGGGTGAACAACGCGTAGCCCAACTCGTCTTCGAGTCGCCGGATCTGTGTGCTTACTGCGGATTGGGTGAGCCTCAGGCGATTGGCCGCCGCGGAAAAGGATTCCGTTTCCGCAGCGACGACGAAGGTTCGGAGATAGCGAATCATATATCGATATTTTCTATGCTTAGACAGAAATTTATGCGTTTGGTATCGAAGTTCTGGCTGCCTATACTAGCGCGTCTGCTCGCTGTCGGCGTGAAAACGGCACACACTTATGGAGTTCGAAACGTGGATTTTGGAATTGCAGGAAAGACAGCGCTAGTGTTTGGCGCGGCAGGCGGATTGGGCGGCGGCATTGCGCGAACGCTCGCTGCCGAGGGCGCGAAAGTCGTCGTTGCCGATATCAACGAAGATGCGCTGGTGCAAACCGTGACGGATATTCGTGCAACCGGCTCTGCCGCGCTGCCGCTGCAGTGGGATCTGTCGGACCTTAGCGTAATAGACCGCCGGATACAGGCAATCGAAGACGCGTTGGGTGGCGTCGACATCCTGGTCAACAACACCGGTGGTCCTCCGCCGACGCCCGCTGCCGGACAGTCTGTCGATCTATGGACCAGGAGCTTCGAGTCGATGGTGTTGTCGGTCATCGCTATCACGGACCGGGTGTTGCCCGGCATGCGCGCGCGCAAATGGGGGCGGGTGATCACCAGCACGTCGTCCGGCGTCGTCTCCCCGATCCCGGGGCTCGGCATCTCGAATGCGTTGCGGATGTCCCTCGTGGGCTGGTCGAAGACACTCGCGCGCGAAGTCGGCCGCGACGGCATCACGGCCAACATCGTCCTGCCAGGCCGCATCGCGACGCCGCGCATCACTTTCCTCGACGAGCAGAAAGCAAAGCGTGAAGGCCGCAGCGTCGCCGAGGTCAGCAGCGAAAGCGTGGCGTCGATTCCAGTCGGGCGCTACGGCGATCCGAAAGAGTACGCAGCTGTGGTCACCTTCCTCGCGAGCGTGCAGGCGGCCTATGTCACCGGCTCGGTGGTTCGCATCGACGGCGGGCTGATAACCAGCGTTTGACGAATTAGTTCACGGAACCTTGCTTATGACCACCGAGACACTTCAACTGCATCCCGACATCGCGCACGCGCTCGTCGGCATTACCACGGCTACCCTGTCGACGGTCCTACTGGAAAAAGGGCTTCGGAACGTCTGGATGCGTGGGCCAGCACCGCTTGCGGGCAATCGGACGCGTCAGGCCGGACGCGCTTTTACGCTGCGCTTCGTCCCTGCACGCGAAGATCTCGCCACACCGGCCGCCTGGGCTTCGCCCGTCTCGACGCGCACAGCAATCGAAGCCATGCCCGCGGGGTGCATCGCCGTCGTGGATGCCATGGGTGTCACCGACGCAGGGATTTTCGGCGACATTCTGTGCGCGCGGATGCAAAAACGCGGTGTCAGCGCACTTATCACGGACGGCGTCGTTCGCGACCTGGTGGGCGTGATCGACACGGGCCTGCCGGTCTGGTGTCGCGGCACTGCCGCGCCCGCCTCCGTCGCGGCGCTGACCTTTGTCAACTGGCAAGAGCCGATTGCATGCGGCGGAGTCGCCGTATTTCCAAACGATGTCGTGGTCGCCGATGCAGACGGCGCCGTGCTGATCCCCGCCGCGCTGCTCGACGAAGTGGTCGAGCTCGCCGCGCGCAAGGAGCGCTTTGAAGAATGGGCTGTGCGACAAGTGAAGAACGGTGCTCCTCTGCCCGGACTTTATCCGCCGAACGCCGAGACCAAAGCGCGTTATGAAGCTGAAATCGCGCAACGAGAAGGACTGTGACGCCGCCATCCTCTGCGCCACAGCTCCATAAAATTGAGAGTCGCATATGAGCAACGTGTTGAACGCCGATGCCAAAGGCGTGTTTGTGATCGCTGTGACCCCGTTCACCGAAAGCGGTGAACTCGATCTTGCCAGCACCGATCGCATGGTCGACTTTTATCTGGAGTCCAGAGCAACAGGTTTGACGATTCTCGGCATCCTTGGGGAAGCGACGAAACTCACCGCTGAAGAATCGCGCACCTTCGTCAAGCGCGTACTGGCGCGCGTGGCGGGCCGCGTGCCCGTGATTGTCGGCGCGTCGGCGGCGGGCTTCGCGCCGATGCGCGAGCTGAGTACCAGCGTGATGGATTTGGGCGCCTCCGGTGTCATGGTCGCGCCCGCTCCGACGCTGCGCACCGACGACCAGATCGTCGCTTACTTCGACATGGTCAACACGACACTCGGCGCGGACTGTCCGTGGGTGCTGCAGGACCATCCGGTATCTACGGGCGTGCAGATGTCCACTTCCGTGGTGCTGCGCGTGCTGAAGAACTCCCCGGCCTGTGTGATGCTCAAGCACGAAGATTCACCCGGTCTGGCCAAACTGTCGGCGCTCAGGGCGGCCAGCGACAAAGGCGATCTGAAACGCGTGTCGATCTTGACGGGCAACGGCGGCGGCCTGTTCCTTCCTGAAGAGCTCACGCGCGGCGCGGACGGTGCAATGACCGGTTTTGCATATCCGGAAATGATGGTGGATGTCTGTCATGCGCATGCAAGCGGAGATATCGAAAAAGCACATGACATTTTCGATGCCTATTTGCCGCTCGCGCGCTATGAACAACAATCGAATATCGGCCTGGCAGTCAGGAAATACCTCATGGCGCAACGCGGTGTGATCGCATCGGCCGCGCTGCGCAAACCCGGCCCCAAACTGTCTGAAGCGGACATCGCGGACATCGACCGTCTGGTGAGACGGCAGACTCGGCGACTGCAAGAGATCCAGTAGGCTGGAATGCCGCCTGGCCGCGCGGAACCGGCACTTTCGCGCTCACAGGGCCCGCGAGATGCGACCCGACATCCAGGCAATAAATGATGTTTTGATTAGGCATCCTAGTTACATATTGTAAGCCAACGATGCCGTCTTCAGCGATTGAACGAGACGCAAATAAAATTGCGCGATTTGTCTAAAGAATGACCCAGCTTCGACCGATAGCACTTAGGGAATGCTTGGGAAACTACTCAGGCATCCGACAGAGTTCATTCGTTTCAATCATGCCACCGGGGAGGAATTGATAGTGAGTCGCCTGAGTTTGAACGCAAAGTTATGGGCTGCACTTGCCGTCATGTGGGTGGGTCTTCTGCTTCTCGCAGGCAGCGCAGTGATCGAGTCCCGTTCGACCATGCTCGCCGAACGTAAAGCCACGATCCGAAGCGTCGTCGAAACGGCTTCGGCAATCGTCAGCGACCTGGCCGCGCAAGCGGATCGCCACGAGATTACCGTCGACGAAGCAAAGAAACAGGCAATGGCACGGTTGAAAGCGATGCGCTACGGCAAAGGGGGTTATGTCTTTATCCTCGACTCACATCCGACCGTGCTCATGCACCCCACCCTCCCGGATCTGCTCAACAAGGATGTGAGCCAAGCCAAAGATCCCGACGGTAAGTTGCTGTTCGTTGAACAGGTCCGGGCTGCGCAGACCAACGGCGAAGGCTATGCCGAATTCGTAGGGCGCGTTCCGAACGGCTCAGGGTACAAATATGAGACGAAGCTTGCGTTCGTGAAACAGTTCAAGCCCTGGGACTGGTATATCGATTCGGGCCTCTATTTGACGGACGTTTCCGACTCGTTCTACGAGAAGTTGCTGGAATACCTGTTGATCGTGCTCGGCATCGGCTCGGTGGTTTCAGCGGCGATGCTGCTTATCAGCCGCAGTGTACGCCGGAGTCTGGGTGGGGAGCCGTCACTGGCCGCCCGGATCGCTACCCAGATCGCTAGCGGCGACCTAAGCGCGACGGTCGTGACGGCGCCGACTGACCGTTCAAGCATGCTGTACTCCATGAAGCAGATGCAAGAACAGCTCACGTCGACAATCGGCAAGATCATCGTGTCTACCGACGCGATCGCAACGGCGACCAATCAGATTGCGGCGGGCACCACCGACCTGTCCCAGCGCACGGAAGAACAGGCCGCGTCGCTGGAGCAAACGGCTTCGAGCATGGAGCAGCTGACCGGCGCGGTTCAGCACAACGCTGAGAACGCCCGCCAGGCAACGTCGATTGCCGACACCGCATCGCGCGTCGCACAACGCGGCGGCGAAGTCGTCGGCCGGGTCGTCGAGACAATGCGCGGGATCTCCGGCAGTTCGGCGCAGGTCGCCGAGATCATTACCGTGATTGAAGGCATTGCGTTCCAGACCAATATTCTCGCGCTCAATGCTGCCGTCGAAGCGGCGCGAGCCGGCGAGCAGGGTCGCGGCTTTGCCGTCGTGGCCGGTGAAGTCCGGGCCCTCGCACAACGTAGTGCGACGGCCGCCAAGGAAATAAAGCAGTTGATCAGCGAGTCGGTCAGTCGGGTCGATGCGGGATCAAAACTTGTCGAAGAAGCGGGTAGCACCATCGAAGAGGTTGTCGCCTCAGTTAGCCGCGTGACGGCAATCATGAGCGAAATTTCGGCTGCGTCGGCCGAGCAGAGCACGGGTATCGGTCAGGTCAATCAGGCGGTCAGTCAAATGGATCACGTGACGCAACAAAATGCCGCGCTAGTCGAAGAAGCCACCGCCACTGCGCAGATGATGGCTGAGCAGGCTCAGCTCCTGCGACATGCAGTGGCGGTATTCAAGGTTAAGGGCGACAGCGCGACACGCGAGGCGAATACCGCGGCGCCGCGTCACGGACCGGCCGTGCCCGATATGGCCTTGAATCGCTTGGCTGCGACCCGGTTCTAACTCATCGGCATCGACGAAAGGAGCACTGTCAGTGCAGTCGTGCTCCCGCCTGCGAACGCGCCGCGGCATGACCTGGACCTCGGGTGATTTGCCATGATTTTGCATTCTTGACGGCTCAGGCCGTAAGCAACGGTTTGCGGCACAGCGTGAGCGCAACGGATATCCCGGCAACAGAATGGGAGGTCGTTCACTAGCGGCTGGTTCCAGGTTTCCTGTCGGGAGACGGCGCCTCGCCAGCGAGCAAGCAACTTGAATAACATGCCGGCGCGCAGCTGGCATTTCGACGATCGCGTCCTTGGATACTATGCAAAAGCTCAGCGAAAAGACGGTCATACGCAAGATTTTCTGGCGTGTGATTCCGCTTCTGATGGTCCTGTATGTCATCTCGTTCATCGACCGCATCAACGTGGGATTCGCCGCCCTCACGATGAACCGGGATATCGGCCTCACGCCGTACCTGTTCGGTTGGGGCGCAGGCATCTTCTTTTTCGGGTACTTCATTTTCGAAATCCCGAGCAACATGCTGATGGCGCGAGTGGGCGCACGAAAATGGATCGCCCGCATTCTTTTTACCTGGGGCGTTCTGGCGTGCGCGATGGCGCTCGTGACCGGGCCCGTCAGCTTTATCGTGCTCCGGTTCCTGCTCGGTGTGGCCGAGGCAGGCTTTTTCCCCGGCGTGATCCTGTACCTGACCTACTGGTTTCCCGTGCGTTATCGGGCGCGCATCATTTCGGCTTTCATGCTTTCCATCCCGGTTTCGATCGCCGTGGGTGCGCCGCTCTCGATACTGGTTCTCGGGATCAATGGCGCATTAGGCCTCAAGGGCTGGCAATGGCTATTCATCATTGAAGGCTTGCCTGCCTTGCTCGGCGCGTTCGTGGCGCTGGGACTGCTGACGGACAGCCCGGATCGGGCACGCTGGCTGACTGACCAGGAGCGAGACTGGCTGAAGCGCGAACTCGCCGCCGATGACGCCGCGCCAGGCACCAGCGGCAAAATCTCCGCGTTGGGCAAGGCTTTGCTGAACCCGTCCGTCATCCTGCTTGCCTTCATCTATTTCTGCGCAACGGGTGCGAACCTCGGGTTGTCGTTTTTCTTACCGCAGATCATCAAGCAGCAAGGCTACAGCACCGTCGCGGTTGGCCTGATCACGTCGATACCGTATATCGCCGGTTGCCTGGGCATGCTGGTAATCGGCAACCTGTCGGATCGATTCAACGAACGCCGATGGTTTCTCGCCGGCACGATGGTACTGGCCGCCGCGGGGTTGGTCGGCGCCAGTATCCTGGGGGCGTCCATCTGGTCTATCGTGGCGTTGAGCGTCGCGGCAATCGGCATCTTTGGTTGCAAGGGTCCGTTCTGGACATTGCCGGCTTCATATTTGCGCGGCCCAGCCGTTGCTGGCGGGATCGCCTTCATCAACTCGATCGGCAACCTGGGCGGTTTCGCCGGCCCCTATCTCGTGGGACTGTTCAAGACGTCGTCCGATAGCTATGCAGACGGACTCCTCGCGTTGGCCGGCTTCTGCGTGGCGGCCCTGCTTGTCACGATCCTTTTCATTCGGCCGCGGCGAGACGCAGAGTCTGCGTCATTTAGCGTCCTCGACGCCAGTCAACACTAGATCGAGTTGTCGCCGTGATGCCGCTGCGCGCCGCACAACCCGTGTGCGGCGCGGCGGCTCCGTCACGTTGGCGGGGTGCTCGCGTAAGATGCCATCACGTCGTAGCCAGCCGTGCCCGTGATAGGGCGTTTTTCGATTTCCGCTTTTTTCATCGCATTATGTTTCCCGACCGCATTCCCAGCCTCAGATCCGGTCGACTCCTCTAAACGACAATTTGGCCCGCGTGCTGCCGAACGGCGGCGAGTCCGTGGTTGGCCATGGCAATCGGGTGACCGACCGGCTCGAAGCGCCCTGCAGTGCCATTGCGGGCGCCGTGGCTGCATACCGCCGGTTTCCTTCCATCTACGGCTGTCCGTACTAAGCCCCATACGTCGGCAACAGCGCTGCCAGCACCGAGACGCGCTCCTTCAGCACTTCATGCAGTTGCCGGATCGCGGGAAGGAACTGCTTGCGATGCGCGCAGATCAGATTCAGCGGTGCGGCCTCGCCGGGCTGCTCGGGCATCAGCACCTCGAGTCGGCCCGCCTGCACGTCTGCGCACACGTCGAGCCACGACTTGTATGCGATACCGTGGCCCTCGATCGCCCAGCGCCGTGCCACGTCCGCGTCGTCGCAAAAGAGCGACCCGACCACGGCGACCTGGCGGAGTTCGTCCCCCACGGGGAACATCCACTTGTCGTAGACACGTCCGCCCAGAACATAGAGCAGGCATTGGTGCACCGCCAGTTCGTCCAGCGTGCGCGGCCGGCCATGCCGTTGCAGATAGGCGGGCGAAGCGACGAGCACACGCCGATTGTCGCTCGCGAGCGGCAGCGCGACATAGCTCGCGTTGTCGGCGCGGCCGTAGCGGATGGCGATCTCGACCGGATCGCGAAACATGTCGGTCAGTTGATCGGACAGAAAGAGCCGCACCGACAGCTTCGGATGCGCCTCGCGAAACGCAGTGATCCAAGGCAGCAGAACATTGCGGCCCAGATCCGACGGCGCGGCGATTTGCAAAAGCCCCTGCAGCGTATCCGCCGCGCTATGCAGACACTCCCGCCCCTCCTGCAATGTCGCGAGCACCTGCTTCGCGTACGGCAGATATTCCTCGCCTTGAGCAGTAAGCCGCAGGCTGCGCGTTGAGCGCGCGAACAAACGAATGTCGAGTTCCCGTTCGAGCCTCTGAATTGCCGCGCTGACCTGGCCTGGCAGCAGGTCCGCTTCGCGGGCGGCCCTCGAGAAGCTGCCGAGCGCGGCAGTGCGCACGAACAGCGCGAGGTCGTCGAACCGGATCATTTTCATTCCTCTAGTGAAAGTTCTACCCAATTTTCCCTGTTTTTCGAACGGCTTGTGCGGCGCATCATCACATCTATTTCCGGGCCGCCCCACGCGGCTCGCTCTCGAACAGCACGTCAGAAACACAAAATGAAAGCCATTGTTTACGACCAGCCCGGCCTGCCGATCGAAGATCCGCGTGCACTCTACGAAACCGATTTGCCGAAGCCCGAGCCGGGGCCCCGCGATCTGCTCGTGAAGATTCGCGCCATCGCCGTGAATCCCGTCGATACCAAGGTGCGTGCGGGAATGCTCGGTGACACGCCGCGCCTGCTTGGGTGGGATGCCGTCGGCACGGTCGAGGCCGTCGGCGCGGCGGTCACGCTCTTCAAGGTTGGCGACCGCGTGTTTTACGCCGGCTCCATCGCCTGCCCCGGCGCCTACGCCGAGTACGGCGTCGTCGACGAGCGCATCGCCGGTCATCAACCCACCACGCTCGATGACGCGCATGCCGCCGCGTTGCCGCTCACTTCAGTCACGGCGTGGGAGCTGCTCTTTGATCGCTTCTGCGTCGCCGAGAACGGGGGTGACGGCGATGCGCTCCTGATCATCGGCGCGGCCGGCGGCGTCGGCTCGATTCTCACTCAACTCGCGCGGCAACTGACGAAGCTGCGCGTGATCGCCACGGCATCACGACCGCAAACGCAAGAATGGGTCCGCGATCTGGGGGCGCACGACGTCATCGATCACACGCGCCCGCTGCAAGAAGAGCTGCGCCGGATCGGCGTTGCACAGGTGCGCTATGTCGCGAGCCTCACCCATACCGAGGAGCGCTATCCCCAGATCGTCGAGGTGCTCGCGCCGCAAGGCAAGCTTGGCGTCATCGACGATCCGAAAACGCTCGACGCGACGCCGCTCAAGTTGAAGGCAATCTCGCTGCACTGGGAACTCATGTTCACGCGGTCTTTGTTCGAAACGCCGGATATGATCCGCCAGCACGAGATCCTCGAGCGCATTGCCGCGCTGATCGATGCGGGCACGCTGCGTACGACACTCGGCTCGCATTTCGGGGCGATCAACGCCGCAAACCTGCGGCGCGCGCACGAGCTCATCGAAAGCAATCGCGCGTTCGGCAAGATCGTTCTCGAAGGGTTTTGAGTGACCCGTTGGCTTTCTGCTTCAATTACCTGTCATCTCCATAAGAAGATATCGCCATGAATTTGATTGACGCCGTGCAAACCCGTCGCACTGTGAAAGCATTTGAGCCGGGTCATTCGTTGCCGCAAGCATCGGTCGATGCGCTGCTCGCCGCGCTTCACTACAGTCCCTCTTCGGTCAACTCGCAGCCTTCTCACTTTGTCGTCGCATCGACACCAGAGGGGCGCGAGCGCATGGCCAAGGCAACGCAAGGCGCCTACGCATACAACGAACCGAAAGTGATGAACGCCTCGCACGTGATCGCACTGTGCATGCGCACGGATATGGATGCGGGCCACCTCGACACTATCCTCAAGCAGGAAGCTCACGACGGGAGGTTCCAGATGGACGGAGCGAAGGACATGCAGGATAAGACACGACGCTCGTATGTGGACATGCATCGCTACGAGTTGCGCGACATGCCCCAGTGGATGGAGAAGCAAGTGTATCTCGCGCTGGGTGGACTGCTCGTCAGCGCGGCCGTGCTCGGCATCGACGCGACGCCGATGGAAGGCTTCGATTCGCGCGCACTAGACCTCGAGCTTGGGCTGCGCGAACGTGGGCTTACGAGCGTCGTGCTGGCGGCTTTCGGGCGCCGCAGCGACAAGGATTTCAACGGCAAGCTACCGAAGTCGCGCCTGCCGCGTGAACAGGTCTTCACTTTCGTGTGATCGTAGCAGGCGAGGTCCGTGGGTTCTTCTCTGTCGCCGACGCTGGACGCTTCAGCGATTGTCGCTCCGGATGTCGGCGTGGAGTTCCTGCCTGGAATACGTGGCCAGTCGGTTCGACCCTCGCCCGCGGCCGGCCGACGCCGGACCTCATCGCTGCGGCTATGCTCGGTATCAATACCACTGCTGCCAGCCACCGCCGACGCGACTACCGGCTCGTGTCCCCGGCATGTTTAATCAAACCGGTTGACGTAGACCAGAGGAGACCGGCACTGACAGTGCGGATCGTCACCGCGACCAGTATCAGTGATGGGAGTAAATCGAGTGGGCACCCACGCTCGTCTTGGGAGCACTCATTTGTGAAGCCCCATCCAACACGCCCCCCGCATCGTTGTTGCTCGATGCTGTGACGTCCTGCGCGTCGAGGCGGGCCTCTGCCGTCTGGATATCAGCGGGATATTTCAGTTTGCTCGGCCGGTAGCCGGCCTGTTCCAATCTGATCAGGTCCGCCTGTACGTCCTTATGCGTCAGTGACACGCCAGCGTCCTGAGCGAAGGAGGCAGTCGGGAGTGCGAGCAGCCCAATCACCAGGGCAGCATACAAATGTCGCTTCATCGTGAATTACCTCATAAACGTGGGTTTGGTCAGCTTCGATCAGTAATCGGAACCACTGATCTCCTTCCTCGCCGCAACGAGAGCAGGTGACAGTTATTTTGCGTGGGCGAAGATGGAGGGATCCTGACGCTCGCATTACATCGACGTCATGTTTTGATTTCGAGGCCGGGATCGAGGCGCCAGTTGTTCCGTGCATCTTCCCAGCCTCTTTCCCTGCGTTGTGCTCGGCCATTGCGCCTGAGCCAGCCCTGGAAAAACGCCCCGCTTTATGACTTCTTTGTCATCTTCCGTCCATCCTGGCGCAAGGAAGTCTCTCTATAATCGTCTGCCTGTCGTGTCGAACAGCACTGCCGAGGCGATTCCAACAGAGTTTCGAGTATTGGCAATTGACCTGGTAGTTCTTATCGCATCCGGTATGGTCGGGAGCGAATAGTTCGGACGGTGCAAAGCGCTGCCTGTCGGCAGGCAGGCAGGCAGGCGAAGAAGTTTTCCGGCACGCGCGATGGAGTGTTGACGTACAGGTTATATGCCCATCATTCTGCCGCCGTCGCGAGGAACAAGAGGCCTTGCGCAATCACGCACTCGGCAGTGCAGACATATCGTATGCGACCCAATTGACTTCGCCTCAACGCGCTGCGCTGACGCAATTTGCGTAATGTACTATCTGGATTGGATACACGACTTGCTAAGCGAAAGGGTTTTCATCATGCGTATTCTTATCGTCGAGGACGAACAGAAGATGGCCTCCTACCTTCGCAAAGGCCTGATGGAGGCAAGCTTCATTGTCGATGTATCTAACGATGGCAACGATGGTTTGTTCCTCGCGCTCCATGAAGACTACGATCTCATCGTACTCGACGTGATGCTCCCGGGCATCGACGGGTTTGAGGTACTCAGGCGTTTGCGAGCGCAAAAACGCACACCCGTACTCCTCTTGACGGCGCGCGATGCGGTCGAGGACAAAGTCGCCGGACTTGAAGCGGGGGCAGACGATTATCTTGCGAAACCCTTCGTCTACTCCGAATTTCTTGCGCGGATTCGCGCGGTGCTGCGCAGACCGACGCAATCGGTCGACACCGTGCTGCGCGTCGGCGATATGGAAATCGACCTCCTCAGGCGCCGTGTGCGGCGCGGTAACGTTCGCATCGACCTGACCGCGCAGGAATTCACGCTGGTGAAGCTCCTCGCCGAGAGGCAGGGGGAAGTGGTCACGCGCGCGATCGTCACGTCACAGGTCTGGGACATGAACTTCGACAGCGATACGAACGTCGTTGAGGTGGCTGTCCGACGTCTGCGCACAAAGATCGACAACCCATTCGAGAAGAAACTGCTCCATACGGTCCGTGGCATGGGCTATGTGATGGAAGAGCGAGCATGACTGCCGCGGACGGAGCGTACTCGCTGCTCAGGCGTTTGAGTCTCGCTTTTACTATCGTCGCCATATTGGTGCTCTCGATGGCCGGCGGCCTTCTCTATCATTCGCTGTCGAGCCAACTCATGCACCGCGATGACAGCGAGATTTCGGTCAAGCTCGACGAGTTTCTGTCGACAGCTCGCCGATACGGCTCGGCGGAAGCGATCGGCATCAATAGCGGCCTGTTTCGCGAGGAATTGCTCGCGCATCCGGCAATTTCTTTCGCCATACTGGATGGTCAAGGAAGGGTATTGGCCGACTCGGACCGGCGGGACCAGCGCTTGCGCTCGATCGGGTCGGGCGATCCGGCACAACGGCAGCCTTATTCATGCTCCCCCCCGTCCCTCGGACCTTCGCGCTGCGTATTCGGCGACGAAAAGTTGCGCTCAGGTGAATCGATACGCGTGCTGCTCGCCCATGAAGCGGCAACGCGTTACTCCGTCCTTCGCGAGTACCAAGGCGATGTATGGCTCGTGATCCTCGGCGGCTCGGCGCTGACGGGTCTACTTGGCTACGCCATCGCCAAGCGGGGATTATCCCCGGTCAAAACCATCGGCCAACGAATTTCGCGCATCGAGGCCCACAATCTTGGCGAGCGCCTCGATATTCGGGGCGGTCCCGTCGAACTCCGTGACATCGCGGGTCCAGTGAATCGCATGCTCGACAGGCTTCAACGTGCATTTGCGCGACTCTCGCAGTTCTCCTCCGATCTGGCGCACGATATGCGCACTCCGCTCGCCAACATGATCAGCGCGTCGGAAATTACTCTTTCGCGTGAGCGATCCACCGAGGAATACGAGGCGCTCATCGACTCGAATATCGAAGAATGCCAGCGCCTTCAACGGATGATCGAGACCATGCTGTTCCTCGCGCGAGCGGACCATTCAAAGGAACTGCTTCGGCTGGGCGTGTTCGATTGCCATGAAGAATTCGCGAGGCTCGCCTCGTACTTTGAAGGAGTGGCCGAGAACAAGGGCATCCATTTCGCCATCGACGGTGCAATCCAGGTTCGCGCCGATCCGTCCATGCTTCGACGCGCCCTGAGCAATCTCGTATCGAACGCGCTTGAGCATGCCGACGCCGAATCGGAGGTCGAGCTGCGCGCCTACCGGTCTGACGAGTACGTCGCCGTCGAAGTCACGAACACCGGCCACACCATTCCGCCGGAGCATATCGGCAAGATCTTCGACCGCTTTTATCGAATCAATCCGGCGCGGCAAGGGTCGGCGAAGAACATGGGGCTGGGCCTCGCCATCGTGCGATCGATCATGGAGTTGCATCGTGGCCGAGTCGACGTCGTCAGCCGCGCCGGCTCGACGACCTTCACGCTTTACTTTCCTTCCGCGACCGCGTAACAGCCTGAGTCGCCGTCGCGCGCAATCACGCGGCATCCTTTTCTCGCAGAGTTCCGTTAGCTAATCCGCGCAAGATGGCGCGCCCGCGTTCGTCTTGCGTCGGCAAGCCGACGATGCATTTCGCGCGTGCCTTCCCAAGATGTCCGAAATGACATCTCGCCGCCACCTCGTAATCAGACACGCAACACGAAAATACGCTCTCCAACGCTGAGGGAAGACGTCGCGATACCTCGGTGTCCCAAGGTCTGTTCAGCCATCGAGAGCTTTCGTGAACATTCGCTATCGCAGGCGTCTGCAGCTGTCTGTCGAGGGAACTGGCATCCTCGTCCTTTGCGGTGCGCTGTTTTCCCTTCACTCGCGGACTTCGCCCGCGGCTAACGAGTCAGCGCTGCCCAATGCCGTAGACCTGTCGCCCGAGGCGCTCGCGAACGTCAAATTGCAGTTCGACGTTCGCGTCAAACCAACCGGGATACAACAGGTGATGAAACGACTTTTTGCAATTTGTGCGTTCGCGATCGTGCTAACCGGTTGCGCGACGCAGTCGCAATCGCAATCGCAATCGCGCCATCCCACCGGAAACCGGCAGACATCGCACGGCACTGTAGTCGACTACGATGGCGTGCCCTGCCGCAATCAGAATATGCATGTGAAATCGCCCATCTGTCTGTTTCCGAGAACCCTTACCTCTCGCCATTAATTCGCTTTACGAAACAATGTTAATTGACTTCCACAACTTTAATAAAATACTCATAAATACATATGAAAAAGTACTCGATGAAATAGTGTTTTTTTAACTGCGCGAGACGTGCAGACTGCCGCCCATATCGCGATCATGTGGTGCACACGGCTGTATTTCAATCACTCCGCATAGCAATTCACATTCATTGTTCTTTCTCTTTTTCCAATGTCTTTAATTTTCCAAAGCAATTAGTCGACTATTGAAATGATAGGCAAAAGAGATTGGATAGTAGAACGGATGAGTCATAGGATTCCTCCGGCTCCCTCCTTAACCAGGAATACAACGTGAAAGTACTGAAGACACAGATTGCTGCAAGCATTTTCTCGATCGTCTCAGCAGTGGCGCTCGCTCAAACGTCGTATGCGGCGGATATGACCCAGGATAGCGGGTCGCCGGTCGGCGACAATCAGAACTCCCAGACCGCCGGCCCCGAAGGTCCGGTCCTTTTGCAGGACTCTCATCTCATCGAGAAACTGCAGCGTTTCGACCGGGAGCGCATACCCGAGCGCGTGGTGCATGCGCGCGGCACGGGTCTCTTTGGCGAGTTCGTGCCGACCACGGACATCAGTTCCCTGACCTCTGCCCAAGTGTTCACGCCTGGAACGAAGACCCCAGTCTTTGTTCGATTCTCGACGGTGATGGGATATCGTGGTTCGCCCGAGCAGGCACGCGACCCGCGCGGCTTCGCAATCAAGTTCTACACGCAGCAAGGGAACTGGGACATGGTCGGCATCAACTGGCCCATCTTCTTCATTCGGGACGCCATCAAGTTTCCTGACTTCGTGCATGCGAACAAACCATCGGCAGTGACCGGTGTGCAGGATCCGAATCTGGCGTTCGACTTTTTCGCCCATTCGCCCGAAGCAACCAACATGCTCACGCACCTTTACACGGACGAGGGCATGCCGGATTCATACCGCCACATGGACGGCTTCGGTGTGCACGCCTTCAAGTTCGTCAATGCGAAAGGCGAGGTTCACTACGTGAAGTTTCACTGGAAGAGCCGTCAGGGTATCGAGGGCATTCGCCCCCAGGATATCCCGCACTCGATCGGCGCCGACTGGAATCTGATGACCAATGATCTGTACAACTCGGTCAAGGCCCATTCGTATCCGCAGTGGGACCTTTACATCCAGGTGCTCTCGCCGAAGGATCTGGACAAGTTCGATTTCGATCCGCTGGACGACACGAAGGTATGGCCATCTTCCATCCCCGAGCAGAAGGTGGGCACGATGACGCTCAACCGCATTCCGGATAACTATTTCGAGTCCACGGAAGAATCGGCATTCGCGCCTTCGCGCCTCGTACCGGGCATTGAACCTTCAGAGGACCGGATGTTGCAAGGCCGCCTGTTCGCCTATGCCGACACACAGATGTATCGCCTCGGGCCGAACTACAACCAGTTGCCGATCAACCGTCCTGCCGTCCCGATCTACAACAACAACCAGGACGGCCTCATGAATGGGGAAGATCGAAAGGGCGAAGTGAACTACGAGCCGTCCGGAATCGCCGAAATCGCGCAACAGGACACGTACAAGTCCGTGCAGACGCCGCTGAAGGGGACGACCCAGCAAAGAGCGATTCACAAAACACTCGACTTCCGTCAGGCCGGCGAGTACTACCGGACGCTGTCCGATACCGATAAGACAGACCTGATCACGGCGCTGTCGGGCGACCTTGGCCGCGTGACCAACGACGCTAACAAGTACGCGATGCTCTCGTACTTCTATAAGGCTGATGCCGACTACGGCACCCGCCTCGCGCGTGCCACGCATGCGGATGTCACGCGCGTGAAGGACGCCGCGGCACACCTGAGCGACAACTGAAGCAAATTGGGGAAGCCTGCGCAAGCAGGTTTCCCAACCCGATAAGTAGATAGGTACGCTTTCTCACGGAGGACGCAATGCGATGCTCTTTTGCTGCCCGGCGCCTTGTTCGGACCGTGGCGGCCATTAGCCTGACCGCACTGTTGACAGCAAGTTGCGCGCAGCATGTGTATCAGTCGGGAACGTATTCGGCCGTGACGGACATGCCGCGTTACACCGAAGACTGGTTTGCTGCGGCGCGTGCGGGGCGCACGGATATTGTTCAGGCGTTGATCGCCGCCCATTTCCCGCTCGACACAACGACGCCTGAAGGCTATACCGCGCTGATCCTGAGCGCGTACGACAATCACCCGGAGACCCTAACGGCCCTCCTTGCCGCAGGCGCCAACGCTTGTGCGGCCGACCGGCATGGGAATACGGCTCTGATGGGGGCGCTCTTCAAAGGCGAGCCGAAAATCGCCGCGATGCTGCTCGACAAGCATTGCGACATCGATCAAACCAACAATGCGGGGGAAACGGCATTGTCGTTTGCCGCGCTGTTCGGCCGACTCGATATGATTCCGGTGCTCGTCGCACACGGCGCCAACGTGAACCATGTCGATGCGCGCGGCGGCACCGCATTGCAAATGGCGATCGCACAACGCAATCCGGCGGTAGAGGAAGCGCTACGCCACGTCGGCGCGACACAATGAGACGTTGCCGATGAGCCGCGTTTCATGCCGCCTCGACCATCGGCAGATAAAAGTGACCGCCATACCCGCGCAGCCGCGCCCTTACCCCTGTGCGGGTCACGCCCGCTTCAACAGCGCGCTGTCCACCGGCAACGCCCGAATCCGCGTACCTGTCGCATTGAAGATCGCGTTGCAGATCGCAGCCGCTGTCGGCGGCACACCCGGTTCGCCAACGCCACCGGGCGGCGCGGCGCTCGGCACGATGTAGACATGGGTTTCCGGCACGGAGTCGATGCGGGCGACCCGATAGTCGGTGAAGTTCGATTGCTCGGCCGCCCCCTGACCGAACGTCAGTTCGCTGTATAGCGTATTGCCCAGCGCCATCACCACCGCGCCTTCGAACTGCGCGATCACGCGGTCGGGATTGACGATACGTCCGCAGTCGACCGCCAGATCGACACGCGTCACCCGCACCGAGCCATCGTCGGCCACCTGCACCTGGGCGACCGCGGCAACGTACGTCAAAAAGCTGCGATGGACAGCGATCCCGCGCCCGTGGCGAGCGGGCAACGCCGCAGCCCAGTTCGAACGCACCGCGGCCGCGCGGACCACAGCGGCATAGCGCGCGGTATCGATTGGATACTCGTCGATCGACGCGCCGTAGTTCGGATAATCGACCCCCAGCGCATGCAGATCGACATGACGCGGAGTGCCCAGCAGCGCGAGCAGATGCTTCACCGGATCCTGTCGCGCCGCAACGGCGAGCTCGTCGACGAACGAGCCCAGTGCGAAGCCGTGCGGAATGTTGTACACCGACCGATACCAGCCGATACGCGTATGCGCCGGCGCCGCTCCGTTCTCGCACTGCACATTGGCGATTTCATACGGCATGTCGGTCACGCCCTGACCGAGTTCGCCCGCCGAACCATAAATCACGTTCGGCGTGAACGTCGAACCGATGGACGGAAACACGCTCCGGTGCAACCACGCAATCGTGTTGCCCTGCGCATCGAGGCCGCCTTCCATGTGCTGCGCGCACACGGCATGGAAATAATCGTTGCGTATGTCGTCCTCACGTGTCCACGTCAGCTTGACGGGAGCGCCGACCTCGCGCGCCAGGTACGCGGCTTCGGCCACGTAGTCCGGCTTCGACTTGCGGCCGAAGCCGCCGCCGAGCAACGTGACATTGATCGTCACGGCCTGCTCCTGCAAGCCGAGTACTTGCGCGACGGTCGTGCGTGCTTGCTGCGGATTCTGCGTGGCGGTCCAGACTTCGACGGCGCCGTTCGCAAACGATGCAGTGGCAGCCAGCGGCTCCATCGCCGCGTGCGCCATATGCGGCACGTAATAGTCCGCCGACACATGTCGTGCGGCGTTCTTCAACGCGCCGGCGGTATCGCCATTGTTGCGCACGACCTTCCCAGGCTGCCGCGCAGTGTCTTCAAGCGCCTTGCGATACGCCCGGCTATCGTACGTGCCGTTGGGCCCGAGGTCCCATTCGAGCTTGAGTTTCCGGCGCCCTTGCAGCGCGGCCCAGGTGCTGGTCGCGATCACCGCGACGCCGCCCAGCGGCCGGAAGCCGGCGGGCAGCGGCGCCGAAACGATGCGCACGACGTGCAGCACGCCGGGCACCTTCATCACTTCAGTCGAGTCGACGCTTTTGAGCGTTGCGCCGTACACAGGCGAACGTTCGACCGACGCGTACGTCATCCCGGGCAACACGACGTCGATGCCGTACGTTGCGCGGCCATGCACGATGTCGTCGAGATCGACGATTGGCAGGGACTTGCCGATATAGCGCCATGTGTCCTCGTTTTTCAGCTTCAGCGTGTCACGGCCGGGCACCGGCTGACGCGCCGCAGCCTCCGCCACCGCACCGTATGAAACGCGCCGCCCGCTCGCCGCATGCACCACGTGGCCGGGCTCGGTCCGGCAGCTCGTCGGGCTCACGCGCCACTGCGCAGCGGCCGCCGCGATCAGCATCTGCCGCGCGCAAGCGCCTGCCTCGCGCAATGGCTGGAAGAACTGGCGGATGCTGCGGGAGCCATCGGTATTCTGGTCACCGTACTTGGCATCGCCTTGCGCCTGCACAACCTTGACTGTGTTCCAGTCGGCATCGAGTTCGTCCGCGAGGATCATCGCGAGGCTGGTACGGATGCCGGTGCCCATCTCGGAGCGATGCGCGACCAGCACGATCTCGCCAGACGGCGCGACCGACACATAGACGTTCGGCGCAAACACTGCTTTGACACCACTTGCCGAAGCGAGCGGGGTCGCCGCAAACGCCTGGCGTGCGCCGCCGACATGCAGACCCAGCACCACGCCGCCCGCCAATGTGCCCTTCAGTACCCGGCGCCGGCTCAAATTGACGATCTCGCTCATGACGTCTGCTCCGCCGCCGCCTTGATGGCAACCTTGATGCGTTGATAGGTGCCGCAGCGGCAGACATTGCCGGACATGGCTTCGACGATCTGCTCGTCGCTCGGCTTCGGCGTCTGTTTGAGCAGCGACGCGGCCTGCATCATCTGGCCCGGCTGACAATAGCCGCACTGCGGCACATTCGCGGCTTTCCACGCCCGCTGCACGGGATGTTCGCCGCCTTTGCCCAGGCCTTCGATCGTCGTCACGGGCTTGCCCTGTACATCCGCAAGCGACGTGACACACGAGCGCACTGCCACGCCATCCAGATGGACGGTGCACGCGCCGCATGCGCCCACGCCGCAACCGAACTTGGTGCCATGCAGCCCCAACAGGTCCCGCACCGCCCACAGCAGCGGCATGTTCGCGTCGGCGTCGACGTCGACGTTGTGATGCACGCCATTCACAATCAGTTCCATCGGTTCACTCCTTGTCGTGGACGCACGCCGCACCTGCCGGCGCTGCCTGGTCATCGCCTTATCTGCGCACGCCGTTCATGCTCTTGTCTGATAGGCGTTGCACCATCCGGCGCCGCTCACCTGCTTTGCGCCGAACAGCGCACAGAGCGCGTTGGCGTCGGCTGGCTTACCCTGGTAGAACTGGCAGTTCGCGCAGCGCTGGTTGGTGCGGTAATGCGGATATTTCGTGTGGTCGACCTGGGTCGCATTGGCCTTGTACCCGAGCGCCTGCGCAGCGGGATCGCTCTCCTGAAGCTGCGGCGGCGCCGCCCAGACGGAGCGTCCGGAAACCACCAGCGCGGCGGCGCCGATCGAATGAATCATGAAGGTGCGTCGAAGGGTTCTCATGTTCAATACCTCCCTGTCAGGCTACGAGCAAGCGTTGCGGCGGCGCCATGAACTCCGGTCCCACGGGCTCCCTGACGAAGTTCGCGATAATCGCGTCGATCTGCGCGAACGCCTTCTCGTCGAGGCGCCAGCCGAACACATCTTCGACCCCGTCCAGTTGCGCCGGACGACGTGCGCCCCATAGCGCGATCGTCGGGCCGCGATCGAGCACCCAGCGCACCGCCAGCGCGAGCACCGACTTGTCGAAGTTATCGCGCGCGAACACGTTCAGCGCTTTCACGGCCGCGACATATTGCTCGCGACGCGGCGCGCAAAACTTCGGATCGCGCTGGCGCAGATCGTCGCCCTCGAAGCGCGTCTCGACGCCGATGCGCCCCGCCAGCAGTCCGCGACACAGCGCCCCATAGGCAAGCGCGACCAGCCCATGCTGTTCGGCGTACGGCAGCACGTCACGGTCGATATCCCGTTCGAACAGGTTGTACGGCGGCTGTGTGGCCGATAGCGGTGCCACGCGCCGGAACGCATCCATTTGCGCAGGCGTGAAGTTGCTGACGCCCAGCGCCCGCACCTTGCCTTCCTTGCGCAGATCGTCGAGCACCGCGGCGGTCTCTTCGATCGGCACGAGCGGGTCGGGCCAGTGGACCTGATACAGATCGATGTAATCTGTCCGCAAGCGCCTCAGCGTGTCCTCCACTTCCTGACGAATACGCTCCGGCGATGAATTGCGAAATACCGCGCCGTCGTGCCATTCCAGTGCGACCTTGGTGGCGATGACCGCCTTGTGCCGGTAGCCGTCGGCCAGCGCCTTGCCAACGATCTCCTCCGAAGCGCCGAAACCGTACACCGGCGCCGTATCGATCAGATTGACACCGCTGTCGAGCGCCCGGCGGATCACCGCGATCGAGTCTTTCTCGTCGGTGCCACCCCACATCCACCCGCCAATGGCCCAGGTGCCCAGGCCGACACGTGAGACAGGGGTCGTTAAGCCTTCAATTGCGATTGTTTCGATAGTCATGTGAAGCTCTCAAATCAAAGCACTACATCAAGCGGCGCGACCGGGTCGAATGCGATCTGACCCATAGCGGCGTGCCCATCGAACAGGCAGGCGAGCCGATTATTTCAGCGGCATCCGCCGATCACAAGAAGGCACCTGACGGTTTCATACTTTCCCCGTGGAAACTAATTGCTGCCACGGCGCTTACACGCACGACAACCCGCAAAGGAGAACCAATGATCTTGCGCGGGTCGGCTATCGGCTCACACGACTGGGTCGTCGCCCATCGCCTCGCGTAGCCGCCGCCACGTGAGGTCGACGCTGGCCGCCATTGTCGGGCGCTCAGCAAAGCCGTGAGAAATTGCCCATAATGGCCCGCGGTCTTCGAGCAACCGTTGGGATATTTGATGAAATCAGTTTCTGGCACACCGCAATCCCCGATCGCATTTCTGGCTGTAGCATTGGCGTTCGCGATCAACATGATGGGTACAACGCTACCGACGGCAATCTATCGGTACTACCAACAGCAGTATGGTTTTACGCCGACTGTCATCACCGTGATCTACGCCTCATATGCAGTCGGCGTGCTCGGTGCGCTGCTGTTGATCGGCAACTGGTCCGATCAGCTGGGCCGTCGTCGCATGATGATCGCGGGGTTGTGTGCGTCGGCCGCATCGGCGCTGACGTTCCTGCTCAGTGACGGGTTGGCGCTTTTGATGCTGGGCCGCCTGCTGTCAGGCGTCTCTGCTGGCATCTTCACAGGAACCGCCACCGTCGCCGTGATCGAACTCGCGCCGCCTGCATGGCGCGGTAAAGCCATGCTCGCGGCTACCGCCTCCAATATGCTCGGGCTGGGTTTCGGTCCTTTGCTGAGCGGCATCCTGGTCGAACTATTTCCATGGCCGACGCAGTTGCCCTATGGGGTCCATCTGGTGCTGGTCGGCATCGCCGCACTCGCCGTGCTCGGTGTGCCGGAGACCGCCGCGATTCCCGCGCGGGTGAAGCTCGGCTTCCAGAAAATTTCGCTTCCGGTCGAGGTACGCCGTGCGTTCATTCCTGCCGCGCTGGCGGGGTTTGCCGGTTTCGTCGTGGTGGGCTTCTTTGCGGCGGTCGGCCCTCAACTGATTCGGGTCGTGCTCGGTTTTCACAGCGGAATCGTGACCGGCTCGATTGTGTTCCTGCTGTTCGCGTGCTCCGCTTTCGGGCAAATCGTGCAGACGATCATTGCTGCGCGGTGGCGCCAAGCGGTCGGCTGCATTGGACTCGTCGTGGGACTCGTCTGTGTGGGCCTGTGCGTGCCCGAACGCTCGCTGGGCGCGCTTTTGCTCGGCACCGTCCTGGCTGGAATCGGGCAAGGCATCAGCTTCCGTGCCGGGTTGGGCGAGATCGCGTCGGCGGCGCCCGCGCACCGGCGAGCGGAAGTCACGTCGAGCTATTTCGTCGTGCTTTATGTGGCGATCTCACTACCTGTGATTGGTCTGGGTATCGCCGTGCAGCTCGCCGGCATTCAACGCGCGACCCTGCTCTTTGTCGGCTTGACGATAGTCCTTGTGCTTATCGCGCTGCTCCTGCTGATGCGCCGGCAAGCGAACCGGGAGCCAGACGCCCATGCAATGGGTGACTAAAGACGAAACCCCTCGCAGTTCGAGCGCAGCAAACGCTTGAAGAAACGGCGGCGACGGCCGCCCGGAATTCACCTGATGGATTGCGGGCGACTTCGATCAATTCACACCGTGCGGCGAAGCGGTCCACGACACGCGCTTTCGTGCAGCGCTTCCTGACCGTTTGCCGCGCTGTGCGAGCCCGCCGGCGCGTCACGCTCAGGAAGCCTCCAGCGCCGGTAGCAGCGCTGGCGCGCTCGTGAGGAAGGCGCGCACGTGCATCGCAATCACCGCGTCGCTGGGCGTGGTGTTGTCGTTCGAATAAATGCGGCGGCGAATCGCAAGGTGCGATACCGCGCCATGCAGCAGCCAGCCTACCTCGGTCAGATGCGCCGGATCGGCCGGTACGCCGCATCCCAATTCGTGCGCCGTCTCAGTGACAATGATCTCAAGCGCATGCGTCACGACGGCATTCGTGTACGTCGGCGCCATCTGCAGATCTTCAAGCGACGAGTAGAGGAACAGGCGAAGCCACTGCCGCGTCAGCAGGGTGTCGTAGTAGTCGCGATAAAAAGTATTGAGCCTGCTTTCAATCGGCACACTGCGGTCTTTCAGTTGAACAAACCAGATCGCCTTGAAGGTTCCTACAATTTCTCGCTTATAAACTTCGTCGATCAAGGCAGCCTTGCTGGGAAACAGGCTATACAGCAGACGTTGCGAAACGCCGCAGGCCTCGGCAATCGCGCGAGTCTGCGCGTTCAAACCGTGCTCGGCAAAATATTCGGCGGCCTTCTCCAGCACGCGCGCCTGACGCTCGGCGCGCGGCAGGCGCTGCGGCGCTTTCATCGGCCGCTTGACCGGCGCGCGGCCCGCTGCGCTCTTGCTGCCCGGCTCTGCAACATCCCTGGGTTTGGCCTTCATGACGCTCCTGTGTCCATCACTGTCGAAAAATAAGTCGCCACATGACGACTTATGATTTGGTAGAGTATATCGTCCGGGTCCGAGCAAAAGCCTCGCGAGGCACCCAGGCGCAGTCATGCATTATCTCAGGCTACCGCGCTGCGAGTCCCATCTTTGGCCGCCAGCCAATGCAAACGCTCCAACCTGAGGCGCGTTTGAGGACCTGCCGCACAACCCGAATTCCGTTCTCCATCCATGTCTTTGTCAAGCCGCCAGTCAGTCATCATTGCGCTGATCGTCGCCAGTGCCTATTTCATGGAGAATCTGGATGCGACGGTGATCGCGACCGCCCTGCGCCACATGGCCGCCACATTCGGCGTCACGTCCGTGAGCCTGAGTATCGGCATGACTGCCTATCTGCTGGCGCTCGCGGTCTTCATTCCCATTAGCGGATGGGTGGCCGACCGCTTTGGGCAACGTTCGGTGTTCGGCGGCGCGATCATCGTGTTCACCGGCGCCTCCATACTTTGCGGGCTGAGTAACGGCCTCGTCGAATTCACCGTTTCGCGGATCCTGCAGGGAATCGGCGGCGCGATGATGATGCCGGTAGGCCGCCTCGCCGTGCTGCGCAGCACCGAGAAACGTTACCTGATGCGCTCGATAGTGAAACTCCGGATCGCGGACCGTGATATGTCCGGCGATGCCTTCGGCCGGCCCAAATCGCGCAAAGATGCGAAACGCCGCGGCGAGTTTGAGCTTGCGATGCTGCCGTTCATCGTCGAGGCTGCCGAATACCGGTGGCTCCGGCAAGCGTCCGCCGATTGGTTTGGGAGTCTGCAACTCGCGGACTTCCGCGTGGCCCATGACATACTCCTTCGTGCTGGTCGACGACTTGATTTTCGTCGGCACAGAGGACACAGGCCATCGACGATTTGTCACAAGATCGCCTCTTGCGCTCATAACGTGCGCAGACGACTCGACCTTGGTGTCCGGATATGCAAGGACGATGTATGCCTCGCAACCCTATCGTCAGGTCGATGATCCAGCACTCAGCGCGACGCGACGAGCGCGGCTTTGCCGAAGGTGTCCTGAGCAAATTTATCGAAGGCCCGCCGGATCACCGCAATTGATTGCCTTTATTGGCGTCACCACTTCCTTCGCCGATAGCACGCGTCCGGGTCCAAGGCTTGAAACGGGCATACATAAAAAATTCAATCGCAAGGGTTTCGCTAGTCATGCGATACTTGTTTTTTGACAAACCGCACCTGGGTCGGATGCTGTCGAGGAACTGAAGCACGCTGACTAAATGAGCAAGCGAACACGCTTACGATCATGTCAGCCACATCAGGCGACCACCAAACACCTCGCGGCCCCATACCTCCCCCATGGAAACAAACTGCGACGATGCGCTTCGCGCCGACGGCAATGCGCAAAAGAAAACCGATGATCTTGCGCGCGACATCATCGAGCAGATCGCCGACAAGTGGAGCATTCTGGTGATCGATGCACTGGGAACTCATGGCGAGATGCGTTTTTCGCGCCTACGCGAACACATCGGCGGCGTCAGTCAGAAGATGCTCACGAAAACATTGCGCCAACTCGAGCGCGACGGCCTGGTGTCGCGCCACGTGCATCCCGTGATACCGCCGCGTGTCGACTATCGGCTGACACCGCTCGGAAACAGCCTTCTGGACAAAATCTGCGGAATTTGGGATTGGGCCGAAAGTCACATGACCGAAATGGAAGCCGCGCGGCAGCAGTTCGACGGCAGAGAAAAGCGCGCCGACACCTCACGGTCACCCGACGGGGCGACTCTTTAGACGGCACGGCTGAAGCTGCTGAATGGCAAATGCATGCGGCAGTTCTATGCCCACAACGGTGGCCGACGCGTTACACGAGCGGGTCAATGACGCTCCGTCGGCAACGAACCGCGTAGCTATCTCCTCCACCACCTGGCTACTGCACTGGCTTGCCTGGCGTTGTCCGAATTCTGCTTGACGATGCCGGTGAGTTGATGTCGTTGATGGTCGCGAGGCTCGCATTGATCCTGTTGACTCGCGTGATCCCTACGAGCGCCAGCGCGATGAGCGCAAACGGAATCAACCCAAACCCACGGCAACCCGCGTGCCGGTGCGAACATTCTGAAGTCTCAACATCGCTCCCTGTGCGATCGCTCTCACCAGGCACTGTAGCTGCTTGCCAAGGTCGGATGCGCGATTGTGCTCGATCTGAGCACCGCCGTGCTTGCGATTTTCGTGCTGAAGCCGCCGCACACGTGATCACCGATTTCTATCGACTGCGCGGGTCACTTTCGATTATCTGCACTCAGGTCCGCGCACCTATACTCGAATTCAACCGGTACGAAACGGGCGCCTGCGCGTAGCAGACGACCGGTTCATCTATCGCCGACGCGCAACGCGCCGGGCGTGTATCTGACATTCAAATAGAGCATTAGGAGAACAGGCATGAGCGGTGCACCTGCGGCGGTCGTTGCGTACGCCCAGCCGAAGACATCGGTTCGCTGGAAGATTTTCTTCATCATGTTGCTGCTGGTGACGGTCAACTACATCGATCGGGCATCGCTGTCCGTCGCGATGCCGATGATCGCAAGCGAGTTCACGCTTACGCCGGTCATGCAGGGCCTCATTATGAGTTCGTTCTTCTGGTCATACACGCTGATGCAGATTCCAGGCGGCATGGCCGTCGACCGCTTCAAGCCGCGGCTGGTCCTCGCGCTGTGCACTTTGCTCTGGGGCGCCTTCCAGGGCCTTGGTGCGCTGACGACCAACGCGGTGTCCTTGCTCGCCACAAGACTCGGACTTGGTGTGGCAGAAGCGCCCGTGGCTTCGGCGGGAGGTGCGCTCAATGCGATGTGGCTCACGCAGCATGAGCGCGTCCGTGGCGCATCGCTGATGGACGGTGGCTCGCCACTCGGCGCCGCGCTCGGATCGGTACTGATCACCTGGCTGATCGTGGTCGCGCACTCATGGCGCACTGCGTTCGCGATCGCCGGCGTCGGCACCGTCCTGTGCGGGATAGGCGCCTGGTACTACATCAAGAATCAACCGCGCGAGCACGCCGGCGTCAATGAAGCCGAAGCGGAACACATCGAACTGGCCCGGCGCAAGGAAGACGAAAAGGAAGCCAAAAGCCTGTCGGGCAACTCGCTCGATTTCTTCAGGTATCGCTCAGTGTGGCTGATGTTCATCGGATTCATGTGTTGCACAACGCTTTACTACGGCCTGTTGACCTGGATGCCCACCTATCTGCAGAAAGCGCAGGGCTTCAACATTCAGCAAATGGGCGGCGCCAGCTTCGTGATCTTCTTCTGCGGCTTCATCGGCGAACTCTCCGGTGCCTACGTCGCCGACAAGTGGCTCGCCAGCGGCGCCGCACCGAACCGCGTCATGCGTACTTTCTTCGGCATCGCCGGCGTGGTTGCCACGATCGCGGTATTTTCGGTGGCGCATGCGACGAGCCCCACCATGGTCGTGATCCTGCTGTCCATCACGCTCTTCTTTCTGCGGTGGGGCGGCCTGTACTGGTCGATCCCCGCCATGCTCGCCTCTCGCAACAAGGTGGGCACGCTCGGCGGGATGCTCAACTTCGGCGGGAATATTGGCGGCATGGTGATCCCGATTGCGATTGGCGCGATCGTTCAATTCACGGGCTCGTATTTCCTCGCGCTGATGTGTTTCGCCGCAATGGGCGTCGGCCTGCTGCTCTGTTCAATCGGAATCGATTATGAAACGAAGATTCCAGTCTGAGCGATCGCCGCGCCGCTTATAAGCAAAATTGCTACTGAGATTGGAAAATGGGAATAGCAAAAGTCGAAGACATCATTGGCCAAACCGTCCGGCGCGACATTGGCCGCATGAAGCGGTTCGTCGAAGGTCAGCTGGAAGCGGCCGCGCGTTCGATCATGAGCACGCCGAACGCCCACGTCGGTATCGTGACCGGTTTCTTCATACGCAATGCCGTCCCGCCCTCGCCGGAGACGGACGGACTGGGCGGCATGGCCCATCTCGCCGCCGCACTGTCGAACCTCGGCATACCGGTGACGGTGATCTCGGACGCGCCATGCTGCAAGGCGGTCTGGGCAGTCACCACCGAATTGCCGAAAGAGGTGGCGTTCGAAATCACCTCGGTGAGCGCGGCATCGGTCAAGTCGCTGAGAGCCCGGCTAAGCGAGGCGGAACGTCCGATCACGCACATGATCGCGATCGAGCGGGTCTCGCCCGCGAGCGACGGCAAGCCGCACCGGGAATACGGCGCGGACATGTCCGACGATACCGCTCCGCTGCATCTTCTGTTCGAGGATCCCGAGTGGTCGCGTCCGTGGGTCACGATCGGCATCGGCGACGGCGGCAATGAAATCGGCATGGGCGTGCTGCCCGAGCAAATCGTCCACGACGACATTCCCAACGGCCCGTTGATCAGCGCGGCCATTCCCGCGGACTACCTGATCGTTTCCAGCGTCTCGAACTGGGGCGGCTGGGGACTGGTATCCGCGATGGCGATGGTCGCGCCGCGAGACGCGGCAGCGCGGCTGCTTAGCGATTTCACGCCAGAGCGTGACCGGGCGTATCTGACTGCGGCCGTCGACATCGGCCAGGCGGTTGACGATAGCCGCATCGACCGCCCGGCGACGCCGAAGATGAGCGTCGACCGGCTCTCGTGGGAACAGCATGCGCAAGTGCTGGGTCAGCTCAGGGCACACGTGGACGGATACCTCGCAGCGCCGTCGCACGCGTGAGCGTGACGCCCTTTCAATTTCTTGACGTACCGACCATGTCCGACCTTTCGAGTACCACTTTTACACGTGCGCCGTCGTGGGCCGCCAGCTTGCCAGGAGAATTGCAGACACCGTGTTTCATCGTCTCCGAGCGCGGCATTGTCGATAACTTGCACGCGACCGCCCGTGCGTGTGGAGGGGTGGAGCGGCTCATGCCGCATGTGAAGACGCATCGCGCCCGCTGGATCGTAGAAAGACTGATGCGCGAAGGCGTAACGGCGTTCAAGGCCGCTACCGTCGCCGAAGTGGCGATGGTGCTCGAGGCCGGCGCGAAACACGTCCTCTGGGCATATCCGACCGTGAACAGTGCTCATATCCACACCGTGCTCGCGCTGGCGCGCGCTCATCCGGCCGCACAGGTCGATGCGCTCGTCGACTCGGCGGCAGGCGTAGGCGCGTGGCGTCGCGCGACGAATGAGGCGCCGCCGGCCAATCTCGCGCTGCTCATCGACCTGGATGCCGGCATGGGCAGAACTGGCGCGCCAATGACAGTGGCGACGCTGCAACTGGCCCGTACGCTTGCCGCGCTCGGCTGCTTTGGAGGATGGCATGTCTACGACGGCCATATCCATGATCTCGATACTGCCACGCGCCGCGCGCGAGTGGACGCCATCGTGGGACAAGTGGCCGTGCTGACGCGCGCAGCCGATGCAGAGGGACTGTCGACAAAGCTCGTCGCCGGGGGCAGCTACACGTTCGATCTGTGGCCAGACACGCTCGCCGACTTCGTATCCCCGGGCAGTTGGACCTATTCGAGCGCTCAGCACGACCTGGAGTTGCCCGCGCTCGGCTGGACGCCAAGCGCATATGTACTGGCAACGGTAATTTCACGCAACGGCGCAACCGCGACGCTCGATGCGGGCTCGAAGGCCATCTCGCCGGACAAGCCGATGGCGGAGCGCTTTCGCTGGGACGGCAAGATCGTCATGATGAGCGAAGAGCACGTCGTAGTCGAAAACACCGATCTGGCTGTCGGCGACCGGGTGATGTTATTGCCGCGCCATGCTTGCACGACTGCCTATCTCTACCCCAGCGCGCGGGTGCTTACCACCGAAGGGTCGTGGGAAGTGCGTGAGCAACTCGGGAGCCGCCGATAGGCCGCGAGCCCGGCAGCGGTAAATGGCGATTGAAGCCATGCAACGCGACGCGGCCACGCACGTCATGCGGCAACTCGGAAAAACACGACATCAAGGCAAAGGGAAAAACATGAACGACAGTGGCACACGCCGCGCATTGCGTGGCGTCAATCCAGGCGAGCTCAATCCGGGCGGGCACTATTCTTCCGCGATGATCGCGGGCGATTTCGTCTTCCTGTCCGGCCAGACGCCGCGCGACGCCGACCGGAATGTGATCGGCAACTCGATCGAAGAGCAGACCCGTGCCACGCTCGCCAACATCGAGCGGGTGCTGGCCGCCGCCGGCGCGAGACCCCAGGACGTCGTCAAAGTCACCGCCTATCTGACCGACTTGACGCTCTTTAGCCGCTTCAACGCGCTCTATGCGAGCTGGTTTGCCGAGCATAAGCCCGCGCGAACAACCGTGGAAGCCGGTCTCCAGGGTGTGCTCGTGGAGATCGACGTGGTTGCCTACATCGGCGAGCGCTAACCCTGCCGGCAAGCCGCCGCACGCACGCTAAAAGCCGTAAAGCTTTGCAGGATTTTCAACAAGGATTCGATGCCGCGTCGATTGATCAGGTATCCATAGCGTCAGATCGTCCAGCAAGCGTGCGGCGTCCGGCTTGTTGTCGGCTGCTTGTGTCGGGTGAGGCCAGTCCGATCCCCACAGCATCCTGTCCGCGGCAAGTTGGGTCAACCTGAGCGCGACCATGCCGGCGTCCGCGTAAACCGGTGCTCCGCTTCGCGACGCAAGATAGGGACCACTCAATTTGACCCAGGTGCGACCGCCCGCCAACAGCGCCTCGACCGCCCGGAATGCGGCATGCTCCGCGCCGTCTGGTTGCGGGATCTGCCCCATATGATCGATCACGAGCGGCGACGACAGACTCGCAAGCAACGGCCGATGCGCGAGTAGCTGCGCAGCAGTGGCATTGACTTGAATGTGCCAGCCAAGCGGTTCGATCCGCTTCGAGAGCGGCTCCATCATCGATACCGTGACGCCGACCAGGTATTCGAGATTAAAGCGCAGCCCACGGACACCCCTATCGTGAAGACCGGCCAGCTCAGCATCGGTCACGGTGTCGGGCACGGTCGCAATACCGCGCGCGGTCTCTCGGAACTGCGACAGGGCATCGAGCAGACAACGATTGTCGGTGCCATACGTCGACGGTTGAACGACGACATGTCGCTCGACGCCCAGCCTGCGCTGCAGCGCGCGATAGTCGGCGACCGTCGCGTCAGGTGGCTGCAATTGCGCAGACGGATCGACTGGATACCGTGCATCGTAGATGTGGTGATGACTGTCGGTTGCCTTCGGCGGAACGGGAAAGCGCGGTTGGCCGGCGCGGCCCACGCTGGCCGGTTCCTCGGCAAAAGCGGATTCGCCGGATGGGGGCGGTGTGGCCGCGAGGCCGGTCGTCCGGTTGCCACGGCGATGGTCTTCGTCGCCTTGAGCTTGATCACGGTGACTTTGCTTCTCCTGCTTCAATCGGCATCTCCTTTAGTCAGCGGTCAATGGCAGCGACGGAGTGTCCTGCAGCAAAATGACCAACCACGCACTGCGTTCTGACACAACGAAAAGAGTGGCTCAGTATACGAATGCAATTTGTCCGGGGGATAATCAAAGTTAGTGACGCCCTCTGATAGAAACCTTCGATCATGCGCATTTCTCTTCAGCAAATTGAAACCTTTTATTGGGTTGCGCGATTAGGCGGATTTCATGCGGCGGCGCGTCATCAGCACCTGACGCAGCCGACCATCTCGGCACGCATCCAGGAGTTCGAAGAGCATCTCGGCGTGCAGCTTTTCACGCGCAGCCGAACGCGCTCCGAACTCACGCTCGCGGGCCGCGACGCGCTCGTCAATGCGGAACAGGTGCTAAAGCTCGCCGAAAAGCTCGAACAGATTGCGAAGCGTAGCGACCCCATGTACGGACTGCTACGTCTCGGCGCGATCGAGTCCATCGCCCACGCGGGGCTTGCCGATCTGCTCACGCAACTCAAGACGCGATATCCGCACATGAAGATCGAACTCACGATCGATGTGGGCGTCACACTTGGACGCAAGCTCGGTGCGCACGAACTGGATATAGCGATCCTCAACGATTCCACCAATGCGCCCCACGTGGTCGAGACCGCCATCGGCTACACCGACCTACACTGGGTGGCGTCGCCGCAACTCGTGCCCAACTGCAATGTTGCGCCTCACGAGCTTGCGTCGGTGCCGATCATCACCGTCTCGCAACCGTCATCGAACCATTCGCTTGTGATGAACTGGTTCCGCAGCGCCGGTTGCACTCCGGACAACATCAGCTCATGCAATTCCCTGTCCATGATGTCGCGGCTGGTCGCGGCGGGACATGCGGCGGCCGTGTTGTCGCCCGCGATCATGCGCACGGAGATCGATGCCGGGCTGATTCACGTGCTGAACACCGAACGGCCAATCACCCAGCAAGGGTTCTTTGTCGCCTATCAGGAAGAGTGTCTGAGTGGCGCGGATACCATCGTGGAGCTGGCGAAAGAGGTGCTCGCGCGCAGTCGCGTGCTGATTCCGGGGTAGTCGGCGCCAGGGCGCGGACTATTGCTACGGCACGCCCCAAAGAGCAATACCGGAATCGCAGCCGCGCAATCCCGGGGCGCTTCGAACGAACGCCTCGTCATCGACGCCGTACATCGGCAACCTAAGTGTTGCGAGGACGCGCCGTCGTGCCCCGCACGATCAGGTCGGTCGGCACGATGTACTGGGAACTCACCGGCCGTCCTTCGATTCGTGCCAGCAGATACTCGGCGCTGCGCGCGCCGATTTCATCGGCGGCGAGCCGCATGGTCGTCAGCGGCGGCGACGTGAAGCTGGAAAATTCGATGTCGTTGATGCCCGCGATCGACAGGTCGCCCGGCACGTCGATGCCCGACTCGCGCGCCTCGACCAGCGCGCCGATTGCGAGCAGATCGGTGCCGCAGATTACGGCCGTCGGACGATCGGGGCCGTTCATCAGCGCCTTCATCGCCATCTGGCCTTCAATGATCTTGTGCGGCATCTCGATCAGATGCTCGTGGCGCAACTGCAGCCCGCGCGACTGTAGCGCCGCGCGCACGCCGATGATGCGATCAGCCGCGCGATCGCTATGCTGCGTCATTTGCGTAATCATGCCGAAGCGCGTGTGCCCGAGATCGAGCAGATAGTCGGCGAGGCGACGGCCGACAGCCACGTTGTCGAAGCCGACATAGGGATGGTCGTGATCGACCGTCCAGCCATTGACGAGCGGAATCTGTTCCTTTTCGATCAGTTCGTAGAGCGCGGGCGAGTGACTGCGGCCCACGAGCATCAGTCCGGCGATGCCGTCCGCGATAAGGGCGCGGACCTGCTTCAGCTCATCTTCCTGGTCGTAGTACGAGCATCCAAGCAGCAATGTATAACCGGCTTCACCGATGCGCTTTTGCAGCGCGAACACGCCGATCGCGAAGTTCTGGTTTTCCAGCGATGGGATTACCGCGCCGATTGTCTTCGAACGCTGCGAAGCCAGCGCGCGCGCCGCGGCGTGCGGTGTATAGCCGAGTTCCAGCGCGATGTCGCGCACACGATTCTGCAGCTCTGCGGCTACCTTTGCGTTACCGTTCAACACGCGTGAAACGGTCGCAGTCGATACCCCAGCCGCGCGCGCGACATCTGCCACGGAAATCGCATTCGATTTGCGACGCGACGCTCTTTTCTTTGTCTCGTTGGTCAACTTGCATCCTGCCCGGTGTCGAGGCGCACCATCGCGCCTGCCCTGTCCGGCATACTATAACGCGGCCCCTTGAGATATGGCCACCGCCGGACGCGGACCTTCGTCTGGTTGGTGCGTTGGGGGCTCGCGTCAAACTTCATTTTTCGGCACATAACCGAGCTCCTCACGTTTTGTTCCAGCGGCTATGAACATCGCCTGACACACCGTGCAAGATCACGAAGTTGTAGCCGGTTATTCGATGCAGCGCTTCGCCAGTTGCATCATGCCGCGATGGTTGAGCCGTACGAAGAGATGACGCGGCGGCATTCAAGATCAGCTGGTCGTGCCGATGCACTCCCGCCGCGCGATTCAAGCTCGCGAACATCACGCGATTTGCGCCGGCATGCTGCGAGGCTTCGAAAAGCTTGTAGCAAGGCTCGATGTTCACGTTGCGGAGACCGGGGGCGAGGTACGCGCCAGGCAGCGTTCACTCAAGCGCGCAACTTAAGTAATCGCTTTCTATATTGCTGAAATTTTCGGGCAACACTCGATTAAGATATCTTGAATTTCAGGGTATTTTACGGGTAAACCCCGAGAAATTCAAGAGAAAGCGCTTACACAATTCACCTACACTGTGACTTCGCGAGCGAAATACCGGCGACCGTGGCGGAGTCCCTTATCGCCTGCGAATACGTCCGGCAGGTTACGTGTGCCAGGTCCGACGGCAGCGTCATCATGTTCATGTATTCGCAGGAAGGAAGCGACCGATCGGCCCGCGCCCCTACTGCCCGAGCGCTGTGCAAATCTCTATTTTGACGGCCTGGCCCGCAGCCGGCTTTGCACGGCTGCGTCGCAATCGATTTGGCCGGTACAGGCGAACACGCAGGGCGCTGTTGGCGAATGCAACGTCATTGCCCGACGTGATCGTTCATCGGGTCAGGAAGCCGGACCCGGCCCAGCTTCGGCCAAGGTCTGAGCCTTCCAGCAGGCACCCGGCGTCAGCACCATCAACACCGTTGAAGTGAGACTCAGATATGACATTCACCATCGTACCGATCCGCTGCGGCGATATCGTCAATCATGAGCGAGCGTGCTTTTTGTACCGCAAGAACTGCGGTTCCGCGCGCCTGCATGCACCGTGTATCGCGTGGTTGCTGCGCAGCGCTCGCCATACGATCGTCGTCGATGCTGGGCCGGGTTCCCGCTCGCGCGCACCGCAGTGCTACACCGAGACAGATGCCGGGATTGACGACCTGCTGCAGTACGGCCTGGCGCGCGAAGGCGTCGACCCGGCTTCCGTCGAACGGGTCATTCTCACTCATCTGCATAACGACCACGTTGGCGGCGCGCGGTTGTTCACGAATGCGCGCTTTCACGTCCAGGAAGCGGAATTGAAAGAGGCGGTCTGGCCGGTGCCGTTCCAGCGTCCAATTTACGAAACCAATCAGCGCGGCCACACGCCGCCGTGGGTGGACATTCTCGACCGGATGGATGTGGCGTTCGGTGACGCCGACGTGGTGCCCGGCATTCGTGTGTTGCGCTTGCCGGGGCATACAGCAGGCTCACAGGGTGTGCTGGTCGATACGCAGGCAGGGCCGTATCTCATCGCGGGCGACCTGATTCCGCTCTACGAGAATTGGCCGGAGGACGGCAGCGAGCCGATCCCGAACGGCAACCACACCGACCTGCGCGCTTATGACGAAAGTTTCCGCCGCATCGCGACGCTTGGCGCGACAGTGCTGCCGGCCCATGAGCCACGGATCTTCGAGCAAACGGTGTATCCCCCACTGCTGAGCCGCTAAGCCTCTGAGCGGCCAGTATTTCCACGGAAACCGGCGATGAGACAAAGATGGTTCCGGCTGCTGTAAGTGACGGTGATCACGTTCATCATCGGTCTGATGGAGTGAACCCACGTCGGCTTCGCGACACCAAGCGTGGCCAGCGAGTTGGCGTCGACCTCGCGGGTACTGGATTTCGCCTCCACGGCGTGCTGCTTTTCGGCTATGACATCGCGCAAGCGATCCACGGCTGGCTCGCCGACCGCCGAATGGCAAAGCGCTGATCGCCCTGACAACGACGGCGCAGTTGGGCATCGCCGAACGATCGCGGGCATGTCCATAACGCATCGCATCTGGTGGTCACACGTTTTGCGATCGGTCTGTTCGAAGTGCGCATCTTCCCCGACCTTCCTGCCGTTTGCGAAGAACTGATTCGCGCCGTATGAACGCGCTCGCGTGGACGGCGTTTGGCAGCTTTGCTACTCGCTGGCCGCGGTCCTGAGCGGTCCAGTCAGCGGCCACTTCCTGTCGTTCGGATCGTGGCGGGGCTGTTTGCGTCATTGCATGCGAAACGCCGCCGCCAATGACGCGATTTTGCCTGTGCGAGCTGGTTTGCCCGCACGGTTCTGAATTCCATCGCGCAGGTGTGAACGCGAGCACGTGGTATCCGGCGCGCCGCTGCGGCCGATATGGCGCGAACACATTCGCCGCGTCATTGATCGTTCAGGCGCATACCTGCTTGAGCGATTGCCTGCTCATCAAACGCGGCGCTGCACGAGCCGTGGCCTCTAGCAAGCCTGAAGCATGTTGATGACGCGGCAAACATGACGCCGTGTGGTTGGTCACTCAAATGGCCGCATACACACCGGCCATCGTCGTAAAACCTTCCAGCCGTTTGAGTCGAACCATCCAGCGTCCAAGCGCTGGATAGTCGATCGATTCGATCTGCGCTTCGTCGAGCAGCGCAACCGGCACGAAGCACGCGATATCGGCGATGGTCGGCTTCGGCGTCGCGCAGACGAAGGGCACGCCAGCCGCTTCGTTGAACCAGCACGTCTCGTCGAGAAGGCGCAGCAGCTTCTTCGCCGCGTGCCTCGACGCATGAACGGGCTGCGGCTCACCATGCAGCACTTGCGAGCGCAGCGGCAGCACCACGTCGCTCAACTGGGCCGCGAAGTCGAGCCAGCTTTGCACTTGCGCAAATTGCCAGGGATCGTCGGCCGGCAGCCAATGCGCGCGATCTATTTCAGCCGCGCCTTCATTCGCGCCGTAGCGACGCGCGAGATACACGAGGATCGCGTGCGCGCCGCGCAGCAACGCGCCGTCCGCATCGAGTACGGGCAGCGTGCCCAGTGGATTCAACGCGAGAAACCGCGGCGTGCCGTTCTGCTTCGACGGATAAAGCTCGACGCGCGTGCGTTCGTAACTGACGTCGAGCAGACCCAGCATCAGACGCACCTTGTAGCTTTCTCCGCACAATTCGTCGTCGTAGAGTTTGAGCATCGCGGCCTCACAGATCCAGAGTCAGCGCAACGCCGCACGCGCGCGACACGCACACCATCATGCAGTTTCCCTCCGCGCGTTCCTGCGGCGTCAGAAAAGCGTCGCGATGCAGCGGCGTGCCGTCGAGCACACGCGTGCGGCACGTGCCGCATACGCCTTGCTCGCACGAAGTCGGCACGTCGATACGATGCTCGCGCAAGGTTTGCAGCAAGCTGACGCCAGCGGGCACATTCAGCGTGCGGTCGCTGCGCGCCAGATGAACCGTGAATGCGTGGTCGGTGGCGTGGTCATCGGTGCCGGACGCCGAAGCCGCTTCGGTGGAAACCGCTCTGGCCATCGCGGGCGATAGAAACACCGGTTGCGTGGACGGCTGCGCATGCGGCATGACAGGTGGCGGCTGGTCCGCGAAGCGATCGCGCGATAAATGCTCATCACGTGCGGCTGGCTGTTCCAGCGCATCGCGCAATGCGTTGAGCCGCTGCTGATGATGCCGTTGCACAGCCAGCCGCTCTTCCCCCGCGAACGCGCCGAGCGCGATTCCGTGCAGATACGTCCGCCCTGCCCGCGCGGGCTGCGTCAGAAACACCACGCGTTGCGCCGCGTCGTCGGGCTGTTCGATCAATACCGCGTGTGTGCTGAGATGGAACGCGACGCAATCGGTGGTACGCCATGCGTCGAAGTCCGCATGGTCGAAACAATATGCGCTCAGCGCGCGCTGCACGTCGTCGGCGCAGGCATCGATCGCGACGGTGCGCAAGCGGACCTGCTGCCCGTCGTCTTCGAGTTCGTCGAGCGGCGCAAACGGCGGCGCCTCTTCCGGCTGCGCGAGACATGTCCACACGAAGCCATGACGCACCTCGACCGGCCACGTCTTCACCGCGACCGGCGGCGCAGCGCCGTCAGGATGCGCGGGCACGAAGCGGCAGCCGCCGTCGCCCGAGCCGAATTGCCAGCCGTGATACTGGCATTGCAACGCGTCGCCGCGATGATGGCCGATCGACAAGCGCACGCCGCGATGCGGGCAACGGTTCTCCCACACGTTGACGGCGCCGTCTTCGGCGCGCCACACCACGAGTTCGTTGCCATGCAGTTCGGTGCGATAGATCGCGCGCTCGCCGAGTTGATCGACGTCGCATAGCGCAAACCAGGTGAAGGCGCTGCTGTCTTTATCGGCCATGGGTGGTTCCGTAGGTGACCCGCTGAGCCGCTAGCCAACGCCGGTACGCGACCGACATCGCATCGGCGCGCACCGGATGCTCGGCTCCGGTGCCGAGCGGCAAGCGCTTGGGCACCTGATTGACGAGAATCTTGATGTCCTGCGCGAAAATGGTTTGCTGGAAGCCGCGCAATTCGTCGTCGCGGCTGGCGTCGTCGAGATAGCTCATCACCGTGTGCGCGACGCACCAGTCCTCGTCGACCGGTTGCACGAACAGCGCGATCACGTCGAAGCGCTCGGGCTGCGGCGGACAGGTCTTGTAGAGAATCGCGCTGTACGGGCGCGCGACGCGGTACACATACTGAACGTCGAGCCCGGCGTCCGCGGTCATCGCCGCGCGCGGCTGATAGAAGCGGCAGTCGTACGCGTACAGCTCGTCGTCGAGTTCATCGCGCTCGATCCGGTACGGGGCGACCTCGGTGTACGGCTCGACGCCCAGATAGCCGGTATGCACGAATGGAAAATGCCCCATGTCGAGGAAGTTTTCGATCGCCCGCAAGCCGCTGACGTGCACGCGAAACGCGCCCGCATGGAGCAGACGGCGATCGGGCTCGGCGGCTTCGGGAATTGCGAGCAGATCGCGGCGCGGCTCACCGACGCACACCCATAGCACGCCGTAGCGCGCTTGCACGTGACACTCGGCCTGCGTATCGAGCCGCCACGCACGGTAACGATGCGAGGCGCGGCCCGCCGCGCCGGCTCGCGACACGGCGAGGCCGAGATCCACGCCGAGCAGCCGGGTGGCCGTGGTGGCCGTGGTGGCCATGGTGGCCGTGGTGGCCATGGTGGCCGTGGTGGCCATGGTGGCCGTCGTGGCCGGCACCGGCGCGCCGCCGGACGAAGCCGCCGTGACGAGCGCATCCAGCGCATCGAGCGCGGCCACTGGATGCCAGTCGTTCCAGACCACGGCGTCGCTGCTCGCGTCGTCCCCCATGCCGTTCGTCGCTTCGCTGTGCGCATTGCGCGCCTGTGCCGTGCTCATAGCCACCGCTCCGTCATTTCGCGACGCTGCCCTGCACACCGTCGACGAACCAGTCTATCCGGTTCGTGTCGTCCGCGGACAGCGCCGAGCCCGCGGCGACGCGCAGCTTGCCGTTCTGGTCCTTCAGCGGGCCGGCGAACGGATCGAGCCGGCCGGCCACCAGCGCGGCGCGCTTCTCCGCGAGCGTGCGCTGCACGTTCGCGGGGACTTCCGTGGTGTTCACGTTCACCAGATCGGTGATGCCTTCCTTCACGCCCCAGTACACCGGCTTGTTGGACCATGTGCCGCGCTTCACTTCGTCGATCACCTTGCTGTAGTAGATGCCCCAGTCGTAGGCGACCGAACCGAGGTGCGCGTGTGGACCCCAGTGGCTCATGTCCGAGTCCCAGCCGAACGCGTGAATCTTGTGCTGCTCGGCGACCGCCATCGTCGCGGTCGAATCGGTGTTTTGCAGCAGCACGTCCGCGCCCAGGCCGACCAGCGTCTCCGCCGCCTGCCGTTCCTTGCCCGGATCGAACCAGCTATTGATCCACACGACCCTGACCGTGGTCTGCGGCGCGACCGAACGCGCGCCGAGCGCGAACGCGTCGATATTGCGCACCACTTCCGGAATCGGCACCGAGCCGACAAAACCGAGCGTGTGCGACTTCGACACATAGCCGGCGACGACGCCCGCGAGGTACGCCGACTCGTACACCTTACCGTTGAAGTTGCCGAGGTTGGGCGCGCTCTTGTAGCCGGAGCAATGCAGGAACACGGTGTCGGGATAGTCGCGCGCGACCTTCATCATCGAGTCCATGTAGCCGAACGACGTGCCGATCACGATCTTGTCGCCCTTCGCCGCGCGGTCGCGGAACACGCGGGCGGCGTCGGCGTTTTCGGGCACGTCCTCGATGCGCGTGACCTTGATCTGCGAGCCGAGCTGCTTTTCGGCCTCGCCGATGCCGAGATCGTGCGCGTGAGTCCAGCCCGCATCGCCAGGATTGCCGAGATAGACGATCGAGACATCCAGCGGCGCGTTGCTGACGGCATGAGCGGGTGCGCTCAACGTCGCGAGCATCGCGAGCGCGCCGTACGAACACGCGAGCAGCGCACTGCCCGGGCGTCGCGCGAAGCGTGCCGTGGAACGGGAAGAAAGACGCGCAGAGACAAGCCGGCCGAGGCGAGATAGTCGGATCATGACGAGGTTCCGGTAGTGGGCGTGGTGAGCGTACTGAGCGAACGGGAGATGGCGGACATACTGGAAACCGTGCTTGCAGGCGACGCCGGCGCATCGCCGCTGGCGCTTCTGCCTGAACCGATGCCGATACAGGCGAGCGCATCGCACACGAGCGTCGCGAGCTCGGCGGGCCGCGCGAGTTGCGGCACGTGACCGCAGTCGATCGAGCGCACGATCGCGCCCGGCACCAGCGCCTGCATCCTGCGCTGCAAAGGCAGCAGCACCGAACGGTCGCGCAACGCTTCGACATAAATGCGCGGCACGCTGCCGAAGCGCTCGTCGCTCAACGACGTGACGAGCGCCCGGCCGCTTTCCTGTTGCGGGGTCAAGCGCGCCGCGGCTTCGCGGGCGGCGTCGGGCGGGCAATCGTGCAGAAAAATGTCGAGCGCGGCGGCTGGCGGCACACACGTCGTCGCGCGATCGTCGCTCCATTGCAAGTATGGCGCGATGCCGGCCGCGCCGGGCACCTCGGCGGCGCTCGCCTCGACCAGGTCCGCGTAGCCCATTCCGGACGGCAGCATCATTCCCGCGACGTACACGATGCACGCGACGCGCTCGGGCAAGGTCTCGGCAAGTTGCGAAGCCGGTACGCCCGCACCGCTATGCGCGACCACGACGACGGGACCGTCGAAATCGGCAAGCGCGTCGGTGAGCGCATCGACATAGGTTTGCAGCGTCATAGCGAGGCCCCCATCGCGCGAAGGTTGCGCGCCGTTGCCGGGCAGATCGACGGCGCGGCACGTCCAGCCGCGCGCGGCCATCTCCGGCAGCCAGGCGTCCCACGCCCAACTGCCCTGCCACGCGCCGTGGATCAGCAGCATGCCCGCCGCGCGTGTGATGCGAGTGGCGGGCGCGGTCATCCGTAGGTCCTCCGGTAGCACGCTTCGAGATGACCGGCGACGGTGATCGGCGGATACGCAGGCGCGTCGCCGGGCGCGCTGCACCCCGGCAGACAGCTGACCACGTAGTCGGGCCGTCCCGTAAAGAAGAACGGCATCGAGTAGCGCTCGCGGCCCGATGCGTTGACCACGCGATGCAACGTCGAGCGATAGCGGTCGTTGGTCCAGCGCGCGATCAGATCGCCAAGATTCACCACGAACGTGCCCGGCAGCGGCGGCACGTGAATCCAGCCGCCGTCGCCGTCCTGCACCTGCAAGCCGCCGTTGCCGTCCTGCCAGAGCAGCGTCAGGCAGCCGAAGTCGGTATGCGCGCCGCAGCCCTTCTGCTCGGGCAGCGCCTGCGGCGGTTGCGGCGGATAGTGCAGCAGGCGCAGCGTGCCCATCGCGTCGTCGCAAAACGCGTCGAAATGGTCTTCCGGCAAATCGAGCGATAGCGCGAGCCCGCGCGTCAGGCGTTTGGACAGGTCGTACAGCGCGTCGAAATATGCATCCATCGCCGGACGAAAACCCGCCGATTGCGCCGGCCACTGGTTCGGCCCACAGTTGAACGCGCGCGCGACCACGCGCGGGTGATCGAGCGGCAGTTCGTTGCCGATATAAAAGCCTTCCTTCAGATCGGGCGGCGTACCGGCTTCCAGCACCTGGCCGCGCAGCGGCTCGTAGCCGCGATTGCAGAACGACTTCGCTTTGTCGACGAGGCGCTTGTCGGCTTCGTCGAGCGCGAAGAAACGCTCGGCTTCGCCGCGCGCCGCGTCGATCAGCGCGGCGTCCACGCCGTGATTCGCGATGTAGAAAAAGCCTTTGTCGATACACGCGGCATGCAGCGCCTCGCCCACCGCCGCGCGTTGCCGTGCATCCGCCGACGCAAGGCCGGACACATCGATGACGGGCAGGCTCGCATGCGGCACGGCCCTCGCTGATAGCACTTCGGACATTCCAGCTCCCTTTGACCCGCTTTCAATTGGCTTCGAACTCGTGTTGATCCGAGTCTAGAGCGCGGCGGCTGGTCAAAAAAGAGCAGAAAAAAATCCATGCTGATGCCGTTTCGGCATCAGCATGCGGTCACAGCGTCGGCTCGTCGCCTTCGCGATCGGCGAGCGCTTCGACGAGCAGACGCACGAACGCGTCGAGCGCGGGCGTCAGCGTGCGGCCGGCGCGTGCGTAAGCGCCGAGTTCGGAGATCAGCGGACGCGGCGAGCGCAGCGGAATATGCGCGAGCGTGCCGTCGGCCAGATCGCGTTCGAGGCCGAGCCTTGTCTGAAAGCCCACGCCTCGCCCGCGCGCCGCCATGCGCCGCATCAGTTCGATCGAATCGCTTTCGAGGACCGTTTGCAGCGGCTTGCCGTAATGCCGGATCAGCGGTTCGAGCAGGCCGCTGATCGACAGCTGCGCATTGCCGAGAATCAGCGGATAGCGGGCGCACTGCGCGAACGTCACGCTCGCTTCATTTGCGAGCGGATGATCGGCGGCGACGATCGCGCCCAGTTGAAAACGCCCCACCGCGAGCTGTTGCAGATCGCCGGTGCGCGGCAGCGAGAACGCGAGACCGAGGTCGGCGTCGCCGTCGAGAATGCTGCGCGCGATCGTCGCCGACCCGGCCGTGTGCACCTGGAAGCGGATCGCCGGGTAACGCGCCAGCATCCGCTCGACGAGGTCCGGAAGGAAACTGGAGTTGAGGCCCTCGACGGTGACGATGCCGATCTCGCCGCGCCGGATGCCGCGCAGCGCGTCCATTTCGCTCTCGAAACGGCGCGCGTCCTGCAACACCGTGATCACGTGCCGCGCAAACACCTCGCCGGCCGCGGTCAGCGCGAGCCCCGACGCCAGCCGCTCGAACAACGGCGTGCCGACCTCCGCTTCGAGCTTCAACAATTGCCGGTTGACCGCCGACGACGCCAGATGCAGTTGCCGTGCCGCTTCACGGATCGAGCCGCAACGGCGGATCGCATCGAAGTAGCGCAGCGAGCGTGCGTGGATGTGCGAGGCGAGCGTTTCGGCGACGATGGGCTTCGGCATGGTGTCGGAGGCTGGGTGGGCGTATCGGGTTGGCGACGATCAACGCAGCCGTCCCTGACGGATGCGACGGCCGACAGGATGATACGTGCCGCGCGCCACGTGGTTCGACTTTCGACTGCCGACACAAGGCGCCTCGAGATCAATGCGTCGCGACAGCCGCGTCGGCGCTCACCGACTTCTGGAGAAAGCGCGCGCGCATCGGCTTGAGCACAAGTATTGCGAGCACCGCGGTGACGACATCCAGCGTAATCGCCACGCCGAACACCGGGACCCAACTACCCGCATGTTGATGCAGGAGCGCGGCGAGCGGACCGCCGAAGATCGAGCCGATGCCCTGCGAGATGTACAGCCAGCCGTAGTTCTCGGTGGCGTGACGTGTGCCGAACGTGTCGGTCAGCGTGGCCGGAAACAGCGAAAAGATTTCGCCCCAGCCGAAGAAGACCACGCCCGAGAGCAGCACGAACAGCAGGGCGTTGTCGCGCGTCATCAGCCACAGCGTCATCGCAATACCTTCGAGCGCGAAGGCGAAAAACATCGTGTTTTCGCGGCCGAATCGGTCCGACACCAAGCCGAACAACGGACGCGTGAGGCCATTCGTGAAGCGGTCGATGGTCAGTGCGAGCGGCAGCGCAGCCATGCCGAACACAACCACCTTCGTGATGCCGAAGTCCGCTGCGAAGGTTGCCATCTGGGAGGTGACCATCAGGCCCGAGGTGGACATCATCGTCATCATCGCGAACATCAACCAGAAGAGCGGCGACTTCATCATTTGCGACGGACGCCGATTCGGCACGCTCGATGCCGCGATAGCGAACGCACTCGTCGGCGCTACGTCACGCGGCACACGCAGCCCCTGCGACGCGAGAAAGCCCACCACCGCGAATGCGATGCCGTAGATCCACAGCGTGGCATCGAGGCCGCGCGTCGACAGCGAGGCCGAGATCGGGAAGGTCGTCACGATCGCGCCCATGCCGTAGCCCGCCGCCACCGCGCCGGCCGCGAAGCCGCGACGATCGGGGAACCAGCGCACCATCAGGCCGACTACGCCGACATACACGATGCCCGTGCCGAGCCCGCCGACGACGCCGTAGGTGAGATACAGCATCGACGTGGTCGTGACCATCGACGCGAGCACCCAGCTCAGGCCCGACATCACCGTGCCGAGCGAGATCAGCAGACGCGGACCGAAGCGGTCGATCAGCTTGCCCTGAAACGGCGAGAAGAACGTCTGCAGGATGATGAGCAGCGAGAACGTCACCTGCAATTCGGGCAACGGCACGCCGAGCTTCGCGGACAGCGGCTTGGTCAGCAACGTCCACACGTATTGCGGGCTTGAGATCGCCATCATGCAGAGCAGGCCGAGGCCGAGCTGAAGCCAGCGGTTATGCGTCGCGACGGCGGGCGTGCTTGCGCCAGCCTCGTCGTGCAGCGTTTGGATGCGTGTGTTCATATGCGTTCCCCGTAGTGATTCAGACAAAAAAGGATGAGCGACGCCCCCCGGTCCGGCAAAACGCGGGACCGGATAGTGAGGCCACTTCGATTACGTACTGCGGCTTCGGGCGTTACCAGCCTGCCGCGGCGCCGTCGCTGCGCGGATCGTGGCCCGCTTCGAACAATCCATCTGGATACCGAATGATCGCGCCGGCGTGGCCCATCGCTTCGTCGTAGGCGGCGAGCACTTCGACGTCGTGACCGAGCGCGCGCAACGCGTCGATGGTGTGCGCCGGAAAGCGCGCTTCCAGCTTGAGCGAATCCGTGGACTGCCCCCAGGTGCGGCCGAGCAGCCAGCGCGGCGCGTCGATCGCGGCCTGCGGATTCCAGCCGAAACGCGCGATACGCGAGAACACCGCGCTCTGCGATTGCGGCTGACCATCGCCGCCCATGTTTCCGTACACCATCGTGCGGCCGTCCGCGAAATGGGCAAGGGCCGGATTGAGCGTGTGGAACGGACGGCGCCCCGGCATCAGCGGATTGAGCGACGACGGATCGAGCGAGAAGCTGCATCCGCGGTTCTGCCAGTTGATGCCCGAACCCGGCAGCACGATCCCGCTGCCGAACTCGTGATAAATGCTCTGGATGAAGCTCACGGCCACGCCATCTCCATCGATGACGCCCATCCAGACCGTGTCGCCTGGGCCGCGGCCCCTGCTCCACGGCCCGGCACGCGACATCGACAGTTGGCTCGCCATCGTGTCGAGCGCGGCGGGATCGAGCTGCGTGACCGGGTCGATACGCATATGGTCGGGATCGGTCACATGTTCGTCGCGCACCTTGAAGGCAAGCTTGGTCGCTTCGACGCACGCATGCACGAACTCGGGGCCGAGCGGGTTCATGTCGTCGGTGAGCACGCGATCGAGCACGCCGAGGATCAGCAGCGACACGAGGCCCTGCGTGGGCGGCGGCATGTTGTAGACGGTGCCGAGCGTGTGCCTGAGTGCGAGCGGCGTGCGTTCGCGGGCGCGATGCCGTTCGAGATCGTCGAGCGTAATGAGCGTTTCCAGCGACGACAGATCGCCCGCGATACTGCGCGCGAGATCGCCGCGATAGAAGTCGTCGAGACCCGCATCGGCGAGTTGTTGGAGCGTCGCGGCGAGGCGCGCGTTGACGAAGCGCTCGCCTGTGCGCGGCGCGCGCGAATCCGGCATGAAAGTCTGCGCGAAGCCCGGCACGTTCTCCAGTTCGCCGCGCTTGCTCGCGATGCAATCGGCCTGACTGCGCGTGACCGGAATGCCGTGCTTCGCATACTGAATCGCATCATCGAGCAGACGCGCGACGGGCACGCGGCCGCCGAGCGCGTCCTTCGAGAAGCGCTGCGCGAAGTCCCAACCGGACACCGTACCCGCGACCGTATTGGCCGCAAGCGGACCGCGTGCGGGAATCGCGCTCAACCCGTGCGCGCGATACGTTTCGATGTCGGCACGCATCGCCGCCGCGCCGCATGCCTCGATGCCGATGGGCGCGTGACCTGGACGCGAGATCAGCCAGAAGCCGTCTCCTCCGATGCTGTTCATGTGCGGATATACCACCGCGATGGTCGCGGCGGCGGCGATCATCGCCTCGACAGCGTTGCCGCCTTCGCGCAGGACTGCGAGCGCGCTTTGCGAAGCGAGCGCGTGCGGCGCGACCGCCATACCGCGCGAACCGCGTGTGGGATTGAGTGCTTCAGTTGCGACGTGGGCGTGTGCTGCAGTGACTTCCGTAGACATCGAGCTTTTCCTTGTATACAACGAAAAGCGTCAATGCGAAATCCATGCCAGACCTTGGTAAAAACCCTAGGAAACGTTGCTGGTCAAGGGATCCGGGGATACATTGCGGAGGGCGAAACGGCGGCGAGGGATGCTGTCAGATGGTGCGCCGCGGCCTCGCCGGTGCGTGCGCGACGGGTGAGCGCCCCGCATCGGTGCGTGCGGCGAGCAGCCGTTGCATGGTGAGTCCGCTCACGCTGGCCTGGCTGCCGCCGATATGACGCGACACGAGATCGACGCTCAGCGTGCTGTCGCCGCGGCGAATGGCATCGAGAATGGCGGCATGCTCATCATAAGTCTCGGCGATGCCGTCGCCATGTACGAGATCGAGCCGCCGAACGACGCGAATGCGGTCGGTGACGCGCTGCATCGTGGCGGTGAGTTCCTCATTGGCTGCGGCCGCGACCAGCGAATGATGCAGCGCTTCGTCCAGTTCGACGAGTTTGCGTCCATCGGAAATGCGCTGCGCGCGCACAACTTTCCAGATGCGATCGAGCGAATCCAGCAGAAGACGGAGTCCGGCCTGCGGCACTTCGCCGTTGCAAAGCTTGCGCACGGCGAAGGTTTCGATCATCTGGCGCATCTCGTAGAGATCGTCGAAGCGCTTGTTGTCGATCGGCACGACCTCCCAGCCGCCGCGCACGTAGCCTTGCATCAGACCATCGCTTTGCAGGCGTTGCAGCGCTTCGCGCGCGGGCGTGCGCGACACCGCGAAACGTTCGGCAATCGCGCCTTCCGTGAGCCGGTCGCCCGGCAGAAGGTGCATGTCGAAGATTTCGTCGCGCAGCGTGTGGTAGACGCGATCCGCCCGCGAAAGCGCGGCCGGCGGGCGTTCCTGGAGGGTCATGTTCAGCTTGATGTCGGGCATGGTCAGCGAGCTTATCAAAGGAGCGCGCGGGGCAAAAAGAATCGCCCACCGCGATTTGGCCGACCGAGGGCGTGCGCATCGCTAGTCGAGCGTCATCGGCCACATGAGGATAGCGCATGGACAGGCGAACCCGGCTCGACACGCCGCACAGGCGAACTCCCGCTGAAACAGGCCCAGATGCCTATTTCGGGTAACTGGTCACATGAATGTCCAAATCTCTGGTCATTGCCGTGCAAGGACATCAGGTGACGGGGCTATTCACCACCCGCTCATGGAAGAGCCGGACGAACCACTAAGGTTTTCCCTGAAACTTTCGCCGCCCCGTCGGGGCGTAGGTCCACTGAGCGCAAGTGCAGCGTTGGTAACCGAAAGGTGGATCACGTCAGCGTTTTATCAAGGCGGGGTACAGATGACGACATTCCGAAACCAGGCGATGTCGAGAAATCGCGCTATGCAGTCTGTGGTTGCAACGGCGGTAGCGGATCAGAGAATCCGGGCAGTTCAAATCGCACAACGACGGAGCAGCGCCGAGCGACCCGTTCTAACACGGATCCCAATGTAACTGGATCGCGAACGCCGACCCACGCGCACCTCGAAGTCTCAGCTTGACGTAACCAGTCCCGGCGAAGTGTTGCTCCGATTCCAGGCGATAACCCCCGAAGATTGCGCTTCGACTGGAGCTGTCTGCAAACGAAACGTGCTGATCGACGACTGCAGTAGTGTCGCCTGTTCGGTCAATGTTTGTGCTACCGCAGCAGCCTGTTCGACTAGCGCGGCGTTTTGCTGGGTAGTGCTATCCATCTGAGTGACTGCATTGTTCACCTGGTTGATACCCGCACTCTGCTCTGCCGCGGCGGAAGCTATCTCACGCGCAACACCAGATACTCTCGAAATCGCTTCCTGCGCCGCGCGAATCTTCGCGCCTGCGCTATCAACCAGTTCTGCACCGTTGTGAATTCCCTCCACCGTACTGTTGATCAGCGCCCGGATCTCCTTGGCTGCGGAGGCGCTACGCTGCGCAAGTAGTCGAACCTCACCGGCGACAACGGCGAATCCACGTCCCTCTTCACCTGCCCGAGCCGCTTCTACCGCAGCATTCAGCGCGAGAATATTAGTCTGGAATGCAATTCCTTCGATCACCGAGATGATCTCCACCATCCGCTGCGATTCCTTCGACACCTCGTGCATCGTCGACACCGCGTCGCCAGCCATCGAACCACCCTGATTGACGATCTCCTCTGCGTCAGCCGTCAGTTGACTCGCCATTTGTGCGTTTTCGGCCGTCTGCCTGACCATCGCGGTCATCTGTTCCATGCTTGCAGCCGTTTCCTCGAGAGACGCCGCCTGATTTTCTGTGCGCGCGGACAGATCGGCGTTGCCGGCGGCGATTTCGTTTGCGCCCGTGGCCACTTTGTCCGCGGCGCCCTTGATCCCTGCAATCGTGCGGGCGAGCGCATCGCGCATGCCTTGCATGGTGTGTAAAAGACTGGAACCGTCGCTCTGACGGATCCTGATCACGATGTCGAGGTTACCCGCGGCAATATCCCCCGCCACTTGAGCCGCGTAAGCAGGATCTCCACCGATCGCGCGCTGGATGCTGCGGTTTGCAAAGAAGCAGAACGTCGAAAGTAACACCGCGAGTGTCCCGAATATTCCTCCAACGATATACAACGACTTCCTGAACGCCGAATTGATATCGTCCACATAGGCACCCGTCGCGATGATCCAGTCCCAGGACGCGTACCGCACTACATAGCCAATCTTGCCGACGGCGGCGGCGGACGGGTCGTGCGGATGCGGAAACACGTACTCGACAAAGCCGCCCTCTGGAGTCTGCGCCTTCGATGCAAACGCCACGTAATGATGCCGGCCGTCGACATCGGTCACGCCGCTGAGATCCTTACCATTTAGTGCCGGTTTCATCGCGTGCATGATCATGCGCGGCCTGGAATCGATCACGAGAAAATAGCCGTCCTCTCCATAGCGTATATGTTGTAGCCGTTCAAGCGCCTGTCGGCGCGCGTCCGCTTCGCTGAGGGCGCCGCTTTTCGCCAGCAGGGCGTACTCTTCCACGATACTGAGCCCTACGTGCGCAACATTCACCAGATCGTTTTTGCGTTCTTCGATGCGGGTCAGCCGGGATAACCAGGCCGCTGAGACAGACACGACGAGAAGTGCTATCAGACTGACGACCAGAGGCAGCCAGAGCTTTTGCGAGAAACTCAATCGGTGCATGCGTACTCCCCATTCAGTCCATATCTTGGTGATCGCCACGCTTGCTATCGTGGACCGGGATCAGTGCAAAACGCGGTTGCCCAGTCCGTTTATCGACCGCCACGGCATCGATATTTCTAGAGACAAACCCTCGTTGAGCGCATAACCGGCTCTACTACGCGGCCTCACTGCCCGTGGGCGAACCCTGGCCGTCCTCGCCTGCGTCGCGTAACGGCGCGGGAAATTCGGTCCTATGGGCGCGGCGAAGCGTGGAGAACGAGGCGCGAGCACTCGAGACAAACTTGCTCTGTGTCTTTCAGTGCGAACGCAAGAGAGGCCATTACCAGGACATGGAGCTTGACGAGCTCTTTGTTGCCGTAGGCTTCGGCCGTTCTGGTTGAAGCTGATTGGTAGAAAGTATCTGCCGAACGTTACCAGTTCGACGCCAACGCGAATTCCTGAAAGGAGGCACTGGATATCCAGGCCTGAGCCTGACAATGAGAAACCATGATGATTGTGCACACCACGCATCAGGTCCCACTGCTCGCCTATTGCTGGATGACCATTCGTAAACTTAAATGGCTCAACCCGTCGGCGACTTCATCATCGAGCGATTGCGTGCTTGGGGCGTGCGCCGCATCTACGGCTATCCCGGCGACGGCATCAACGGTGTCTTTGGTGCACTCGGCCGCGCGCAGGCCGCAGAAAAAAAGAAAGAAACAAATCCGGCGCCGCGATCGAATTCTTTCAAGCCCGTCACGAAGAAATGGCCGCCTTCATGGCCTCCGCGCATGCGAAGTTCACGGGCGAACTGGGCGTGTACATCGTCACCTCGGGGCCCGGCGCGTCGCATCTGATCACCGGTCTCTACGACGCGAGGCTGGATCACATGCCCGTTCTCGCGACAACGCGGCAACAGGCCCGCGCCGCGCTTAGCGGTCGCGGGACGCAAAAAGAGGTTGGAACCGTAATTCGCTACGCGCTCCACCACACGTTTTCCGCAAACGAAAACCCCATCATGCCGCCTGTCGGAATCGCGCCGAGGCCCTTCACCCTCACGTCGTAACCATCGAGCAGACTCAGGAACGCAGGAATGCCGATTCCGCCTTCGTTGCTGACGATGGTCTGCATATCCGCATAGATCTGCTTGCGCTTCGCATCGTCGGTCTCTGCGCGCGCGGCGAGCAGCAACTGATCGAACCGCGCACTTTTCCAGCCCGACTCGTTCCAAGGAGCATCGGACTTGAAAAACTGCGTGAACAACACGTCGGCACTGGGACGCGGATTGATGCTGCCAAATCCGAGTGGATGCCTCATCCAGTGATTCGACCAGTAACCGTCGGTCGGAACCCGGTTCACCGTCAGGTTCACGCCTATCTTCTGCGCGCTCTGCTGCATCAGGACCGCCATTTCAATCGAGCCGTTGGCGGCCGTGGTGGCGAAGATCGGCGGAACCGCAGTACCCACGGCGCCGGCCTTCTGCAAATGAAACTTTGCGCGATCCAGGTCGTACGGCCGTTGCGGCAGCCCCGCGAAGAAATATCGATGCGATGGTGGAATCGGCTGATCGTTGCCAATCACGGCATAGCCGCGAAACACCGAACTCTTGATCTGATCCCGGTCGAACAGGTATTTCATGCCCTGCACGAAATCCGGATTGCCGGTGAGCGGATTGTCGCGACGCATGATCAAATCCGTGTAGAGACCGGACTTCGTCTCCATGATCGAGTAGCCGGGTGTCGACGCGACGCGCTGCGTAGCGCGCGGATCGACGGCCGCGATCAGATGCACATCGCCGGACAGCAACGCGTTCACGCGTGCAGCGTCGTCGCTGATGCCGATCAATTCCACTTCGTCCAGATACGGCTTGCCTGGTCTCCAGTAGTTGGCGTTGCGTGCTCCGACAGTCGTGACGCCCGGCTTAAAGGTCTTGAGCTTGAAGGGCCCCGTACCCACCGCAGTGGAAAAATCGGTGACGCCGTTCTTGACGATCACGAGTTGCGGCGTTGCGAGGATCGACGGCAGGTCGGCGTTGGGCTGCGTGAGCGTGATCTGGATTTCGTCGGGACCGGTCGCCTTGATGTCGTCGAACTGATCGGCGACCGACTTCACTTTCGACCCGGTCGCAGGATTCTTGTGTCGCATCAACGAGTACACGACGTCGGCGGCATCGAGCGCCTTGCCGTCGTGGAACGTCACGCCCTTGCGCAATTTGATGATCCAGACCTTCGCATCGCTACTGGTGAACGATTCGGCCAGCGCGGGTTGCGGTGTCAGGCTGGCGTCGAACTGCGTGAGCCCGCTATAGAACATGAAGAAGCGGATGTAATCGGTGCCGGTCGAGCCCTTGGCCGGGTCGAGCGTGTCCGCGGTCGAGCTTGCGTCGTACGCGGCGCGAATCCTGCCGCCCTTCTTCGGCGTATCGGCAAAGGCACTCGACGCCCCCGCCAGCATCCCGCCCGCACCGGTGGCGAGCATGCCGCCCGCTGCCAATACCCGCATCATGTCACGACGGCTAAAGCCGCCCGGTTTGTTTTCGTCGCTCACGGTGCCTGCTCCTTGGTCCAAAGTGGAACAAATCCATTTCTACCCTGCGGTGGTCGGGCTGCGTCGATGCCTGGCGTCATGCATGTCAAGGCCGCCAGGCCCGTCGAGGCCCCTGCGATAGCGACGCGCACGTGAAGCAGAAAGCGCGCGGGCTAGACGGATTTAAGCATCGTCAAATTAAAGAGAAATCCCGTTAATGCTGGGCATACAGGCGGCGCAAGTGGTTTTGGTAGCGCTCTTCAGCATAAATAGCTGTGCGCTCGGCGAGCGCGGGTGAATGGCGGGACCATCGGCAGCGCTCGCACGGCGACGCGGGCTGCATTCGCTCGCGCGGTCCTCTTCCTCGACCCGATCGTTTCGTCAGGCCGAAGGACGCACGACGTAATCGCCGGGCGTCACGCCGACAGTCCGCCTGAAGTGGCGGCCCAGATGACTTTGATCGAAGAACCCGACCTCGGTCGCCACGACCGACGGCGGCGTCCCATGTCGCAGCAAGCGTTGCGCATGCCGCACACGCACGAGACAGAGGTAGCGATGCGGCGAGATGCCCACTTCCTGCCTGAACAGCGTCGCGAAGCGTGAAACGCTCAGTCCGGCGAGCGTGGCGAGCATCGTCAGGCTCACGGGCTGCGCGAAAGATGTTTCTATAAACGCGACCGCCCGCTCGACGGCGCGCGAAGTCGTCCGCTGCAGATCGGACGTGGCCGTCGAAGCCGGGACCGGAACAACCGGCGCAAACACCATCGGCGTAGCCGGCAAGCCTCCCGCCGCATCATCGAGCTTCTTCGCCATAGCCGTACCCGTCAGGCCGCGACCGGCACGGCGCTCGCCGTCGTGGCGAAACGCTGGATCGCGAACGGATCGATCGGCGTACTGGTCGCGCCCGTGTCGATCAGCTCGGCCATCACGTCGCCGACGCCGGGTCCCAACTGGAAGCCGTGACCGCAGAAACCAAACGCGTAATACAGCCCGTCGACCTTGCCACTGCGTCCCATGATCGGACGATCGTCGGGCATATAACCTTCGACGCCGCTCCACACACGAATGATGTTCAGCCGCGTCAACGCCGGTGCAAGGCGTGCCATCTGTCGGAATTGCAGCAACGTGCTTTCCGGCAACACTTTCGCGCGCCGTTCGTCGAGATAGGCCGGGCCGCGCGCACATCCGCCGATCACGATATTGCCGCGCTCCACCTGCCGGAAATACAGGACTTCCTCGATGAACGGCGACGACACGCCTACCACCGGACCGATCGCATAAGGCATCGGCTCGGTCACGGCCATTTGCGGACCGTGAATGGCAATCGGCACCGGCTCGCCGAATTGCGTGCTCAACTGACTGCCCCACGCACCCGCGGTAATCAGCAGGTTCGGCGCGCAGAACGTGCGGCCATCGGTGCTGGTCGCGCGAAACAGATCGCCGTCTTTTTCGACGCTGGCGATTTCGGTGTTCTCTTCGATGCGAGCGCCGGCGCGCGCCGCGGCGCGTCCGAATGCGGGCGCGGCGAGACGCGGATTCGCGTGACCGTCCTGCACCGAATGCGAGGCGGACAGCACTTCGTCACCGAGAAACGGAAACATCGCGCGCATCTGCGCGCCACGATACAGATCGAGCTTGAGCCCGTATTGCGCCGCTTCGCGCGCATAGATCTCGAACGCGTCGTCCTGTTCCTGCCGGTAGCACACGCGCACATGACCGGACTTCAGAAATTCACCGCTATGGCCGATCAGTTCGGGCAACTTGCCCCAAATCTCGCGCGACCGGTTCGCCAGCGGCAATTGCGGCAGAAAGCGTCCTTGCCGACGCACGTTGCCGAAGTTCGTGCCGCTCGCCTGCTGACCGACGAGGCCACGTTCGAGCAGCACCACCGAGCGGCCTCGCCGGCGCAAGAAAAACGCTGCGGCAACACCCATGAATCCGCCGCCGACAATCACCACATCCGCATCGATCCGGCTCATTTTCCCTCCGCTACCTCAGTGGATTCAGGCGTCATGGCGCTCACCGGAATAGTCGAAATCGCAAACGGCTTGACCGGCGCCTGGCCGCGCAACCGGCCAACCTTGCCGAGCGGCACACCGGCTGCGGCGGCAATCACCTCCGCTGCCGCATGGCCGCAATATCGCCCCTGGCATCGTCCCATGCCGACGCGGCTGAACGCCTTCGCGCGATTCGCTTCGCGCGCGCCTTCTTCGAGCGTCACGCGACGCAGCTCGCCTGCGGTGATGCCTTCGCAACGGCACACGATCGTGTCGTCCGACAAATGGGCGGCCTGCTGCGCGGGCCACGGAAACGCTTCGGCGAGACCGGCGCGAAAGCGGTCCATCTTCGCTCGCTCGCGCGTCAACGCGTCGACGCGCGCCGCATCGACCGGTCGACCGAGATCTTTCAATACCGCCAGCGCCGCGAGCGCGCCGGCCGCTTCCGCGCCGTCGGCGCCGAGCACGCGTACGCCATCGCCGGCGAGGTAGACCGTTTTGACCGAACTACGGCCGATGTCGTCGAGTTGAGGCAACCATTGATGTGTCGACGCATCGAACGTGAACGCGCAGCCGGCCAGATCCGCGAGTTGCGTCTCCGGGCGCAGGTGATAGCCGAGCGCGACGGCGTCGCACACGATCCGCTGCACGGTGCCGCTCCAATCCCGGTAACTGACGCCTTCGACGCCACGCTGATCGTCACCGTGAATCTCCACGGGCTCGATGCCGCTGACGATCCTCACGCCACTTTTCTTCAACGACTTCACCAGCGTCGCGCCCTTGCGCAAGACGTCCGGCCGCGCAAGCAGCTTCGGCAACGCGCGCAAGCGCTTGCTGAACGGCGACGTATCGAGCACTGCCGCGACTTTCGCGCCCGCTTGCACATACTGGTTCGCTACCAGATACAGCAGTGGCCCCGAGCCCATGAACACCACGTTACCGCCGATCGCGCAGGCCTGCGCCTTCAGCGCGATCTGCGACGCGCCAAGGCTGTATGTGCCGGCGAATTGCCAGCCCTTGACGGGCATCACACGGTCGGTCGCACCGGGGCAAAGAATCAACGCATCGTACGCATGGGCGCTCGCGAGGCCGTCGCGTGCGGTATAGAGCTTGCCGCCCGAGATATTCCAGGCCAGCGTTTCGGGCGAGTAGTCGACTTTCGCGCGCAACGCTTCGAAGCTGTCGTGCAGACTTTTCGCGCGCGCCGCTTCGGTGCCGTAGAGCTTGCTGTACGGACGCGAAAACTGTTCCGGCTGACGGCGATAGATCTGCCCGCCGTCGCGCCGACCTTCGTCGACGATCATCGGGCGAATACCCGCCGCGACCAGTGTTTCGGCGCAGCGTATGCCTGCCGGCCCCGCGCCGACCACGATCACACGAGGTTGGGCCATGACACCTCCGGCTGGCGGGTGACGATATCGAGGTCCGCGTTGACCATCGTGGTACAGGCGCGCACGCGCTGGCCGTCGGTGGTCCAGACCCAACAGTCCTGACACGCGCCCATCAGGCAGAAGCCGGAGCGCACTTCGGGACCGAACTCGGAATGGCGAACGTGATCCCCCTTGCAGAGCATCGCGACCAGCAGCGTGTCGCCTTCAAGACCGGCGACCACTTCGCCGTCGACCCTGAACGACACGGCGCGGCGCCCGGTCTCGGCAAGCCGGACGAATCTCGACTTCATGCGCATGACTCCTGTTGCACGCCGCCAACGCGGCGTCGATCGAAAGTGGAAGCGGCGGCGAACGCCGTCGGCGTGTCTATCAATAGCGGCATCATCAATGCAGCATGTCCTGCACGCGGTAATACGCGCCGACCAGCGGCAAGAACCACGCATGTCCGAAATGCCCCGGTATGGCGGGCCAATCGAGTTCGCGCCACGGATTCATCGCAGCCGAACCGTACAGCACGTCGGCCATCACGCGGCCCATGTGGACCGACATCTGCACACCGTGACCGCTATAGCCCATCGAATAGAACAAGCCTTCGTGCTGGCCTGCGCGCGGCAGCCTGTCAGCCGTGATATCGACCAGACCGCCCCAGCAATAATCGAGACGCACGTTGGCGAGTTCGGGAAAGTAGGCCGCCATGCCGGCCCGCAAAATCTCGCCGCTCTTGCCATCGGACTTCGGGCTCGACATCGCGAAGCGCGCCCGTCCGCCGAACAGCAGACGGTTGTCCGGCGTCACCCGAAAATAGTTGCCGATATGCCGCGTCGTCACATACGCGCGGCGTGCCGGGAACAGACGATCGAGCTGGGCTGTGGGCAAGGGCTCCGTCACGACGATAAAGCTGCCGACCGGCGCAATTCGGCGACGGAACCACTGGAACGGTCCCAATTGCGACGCGCCGGTCGCGACCAGCACGCGATCCGCGCGAATCGTGCCGCGTGCGGATGTAATCTCGTATCGCTCGCCGTCGAGTTGTTTCATCTGCGTGACGGCGGCGTGTTCGAAAATCCGTGCGCCGTTGCGCACCGCCGCCTGCGCGAGTCCGACACCGAACTTGCCCATATGCATCTGCGCGCCGTTACGCTGCACCAGGCCGCCGAAGAAACCGTCCGAACCGATTTCGTCGCGAATCCGGTCCGGCGTGATCAGCTCGATGTTCTGATCGACCTCGCGACGCAGCACCTCGTAGGTCTGCTGCAGGCCCGCGAAATGCTGCAGCTTCGCGGCGAGCTTGAGCTTGCCGGTCCGCACGAAATCGCAATCGATACCGTGCGTGCTGACGATCGAATCGACGGTCGCCACCGCGCTTTCATACGCACGATAGAACGCTTTCGCCTGCGGCGCGCCGATCTTCGCCGCCAGCGACGCGTAGTCGTGCGCGAGACCGGTGTTGCATTGACCGCCATTGCGACCCGACGCTTCGCCGGCAATCTGCCCGGCTTCGAGCACGACCACCTGAACGCCGCGCGACGCCAGTTCGAGCGCCGCCGACAAGCCCGTAAAACCACCACCGATCACGACCACGTCGGCACGCCCCTCCACCGGCCCTTCGCAGCCTTCGCGAAATGCAGGACGCGTGTCCAGCCAGTACGATTCGAGCTTCATCAGATCCTTTTCAGCGAGTTTCACGTGTTACGCGGGACGCACGGCGCAGTTCGAGGCCGCGCGAAGCCGCTTCGAACCGTCTGAAGTCTTCAACTCCGCGCGAAGCCGTTCAAAGACCCACGACACCGGCGAGGCCGCCGATATCCTTGATCTCGGTATACCCGTAATACGGCGTGGACGGCTCGTGACCGCGCGAGACGAACACCTTGTTCTTGATGCCGATGTCGTGCGCCGACATCAGGTCATAACGCAAGCTCGACGATACATGCAGAATGTCTTCCGGAGCGCAGCCGAGGTTGTCCAGCATGTATTCGAACGCTTGCAGTCGCGGCTTGTACGCCTGCGCCATCTGCGCAGTGAAGACCTTGTGAAACGGCGCGCCAAGCTTGTCGACGTTGCTCTGGATCTGATCGTTCGACGCGTTCGACAGGATCACTAGCGGGATTTCCTTCGCGACCTTCGACAGCCCTTCCGGCACGTCCGCATGCGGACCCCAGGTCGGCACGGCGTCGTAGAACTTCTGTGCCTCGGCGTCGTTGTATTCGATGTTCCAGCGCTTCAGCGTGCGGCGCACCGCGTTCTTGACCACGTCCTGATACGGCTTCCATGCGCCGAGCACTTCGTCGAGGCGATAGGCGGCGAAGTCCTTGACGAACTGTTCCATCTGGCCGGCCGGGACGCGGTCCGAGAACAGCTCGCGTGCCATGTCGCTCATCCGGAAGCGCGTCAGCGTGCCATAGCAGTCGAAGGTGATGTATTTGGGCTTGAAGCGGGTCATGTCTTTTTCCTGTGATCAGCGAAGAGTGAGCCGGGGCCGGGTTAGAAAACGGCGCGAGTCGTGCTCGCGCCATTGCAATCGGGTGTCGCGGGCCTATCGTCGAAACGATACGCCAGCAGAACGCTGCGATGTTTCGCGTTGCGCGGCGGCGTCTGCTGAGACAAATTAAATCACCGCAAAAAAGCCCGGTTGCCTTGTATTGCAAGCCCCGGGGCACAGAATCCACCGTTTTTGGCGGCTTGCGCAGCACAACATGCGGCGTGTTTTCGTCGGGCTTTTTGCGGGTCTAGAAACGCACGCGGCCGCGTCTGCGAGGACGCGGCCGTGAGGAGCGAGGCGGCTGTCGCGGCCGCTTCGACGATCGGTCGTGGCGCTATGCGCCGTCGGTGATATCAATCAGCACGCTCTTGAAACGCAGATTCGCTTCGTAGGCCTGGCGACCGAGATCCTTGCCGATGCCCGAGCTTTTATAGCCGCCGGTAGGGATCACGAAATCGGCGGTGCGGCCGTAGCGGTTGATCCACACCGTGCCCGCTTCGATGCCGCGCATCATCCGTAGCGCGCGGCTCAGGTCCGAGGTGTGGACGCCCGCCGCCAGCCCGTACTTCGCATGGGACGCGAGCGCGAGTGCTTCATCCTCATCGTCGAAAGTCTGCACGGTCAGCACCGGTCCGAAAATTTCTTCACGCACGGCTTCCGATTCCGCCGTCACGCCGGTCAGAATGGTCGGCGCGTAAAACGCGCCGTCACCGCTCAGCGCCATGCGCGCGCCGCCCGTCGCCACCTGTGCGCCGCTCTCCAGGGTGCGTTTGACGATGCCGTCGATCCGTTGCAACTGCGGCGACGAAATGATCGGCGGCAGCGTCGTGCCCGCTGCCCAGGTCGCCCCCGGTTTCAGCGCGGCGAATGCCGTCGAGATACCGTCGATCAGGCGCGCCGCCGCGCCGCGCTCGACGATCAGCCGCGAGCCGGCCACGCATACTTGTCCCGCGTTGCCTGCAATCGCCGCCGCCACGCGCCGCGCGACACGGTCGAGATCCGGTGCGTCGGCGAACACGAGTTGCGGGCTCTTGCCGCCCAGTTCGAGCGTGACCGGCTTGGTGCCGGTCTGCGCGCACGCGGTCATGATTGCCGCGCCGGTCTGACTGGAGCCGGTGAACGTGACCTTCGAGATCTTCGGATGACGGCACAGCGCGTCGCCGGTCGTGCGTCCGTCGCCTTGCACGACGTTGAAGATGCCCGGCGGAATGCCCGCCTCGACCGCGAGTTCGGCCAGCCGCAACACGGAAAACGGCGTCAGTTCCGAAGGCTTCAGCACCACGGCATTGCCCGCCGCCAACGCAGGGGCAACCTTCCACGAGGCCATCACCAGCGGAAAATTCCACGGTGCGATCGCGGCGATCACGCCATACGGCTCAGCGATCGTCATGCCCAGATGGTCGGGCCGAGTCGCGGCAACCTCGCCGCCGATCCGGTCCGCGTACTCGCTGTAGAAGCGGATGCCTTCCGCCGTGAACGGCACATCCCAGCGCGCGGCATCGGCGATCGGACGGGTCGAACCGAGCGCTTCGAGCGGCGCGAGCGTCTCGACATCGGCTTCGATCAGTTCCGCCCAGCGACGCATCACGCGCGCCCGCTCGCGCGGCGCACGCCGCGCCCAATCGCTAGTCTTGAACGCGCGCCACGCGTCTTCCACCGCATGATCGACGAGCGTTGCATCGGCGAGCGGCAGCGCCGCGTAAACCATGCCGTCGGACGGCCGCGCGACGTCGATGACGCCCGCGCCCTCCAGATACTGTCCGCCGATGAAATGCGCACTGCGCACAGTGACGCGAGAAGGATCGAAGTTGTTCATCTTGGTCTTTTCAAAGGTCAATCTGGTGACGAGGGCGGTACCTTGCGAACGTGATCGCGCAGCAGAGAGCCCCTCGCATTAAACGCGGGCCACGACGCTCAAGCCGCCGCAGTCAGTTGCGGATAGTTCGCGACAAGCTCCGAGAACAACGCGTGGACGATAGCCGGGCTGCCGTCCGCGCAAGCTCCTGGCTCCGCTGCGATCCGCGCATCGAGCGCGTCGAAAATGCGATGCTTGATGAAGTAGCGCCACTGCACCGGCACACCAGCCAGCAGCGACGTCAGCGCGGCGTACCGTTCGCGGGTCCACTTCGTTTCGAACGCATCGCGGTGCGGGCCGAACGAAAACGCGGGCGATGCCCGACCGTCGAGCCGCACGCGAATATCGTCGCGCAACCGTGCGGTTTGCGCCACATCGAGTGCCAGTTGCTCGCCGGTCAGCGCGACGCCGTACACGTCACGCGCTTCGTCGAGCGTGACGTAGCCGCGCAACACGTCTTCGCGGACCTTCGCCGCATCGCGATCGACAGGAAGGCCGTAACCGCCCGCCCCCGCACCGACAAGCCGGATCACATCGCCTGGCGCGCAGATCACCAGATCGTTGTTGTCCAGTTCCTCGGCGTTCGGCATGCCGGGGTTGCGCGTGAAGCGCGCGTTCGCTCCCGCATGACCGCCGCGCACGCCCCACGACGCGAAACGCGTCCGATCCCGGTTGCGCGCCGTCACCAGCGTGTTCGGCGTGAACACCTTGAACTCCATCACGAGACCTTGCCCGCCGCGATACTGGCCGGCCCCGCCCGACCCCGGCGCGACGCCGTAGCGCGTAATGCGGATCGGCACCTCGGCCTCGTTGATTTCGACCGGCGTGTTGCGCAGGAATGCGTTGTTCGCCCCGGAGCCGTCCTCGCCGTCGTCCGACGGGTTGCCGCCCGCACCGCCGCCGATCGGCCCGATCGAGGCCATCACCGTCGCGCCCTGCTGGTTCATCGTCTTGACGCTGAGAATCGACAGGCCGCCTGCCGGACACGCGGCGAGGCGGTCCGGCACCGCTTGCGCGAACGCGCCGAAAGTCAGCAGATGCAGCAGCTTGCAGGTCAGACTGCGCATGCCGACCGCAGCCGGTTTCACCGCATTGACGACCGTCCCTTCGGGCAAGATGCAACGCGCGACGCGCAACATGCCGGTGTTCAGCAGGATGTCCGGGTTCAGCGTGTACAGCACGTATACGAGGCCCACCAGCGCCAGCGCATGCCGCTCGCGTCCGCCGGTCGGCATGTTCAGCGACGACTGCAATTGCGGATCGCTGCCGGTGTAATCCATCTCCACCGCCCCATCCCGGATGCGCGCGGTCAGCGCGACACGCATCGGCTTGCCGCGCACCGAGTCTTCGTCCGCATATTCCGCGAAAAAATAATCGCCGTCCGGAATGCCGCGCAACACCGTGCGCGCCTGTTCTTCCGAGTAGTCGAGCAACGCGCCCATGCCGGCCTTGAAGCCGTCGATGCCGAAGCGCTCGATGATTTCCAGCGCGCGGCGCTCGCCGGTATGCAGCGACGCCAGTTGCGCGCGAAAGTCGCCGATATTCTGATCGGGCACGCGAACGTTGGCCGCCATGATCTTCAGGATCGATTCGTCGACCACGCCCGCACGCACGATCTTGCACGGCGGGAAACGGATGCCTTCCTGTTCGATCTCGGTCAACGTGCGCGACAGCGATGCCGGGACCGCCCCGCCCATATCGGTGTTGTGAATATGGCCGCCGACGAAACACACGATCTCGCCGCCATGGAACACCGGCTTCCAGATCACGATATCGGGCGTATGCGTTGCGACGAAGCCGCTATACGCGTCGTTCGTCATGCACACGTCGCCCGGTTCGTAGTCGTCGATCATCGCGATCGCCGGGCTGTAATCGAGTCCGACATACCAGGTCGCGCCCAGCGTCTTCGGCGATGCGAAGGTGAGCCCTTCCGGCGTCATGATCGCGCACGAGAAGTCCTCGGTTTCCTTGACGAACGTCGAGTGCGCGGTTCGCACCAGCGTGTACGCCATGCTCTCTGCCGCAGCCACGCAATAGTTCGCGAAAATCTGCAGCACTGCCTTGTCGAATTGCATTGCGATGCTCCGTGCGAAATCAGTTGACGTTGGTGAACACGAGGTTGCCGTACGTATCGACACGGCCGCGATAACCCGGCAGCACGCTGGTCGTGCAATCGTCCTGCGCAATCACCGCGGGGCCGTCGAGTTGCTGGCCCGCTTTCAGGTCCTTGCGGTGATACAGGCCGGCGTCATGGAACACGCCGTCCATGAACACTCGGATCGTGCCGGCAGGCGTCGGCGCTTGCGTGCTCGTTTCGATCGGTTGAAGGACGGGCTTCGGCGTGGCCGCGGTGATGACAAGACGCAGCGCGACAACCTGCATTCTTGCGGAAACGTCCCGGTGCCCATACAGCCGTTCATGTTCGCGATGGAACGCTTCCTCGAGCGGCGCGAGATCGTTGCCGGTGAGCCAGTCCATCTGCAACGGCGTATCGATTTCGAACGACTGGCCCTTGTAGCGCATCTCCGCGGAGATCGCGACCGTCGCGTTCGACGCATCGCCGATCTGGCCGGTCATCCACTCGCGCGCCGCGTTGTCGAGACCGCGCACATCGTCACCGAGCTTCGCCAGCGACGCCGCGTCGAGGTCGTAATAGGTGGTCTTGACGAAGTCGTTACGCGTATCCGCAATCAGGCCGCCGAGCGCGCTCAATACGCCGGGCGCCATCGGCACGAGGATGTTATCCATACCGATCGCGCGCGCGAAGTAGCAGGCGAGCATCGGACCCGCGCCGCCGAACGGCAGCAGCGAAAACGTGCGCGGGTCGATCCCGAAACGCGACACGATCCGGCTCACGCCCGCATACATGCCCGACACCGCGACGTTGACAATCGCTTCGGCGGTCTTGTACACGTTCGAGCCGAGCCGGTGCGCAAGGACTTCCACCGCACGATGCGCGGCGTCGTGATCGACCTTCACCGAGTTATAACCGAGGCTCGCGTTGCCGATCACACCGAGCACGACGAACGCATCGGTGATCGTCGCGCGCGTGCCGCCGCGTCCGTAGCAGACCGGGCCGGGGTTGGACCCGGCGCTTTCGGGACCGACTTTCAGCACGCCGAAGTCGTCGACCCACGCGATCGAGCCGCCGCCGTCGCCGATCGACGACACCGACACCGACGGAATATGAATCTGGAAATCGCCGATATATTCGCCGCTGGCGTATTGCGCTTCGCCATCGACGATCAGCGCGACGTCGGCGGTCGTGCCGCCGATGTCGAGGCTCATGCACTGCTTCAGCCCGCTTTGCCGCGCGACGTACGCCGCGCCGATCACGCCCGAGGCCGTACCCGACAGAATCATCTGCACGCAATTGGTCTTGCCGGCTTCCGCGCTCATCACGCCGCCGTTCGACTTGGTGACTTTCATGTCGGCGGTGATGCCGGTTTCGACCAGCGCGCGTTGCAGCGACGTCAGATAGTGCGACACCTTCGGTTGCACGTAACCGCCGATCACCGCTGTCGAGGTGCGTTCGTACTCGCGGATGATCGGCCACACGTCGCTCGAGCACGACACGAAAAAGCCTGGCATGTCGGCTTCGATGATCGCTTTCACTGCGTGCTCGTGCGCCGGGTTGCGGTAGGCATGCAGCAGCGAGACGACCACCCCTTCGCATCCCGCGCGGCGCAGCTTGTCGCATGCGTCGAGCACGCTCGCCTTGTCGACGGGTGTTTCGACGCTGCCGTCCGCCGTCAACCGTTCGAGAATGCCGAACACGCGTTCTCGCGGCACCAGCGGCGCGGGCCGTTTCGACAGCAGGTTGTACATGTCCGGGCCTTTGAGCCGGGCGAGATCGAGCACGTCCTCAAAGTTGCGCGTCGTGATCAGCCCGAGCCGCAAGCCCTTGCGCTGCACGACCGCGTTGACGCCGACAGTCGTACCGTGCGTGAAATAGGCGACATCCGTTGGCGCGATGCCGTAACGCTCGGCAAGCTGTTCCATGCCGCGCAGCACTTCGCTGCCCGGACTATCGGGCCGCGAAAACACCTTCAGTGTTTTCAGCTCGCCTGTCGCGTCGTTCAGTACGGCAAAATCGGCAAACGATCCGCCGATATCCACCCCGATTCTCATGCCCATGAAAAAGTCCCTTGACGTTAGTCCCCGGAAGCCTGGACGAGCGCCTTCCGCCGGACGACCGGAATCACGCCCCAAAGCCATGCTTCGGGGTCCGTTTCAAATCGAATTGTCGAAAAGCCGCCCGCTAGGCGCGCTCGACCTGCGCGAACGCGAATGCTTCGTGCGGTGACTGAAAGCTCAGCAAGTCAGCCTCGCTGCGATGGCACAGCACCTGCGCACCGTTTTCCAACGTGCGAATCGACGGCGCCGCGTGGTTGCACAGGCCGTCGACTCGCATCGAGCAGCGCTCGAGAAACGTGCACAACTCGGGGTTGTCGGCGGACGGCCCGATCGGCGCGAGCGGCTGATGACAGCGCTCGCTCGCCTCGTCGAGCCAGCCGGCGCGCAGTTCGGGCGCGGACGACACCAGCAGGTGGGAATAAGGATGGAACGGCGGCGCGCACAACGCTTCGCGGTTGCCGGTTTCCACGCGATGGCCTGCGTACAGCACGACGATATCGTCGCTGATTGCGCGGACCTTCGCGATGTCGTGCGTAATGAACACATACGACACGCCGAGCTTGCGTTGAAGATCGCGCAGCAGATCGAGAATCGCCGCGCCGACCACGGTATCCAGCGCCGACGTCACTTCGTCGCAGAGAATCAGATCGGGCTCGGCCGCAAGCGCGCGCGCAAGATTGACGCGCTGCTTCTGGCCGCCGGACAACTCGGACGTCGAACGCGACGCGACCGACGCGGGCAGCTTCACCAGGTCGAGCAGTTCGGCCACGCGCGCCTTCGCCTTCGCGCCTTTGATGCCGTGATAGAACGCGAGCGGGCGCGCCAGCGTACGTTCGACCGTATGCACGGGGTTCAGCGCGGTATCGGCATTCTGGAACACGATCTGGATGCGCCGGAACTGCTCCTTGGTGCGCTTGTCCAGATTGCCGGCGAGCGGTTCGCCGTCGAGCAGCAGACTGCCGCCCGACGACGGCACCAGACCGGCGATTACCTTAGCGAGCGTGGTCTTGCCCGATCCGGACTCGCCGATCACGCCCACCGTCTGACCACGGCCGATTCGCAAATCGACGTCGTTCAGGATCACTTTCGCGGGCCAGCCCTTCGCGTCCTTGCGGCCGTAGCCGGCCACCACGCGACGCACTTCGAGCAGCGGCGTGTCCGACTTGAGCCGGGCCTGCGGCGACTGCCCGGAGATCGGTGCGGGTTCATCGGGGCCGCACACGGCACTGTCCGGCGTGACCGCGGCGATCAGGCTCTGGGTATAAGGATGCGCCGGTGCATGCAGGATCTGTTCGGTTGCGCCGGCCTCGCGGATCTGACCGTCGCTCAATACGAGAATCCGGTCCGCCATCTGTGCGACGACCGCGAGATCGTGCGACACGTAGACAGCTGTCATGCCGAATTCCTTGATCACGCGCTTGAATGCCTGCAAGACATCGATCTGCGTCGTGACGTCGAGCGCGGTGGTGGGCTCGTCGAGAATCACCAGTTCGGGGTCGGTGATCAGCGCCATCGCCGCCATCAGACGCTGCAACTGACCGCCCGACACCTGATGCGGATAGCGCTTGCCGATCTTCTCCGGCTCCGGCAAGGCCAGCGCGCGAAACAGTTCGACCGCCTTTGCCCGCGCGGCGGCCTTTGAAAGCGTGCCGTGAATCAACGCGCTTTCGATCACCTGATCGAGAATCGAGCGCGCCGGGTTGAAGGCCGCCGCCGCGCTCTGCGCGATATACGCGACCTTGCGTCCGCGCAACGCGGCAAGCCCTTTCGCCGACAGCGACCGCACATCGGTTCCGCCGACGTGAATCGTGCCGCCGGAAATCCGGCAACCGCTGCGCGCATGTCCCATCAGCGAAAGCGCAATGGTCGTCTTGCCCGAGCCGGATTCGCCGATCAGCGCCAGCACCTCGCCGCGCGCCACGTCGAAATCGATGCCGTGCACGATGGTCGTATCCGGTTCGCCCGGACGGCTGCCGACCACGCGCAGGCCGCGCACCTCGACCAGATTGTGTGCGATGGTGCTCATTCAATGACCTCCAGCGGTTCGTGCGGCGGCTTTGCGGCGGCTGCGGTGCGGCAGCCCGTCGATCAGCAGGTTCACGCCGACCGTCAGGATTGCGATGGCCAGCGCGGGTATGATGACGACCGGTGCGCCGTCGCCGAGACCCGCTATGTTCTCGCGGACCAGCGAGCCGAGATCGGCATACGGCGGTTGCACGCCTAGCCCGAGGAAGCTGAGCCCGCTCAGCAGCAGCACGACGAACGTGAAGCGCAAGCCGGTATCGGTCAGCATGGGATGCAGCATGTTCGGCAGCATTTCGACGCACGCGATATAAAGTGCGCTTTCGCCGCGTGCCCGCGACACCTGCACGTATTCGAGCTGGCTGATGTTGACCGCCAGCGAGCGCGCGATCCGGTACGAGCCGGGCATATAGCTGATCGCCGCAGTCAGCACGAGCAGCGTCAGCGAAGAACCAAACGCCGCGACCACCATCAGCGCGAACATCTTGGACGGGATCGACGTGATCGCATCGAGCAGGCGGCTCATCGTTTCATCGACGACACGGCCCGCAACCGCAGCCAGTAGCCCGAGCGTGGTGCCGGTGACAGCCGCAAGCAACGCCGCGGCCAGCGACAACAGCACGGTCAGCCGCATGCCGTAGATGATCCGGCTCAGCATGTCGCGGCCCAGGTAATCGGAGCCGAACGGCAGCTTCGCGCTGAATGGGGCGAATACGTCCGGTGTCAGGATCGTGCCGACTTGATGCGGCGCGAGCCACGGTGCGAAAGCGGCGACGAACAGCGCGAGGCAGACCATGCAGAAACCGATCCAGCCGCCTTTGGACAAACCCATGCGCGCCGCCAGTGAACGGCGTTTGCGTTGCGGCGCACCCGACGGCGCCGCCGGCGCGCCGCCGAACGGTTGCGAAGGCTGCGTGGGTTCGGGGTCCTGAGGACGATCCGCGCCTGGCGGCAACGCGCTACTGCGCTGTGCCAGATCGAAATGGTTCATGAGCGGCTCCTGCTGCGGATGCGATGAATACGGGCGGTTGGCGTTCATGTGCGCAATCTCGGGTTCGAGAGAATCGCGCAGAGATCGGCCAGAAAGACGAGCACCAGATAGCCGAGGCAAAACAGCAACGTGCAAGCCTGGACCAGCGGAAAATCGCGGTTCGCGACGGCGTCGACCATCAGACGCGCAAGTCCGGGGTAGTTGAAAATCGTCTCGACGACGATCACCCCACCCAGCAGATAAGACAGACTCAACGCGATGGCATTCGCAATTGGGCCGATCGCGTTCGGCAATGCGTGACGCAATACGACGCGCGCGGGGCTCGCGCCCTTGAGCACCGCCATTTCGACATACGACGAACCGAGCTGCTCGATCACCGCGGCGCGCGTCATCCGTGCCATCTGGGCAATCACGACGGCGCACAACGTCAGCACCGGCATCGCATAGGCGCGCAGGAACTGGTTGAAATTATCGATCTCGCCGCTATACGACAGCGCGGATAGCCAGTGCAGCTTGACGGCCAGCACCAGCACGGCAACCGTCGCGATCAGGAATTCGGGCGTGGCGACCAGCGACAGCGTGCCCAGGCTCACGATCCGGTCGATCAGCGTATCGCGCCTGACTGCCGCCAGAATGCCGCACGACACCGCGATCGGCACCGACACTGCGGTCGTGATCGCAGCCAGCGTCAGCGAATTCGGCAGCCGGCCTTCGATCAGTTCCGTCACCGGCATGTTATTGGACAGCGACAGGCCGAAGTTGCCATGCACCAGACCGATGAGCCAGTTCAGGTAGCGCAGGTAGGGCGGTTGATCGAGACCGAACTGCTGGCGCAATGCGGCCACCGTTTCGGGCGTTGCCGCCTGGCCGAGCGCGGCCTGCGCGGCGTCGCCGGGCAGCAGATTGGTGATCAGGAAAATGATGATCGACACGATCAGCAGCGTGAGCGCGGTGACTGCAACGCGCCGGCCTATCAGTGCGGCTATGTTCTGGTTCATCGTCCAGATCTCCTCAGGGTGACATCGCGCAAACCGGCGCGTGGGGACGCGCGCCGGCTTGCGCGTACTGCTTCAACTCGCAATCGTCACGCGTTCCACCATACATGCTCGGCGAACGAAAAGCCCATCATCGCACCTGTCGGGATCGAGCCGAGTCCTTGCAGACGCTGGTCGTTCGCATCGAGCAGGCTGATGAACGCAGGAATGCCGATACCGCCCTGCTCGGCGACGATCACCTGCATGTCGCCGTACATCTGCTTGCGCTTCGCGTCGTCGGTTTCCGAACGGGCCGCCTGCAGCAACTGGTCGAACTTCGGGTTCTTCCAGCCCGATTCATTCCACGCGGCATCCGACTTGAAGAACTGCGTGAAGAGCACGTCGGCGCTCGAACGCGGATTCACACTGCCGAAGCCGAGCGGATGCTTCATCCAGTGATTCGACCAGTAACCGTCGGCCGGTACGCGATTGACCGTGACGTTCAGGCCGACTTTCGCGCCCGTCTGCTGCATCAGTTCCGCAATTTCCACCGAGCCGTTCGCGTCGGGCGTAGCGTAGATCGGCGGCAGCGGCGTGCCGATGGCACCCGCTTTCTGGAAGTAGAACTTCGCCTTGTCCAGATCGACCTTGCGCTGCGGCAGCGATGCATTGAAGTAACGATGGCCCGGCGGAATCGGCTGGTCGTTGCCAATCACCGCGTAGCCGCGAAACACCGCAGTGCGGATCTGATCGCGATCGAACAGATATTTCATGCCGTTCACGAAATCGGGGTTGCCCGTTATCGTGTTGTCGCGCCGCATGATGAGGTCCGAATACAGACCCGACCTGGTTTCCTTGACCGCGTAACCCGGCGTCGACGCGATGCGCTGCGTCGAACGAGGGTCCACCGAGTTGATCAGATGCACGTCGCCCGACAGCAGTGCGTTCACGCGTGCAGCGTTGTCACTGATGCTGATCAGTTCGATCTGGTCGAGATACGGCAGGCCCGGCTTCCAGTAGCTGTCATTGCGCACGCCGACCGTGCTGACGCCCGGTTTGAACGACTTCACCTTGTACGGGCCGGTGCCGATGCCCGCGTTGAAATCGGTCGTGCCGTCCTTGACGATCACAAATTGCGGCGTCGCGAGAATCACCGGCAGATCGGCGTTGGCCGATTCGAGCGTTAGCGTCACTTCGTTCGGGCCGGTGGCCTTCACGTCGGTGAACTGGTCGGCCAGCGACTTGACCTTCGATGCCGTCGCCGGGTTCTTGTGGCGCATCAGCGAGTACACGACATCGGCCGGCGCGAGCGCCTTGCCGTCGTGAAACGCGACACCCTTGCGCAACTTGATCACCCAGGTTTTCGCATCGGACGTATCGAGTGCTTCCGCGAGGTTCATCTGCGGCGTCAGGCTTGCATCGAGTTGCGTCAGGCCACTGTAAAACATGAAGAAGCGGATATAGTCGCTGCCCGCCGAACCCTTCGCCGGGTCCATCGTATCGGCGGTCGAGCCAACGTCGTAAGCCACCCGGATCTTGCCGCCCTTCTTCGGCGCTGGCGCGGCGAATGCGGACTTCGTGCCGGCCAGCAGTCCGCCTGCGCCGGTTGCCAGCATGCTGCCCGCAGCCATTACCCGCATCATGTCGCGGCGGCTGAAACCACCGTTTTTGACTTCGTCGTCGTTCATGCGAACTGCTCCTAACATTGAGAAGGTTGGATTCTGCTTATCCGGCTTGAGACGATTTAAGCACCCCAAAAAACTACCGGTTGTCGCGATCGGAGCGTCCCGACCATTCGAATCGACCGTTTTGGGTGGTCTGCGCAGCACGATTTGCCGTGCCCCTCTGCGGCTATCGCCGCGTCTCCTGATGCGCCGGGGTGGCGGCATCGCGATAGCGGCGGCAGACAACGCTGCGTTAGAGAGAAATCGTAAAGTCTCATGCGTGATATATGCCGCCGACAAAAATACCAATTCAGCACAATCGACGCGTTCCGGCCCGGTTGACGGTGTGTTTTGTAGTGAGTTGCGTCGAACGGGATTCTGGTGAGGCAAGATAAAAGGAACGTCCTATTAACGACGCAACCGAAATGCGACAGTCGCAGGCAAGTGTGACGTCTTTCAAGGAGTGAGCCGTGTCCGGATCCGCAGAACAAGAAACGCTTATCTATCGACGCTTTACCGCTGACGACATCGCGGCCGCGCATGGCCTGTCGATGGCGGTCAGCTGGCCGCATCGTGCCGAAGACTGGCGCTTTGCCGCCGATGCGGGAAGCGGGTTCGTCGCCGAAGAGGCCGGTGTCGTGCTCGGCACGGCGCTGTTCTGGAAGTTCGGCGCCGATCGCGCGACGCTCGGCATGGTGATCGTGTCGCCGGAGCATCAGGGCCGAGGGATCGGCCGCAAGCTGATGATGCTGGTGCTCGAAGAAACAGGCAGTCGGGTGACCTTTCTGCACGCGACCACGGCCGGTCAGCCGCTTTACGAAAAGCTCGGTTTCCACGCGTGCGGATCGCTCGAGCAGCATCAGGGCGCGGTGTTCCAGCCGCCGCTCGTGTCGCTGCCTGCGGGTGAACGTCTGCGGCCGCTGGGCGTCAACGATACGCCGCAACTGGTCGAACTCGCGTCGCGCGCATGCGGACTGGATCGCAGCGCGGTGCTGCCCGCCCTGCTGCAGGCCGCCGACGGCATCGCGCTGGACCGCGACGGCGAACTGCTCGGTTTCGCGTTGTTCCGCCGTTTCGGTCGCGGGTATGCGATAGGTCCGGTGGTGGCCGCAGATTCCCCCGATTGCAGCCGTGCGAAGGCGCTGATCCGCCATTGGCTCGCGCTCAACGAGGGCGCGTTCGTGCGGATCGACGTGCCGACCGGAAGCGGCCTGACCGACTGGCTGATCGGGCTGGGCCTGCCGCGCGTCGACAAGGTCGTGAAGATGGTCCGCAATGCGGAGCCGTCGCATGTCGAAGGGCCACCCGATACGCTGTTCCGCCAGTTCGGCATCATCAATCAGGCGATGTTGTGACGCTGACACTCCGCCGTGACCTTTCTCTATAAAGCCGATCCGGTTCGCGGCGCGCAATGGGCCGAACGCTTCGCGCTGCGTGCGCCGGACCTTCCGTTCCGGGTTTGGCCCGATATCGGCGACCCGACCGAGGTCCGCTATCTCGCCGCGTGGTCGCCCGGCGATCTTGCCGAGACACTGCCGAAACTCGAAGTGGTGTTCTCGGTCGGCGCGGGCGTCGATCAGTTCGACCTGACACGCGTGCCGCCGCATCTGCCGGTCGTGCGGATGATCGAGCCGGGCATCGTGGAAGGAATGGTCGAATACGTGACCGAAGCCGTGCTGGCCGTGCATCGCGATCTGTTCGACTATGCGTTGCAGCAGCAGGCGCGCGTGTGGCAGGCGTTGCCGGTGCGAGCGGCGTCGACGCGCCGCGTCGGCGTACTGGGCCTTGGCATGCTCGGCACGGCGGTGCTCGAACGTCTGAAGCTGTTCGGCTTCGCCTGTGCGGGCTGGAGCCGTTCGCCGCACCAGATAGAGGGCGTGGACTGTTATGCGGGCGGCGCGTCGCTCGACGCGTTCCTCGCCCGCACCGATGTGCTCGTCTGTCTGTTGCCGCTCACCGATGCAACCCGCGGGCTGCTGTCGCGCCGGGTGTTCGACGCGCTGCCCGACGGCGCGTCGCTGATTCATACGGGACGCGGCCCGCAACTGAACACCGTCGATCTGCTCGACGCACTGGGTTGCGGACGTCTGCGCAATGCGGTGCTCGACGTCACCGATCCCGAGCCGCTGCCTGCCGATCATCCGTTATGGACGCAGCCGCGCGTGCGCATCACGCCGCACATCGCCAGCGCCACGCGTCCCGACGGCGCGGTCGATGCGGTTCTCGACAACCTGTGCCGCCATCGCAACGGTGAAGCGATGCTCGGAGAGATCGACCGCGAACGCGGCTATTGAACCCGATGCACGCGTACGCACTGGTTCGTACGCACTGTTGTTAAGCGGGCGCGGCAGAATATGCTGCGCATTGGGTGCAAAACGCGTCAACTGCGTTCTTTGAGCTTTTTTTTGGCGGTACGGCAGGTAGCGGGCAATCGTTAGTATGGACCGGTCAACAGTTACTTCCGCTCCAACCCGCGACGAGAACCCAACATGCCGAACCAATCGCTTATCGAAGCCGACCGCAAACACCTGATCCATCCGGTCATCAACTATCGCGCGCATGAAGCGCGCGGCGTCACCGTGCTCGAATCGGGCCACGGCGCGTATCTGCGCGACCGCGACGGCAACGAACTGCTCGACGCATTCTCGGGCCTGTGGTGCGTGAACGTCGGTTATGGCCAGGACAGCATCGTCAAGGTTGCAGCCGAACAGATGGCGCGCCTGCCTTACGCGACCGGCTACTTCCACTTTGGCTCCGAGCCTGCGATCGAACTGGCGGAGAAACTGGTGTCGTATGCACCGGCGTCGCTGCAACACGTGTACTTCACGCTCGGCGGCTCCGATGCGGTCGATTCCGCGATCCGCTTCATCACGCATTACTACAACGCGGCCGGCCGTCCGTCGAAGAAGCACATGATCGCGCTGGAACGCGGCTATCACGGCTCGTCGTCGATCGGCGCGGGGCTCACGGCCTTGCCCGCGTTTCATCGCAACTTCGATCTGCCGCTGCCGAGCCAGCATCATTTGCCGTCGCCATATCTGTACCGCCAGCCAGCAGGTGTCGATGCGAGCGCACTGATTGCGAAATCGGTGGCAGCACTCGAAGCGAAGGTCGCCGAACTCGGTGCGGACAACGTCGCGGCGTTCTTCTGCGAACCAATCCAGGGTTCAGGCGGCGTCGTGGTCCCGCCGGTCGGCTGGCTGAAGGCGATGCGCGACGCGTGCCGCCGTCTCGACATCCTGTTCGTCGCCGATGAAGTGATCACCGGGTTCGGTCGCACCGGCCCGCTGTTCGCATGCGAAGCCGAGCACGTCGAACCGGATCTGATGACGATAGCGAAGGGTTTGACCGCCGGCTATGCGCCAATGGGCGCCGTGCTCATGTCGGATGCGATTTATCAGGGGATTGCCGGCGAAGCAAACGACACGGCGATCGTCGGTCACGGCCATACGTATTCCGCGCATCCGGTCAGCGCGGCGATCGGCCTCGAAGTGCTGCGGCTTTATCACGAAGGTGGGCTGCTCGCGAACGGCCAGGCGCAGGCACCGCGCTTCGCTGCCGGTCTCGATGCGCTGCTCGACCATCCGCTGGTTGGCGATTCCCGGCATCGCGGCCTGCTCGGCGCGCTCGAACTCGTATCGGACAAGGACAGCAAGCAGGGCTTCGATCCGTCATTAAAGCTGTCGGACCGGATCGCCGCGGCGGCCTATCGCAATCAACTGGTGTTCCGTGCGTTCGGCGACAACATCCTCGGCTTTGCTCCCGCCCTGTGCTATACGGAAGCCGAATTCGACCTGCTGTTCGTGCGCCTGAAACGCACGCTCGACGAAGTCATGAACGAGGCGGATGTGCGCGCCGCGCTCAAGGGTTCGTCCCACGTCGGATCGTCCGGAACAAGGCGCGCGGCAGCATAACGGCGTGATAACATCGGCATGCCTTTAAAGTATAACCTTCGATCGTCAGACCGACCCAAGACATGAGTAGCGACTGCAAACTGGACCGGATTGACCTGCGCATTCTTTCGCAACTGCAGAAGAAAGGCCGCATTACGAATGTCGAGCTTGCCGATGCCGTGGGGCTCTCACCCAGCCCCTGCCTGATCCGTGTGAAACGCCTGGAAAAAGCCGGCTATATCATTGGCTATGGCGCACAGATCCAGCTTGAAAAGCTGGGCGATGTGCAGGTGGTGTTCACCGAAGTCACGCTCGCCGATCATCGCCGCGAGGACTTCATCAAGTTCGTCGCGGCGGTTCGCGATGTGGACGAAATTGTCGAATGCCATCTCGCAAGCGGCGGCTACGACTATCTGCTCAAGTTCGTCACGCGCAGCGTGAGCCACTACCAGAGCATCGTCGAACGGCTGCTCGAACGCGACATCGGCATTGAAAAATACTTCAGCTACGTGATCATCAAAACGCCGTTCATCAAGACACACTACCCGCTCGAAACGCTGTTTTCGCAGAACCACAATTGAACGATTGACGCGGGGCCTGGATCGACTGTCTCCGCTCTAGCGCCCCGGCTCTACGCCCACCGCGTCTTTCTTTCGTTCCGCTTTGTCTCCCTTTCGCCAACGCCACACGACGCCCTCGAAGCGTCGTGTATTGCGTTCGCACGCGCTTTTCGGAATGCGTGCCGCGTACGCGCGTCAAATGCAGATTTTTATGCTGCGCACGCCCGCATAGAATGGATCTGATCGTTTTATGCCAGCGCGTCGGTACGCGCCCATCAGGAGAGACCCGGTATGACCCGCAGTTATCGCATTGCCGTGATTCCCGGCGACGGCATCGGCGTCGAGGTGATGCCCGAAGGCTTGCGCGCGCTCGAAGCAGTGAGCCGACGTTTCGGTATCCAGTTCGACTTCAAACACATCGAATGGGCGAGTTGCGACTACTACGCGCAGCACAGCCAGATGATGCCCGACGACTGGAAAGCGCAACTGCACGACTGCGACGCGATCCTGTTTGGCGCGGTCGGCTGGCCCGACAAAGTCCCTGACCATATTTCGCTGTGGGGTTCGCTGCTGAAGTTCCGGCGCGAGTTCGACCAGTACATCAACCTGCGTCCCGCGCGTCTCTTCGAAGGCGTGCCGTCGCCGCTGGCCGGACGCAAGGCCGGCGATATCGACATCATGATCGTGCGCGAAAACACCGAAGGCGAGTATTCGTCGGTGGGCGGCACGATGTTCGAAGGCACCGAGCGCGAAGTCGTGATGCAGCAATCCATCTTCACGCGCCACGGCACAGAACGCGTGTTGAAGTTCGCGTTCGATCTCGCGCAGCGTCGCGAGAAGAAGATCACCGTTGCGACCAAGAGCAACGGTATCTCGATCAGCATGCCATGGTGGGATGCACGCGCCGCCGAAATGGCCGCGCGTTATCCGGACGTCAAGTGGGACAAGCAGCACATCGACATCCTGTGTGCGCGCTTCGTGCTGAACCCGGACCGCTTCGACGTGGTGGTTGCATCCAACCTGTTCGGCGACATTCTCTCGGACCTCGGCCCCGCATGCACCGGCACGATCGGCATTGCGCCGTCGGGAAATCTGAATCCGGATCGCAGGTTCCCTTCGCTGTTCGAACCGGTTCACGGCTCCGCGCCGGATATCGCCGGCAAGCACATCGCCAATCCGGTTGCGATGGTGTGGTCGGCGGCGATGATGCTCGATTTCCTCGGCAACGGCGAGGGCATCGAACGCGAAGCGCACGACGCCATGCTCGACGCTATCCAGCATGTGCTGAATGAAGGTCCGCGCACTGGTGACCTCGGTGGCAAAGCAAATACGACGGAAGTCGGCAAGGCACTTGCTGCACGGATCGCCGGAACTGAAGCGCGCTGATCGCGACACACGCGCACGAGACACGCACAGATTACGAATCAACGAAGAGACCGCCCATGTCACTTGAACAGCAAGCACGTCCTCTGATCCGCACGGACAACTTTATCGAAGGACGTTGGGTTGCCGCGCAAAGCGGCAAGCGCTTCGCCGTCACCGATCCCGCGACCGGCGAGCGCATCGCCGAAGTCGCCGACAGCGGCCCGCAAGACGCGCGCGCCGCCACCGACGCCGCCGCCCGCGCGCTGCCGCAATGGCGCGCACGGCTGCCCAAGGAACGCGCCGCCGTGCTGCATCGCTGGCACGCGCTGATCCTCGCGAATCAGGACGCGCTCGCGGCGCTGATCTCGCTCGAACAGGGCAAGCCGCTCGCGGAAGGACGCGGCGAAGTCGCATACGGCGCATCGTATGTCGCGTGGTTTGCGGACGAAGCCACGCGCATCTACGGCGACCTGATCCCGCAGCAACAGCGCGGCAAGAAAATGAGCGCGGTGAAGGAGCCGATCGGTATCGTCGCCGTGATCACGCCGTGGAACTTTCCGCTTGCGATGATCGCTCGCAAGATTGCGCCTGCACTCGCGGCAGGCTGTACCGTGGTCGGCAAACCGGCTGAAGACACGCCGCTGACCGCGCTCGCGCTGGTCCAGCTTGCGCACGAAGCCGGCGTGCCGGCGGGCGTGCTGAACCTGATCGCGTCGTCGCGCGACTCGGCGGTGGAAGCCGTCGCCGACTGGCTCGGCGACAGTCGCGTACGCAAGATCACGTTTACCGGCTCAACGCCGGTCGGCAAATATCTGGCGCGCGAATCGGCTGACACGCTCAAGAAGCTGTCGCTGGAACTGGGCGGCAATGCACCGTTCATCGTCTTCGACGATGCGGATCTCGACGCAGCGGTCGAAGGTCTGCTTGCCGCGAAATTCCGCAATGGCGGACAGACCTGCGTGTGCCCGAACCGCGTGTACGTGCAGGACAGCATTTACGATCGCTTCGCGGCGCGTTTGCGTGAGCGGGTCGCTGCGTTGCGCGTCGGACCGGCGACGGACGACGCGTCGCAAATCGGTCCGATGATCAATCCACGCGCGGTCGACAAGATCGCGCGTCACGTCGAGGATGCCCTCGCCAACGGCGCGACGGTGCTAGCAGGTGGCCGCCGTCTGACCGAATTCGGTCCGAACTACTATGCGCCGACCGTACTCGGCGACGCGTCGTCGAAGATGGCGCTGTGCGGCGAAGAAACTTTTGGGCCGGTCGTGCCGCTGTTCCGTTTCGACACGGAACAGCAAGCCGTCGATGCGGCGAACGACACGCCATTCGGTCTTGCCGCGTATTTCTACAGCGAGAATCTGCGCCGCATCGAACGCGTATCGCATGCGCTGGAAGCGGGGATTGTCGGAATCAACGAAGGCGCGCTGTCGTCGGAAGCCGCACCGTTCGGCGGCGTGAAGGAATCGGGCTACGGTCGCGAAGGCTCGAAATACGGCCTCGACGACTATCTGTCGATCAAATACCTGTGCCAGGGAGGATTGGAATGAACAACGAAGCGAACCACGCGAACCACGCATATCCGATCGAAATCGAGTTCCCCAATATTTCCGCGCATGCCGAAGGCAACACCGGCATCGCCTACGTGCACACGTTCGACTCGGGCATGCCCGGCCCACACCTGATGATCAATGCGCTGACCCACGGCAACGAAGTGTGCGGCGCAATCGTCGTGGATGCGTTGTTGCGCGCCCGGTTACGGCCACGGCGCGGCAAGCTGACGCTGTCGTTCGCGAACGTCGATGCGTACGCGCGTTTCGATCCGCAACGCCCTGACGCCGCGCGCTTCGTCGACCAGGACTTCAATCGCGTGTGGAGCACGACCGTGCTCGACGACCTGTCGCGCACATCGAGCGAACTCGAACGCGCGCGTCAGATGCGTCCAGTAGTCGATACCGTCGATGCATTGCTCGACCTCCATTCGATGCACGAGAAAAGCGCGCCGCTGATCGTCTCTGGTCCCCTCGACAAAGGGATCGCGCTGTCGGTTCAACTCGGCACGCCCGCCACCGTGATCTGCGACGAAGGCCATCCGGAAGGACGCCGGATGCGCGACTACGAAGACTTCGGGCGCGACACGAGCCCCAGGAACGCGCTGCTGATCGAGTGCGGTCAACATTGGGAAAAGAGCGCCGTGACGGTTGCACGCGACACGACGGCGCGCTTTCTGCTGCTGGGCGGCGTAGTCGACGAAAGCGACCTGCCTGACGGCTGGCTCGCGCCATTGCCGTCGACTCTGCATGTGGTGCGCGTCACCGAACCGGTCGTGGCAAAGAGCATGGATTTCCGCTTCGCGGGTCCGTACACCGGGCTCGAAATCTTCGATAAAGCGGGCACCGTGATCGGCTGGTCGGACGGCCAACCGGTTGTCACGCCGTATGACGATTGCATGCTCGTGATGCCGTCGCTGCGTCAACTTCGCCCCGGCGTGACCGTCGTGCGGCTCGGCAAGATCGAACAGCGCATTGAACGCGGGTGATCTTCAGCCTCATTTCCGTCCAGTCATTCAACTTCCAGGACAGCATCTCGTGAAAGTTCAGCAGATCAAAGAGGCCGTACTGTTTCAACCGCTCGAAGACTGGGGTACCGCCGCTTTGCCAGGCACCGAACCAGCGCGGGTCTCGGGACGCCAATACGTGATTCCGGGCGCGGAAGCGGTCGATACCGGCGTGTTCGAATGCTCGCCGGGGACGTACCGCCGCGCGGTCAAACAGGCCGAGGTCATGCACTTTCTAGCGGGTTCGGGATCGTTCACACCGGACGGCGAAGACACGATCCACTTCACCGGCGGCGATACGTTGTTCTTCGAAGCGAACACTGAAGGACTGTGGAAGGTGAATGAGACGATGCGGAAAATTTACGTGATTTTCTAGGCGACGCCGGCCTCGCCGAACATCGCTCGCGCTACAACCGGACGTCGCCGTCAAACCGTTGCGGCGCCCTCGACTTCGGTCCTCAGTCCGAAATGCAGCGCAATCGAATTCGCGCCGCGCGTTGACCACCCATGGAGGTCGCTCAATCCTCTTGACTGGCAACCGGCATCGTGAACTCCACGCCCTTGTCAGCACTGTCGGGCCGACGTTGCATGATGGCCGCCGTCAATCCAGGATGGCGACACCTACGACGAACCCGCTGCCTTCCACCCCCGGTTGACGACGTGGTGGACATGATGCGTCCGGTAGTCCGCGCACCAGGTGGGGCAACGACACGAATCCCTTTTTTAGTTTTATAGACGACTGGTCTACTATTGGCTAAAGTCTGTCCATGGCTACCGCAAATACATCTGAAACCATCGACGTCCGCGAGAACATCATTGCCGTTGGCCAACGGCTCATCGGCGCCAAAGGCTTTTCGGCAGTTGGTCTGAATGAGGTTCTGTTGGAGGCCGGTGTGCCGAAGGGCTCGTTCTACCATTACTTCGGCTCGAAAGATGCGTTTGGTGTGGCGTTGCTCGAAAGTTACTTCGAAGAGTATCTGGGCGACATCGACAGAACGCTTGCAGAGCCGGGGCTGAACATGGCACAGCGGCTGACGAACTACTGGCGGATCTGGCAGGAAACCCAGTCGTTCTACGACTGTCAGGGAAAATGTCTCGCGGTCAAGCTGGGCGCGGAGGTCGCGGATATGTCGGAAGCGATGCGCGGCACACTGAATCGGGGCACCGCGGGAATCGTCAGCCGGTTGGCGCAGGCTATCGAAGCCGGCGTGGCCGAGGGTTCGCTTTCAATCGATGGCAATCCGAAAGACGTTGCGCAGAGCCTTTACCAGTTGTGGCTTGGCGCCAGCATTATGGTCAAGATCGTCCGCAATCTGCAGCCCTTCGAAGTGGCAGTGATGACCACACAGCAGATGCTCCACCTTGGTCCCTGACGAATTGGGACGGCAAGCGCACTTTCCCGAAAGTGCTTTTTTTAGGCCTTTTTACTAGACGACTGGTCTACTATTTCCAGCCGATCTGCTCACCGATTCGATCACTCACCCGATGGAGAATTGACATGAAAGTATTGATGGTTCTGACTTCGCATGACCAACTGGGTAACACGGGCCGCAAGACGGGTTTCTGGCTCGAAGAACTGGCAGCTCCCTATTACGCGTTCAAGGAAGCCGGCGTCGAAATCGTGCTGGCTTCGCCCAACGGCGGCCAGCCGCCGCTCGATCCGAAGAGCAATGAGCCGGCCAATCAGACCGACATGACGCGCCGCTTCGAACTGGACTCGCAGGCGACAGCGCAGCTTGCCGCTACGGTGCGGCTCGATAGCGTTTCGCAGACGGACTTCGATGCGGTGTTCTACCCGGCCGGTCATGGTCCGCTGTGGGATCTCGCCGAAGACAGAAACTCGATCGCGTTGATCGAATCCTTTGTCGCCGCCGGTAAGCCTGTCGCGCTGGTCTGCCACGCGCCCGGTGTGCTGCGTCATGTCCGCACACCGAATGGCGCACCGCTGGTAGATGGCAAGAAAGTCACCGGATTCGCCAACTCAGAAGAAGCCGCGGTCGGACTGACCGATATCGTGCCGTTCCTCGTTGAAGACGAGCTGAAGGCCAAGGGCGGCGTTTACTCGAAGACCGATGACTGGGCATCGTATGTCGTCACAGACGGTCTGTTGATTACTGGACAGAACCCGGCTTCGTCGTCGGCGGCTGCGGTCACTTTGATGAAGCACCCGGCACTCGCCACGAAGTGAAACGAGCCGCGCGCCGTCGATGGCGCGCGGCGACGCGTCCCCTTGCACGACGTCGAACAGCCTTGAATACGTCGGCCCAGGTGAACCGTAATGGTGAACTTCGCACGCTCTCGACGTGCTCATCAACAATGCGGGATTGATGCCCATCCGGCCGATGTCCGAAGTGAACACGGACGAATGGGATGCGATGATCGACGTGAATCTCAAGGGCACGCTACGGTATTGCTGCCGCGTTGTCGCGTTTCATCGCGCAAGGCAGCGGGCACATCATCAACCTGAGTTCCGTGGCAGGCATCAAGGTTTTTGCGCCGGGCGGGACAGTCTACTCAGGCACCAGGTTCGCGGTTCGCGGTTCGCGGTTCGCGGTTCGGGTGATTTTGGAAGGGCTGCGCCAGGAAATCGGCGACAAGATTCGCGTCACGTCGATCGAACCGGGCGCGGTGGACAGCGATCTCAAGTTCAGCACATCCGGCGCGGCGAAGGAAACCGTGCCCGACTTTTATCGTCAGGCCATTCCAGCGACCTCGGTTGCGCGGGCCATTGCTTTTGCGATCGAACAACCCGGCGATGTAGACATCGAAGAAATCGTACTGCGTTCAACCAGTCCGGCTTTTCGACGAACAGAAGGGTGCAATTGATGCCGATCGTACTGCTGCGCAAGTGTGATCGAGGTGCAACGTGGGTACGAGTTGCATCGCGGTCCTGCTGTAGTCGCGAGCCGGTCTTCATATCAAAGTTGAACGAAGCAGACAACTTCGAGTTGACGAGACCGCCGGGCAACTGAAGTCAGCAGGCAAGCGCGCAATTGCCTGTCGCCAAAAACAACCCTCCGCTGCGAACTCGAAGGACGATGTCAGAGCCGGTGGAGCGGCAGTTTGATCGAGCCTGTCAGAATTTTAGTGTGCCGAGGTCATGAGACGATAACGGAAACAACGTCCTATGACCGAAGCAACCGTGAACAAGAAGAGCAAGAAC
>NZ_JBWCCT010000020.1:0-122616 GCF_056279605.1 Paraburkholderia sp. TE9906
CAATCAGTTCGCCATTCTGTTCGGCGAGCGATTCACCGCCGCGATGAGCTGAGATTTTTTAACCGACCTCAGCACACAAAATTCCTGACACCTCCCGTCCCGCGGGCATCGGCTGGCTTGCCGCCACGGGCGACTGCAAGCTTCCCCGTCGCTGCCGTCGACAGCGCAAGGGTACGAATGGCTGACGTGGGTTGCAATAAGCCCTTCATGACCACGTCCAGAAGGACTAGCCCCGCCAAGGCACCGCCGCGATTGCATCCCCTCTACCCGCGCGAACCCTCTCCCCCACAACCGCCAAAACAAACCCCATCGCCCATCCCACCCGCAAAGCCCCACAAAAAACCCTATGAGAAAATGGCCCCTTGCCAGCCACCGTCCACAAGGAACCCCATGCCCTCCACGTCTCCCATTCGCGCAATCGTCACCGGCCACACGCGCGGCCTGGGCGCGGCGCTCGCCGAACAACTGATCGCACGCAACGTCACCGTGCTGGGCCTGTCCCGCTCGCGTCATGCAACCCTCAAGACACGCTTCCCGACACAGCTCGAAGAAATCGAACTGGAACTGGCCGACCCCACCCGCGTCGCGCAATGGATCGCAACCGACGCACTGCGCGCATTCGTCAGCGGCGCACAAACGGTTCTGCTGATCAACAACGCGGGCATGGTGCAACCCATCGGTCCGATCGAAGGGCAGGACGCGGCGGCTATCGCTGGCGCGGTGAGCCTCAACGTGGCCACGCCGCTGATGCTGGCCAGCGCGCTCGCCGCAGCGGCCGTCGATGCGAGCGACCGGCGCATCGTGCACATTTCGAGCGGCGCGGCCCGCAATGCGTATCCCGGCTGGAGCATCTACTGCGCGACCAAGGCCGCGCTCGATCATCACGCGCGCGCAGTCACGCTCGATGCAAACCGCGCGCTGCGCATTTGCAGCCTCGCGCCGGGCGTCGTCGATACGGACATGCAGGCGGAGATTCGCGGCAGCGGCGAAGAGCAGTTCCCGATGCGCCCGAAGTTCGAAGACCTTAAACGCAACGGCCAACTGTCGACGCCGGAACAATGCGCCGCGCAATTGGTCGACTACGCGCTCGACGATGCATTCGGGCAAACGCCAGTGGCCGACATCCGCGAGATCGCCAAACCGGCGTAACGCGCGACAACGACGCCTCCCGAAAAATCTCACCTTTGCCGCGCAGCGGTGCGGGTTCGGCTTGAGGCGTCGCTCGAACAGCTCCCGAAAACGCTCACCTTTCGAGCTTGGGGGCAGGGCGCAAAGGCATGCTGGGCGTGCTGCGGTGGGTGCGAAACAGGCTACTCCCGCAAACCCTCACCTTTCGCGCAGTACGGAGTGATCAGCGCGCCGATCCAGGAACCGTGAGGGGCAACGCGTTGCGCGCGGTATTGTGCGACGCGCACGACGGCTCTGGCAGCAACGGCGTATGGATTCCCCACCGCCCATCGGGCTGACGACTAAACCGTTGATACAGCACGCACTATCCGTCACGTTGAGCGCAGCAATGCGCAGTGGCGGAGTGCGCCGCCAGGCCAACACCACCGCATCGATCAGCGAGTGTTGGCCGACCTTGTCATCGCAATTGGCGAAGAGTGAGGCAAAGCGAGGCGCACGGACTCACGTATCGTCCAAAGCCTTCGGCTCCCGAATGTTCTCACCGTAGAGCCGCGAGGAGCATATTGAAGCCAGGCCGTTCGAAGGCAACCGATCAATTCACGCACGCAATCAGCACGTGCGATGGCGTCCGGCAGTCATCGGTGCCCGGCGGTTAACCCCTTAATTCAAGGTAAAAAACGCCCGCGCTCAGCGTCATTCCTTCGCAAGACACGCGCAGCGCGAAGTCACGCCGCCATCGCAGCGGATAGCTCGGAGGGTGCGTACTTCGAGGTCGCGAGGACTTCGGCGGGAACGGCAACATAGGCGCGCCGCAACAGCGCGCCACTGCGAAACATCAGCAGATCACCAGGCTTGCAGGCGGTCCAGACTTCATCGGTCAACGGCGTCGTAGCGATCACCGCCGTCCGGTCGGACGGCGTGCCGCGCTCGGCGAAGTTCACCGTCAGATCATCGTCCACCAGACGCGCGCTCGAAAACGGCCAATGGCGTATCACGTATGACAGACGCGTCGAGCAATACGCAAACTGCGCCTTGCCGTTCGACAGCACGAAGTTGAAGATGCCGAAGACGTTGAGCGTGCGCGTCGCGTGCTCGATGACGTCGAACACCGCGTCGATGTCATCCGGGTCTGCATCCGCATGCGTTGCGAAATGCGCGTGCAGGCGGTTCATGATGAAGCAGAACGCCGCTTCGCTATCGGTCGAGCCGACCGGCGCGAACGGCCCCGGCTCCTGCTCGCGGAACGGCTGCAGGTCGCCGTTGTGCGCGAACACCCATTGCTGGCCGCGCAACTCGCGCATGAACGGATGGCAGTTCTCGACCCGCGCACCGCCTTGGGTCGCCTTGCGGATGTGCGCGACGACATTGCGCGACTTGATCGGATAGCTTTTCAGAAACTCGGCGACGGGCGATTGATACGCCGGCCTTTCATCGACGAAGACGCGGCACGCGCGGTCTTCATAGAACGCCACGCCCCAGCCGTCGACATGATGATCGGTCAGGCCGCCACGCGCGGCGAAGCCGGTCAGCGAGAAGCTGACGTCGGTGGGTTCCGCGCAACTGAGGGCGAGCAATTGGCACATGTCCGGCTTCGTCCTAAGCCCGTTGTGCCAGGACGCGCGCGTGCGCCGTCACCGCCTTCGCAGTGATGGTATCTATGCGCCCAGAAGGTTTCGCCGCCATTGCAAGTCACCCGGTGTCGTTCACATTCACTGGGAGACTAGCGTGTTTCAACAGCCGCCGTTATAGCGAATCATGCTTTGCAAATCACCGGTTTCACGGCTCCCGAAAACCCTCACCTTTCGCGTGCCGCGCCGCCGCCGAGCCGCTTAGCCCGCCAGCTTGCGGAGCGTTTCCAGCACCGCATCGCCCTTGAACGGCTTGACGATCCAGCCTTTGACGCCGGCCGCCTTGCCGCGCTCCTTCATCGCCGGGCTGCTTTCGGTGGTCAGCATGATGACGTTTACCGTCGTGTTCGCGAGTTCGCCGCGAATCTTCTCGACCATCGTCAGGCCGTCCATGTTCGGCATGTTGACGTCGCTGATCACGAGCTTGATGCCGGGGCTGGCTTTCAACCTGGCGAGGCCGTCCTTGCCGTCCACCGCCGTATCGACGTCCAGGCCGTTCTTCTTCAGAAAGCCGGCCACTTCGTCGCGCACCGTGCTCGAGTCATCCACCACCAGAATTTTCGCCATGTTGTTTCCTTTGACACTACTCAGAACAAATCCAGTTCGCCTGCTTCGACCATCGCGCCGACATCGCCGGAGACTTCCCTGAAATCTTCCGGCGACCAGCTCAGGCTGAACACGAAACGTTGATGCAACCTGACCGCGCGGCCCGATTGCGGCTCACGCAGCCAGTACATGAAGCACAGTTGCGGATTGCCGCTGCCGAACGAGATGTACTTGTGCTTGTGATTCACCAGCAGCGGCACTTGCACGCCGCTGCGCCGCGAAGCATCCGCGTCGCCGACATAGCGATTCTTGAACGAGCCCCATACGAGGTTCGTCACTTCGCCGAGCACGCTGTTCAGATCGCGGAAATCCGCCTCGCCGTCGGGCGCGTTGTCGATCATCCGGTAACGGTCGAGCAAGTCGAGAATCGGGGTCTCTTCGGCCTGCATCATCATGTAGCCGCGGCACCACGCGCTTTCCAGCGGAATCAGGCTGAACACTTCGCCAAAGATGATGCGGTCGCGCACGATGTACGGCGTATCGCACGTAATGGTCAGGTCCTTGAACACGTCGCCGAGAATCGCCTGGGTCATTTCGGCGATACCGCGCACCAGCGCATTCGGATAGTCGAGGCTGAAAATGTATTCGTCGATCACGCGGCGCAGCGGCGCCATATCGTGCGCGACGTAAGCGGCGCAGACCACGCGGCGCAGGCTCTCGGGCAGGCCCTCCGTGCTCGGGTCGCGCTCACGCCGCATGATGATCGGCAACTCGGGACGCACCGCGTTGATCCTGATCGCGAGTTCGGCGCTGGCCTCGGGCGAACCGCCGTAGTTTTCGGCGAACAGTACCGCGCCGAGATCGATGTTCGAGCGCAGCACCGACTGCAAGCGGTTCTTGCCCACTTTCACGCCGACCAGATTGTTCTCGTCGCAAAAGCGCTTGAGCGCCTCTTTGTGCCCGGGGCAATCGTCCAGCACCAACACCTTGCTGACCGGCTCGTTGAAATTCATTTCGCTTTCCTGATGGCGGCGACGCGTGCTGTCATGGTCAAAACAACTCCAGTTCGCCGCTGGTTTCTTCGATGGCGCTCGTGTCCGCGACGAAGTCGAGCGGCGCATGCGCGCATACGCACACGGTCGCGGCGAGCCGCACGTCGCCGTTGAGCACGACCGAATACGACGACAGCAGAGCCGGCTTCAATTCATGCAGATGAGGCAGGCAATGCGCGTTCAACACATACGGCGTCGACATGCCGAGGTCTGGAAAATAGCGCAGCAGCTCCTGGTTCATCGCGCCGCAACACAGGTTGCAGATTTCCAGAAACGCTTCCTGGAACGGGCGCTCGTCGGTGCCGTTCAGGTAGTAGCCGCGCGTGCTGTCGTCTTCGTCGAAATGCAGGATCAGCAGCAGCCTGAATACGATCGACGAAATGGTCAGCACGACCACCTGCGTGTCCTTCGTTGCGCCGGCGCCGGCTTCGGCAAGCGGTGCGATCTCGCAGAGGTCGTCCGCATTCGCGAGCAGGCGCGTTTGCGCCGCCTTGCGGAAGATGCGTTCGAAGCTGTCGCGGGCCTGGGCCGAAATCACATCGGCACCTGATCGAGCTGCGCATGAAAGCGGTTGGCGAGCGACTCGACACTGGCAAGCGACGCCGCGATCATCTTGCCGCCCGCCTGGATGTCCTGGAACGTGGATGTCGTGGTCAGGTCGTTGCGATGCAAGCTGTCGCGATAGCTCTTCGACAACTCCTCGGAACGCGCGGCGAGCGAGCGCACTTCGCTTGCCACCACCGCGAAGCCGCGACCGGCCGGACCCGCGCGCGCCGCTTCGATCGACGCGTTCAGCGACACGATCACCACATGCCGCACGATCGACGACAACTCCTGATTCTTCGCGTGCATGTCGTGGTTCTGCGTCATCAGCGAGATCATCTGCTCGTGCCAGCGCTCGAACGTCGCGCCGAGTCCCTTCAGACGCGCAGCCTCACCGGCGATCTGGCGCGCCTGGCCGGTCCACTGCTCCGTGCTCCCGTGCGCGGCGTCGAGTGACGCCCGCAATTCATCGGCGCGGGCCGACTGCTGCATCAACTCGTCACGCAACTGTTCGGTCAACGCATGCAGTGCCTGCTCGGCTTGCTCGTGTTCTTGCAGCGCTTCGCGATGCGCCGCGTGCGCGGCTTCGAGCGCGTCGATCCGCGTTTGCGCTTCGCCGCGCAGTCGCGCCGTCAGCTTCGCGCTGTGCAGCTTGTGAGCGGCCCATGCCGGCAGCGCGATCAACGCGCCGCCCGCCAGCGCAGCGAATAGATACTCTTGATACTGTTGCATCACAACCAATCCTTGCGAAGTCCGTCGGTCGGCGCTCAGCCCGCCACTGCGTCGAGTTGCAGTTCGCCGGCCCGGCCGCGCGCCTGAACGCCGAGCGTGTCGACCGCGACGCTGTCCGGCAGGCAGACGATCGTCTGGAACTGACGGAACGGCGCGCCCGTGTGGTCGTCGGTGAAGCGCAGTTCGATGCTGCCGTTCTCGCGCCGCAGGAAATCGCGTACGGCGTCCATGCCGACGCCACGCCCCGACACTTCGGTAACCGTCTCAGCCGTCGAGAAGCCCGGCCGGAAAATGAACTCGGCCACCGCCTCGTCGCTCAGCGTGTCGTCATTGCCGATCCAGCCGCGTTCCTGCGCGATGCCGCGAATCCGCTCGAGCGCGAGACCGCGGCCGTCGTCGCTGAGCGTGATCTGCAAGGCGCCGCTGTCCACGCCCACTTCAATGTCGATCGTGCCGGCCGGGGTTTTGCCTTGCGCACCGCGAACCTCGGCGGGTTCGATGCCGTGGTCGATCGAATTGCGCAGCAGATGCATGAACACGTTGCTCAGCGTGCCGCCCGCCTGACCGCGCAAACGGTAACCGTTGTCGTCGATCCGCACGGCCGGCGCGGGCTTGCCCAACTCGCTCGCGAGCGACGGCAGCGAGTCCAGCACGCCGGACAGCGCGTCGTGCACGCTCTGGCTGCCCAGTGCGCGCAGCGTGCGGCGCAGCGCATCGCGCATCGACTGCAACGCGTGAAGCTCGGCGGCGTCGGTGCGCTCCAGCATATTGAGTGTCTGCTGGATGTCGTCCTTGTCGACCATCACGTAGCGGCCCGCGTTGCCCGCATCGTTCGCCTGGCCTTTGCCCTTGCGTCCGAGGCTTTGCTCGTTGATCTTCGCGTAGCTTTCGATCGCCTCGCGCACCCGCGTCAGTTCGCGCATCAGATGCTCCTGATCCCACGAGCGATCCGCGTCCGGCTGGCGCAGTTCGTGATAGCTGCGCTCGGTTTCGTGCACGACGTTGGTCAGATGCTGCAGGTTGTAGGTCCGCGCATTGCCCTTGATGGTGTGCATGTTGCGGAACAATTCGGCGATCGCCGCATGATCCGCTTCGGAATGCTTGCGAATGATGCGCTCGTTCTCGCTGACAAAGCCCGCCGAACTCTCGATGAAGTGATGGAACTTCTCCTCGCTGACCGCGAGAATCTCGCCGATCATGTCGAGGCGGCGGCGCTGTTCGCTCGCTTCGGCAGCGAGCTTGCGCAGTTCGGTGACGTCGCGCACGCACAGCATCAGGCGCACGACGGTGTCGTTTTCGTCAGTGATTGCCGACCAGCTGAGGTCGAGTATCTTCACGCGGCCATCGGGCATGCGCTTCGAAATCTCGCCCACCAGCAGGTGCTGATTGAACGCGAAGTTGATGCAGTCTTCGCCGAGGCACGCATGGGTGGCCGCGTCGATTTGCGACAGCGCGTCGGCGCCGAGTTCGGTATCCGCGAAAACGAGGTCCATCAGGGCGCGCCCGGCGATGTCCTTCGTCTCGAAGATGTCTTCCAGATACGCCGAGTACTCCGCGTGAATCTTCGCGCCGTCGACCACCGTCAGAATGCCTTGCTGCATGTTCTGCAACATCGCCTGGATGTCGGCGGTTTTCTGTTTGAGTTGCGCGGAGCTTTCCTGAATCTTCTCGATCATGCCGTTGAACGCGACGATCGAGCAGCCGATCTCGTCGAGCCGTCCCACCGGCACGCGGCGCGTGAAGTCCTGGCTCGACGCGATCTCGCTCATCATGGCCTGCATGTGGCTGAGCGGGCGGGTGATCTGGCGATAGAGGAGCGCGCCGATCGAAGTGAGCAGAATGATCGCAAGGCCGGTGACGGATGCGATGGCCGTGGTCGTCGTGGCGAGCGTGGCGTTCAGCGCCGTGATCGCGTCGTCTTTCTCGCGATTCTTCTCGACGCGCAAGGTCTCGACGATGCCTTCGAGCTCGTCGCGATACTGCGCGACGTTAGCGAACAGATACGCCTGCGCGAGTTCGTTCTTGCCGTCGGCTTTCATTTTCGCGGTGTCGGCAATCGCGGAGAAGTAGTTCTCCAGGCTGTCCTTCGCCTGCACGACGAGACCCTGCTGCGCGTGGCTCGCGGCCTCCCTGGCCTGCAGCGCGAGTGCCTGTTGCAGCGAGGCTTTTTTCTTCTTCAGCTCGTCCTCGGCCTGGGCGACCATGTTGGCGTCGGGCGCATAGACGAGCGTCATCGTGGCGAGCTGCACGTCCTTGACTTGCGACACGAGGTCGGCGGATGCGAGTGCGCTGGGCACCACGCCCTCGGTCACCTTGCGTACTTCGGCGGCGCTGCCGCGCGTCTGGTAGACGGCATAGCCGCCGATCGCCGACAAGGCGGCGAACATCAGAACAACCAATAGCGTGATGCGATGACGGATCGTCATTTGAACCCCCGGGGTCTGGCCTGCGCGCCAGCCCTCGATCGGAGCAGCGCGTTTTTGTGCGAAATATATGGTCTGACTTGCAGCGCTGCGGAGTATTGCCGATGCATATTACTCAGCGATGACTACATCGCTTTTTTCGCACACCCGAGGGGCTAAATTGAGTTCTAAAGTTTGCGTGGAAAAGGCCGTTATCCAATGCCCTTTCTATTGCGACGCGATTACGTCGCTAGGAAAAACGCTCGATGCACACGACTTCGCCCGAATTCGATCGCGCCGCACGCGTCCGCCTGGGCTCCCGAATTTCCTCACCTTCGGGGCTAAAGTGCGCCGACAGGTGTGCATATTCTCACCTCGCCGGCTCCCGAATCTTCTCACCTGTTCGCTGTCAGCCGTGTTCCCAACCACCGCCCAGCACCTTGTATAGCGTCACGAGATTCGCCTGCCGCGACAGGCTATCCGTCGCAAGCTGCTGTTGCGCGGTAAACAGCGTGCGTTGCGCGTCGAGAAAGGTGAGGAAGCTGTCCGTGCCCGCCTTGTAGCGCGCTTCGGCGAGCGTGTAGTAGCGCTGCGCGGAGGCCACGTAGTCGCGATCCGCCTGCACCTGATCGACGTAAGTGGCGCGCGCCGTCAGTGCGTTCGATACTTCCTTGAACGCGGTCTGAATCGCGCTTTCGTAGTCGGCCACCTCGATCTGCTTTTCGATCTTCGCGACATCGAGCGATGCCTTATTGCTGCCGTAATCGAAGATCGGCACCGATACGCTCGGCGCAAACGCCCAGGCACCCGTGCCCGCCTTGAACAGATTCGAGAGCGTCGAACTCGACGTGCCGGCCGACGCGGTCAACTCGATCTTCGGGAAGAACGCCGCGCGCGCGGCGCCGACGTTCGCGTTCGCCGCCTTCAACGCATGCTCCGCCTGGACGATATCCGGACGACGGGTGAGCAGCAGCGACGGCACGCCCGCACCGATATCGGCGAACATCGATTCGTCGTCGAATGCGCGGGGAGGCGGCAGGTCGTCGGGAATCGGCGCGCCTAGCACGGCCACCAGATTGTTGCGGTCCTGCGCGACCGCGCGCCGGTAGGACGCGAGGCTGGCCCGCGCGCTCGCGAGCGAGTTCTGCGCCTGCTGCACGTCGAGCAGCGAAGAATTGCCCAGCTCCTGGACGCGCTTCGTCACATCGAACGTGGATTGATTCGCCTTCACTGTGTCTTCGGTCAACTGCAGCAGACGCTCGTCGGCCAGCAAGGTCAGATAGTCGGTCGCCACCGTGGCGATCAGGCTGATCTGTGTGCTTTGCCGCGACGCGTCGGTTGCGAGGTAGGTCTCCAGCGCCTGACGCTTGAGGCTGCGCAGGCGTCCAAAGAAGTCGATCTCCCACGACGTGGTGCCGACGCTCAGATTGCTGACGCTGCTCGTCACGCCTTCGGTGCGTTCGCGGGTCAGGCTGCCGCTCGCGCTGATCGACGGCGCAAGCGCGGCGCGTGCGATGCGGTATTGCGCTTCGTATTCGGCCACGTTCAACGCGGCCACGCGCATGTCGCGATTGTTGGCGAGCGCGATGTCGATCAAACGTTGCAGGCGCTCGTCGCGGAAGAACGTGCGCCATGCGGTGTCGGTGGCTAGCGGGGCAGTGGCGGCGCTGATGGTTGCGGTCGTTGCGGTCGTTGCGGTCGTTGCGGTCGTTGCGGCAGTGCCGCTCGCCGCTTCCGCGCTCGCGTTTGCCGTTGCTTTTGCCCGCGCGGCGGCGCTCGTGCTTTCATACGCATCGCCTTGCGGATACGTCGCCGCGACGGGCGCCGCGGGCCGTTCATAGTGCGGGTCGAGCGTGCATCCCGTCAGCATGGCAAAGGCGAACGCGACCATGCACGCGCCCGGTTTGAGTCTCATCATTCGACACCTTCCTGTTGCTTGGCGTCGCCGTGTTCACCGAACAGACGGCGCACGACGACAAAAAACACCGGCACGAAAAAGATCGCGAGAATGGTCGCGGCGATCATGCCGCCCATCACGCCGGTGCCGATCGCATGCCGGCTCGCCGAACCGGCGCCGGTGCTGATGACGAGCGGGAGCACGCCGAAAATGAAGGCGAGCGAGGTCATCAGGATCGGCCGCAAACGCAGCCGCGCGGCTTCGATCGTGGCTTCGATCAGGCCGCGTCCCTGGGCTTGCAGGTCCTTGGCGAACTCGACGATCAGGATCGCGTTCTTGGTGGACAGACCGATCGTGGCGAGCAGGCCGACCTTGAAGTAGATGTCGTCGGACAGCCCGCGAAGATGCGCGCCCAGCACCGCGCCGAGCACGCCGAGCGGCACGACCAGAATCACCGCGAGCGGAATCGACCAGCTCTCATATAGACCGGCAAGGCACAGGAACACCACGACGAGCGAGATCGCGTACAGATAGATCGCATGCGAACCGGCCACGCGCTCCTGGTACGATTGCCCGGTCCAGTCGATGCCGTAGCCGGCGGGCAGTTTTTTCACGAGCGCATCGACGGCGGCCATCGCCTGGCCGGTGCTGGTGTTCGCGCCGGTTTGCGCGGTGATTTCCATCGCCAGCGTGCGGTTGAATCGCTCGATCTGCGGCGGTCCGAAGGTCCACTTACCGGTGGCGAACGCCGAGAACGGCACCATCTGGCTGTCGTAGCTGCTGGTCGTGCTGGTCGTGCTTGTGGTGCTGGTCGTGCTCGTTGCGCTCGAACTGCTGGTCGAACTCGAACTACTTGAGCTGCTTGTCGTACTCGCCCTCACGTACCACCGTCCAATGTCGGACGGCATCATCCGGTATGGCGCATCGGCCTGCACGTAGACCTTCTGGATGCGTCCCGTATCGACATAGTTGTTCACATACGCCGAGCCGAACGCGGTCTGCAACGTATCGTTCACATCGGCGATGGACAGCCCCAGCGCGCTCGCCTTCTCGCGATCGATATCGACATGAAACTGCGGCGTATCGTCGAGGCCGCCGGGGCGCATGCCGGACAATGCGCTATCTTTGGCCGCGAGTGCGATCAACAGCTGGCGCGCGGCCATCAGCTTGTCGTGGCCCTGGCCCATGCGGTCTTCCAGTTCGAAGTCGAGTCCGCTCTGCGTGCCGAGCTCCTGAATCGCTGGCGGATTGAGCGCGAAAATCTGCGCGTCGCGCGTGGCGGCGAAGTGCTGGTTCGCATGCTGGATCAGCGCCGCCGCCGAGCCGTCGCTGCCGCGCCGCTTGCTCCAGTCCTTGAGGCTCACGAATGCGAGCGCGTTGTTCTGGCCCGAGCCGTTGAAGCTGAAACCGGTCAGCGTGATGATCTTGTCCACCTGCGGAAGTCCGAGGTAATACGCCTCGACCTTCTTCACGACTTCCAGGGTCTGCGCGGCGGGCGTGCCCGCAGGCGCGGAAATCGACGTGATGAGGGTGCCTTGATCCTCGTCGGGCAGATACGACGACGGCAGCTTCATGAAGAGCAGCGCCACGACGCCGCCGATCAGCAGGTAGATCACCATGTAGCGCACCGGATTGCCTAGCACGCGCGAGACCGCCGAATCATAGCGATCGGTGCCGCGTGCGAGCACGCGGTTGAACCACCCGAGCACGCCACGCTTCGGATGATGCGCGACGTCCGCGCGCCGCAGCAGCGTTGCGCACAGCGCGGGCGTGAGCGTCAGCGCGAGGAACACGGAGAGCAGCATCGCCGCGACGATCGTCACCGAAAACTGCCGGTAGATCGCGCCCGTCGATCCCGAGAAGAACGCCATCGGAATGAACACGGCAACCAGCACCGTCGTGATGCCAACCAGCGCGCCGGTGATCTGCTTCATCGCCTTGCGGGTCGCTTCGAGCGGCGACAGCCCCTCTTCCGCGATCAGGCGCTCGACGTTTTCGACGACCACGATCGCGTCGTCCACCAGCAAGCCGATCGCCAGAACGAGCCCGAACATCGACAGCACGTTGATCGAGAAGCCGACCACCGACATCACCGCGAACGTGCCGAGCAACGCAACCGGCACGACGATGGTCGGAATCAGCGTCGCGCGCAGGTTCTGCAGGAACACGTACATCACGACGAACACCAGCATCACCGCTTCGATCAGCGTCTTCACCACCTCTTCGATCGAAATCTTCACGAAGGGCGTGGTGTCGTACGGATAATCGACCACGACGTTGCGCGGCAATTGCGCGCTCAGTTCGGTGAGCTTCGCGCGCACGGCCTTCGCGACGCTCATCGCATTCGCGCCGCTCGCGAGCTTGACCGCGAGCGAGGCGGCCGGCTTGCCGTTCAGGCGTGAATCCGTGCTGTAATCGTCGCCGCCCACCTCGATGCGCGCGACATCCTTGAGCATCACCTTCGAGCCGTCGCTGTTCACGCGCAACAGAATGTCGCCGAACTGCGCGGGGGTGGTGAGCAGGCTCGATGCGGAAATCGTCGCGTTGAGCGCCTGGGTTTTCGTGGACGGCGAGCCGCCGATCTGTCCCACCGACAGCTGCACGTTCTGATTCGTGATCGCAGTGGTGACGTCGCTGGTGGTGAGGCCGACCGCTTGCAGCTTGACCGGATCGAGCCAGATGCGCATCGCGTGCTGCGCGCCGAACAGCGTCACGTCGCCGACGCCGTCGATCTGCGTGAGCGGGTCTTCGATCTGCGTCGCGATGATATTGCCGAGGTCGATGGAATTCGTGCTGCCGTCGGTCGACGACAACGACACGATCATCAGAAACGAGTTCGCGGCCTTCGCGACCTGCACGCCCTGCTCCTGAACCGTCTCCGGCAGCGACGAGCTGGCCTGCTCGACCTTGTTTTGCACCTGCACCTGCGCGATGTCCGCATCGGTGCCCTGCTGGAACGTCAGCGTGATGCGTGCCTGGCCCGATGAACTGCTGGTGGACGACATGTAGAGCAGATGGTCGATGCCGCTCAGCTTCTGCTCGATCACCTGGGTGACGGTGGTCGCGATAGTCTCCGCGGATGCGCCCGGATACGTCGCCGTGATCTGCACGGATACCGGCGCCACGCTCGGATATTGCTCGACCGGCAACGTCCCGATGGAAGCGCCGCCCACCATCATGATGACGATGGCGATGACCCATGCGAGGATCGGTCGGTTGATGAAAAAACCTGCCATGGGAGAGTCTCGCTTTAGCTGTGGGCGGCCGACGCGGCAACGGCGTTGTGCGCGGTGGCGGGCGTGCTGCCCGCTTCGACCGGCTTGACGAGCGCGCCGGTGCGCGCCCTCTGCGAGCCCGCGACGATCACGCGATCGCCCGCTTTAAGGCCATGGGTGATGAGCCAGTCGGCGCCCGACGCGGTATCGGCGGTGACGGGCGTCTGCGCGACCTTGTTGTCGGCGCCGACCGTGAGCACGCTCGCGGAGCCGTCCGCCGCGCGCGACACCGCGAGTTGCGGCACCGTGATCGCCTGCTGGTTCACGCCTTCTTCGAGCCGGGCGCGCACGAACATGCCGGGCAACAACGTGCCGTCCGGATTGGGAAACACGCAACGCAGCGTCACCGAGCCGGTGGTGGGGTCGACGGTGATGTCGGAGAACAGCAGCCTGCCTGGCTGCGCATAGGTGCTGCCGTCTTCCATCACCAGATGCACGAGCGCGCCGTCGCTGCCCGCCTGCTGCAACTGGCCGCTCGCGAATTCCTTCTGCAGACGCAGCCAGTCCGCCGACGAACGCGTGACGTCGAGGTACATCTCGCCGGTCGCCTGGACCGTCGCGAGCGCGGTGGTCTGTTCGGCGGTCACGAGCGCGCCTTCGGTGACGCTCGATTTGCCGATGCGTCCGGCGATCGGCGCGACCACTTTGGTGTAGCCGAGGTTGATCGACGCGGTCTTCAATGCGGCGCGGTCGGCGAGCACATCGGCCTTCGCCTCGTCGAGCGCGGCGACGGCGTCGTCGTAGTCCTGGCGGCTCACGCCCTGGATCTTCGACAATTCCGCGTAACGCGCCGCCTTGGTCTGCGCGGCGTTGGCGGTCGCCACCGCTTTGGCGAGCGTGCCGACGGCCTGGTCGTACGTGGCCTGGTAGCTGGACGCGTCGATCTGATAGAGCACGGCGCCGGCCGCGACCAGCGAGCCTTCGGTGAAAAGGCGTTGCCTGACGATGCCTTCGACTTGCGGCCTGACTTCGGCGACGCGAATCGCCGACAGACGCCCCGATAGTTCGGTGCTCGAAACAACGGCGTGCGGCGTGATCGTTTCGACGCCGACTTCGGGAACCGGCGATTGCGCTGCTTGCGACGCCTGTTCGCCGCAACCGCTCAGCATGAACGTGGCGGCCGCGACGCCGGCGGCCAGCAGCGTGAAGCACGGCGCGCGTCGTGACGGCTCGGCGGCGATAGAGGGATTGGGCATGCTGTGGGCATCCTTCGACTGGAAACGACAAAGGGCCGTCCGGCATGCGTCGTTCGTTCGCGGAGGAAAAGCCACGCAACGCGATGCCAGCGGCAAGATATGGCCGCAGCATAGTGAGCAGCGTCTTACGTTGGCTTAGGCGGGGATTACGAGGTGTAACGCTCGGCGTGGGATCGAAGCGAAGACTCGCGCTTGCCACTCGAACTGGCGGCGCTGCCGTAATAAACTGTAAGGCCGGACAAGAACCCGAAACCGCCGCCGCCGCGCGATTCGCTATATTGCGGCGTAAGACAAACGGGCGGCGGCGCTGTCCGTTCATCAATCGTCCTCATCGATCAGGGCCCAGCCATGTCCGACACGCCCATCCAGGTTTTACTGGTCGACGACGACGCCGACCTTCGCGACCTGCTCCGCACCTTCTTCCAGCAGCGCGGCATCGAGATGTCCGTGCTGCACGACGCCAACAATCTGGCGCGCCGGCTCGAACGCGAGCGGCCCTCGATCATCGTGCTCGATCTGATGATGCCGGGCGTCGACGGCCTCAGCGCGCTCAGGCAATTGCGCGCGAACGGCGACACGATTCCGGTGATCATGCTGACCGCGCGCGCCGACGGCGTGGATCGCGTAATCGGTCTCGAACTCGGCGCCGACGACTATCTCGGCAAGCCGTTCATGCCGCAGGAATTGCTCGCGCGCATTCATGCGGTGCTGCGCCGGCATGCCCCGCCCGCGACCGTGTCGACGCCGCCCGAGAAGCGCGAGGCGCTGCGCTTCGGCCGCTTCCGGCTCGAATTCGCCACCCGTACGCTGTTTCGCGACGACGAACCGCTCAAGCTGACGGGCAGCGAATATGCGCTGCTCGAAGTGCTCGCCCAACATCCGATGGAAACGCTGTCGCGCGCGAAGCTCGTCGACCTGCTGCACGGTCCGCACTCCGACGTGACCGAGCGCGGCATCGACGTGCCGGTGTGGCGCCTGCGCCGTCTGCTCGAAGACGATCCGGCCAATCCGCGCCGCATCCAGACCATACGCGGCACCGGCTATATGTTCGTGCCCGGCGGCGGTGACGATGAAGAATCCCTTTAACACGCTGTTCGGGCGGCTCTCGTTGATGACGGTGGGCCTCATCGTGCTGGTTCACGTCACCTCGATGGTGTTGGTGGACCGCGAGCGCGGCCAGATCGACACCGGCCATGCGCAGCGTGCGGCGCTGCTCGCGGTCGAGGCCGAACACGAAGGCTCGCTCACGCCCGCGCAGATCTCGGCGACGCTCGGTATTGCCAGGGTCAACGCCAACGACGCGATTCCGTATGGCTGCCCCGCGCCTTGCGAAAACACCTCGGGTCCGTTCGAAACCGACTTGCGCGCGAAGTTGCCGGCCGGCAGCGAGGTGGTAGCCGACCCCGACAGTGGCACGGTCTGGGTGCGCTATGCGGGCCATCCCGGCTGGCTCGTGCTGCAAAATTCGATGCTGCCGGCGCGCCGCTTCCTCGGCGCCTCGGCGACGATGCTGGTGTTCGCGGTGGTCGTCGCGTTGTTTGGCGCGTGGCATTTGCAGCGGCCCTTGCATCGGCTCGCGCTCGCGGCGCGCGAGTTTCGGGTCGGCCATCGCGCGCCGGTGGTCGAGGCGAGCGGGCCGCGTGAGCTAAAGGAGCTGATCGGCGACTTCAACCAGATGGTGCATGAGCTCGCGCAAGCCGAGCAGGAACGCGCGGTGATGCTCGCAGGCGTCGCGCACGATCTGCGCGCGCCGATCACGCGCATGCAGGTGCGCGCGGACCTGCTGCCCGATGAAGCGAACCGGCGCGGCTTTCTGCGCGATGCGGAATCGTTGTCGCGCATCGTCACGCAGTTTCTGGATTTCGCACGAGAGACGGCGGACGCGTCGCCCACTACAAGCGTCGATGCGCACTGCCGCCGGCATTACGGCGACAGTCTCGCGGACGACGCGCTCGTGCGTCTCGATCTGCAAGCGGGCGATGGCTTCGGGTTGCCGCTCGTCGACCTCGACCGGATTCTGACGAACCTGATCGAGAACGCGCTGACCTATGGCGACCCGCCCGCCGAAATCTCGACGTCGCGGCACAACGGCCACTACACGTTGCGGGTGCGCGATCACGGCAGCGGCATTCCGGCCGATCAACTCGATCGTGCATTGCAACCGTTCGTGCGGCTTGACGAAGCGCGCAGCGGCGATGCGCATTGCGGGCTGGGGCTCGCGATCGTGCGACGGCTCGTGCGCTATAACGGCGGCACTTTTCATGCGGACAATGCTGTCGATGGGGGTTTTGTGGTGTCGCTGACGTTTCCGGTTTAGGTTGTCGGCCGGGGTTGTTTGCCGAGGTTTCCCCGCTCAGGTTGTCTGCTCAGTTGTCTGCTCAGGCTGCCTGAGCGGTTCGCTGTTCAGTTTGCCGCGCGGTTGCGGCATCGTTGCTGCATGGTTTCCGCGCGGTTCACGTGAGGTGTGTCGCTCAACCCTGAGCGACATTGCCCGGAACGACGATCGCGCCATGCGGCCCGTCGCCTCCACCGTGGCCGCCACCGGGTCCGCCGCCACCCGGACCACCACCACCCCAAGCCGGCGGCGGTCCCCACCAGCATCCGCTCAACGTTGCGCTCAGTGCGGCGAGCGCCGCGATTGCCAACAGCTTCTTCATGCTTTCTCCTTCGATCTATCTGCGGTGACGCGACAACGTCGCTCGGGTTTCGAGGGACGATGCGATGCGTCATCCGCAACTTATCAAGCGGCGAAAGATCATGTTTTACGAGGCCGTTACAAGCTCGGCAGGCAATGACTACGACGAGGCGGCCTCGCTGTCGCGGACGTCGTCTTCCAGCGCCGGTTACGCGGAGTTCGAGAAGTGTTGCGCGGCATGCGTGCGCGTTCACCCTTTGTTTGCATATGGAAGAGGATGTAAGGAGATCGGCGGCTTCGATTCGCGCCATTGCGTTGATAGGTGAGTTGTTAGATCGGCGACACGTCACCTTGAGCGGCCATGCCGACGACTCCCTGGAAATCCTCACCTTCGCATCGGTGCGGATTCTGAGCGGCCATGGATCACCTCCTGGAATCGCTCACCTTTTGACGGTGATCTCCTGGAATTCCTCACCTTTGCGCCTATTTCGAGGCTTCCAGGGTGCTATTCAGCTCGTCGAACGGCTCACTTCCCGGTGAATGGAGAGCCCGTATCCTGGAAGTCCTCACCTTATAGCCTCGATGAGACGATCTCCTGGAATTCCTCACCTTTGAGCGCGGTGATCACATCTCCTGGAATTCCTCACCATTCGCCGCACGGTCGCCATCCCCTGGAAATCCTCACCATCCTGGAACGGCTCACCTTGGTGTGCGTGAGCGGTAGTTCGCTCAGAACTTCACCTTCACCTGAAACCCGATCGTAAACGGCAGATCGTCCGAAGGAATCGGCGGAATCACGATGAAGTTCGCGCCCACGCGTTTGTATTCGACCATCACGATCGGCGCGACCACCGGTCCGATCGTGTGATTGCGGCCCAAGCCCCAGTTGCCGTAGTTATAGCCGGAGATGATCCCGGCCATCGCCGCGAGCCGCACGATGCCCCAGTGCGCGAACTCCGGCGCCCAGACGCCGCCGCCATAGTACGAAGGTCGGCGCAGCGAGTTACGAAAACCGCCGGCGGTCAGCGCCCATTGATTGTTGAGCCAGCATTCGACGCCGAGGCCCGGATTGAACTGTTCGAAATCGGTATTCGGATCGGGGTTGATGTGATACGAGCCGAGCATGGCGTCGACCCATATGCCGCCCTCGCACCAGCTGCCGGCCTGCGCGGCGGATGCCGCCGCCAGGCTCGCGATGAGCGCCACTGCAGTACGTCGGATGTTCTTTTTGATCTGCCGAAAATGCATGTCCTCTCCGCCACCGGTCGAGCGCCGGTGTCATCTATGTTCTGGCTATGAGTTTGCCGTCCGTCGCGCACTGTACCTCAACCCGCACACGCGATGTTGAGGCTGCGCTCGGACGTGCGGGCACAAGACGTGCCCGCAGCCTGGAACCGCAACGATAACGGAGAACCGATGGCAAAGCGGTGAATGCGTGCCCGCATCCACTGCCATTTTCGATGGCGGGTCTAGAGCCCGAGATCCGACAGGCCCGGATGATCGTCGGGACGGCGCCCGAGCGGCCAGCGATACAGACGGTCGGCTTCGCGGATCGGCAGGTCGTTGATGCTGGCATGACGGCGCGCCATCAGTCCATGCTCGTCGAACTCCCAATTCTCGTTGCCATACGAGCGGAACCAGTTGTTCGAATCGTCGTGCCATTCGTAGGCAAAGCGCACCGCGATACGGTTATCGGTGAACGCCCACAGTTCCTTGATCAGCCGGTAGTCGAGTTCTCTCGCCCATTTGCGGCGCAACAGGCCGACGATCTCCGCGCGGCCATGCGTGAATTCGGCGCGATTGCGCCAGATGCTGTCCGGCGTGTACGCGAGCGAAACACGCTCGGGATCGCGCGTATTCCAGCCGTCTTCCGCAGCGCGCACTTTCTGAATCGCGGTTTCGCGCGTGAACGGTGGCAACGGCGGGCGGGTTTCGATGGAGTCGGCCATGATGGTTCCTCGGTCAGGTTGCGGCGCGCCGGGATGGCGGTCGCCGGTTTGCGGAAGGGCTTGTGGTTTTGCCTGGCGACGTGCCTGTGACGTTGCCGGTGGACGTAGCGCGTTCGCCGGCGGATGGGTTGGCCTCGGCGTCGAGCAAGGTCTGGGCTGCGCTGCGCGCGTCGAGCGCGGTGTCGGCCTCGCCGCTCACCAGCGCCACGGCGATTGCACCATCGAGCAGAAGCAGCCACTGACGCGACAATCGCGCGGCACGCCGCGCATCCATGTCTGACTCGACTGCGAATTCATCGCACTGGGTTCGCACGAAATCGAGCAGACGTTCCTTGTGTTTGCGCGCGACGATCCGGATCGGATCTTCCGCCGACGCAATCTCACCGGCCGCGTTCAGAAACGCGCAGCCATGAAAATCGTCCGACGCAAACCATTCGCGCAGCACCTCGAACATACCGAGCAGACGCTTGCGCGCACTTTTGCCGCGCCGCTGCGTGCCGGCGATAAACCAGTTCATCCAGCGTTCGTCGCGCCGTTCGAGTGCGGCCGCGACGAGCGCGTCTTTCGATTCGAAATGCGTGTAGAAGCTCTTGCGCGCCGTGCCGGACTGCTTGACGATCGCGTCCACGCCGGTTGCGTGGATGCCGCCGGCGTAGATCAACGCTTCGGCGGCATCCAGCAGACGCTCGCGCGCGCTGCCGGGCACGGCTGCTTCAGTGAGAGTGTCGGTAGCCATGAACAAAGGGTAGAACGATCATTCTCCCTCGTCAAGTTTTTGCGGGTTCCGGCAGCCAGGTGCGCTAGCTGCTATCGTGATGACGATCGCTCAACCGGAACGAACTTCATGAACTCATCGCCTGTCCGCGCCACGCTGGCGCGTGTCCTGCTGGGCGCCACGTTGCTGACGGCAGTCGCCTGCACACCGCTGCAAGTCCTCACGCATTCGGTCAGCCAGAACGAGGCGCGCGTGCCGGTCGGCCGCTACGAGATCGATCCGGACCACACCAGCATCACGTTCGACATCGACCATTTCAAATACTCGCGCTTTACGATTCGCTTCGATCGCAAGCAGGGTCAGCTCGACTGGAGCGAGGGCGGGCTCGAGCGGAGCTCGGCATCGGTCACGATCGACGCGGCGAGCATCGATACGAACGTGCCGCTGCTCGACAAGATGGTGAAGGGCCCCGACATGCTCGACGTCGCACGCAATCCGGCGATTCGCTTTGCGAGCACGCGCTTCGAGCGCACCGGCGAATCTCGCGGCACACTGAGCGGTGATCTGACGATTCGCGGCGTCACGCAACCGGTGACGCTCGACGTCACGTTCAACGGTTTCGCGCCCGATCCGCTGACGAAGAAAGACACGCTCGGCTTCTCGGCAGAAGGCCGTTTCAGCCGCGCGAAGTTCGGTTTGTCGACGTGGTATCCGGCCGTCGGCGACGACATTCATGTGCGCATTCAGGCGGAGTTCGTGAAAACGCCCGCAGGCGGGTGAGCGCGATGCGGGCGCTGGGTCGGCCGCGAGCCAAGGCGTTGAGCTCGTGGCGATGTGGCTGACGTGTCAACTCACGCAGCCGTCCAGTCGAGAATCACCTTGCCGCTCTCGCCGGAAAGCATCGTGGCAAAGGCCTGTTGATAATCGTCGACCTTGAAATGGTGCGTGAGGATCGGCGACAGATCCAGACCGCTTTGCAGCATCGCGACCATCTTGTACCAGGTTTCGAACATCTCGCGCCCGTAAATGCCCTTGATTTCAAGGCCTTTGAAGATCACCTGAGTCCAGTCGATCGCGGTCTGCGCGGGCGGAATGCCGAGCAACGCGATCTTGCCGCCGTGATTCATCGCTTCGAGCATGCCGGTGAACGCGCTCGGCACGCCCGACATTTCCAGGCCGACGTCGAAACCTTCGGTCATGTGCAGATCGGCCATCACGTCGCGCAGCGATTCGCGCGACACGTTCACCGCGCGGGTCGCGCCCATCTTGCGGGCGAGTTCGAGGCGATAGTCGTTGATGTCGGTGATCACGACATTGCGCGCGCCGACGTGTTTCGCGATCGCCACCGCCATGATGCCGATCGGACCCGCCCCGGTAATCAGCACGTCCTCGCCGACCAGATTGAACGACAGCGCGGTGTGCGTCGCGTTGCCGAACGGATCGAAAATCGCCGCGAGATCGTCGGAGATTTCGGGTGGAATCTTAAACGCGTTGAATGCCGGGATGACGAGGTATTCGGCGAACGCGCCTTCACGATTCACGCCGACGCCGACCGTATTGCGGCACAAATGCCGACGTCCCGCGCGGCAGTTGCGGCAGAAACCGCACGTGATATGTCCTTCGCCCGACACGCGATCGCCGATCGCAAAGCCGCGCACTTCCTGTCCCATCTCGACGATTTCGCCGACATATTCGTGACCGACGTGCATCGGCACCGGAATGGTTTTTTGCGCCCAGTCGTCCCACTTCCAGATGTGGATGTCGGTGCCGCAAATCGCGGTGCGCGTGATGCGGATCATCACGTCGTTGTGGCCGACTTCGGGTTTCTTGACGTCCGTGAGCGTGAGGCCCGGCGCGCGTTCGAGTTTTGCCAATGCTTTCATATGCGCCTCCGTGTCAGATCACGCCCAGTTCACGGCCAACGCGCGCGAAGGCGTCGACGGCCCGGTCGATCTGCTCGGGCGTGTGCGCCGCGCTCATTTGCGTGCGGATGCGCGCGCGTCCTTTGGGCACCACCGGGAACGAGAAGCCGATTACGTAGACGCCTTCCTTCAACAGCGCATCGGCCATTTTCGAAGCGAGTAGCGCGTCGCCGAGCATCACGGGAATGATCGGATGTTCGCCCGGCACGAGCGTGAAGCCGAGCGCGCTCATCTTGCTGCGGAAGTGCGCGCCGTTTTCACGCACACGTGCGCGCAATTGCGCGCCTTCGTCGCTCGCCAGCAGTTCGAGCACTTTCAGCGACGCAGCGGCGATGCTCGGCGTCAGCGTGTTCGAGAACAAATAGGGACGCGAGCGCTGCCGCAGTAACTCCACGACTTCCTTGCGTGCGGCGACGTAGCCGCCCGATGCGCCGCCCAATGCTTTGCCGAGCGTGCCGGTGATGATGTCGACGCGCGACAGCACGCCACAATGTTCCGGCGTGCCGCGCCCATGTTCGCCGACAAAACCCACCGCGTGCGAGTCGTCGACCATCACGAGCGCGCCGTAGCGGTCGGCCAGATCGCAGATGCCGGCGAGGTCGGCGATGATGCCGTCCATCGAGAACACGCCGTCGGTGGCGATCAGTTTGAAGCGCGCACCGGCGGCGTCCGCTTCTTTCAGTCGGGCTTCGAGATCGGCGAGGTCGTTGTTCTTGTAGCGGAAACGCTTCGCCTTCGAAAGCCGCACGCCGTCGATGATGCTCGCGTGATTCAGCTCGTCGCTGATGATTGCGTCATTCTCGTCGAGCAGGGTTTCGAACAGACCGCCGTTCGCGTCGAAACAGCTCGAATAGAGAATGCAGTCGTCGGTTTGCAGGAATGCGGCGAGCGCGTGTTCCAGTTCCTTGTGCACGGTTTGCGTGCCGCAGATGAAGCGCACCGATGCCATGCCGAAACCGTCGTTGTCCAAACCTTGTTTGGCGGCGTCGATCAGTCGGGCGTCATCGGCGAGGCCGAGGTAATTGTTCGCGCAGAAATTCAGCACGTGCGTGCCGTTGGCAAGACGCACATCGGCCGACTGCGGGCTCGCGATCACACGTTCGTTTTTGTAAAAGCCGTCGGCGCGGATCTGCTCGAGGGTGCCGCGCAAGTGGGCGAGATATTGGTCACGCATGAACCCTTCTCCTGAATGGGATGGTGGCGCCGGCCCGCGTTCGCCTGTCCGGCATAGGTGCGGCATGAGCGACGGCGGCGAGACGGCCTGCTATAGTCGGCTGTCAATTTTATCGGATATTTTCGTTTTTTCGAACTAAAATCCGGTATATCGAACAACTCTAAACGATGGGTCAGGAAATGGCAAGTTCGGGTATTCGCCGCGCCGCGGCCAACGCGGTGCCTACGTCAGGCGTGACATCGGTGCCGGCGAGTGCCGCGCCGCCGCGCGTCGGCGAACAGATTCAGCGTCTGCGCGCCGAACGGCGCATGACGCTCGACGATCTGTCGCGTGCCGCCGGCGTGTCGAAATCGATGCTCTCGGAGATCGAGCGCGACAAGGCCAATCCGACGATCGCGGTCGCCTGGCGGCTGACCAATGCGCTCGGCGTCAGTCTCGATTCGCTGTTCGCGCCGCCCAAAGCGCCGGAAGCAATCGCGGTCTCGGGTCCGCACGAGATTCCCACCTTGAGCGGGCACGAGGCCAAGTATCAGTTGCGAGTGTGGGGGCCGATCGAGCTGGCTGGCAAGTTCGAATGGTACGAATTGACGCTGCAGCCGGGCGGGGCGTTGGTATCGAATGCGCATGAGCCCGGTACGCGCGAGCATTTGACCGTACTGCACGGCTCGATCGAAATCGAGGCGGCCGGCGCGACGAAACGGCTCAAGGCCGCGGACACCGCGCGCTATGTCGCCGACGAACCGCACGCGATCCGCAACGCCGGCAAGGGCGAAGCGAAAGCACTGCTGGTGGTGATCCACGGCTGATTTCGGGCTCGCGGTCCGGGCGCCTTGCGGCTAGCAGTTGGCGGATTTGGCCATTCGGCTGAGGTTGCATCCGACACTGTATATTTGTACAGTACAGGGTATCGACTGGAGCCGATAATGAACAATCTAAGAGCCGACCCTACCGATCAAGCTTTGGCCGCGCTGCGCTACCAAACTGCGGCGCGCGATCTCGAACACATCGTGCGCAATATCGCGGCGCGTTACATCGTCCAGCAGGTGCCGCTCACGTGGCGTTTGCTGCATGCGATCGAAGCAGAGGCGCTGGCCGACCTCGGGTTTGCGAGCCGGCACGACGCGCTGCTGCTAGGCCTGTTCCAACGTCCGTCCGACCTGCCTTATCCGGAAACCGATGAGGCCGTGGATTTCGGCACGTCCACCGCGCTGCCGGCGGTGTTCGCGTTCGCCGTCAGTGCTTATGAAGAAGCCGCTCGCCGCGCGGCGAAGCCGGCGTCGGAAGGTTCGACGCTGAAACGCTCGCGGCCCTGGGGCGGCTGAAGGCTGTATTTTCGTCGGTTGCCACCTACAATATGCGCAACTAACGGAAGGATAGCCCATGTCACCTCCTCATCTGTCCGACCCGGTCCTGCGTCCTGCGCCATCGACTGATCTGTTCGATCAGCAACGTGAAGACTGGCGTCTCGACCCGCAAATCGCCTTCGACGCCTGGCTTGCCAAGCAGCATTTCAGACGTTCTTCTGCAAGCGTCTACCAAGCGCAGTGGGGACTTTTTCTTGAGTGGCTCAGCGCGCGCCAGAAGAGTCTGGTCACGGTCGACACGCATATGATTGCCGAATTCGTCGCCGGACTCGATGTCCGGAAACCTCAACGAATCCGGTATTTGCGGCTGATCGAGCGGGTCCTGGATCATGTGCGCGAAATCGAATCCGCGTCGACCAACCCCGCGCGCTTCATTGCTCAGGATGGCGAAGCAGCGTGGCGAAATGCGCGCGATAACGAGCCAACCGGCTTTCTCACCCATGCCGAACGAACCGCGCTGATCGCGCAATTGTTTGCACCGCTGCCTGATTTGTCGACCGCGCAGCGCTGGCGAGAGCGTCGCGACCGCGCGTTGATCGCCGCGTTTCTCGGCGGCGGATTGAAGACGGGCGAGGCCGCTGCGCTTACGGTTAGTTGCGTGAATGTCGGTTCGCCATGGGTAACGATCGAGTCCGCCAATCCCATGCTGACGCGCCGCACCCGGCTCGCGCCCTTCGCGACGGCGGTCCTCGACGCGTGGCTCGCCGAACGGCGTCATACGGAATTGGCCGGCAATCTGGTTTTCCCCGCAGCCCCGTCCGGGCGGCCGATGCACAAAGCCACCATGCTGCGCGCCGTCGACGCGTTGATCGACGGTGCCGGGATTGCGGCATCGCGGCTGTCCCGCGCCAGTCCGCAAACCTTGCGCAACACTTTCGCGGCGGATCTGTTCGAAAGTGGGGTAGAGGCCGAACTGGTCGGTCAATGGCTGGGATTCGTGCAGGCCGTGTCGGCCAACCGGCTGTATCGAGCGTGGCAAACGTGGGTTGACCAGCAGGATTCGCCTGCCGCCGAGGTACCTGATCCGGCCGCGCCGCCGTTACCCGCGCCTAGACGTGACGGGCGTTTGATGCGGAAATCGGGAGCCGGCGAGCCCTGAAAATACTCACCTTTCCGGTCCCGAATTTCCTCACCTTTGACGTTTTATCCGCTATCGCACCGCGTCGAATTGGCGTGCCGGCGTAGCGGCCGAGTCACTCGACAAAAAGCGGCTGACCGCCGCGAGCCTTGATTCGCCGAGTCCCGACGAGTGGTCGCATTCCGGGCAAAGCAGCTCGAAGCGGTGATCGACTTGCGACAACTCCGGCTCACCTTCATCACATTTCGGGCATCGTTGCGGCAGCATGACATGCCCGTCCGCTGCTGTGCCGATTACGCGCAGCTCGTCGCTCGTGAGCCGCCCCGCTTCGACCAGCGAACAAATCAAGCCGCCGATTGCCGGATCGATACCTTGTCGGCCGCGCAACACGGTGACCTCTTTCGTCAAGGCATCCACCTCGTCCGATTGCTCGCGCAACTGAGCGTCGAGTCGATCGCCGCGCGCCTTGGCCGCCGCGATTTGCTGAATAAACTCGAATTCCTTGCGACTTGCGTCGCGAACGCCCGATTGATAGGTCGCAGCCATGCTGCGGAGCGAATCGAGTTCGACCAGCATCGGCTTAACGCGCCGCTCGGCCTCGGCGACCGCGTCCTTGATCTGTTGCGCATAGTGTTCAGTACTTTGGCGCAGCTCGATATGCAATGCGTCGATCCGGTCACGCAAAGTGGCGTTGGTTGCCAGTTCATTATCGAGACGCTGACGGAGCGCTTCGTTTTCCCGATCGAGTCGATGCACCGTCGACTGCAAGCCTTCCTGGTGAACGTTTCCGTGCGTGGTTGCACTGGATAGCTCGGTTTCGAGCGCGCGAACACGCCCCCACGCTGCTTCGGCGCGGAGCTCGCTGCGCTTGATCGCTTCGTCGGCGGCATCCCGGCGAATTTCCGCGTCCCGCGCACGTTGCTCGGCGGCCGCGATTTGCGCACGGATTTCCTCGCGTTCGCCGACGAGCGTTGTCTGCGCGTGAGCAACCGCTTCTTCGAACAACGCGCCCAATAGTTCGCCGGCGCGATCTTCCAAAGCTTTAGGAATGGCCCCGGCACCGACTTTCACACGCGACACGTTCCGGATGCGTTCCCAGAAGTGGTCAATGTCCTTCGGTATATCGCTTGCACTGCCGGTTTGCGTCAGATCACGAACCGCCGCCATGGATGGGCGGACGCCAAGATCGAAAAAGAGGCGCTTGCATGCATGAAGAGACAAGTCCTGCCGCCGGACGCCTTGCGCACGCATCGCTTCAAGCTCGCCACGGATGGCTTGTCGTTCCTGGTCCAGATTCATGTCAACCTCGATGTCGCTCGAATTGGATGGATCATAACAATTTACGTAACGTTTGCTACCTATTTGTTCGGAGCGTGGGGTTTTGTTGAATTGATGTGTTTTTGAGCGTTACGGAGACCGATTGACTCGCACCTGCTGGTTTTTTCCGTGAAACAAAACGAAGAATAACCAATAAGTCTTTGTACAGAAAGCTTTTTTGCTGATCTCTCAGCGGTCGCGCACTGTTTCACGAACTTTCGATGAGGGCAACGTTGGGGTGAAGGCTTGGTCCGGAGGACTCGCGGGGAGAAATGCTAGAGAGTAATAAAAGTAAACACCTTTGAACCCATGTTAAAAACGTTAACGCCACGGCAAAGCCTTAACTGGCAAGGGTTCTAGCCCGGTAAGGTGAAGCTTTGCGGGAGACGTGGTGAGGTTTTGCGGGAAACTTGAGTGATGGGGTTCGGGGGCCTTGGTGAGTGGCTGCGGGACAGAACGTGAGCGGGTTCGGGAGACCGCGTAAACATGGGGTCGGCCAAAGGTGAGATTTTGCAGGACCTGATTGCCGTGAGGAGCCCGATCGTGCTTGAAAAGTCTCTTCCGAGGTGCGTCGGGTCAAAGGTGAGCGCTTTCGGGAGCATCGGCGAACGAGGTTTACGGTCATATTTGGAGGCCGTTAACTCCTTTGGTGAGCCAAGTCGGGAGAAAACGTGAACCGAAGGTGAGACTTTACAGGGCCAAGGGGCGGTTTTGCCATAATTTTGTGCATTCCGGGGCGCAAGGTGAGCTTTTGCGGGAGCTTGTAGGCGCTCAAGTGGGAGATTTGACGGCTGCGGTCTCGGGCTGCCAGTTGTTGGAATTGGAAAGGTGAGGAAATTCGGGAGGTCGTCTGCGGCGGGATTTGCTGCTGGTTGAATTGCCTGGTTTCCGTCAAAGGTGAGGCTTTTCAGGACGATTCTGAGCAGGTTTTTATGGCTGAGGTGAGGAAATACGGGATCAAAACGGTGCCCGAGGCCTGAAAAGGCCCTACGGATGCCGCCTTCGCTAACGCTGCTTTGTGACTGCCAAATTTTATTGGTGAGGTTTTTCGGGACCCTCGAGAAAGTGTTTGGAAGACGCCCTTTTCAGAAGAAAAGGATTAGAGGTGAGGAAATACGGGGGCGCACATTGGTTGCCCTGCTATTTTGGCGATCCTAAGTCTTTGAAATTGTGGAAATATTTGGTTGGTTTTGTCAAAGGTGAGACTTTTCGGGAGGCTCTCCCGGAGATGTGCGACGCTGCCCGGAAAGCTCAAAGGTGAGGCTTTCCGGGATTGTTTTGGGGTGGATATTGGGCTCGATGCCTCGGAAGTCCGCATCATTCCAAGCGTTCGCGGTGTGCAAAGGTGAGCTTTTTCGGGGGCACAGTGCGAGCGATGCGTCACGTCCTTACCAAGGGCAGTCTTTTCGGTCGATTTCGCCAACGGTGTTGACGTGGTTTCGAACGCTGTCGGCATTGCCGCGCGTACCTGCGGGAGGATTAGGGCGACGCGACGGGCACCTCTGACGCGCTCGGTAAGAAGTTGCCGGCGGCGCACGGCGCAGAGCGCCTGTTGCGTCGCTTGGATCGGCTATCCCGGCGGGCAGGCAGTCTGTGAGCGGAAGTCGCTACGGCCTTATCCCGGTGCACTTGCTCCAGGCCGCGCACATCAGGCAAAACCTCGCCGCAACTTCTGCTCGCGGACGCCATTGAGATCTTGTCGCTGCTCCCCTGCTTACGCACGAAACGGCACGAAGCACCCCGGAGCGCGGTTTCGGCATCAGTCCCACTCGAACTTCGAGGCGACGTCGCCTGAAATGCACGAAATTTTTTATGGTGAGGAGATTCGGGATTGAATGCTCCCCGTTCGCGCACGTTGCGAAAAAGTGCGAATTTGCGGAGGCCGCGACCCGTAAGGATGGCCCGAACCTGGTGCCAAACGGCTGAGGTGAGGGTTTTCGGGAGTTGTTCGAGGTGAGTCGTGCCTCGTAAACTCACTTCACCGGGAACGGTGAGAATCGCACTATAGACGCGTATCACCACAGCCGGTATGCTCTCGCCAAATCCCTCCTCGACCAGACGCATGGCCACGAAGCGCGCGAAGAAGACCGACGTAGTCAGCCCGAGCTCCGCGGAATTGCGCAAAGCCGTCGAGGCGATCGCTATTCAGCCGAAGAGCGGCAAAATCACGCTGCTCACCCGCAAGCTGTTCAACGTGCTCCTCGCCGTGGCTCAGCAAGCCGACGAGTCGGGCGACACGTACCGAGCCTTGCTGTCAGACATCGTCGCCAATTCCGCGTTTGATTCGAACGACACCGCGCTCGTCAAGGAGCACCTGCGGCGCATGGTGTCGGTGCAGGTCGAATGGAGCACGGGCACGTCCAGCCAGAAGCCCGGTCGTAAATGGGGCATTTCGACGCTGATCGCCGACGCGGAAATTCTCGAAGACCCCACTACCCGCCGCGTCTGGGTGGAATTCTCGTTCGCGCCGAAGATCAAGAAGAAGCTGCTCGACCCGGTTCAGTATGCGCGTCTGAGTCTGCAGTTCCAGAGCCAACTGCGCAGCAGCGCGGGCCTAGCGCTTTACGAGATTTGCGTGCGCTATCTGACCAACCCGAGCCATCTGACGATGCGTGAGACGTGGGAATGGTGGCGCCCTATTCTGTCGGGCACGCCGGACACGGAAGCTGGCGACGAAGCGAAACGCGAATACAAGTACTTCAAGCGCGATTACTTGCGGCCGGCGATTGCTGAAGTCAACGCGGTCACCAATATCTTCGTCGAGTTGATCGAGCATCGCGAAGGGCGGCGAGTAGCCGAAATTCAGTTTCGCGTGACCGAGCGCAAGCAGCCAATGCTCGCACTCGACGAGCATCCGAATGTGTTCGACAGCACGCTGGTCGACCGGATGGTGAAGATCGGCATCCCGCTGAAAGAAGCGCAAACGCTGTATGCGGACAGTGAAGAAAACCGTATTCGCGCCGCGTTGCAGATGACCGAGCAACGCATGCGCAGCACGTCGTTGCCGCCTGTGCGCAGCGCGCCCGCGCTGTTCAAGGACGCATTGAAGAAGGGTTATGCGCCGCCCGTCGAAGCATTGTCGTCAGGCAGTGGCGGGAAGGCCGCGGTCGCCGCGCCGGCAGATGATCTCAAAGCGCGATTGTTGGGTGAATATTCGGCACATCGTCGCAAAGAAGCATACGAGTTGTACAACGAGCAAGGCGAGGCGGAAAGGGAGATCGCACGGCAGTCGTTTGAAGAAGACGAATTGCCGGGACTCGGTACGCACATGCGAGACGATTGGCGTCGTCGCGGGCTGGATTCGAAGATTGTCGAAACGGCCTTTTTCGATTGGCTCGCACGCAAGACCTGGGGCGAACCGACCGACGGCGACTTGCTCGCCTTCACGCTGAGCCAATCGCGCGCGGCCTGATTCTTTGAAGAGGTAGGCGGCGACGATAGTGCGCCGCCCCGCTCTTTTACTTCAGCATTTTTTCAATTTGCCGCAGGATGTCATCACGCTTCTCACGCGTGAGCCCCTTCAAGCGCAGTTCGATCCGATCATCCCCGTACGATTTGAGATCGCCCACCGACACGCCCTCGAGTTTGATTTCCAGACGCTGTGCATAGCGTTGTCGACCTGCCGGTTTAACGCTTTCCTGTGCACTCACCCTACCCTTCACGATATCCGCGACTTGCCGCGTGCTCAGGTCGTCAGAGAGGATCTTGTTGATCAACCGCAGTGTCGCGTCGGCACCTCGGGCGGAATGGTATCGACCCACCTGATAGGCCATGTTTGAACCGAAGCGGTCGGGACGCGCGACCATCTCGTGCATGACGGGCTCAGGCAACTTGGCGATGGACAATGCGACGGCGACAGTCGATTCGTCCAGATTGAGATGCTCGGCAAGTTCCTTCTGGCTCTGGAAATGGCGATCGTCGAGAAAGCGTTTCCAGACCACTGCGTTGTCGAACACTGTCTGCGAATCGCGTTGGACGTTGAGGTCGTATCCCAGCTTGTAGCTCTGAATACCGATTGGCAGATCGATGACGATCGCCTTCACGGACTCCTTATTCGCCTCTTTCAGGGCGCGCACACGCCGACCGCCATCGCTGACAAAGTAGGTGCCAGGACTGTCGTAGTCGGGAATGACGTGAATTGCCTGCTGCTGGCCCTGCTTGGCGAGATTGACAGCGAGGTCCGCAATTGACGATTTAAGGTAGAAGTGCCGGGGATTGAACGGGCTAGGCTTGATGCTTTTCAGCGCAAGCTCGATAACCTGATTGGGCTTGTACCCGTGTTCGATTCTCCATGCGCGATAGGCGGCCGATTCATTGGCCGTATCGACGGCATCGGCTTCCGGGACGCTCGGCGGCATCACGGTGGCAATTGGACGCGCAGCGGCTTCACTGCTTCCGGGGCTATTCCTGACAAGACCGTCGATCGCATTCAGACGGTCGAGCGCGGTTCGCTTTTCGCTGCTGGTCGTATCAGGACGTGCTTGAAAGCCTTTGGCGAATTGGGAGGGTTTCATTCAGGGTCCTTTATGCGCATAAATTTCACGGGAGCAAGGCGGCGATCTCGTTCGCGCACGCCCGTACTTCAAGGGCGGCAAGCTTGGCGCCCCGGTCGTTCATCTGAAGTACCGTCTGCCCTAATGCCATTGCCTGCTTGTAGGCTTCACGTGTCGGAATCTGGGTCTTGAGCAGAGGAAAGCCGAGTTCTTCCAACGCGCGCTTCAGTTCGCGCGTCAGCATCCGTTTCTCTTCGGTCTTGTTGAGTAGAAAGACTGCGCGCAGGTCCTCGTTCATCACTTGGGCTTGCTGGACAAGCTTGACCAATCCGATGCTCGACCAGTAGTCGGCGGGCGATGACGATGTGGGGATGACTGCAACGCTCGCTGCAAGCAGGACGACGCCAGAAACCTTTTCGGTGATGGACGGCGGGCAGTCGACGACGATGATGTCATAGTCAGCCACGAACTTCTTGATCTCACGATGGATCTGGCTGCCTGCTTCCGAGAGGTTGACGACCGGGAAAGGGATGCCGGTGTCTCCCTCGGATGATGCGCTGGCCCAGTGGATCAATGTGTTCTGACCGTCTGCGTCTACGACGAGGACGCGTTTGCCTTTCTCGTGAAACGCGGCGCCGAGATGCATCGCGATTGTGCTTTTCCCGACCCCGCCCTTCTGTTGTGTTACCGCGATGATTTCTGCTGCCAAATTCCACCTCCTCTTTTTAGACGCAAATGGATTTTACCTGGATGAATTTTCATTTCAATCGTTTTTATGAATTCAAGATCGAAATTGGCCAATCGGTATAGGTTTATGCGCATAAAGAGCGTGCGGGCGGGAAAGGCTGTGAGGGCGGCGGTAGGCTAGGTGGACGGGCGCTCGTTCGGGGGTGCTCAAACGAAAGGAATGTGGCGTGCGAATCTGCATCGGCTTCCGACTGGCGGGCATTTGATTTTGGTATTTCGCTGCGCGCGGCGGGATTGATATGGGCATTCTCCCGAAGCCCTCATGGGAGAGTAAGTGCCCAGCCAATGTGGACTAGCGCGCGACCGGTGGCCAATGGACGATGTGACAGGACTTTATGCGCATAAAGTCTACTCGTGCGAGCGGGCTCGATGGGTCGTCTGGAGAGGTCGCCACAGCGATGGCAAGTAACAAGAGGTTCGTCGGTCACTTTCCGATCGCTGGGGCGTTCCCCTAATGTTCGCGATGAGGTAGATGAAAGAGCCTCGGACGATGCAGGCAATGTGTGTGAATCTAGTTAGGGGCCTGGTATCTCGTTTGAAATGACGGATGGTTTCAGTTCATCTCCTCGTAACCGAGAGTCGCCGACGTGTCAGGCAAGGGGATGAGATTAGTCGCGGAAACCGCGGAGTGATGCGTGCACGGGAATCGATCGAATGTGAACGCGCCGGAGTTTTTCGTGGCTGGGACAGAGTTCAGGGCGGCTGCGGCTGAGTATGTCAGCGTCGGCGATACAGTTTATGCGCATAAACTACCACTGCCCCACTGCCCCGTCGTATTGCCCTGTCACGCAATCATCCCTTCCGGAAACTCGTCGCTGCCCGCCCTTCCAGCTTTAACCCCAGCAGCAAAACGACATCAGCGAAGGACAGAAAAAACAACAACAGGCGAGAAAAAATTTAACGGCTACTTATTCATCCACCTCGGTCGAGCAGCGCACCTTTTTTGAACCCCGAAATTCCCCACCCAGACAAGGCCACTCCCACGTCTCGCCAACCGGACAAGAAGCAGGCAGGAAGGTCACCAGCCCCCCGCCCTACGTCCCCTCTACCCGCTAAAATTCCCCACACCCCATCCCTCACTACATAACAACTCCCTCGTGATCACGATTTACCACAACCCCCACTGCTCCAAATCGCGCGCTACCTGTGAACTCATCACCAGCAACTACACCAGCACGAACGAAACAACAGAAGTCATCGAGTACCTGAAACATCCGCTCACCGTCGCTCAGCTCAAACAACTCAACGCGCAACTCGGCTGCACGGTCCGCGAGATGATTCGCGACACGCAAGCCGAGTACAAGGAACTGCAGCTCGCCGACGCCACCTGCACTGACGCTCAGTTATACGAAGCATTGGCAGCGCACCCCATCCTTCTGCAACGACCGATCGTCGTGCGAAACGGGCGGGCCGTGATCGGTCGGCCGCCGGAAAACGTTGCTGCGCTATTCGCCTGAGCGTCGAAAGAAAGCCGACTCGCGCGATATAACAGCGTCGAGAGTCAAAATCCGGAGCACATCAACGCTCAACCCCGAAAGCAAACTAAGCTTTCCCCGGCAATGCCGCATCCTTCGTGACAATCTTCGTCGGAATGAGGCGCAGCTCGCTGAACGTGTCCGCGATACGTTGCTGCTCCGCCAGCACGCTCGCATCGATGGGCTTGTAGACATGCGCGTAGTGGCGCAAGCCCGCTTCGATCACGCTCGCGTCGAGCCCCTGAATCGGCGCGAGTTGAGCGGCGGCCTCGGCGTAGTGACCGCGCACCCACGTCCCCTCTTTGTCAACCGCATCCATCATGATCGCGAGCACCGCGCTGTTTTGCTCCGCGAACGGCCGCGCGCTCAGGAAGAATTGATGGTGGCTCACGATACCTTCGGCATCCGCGAGCAGGCGTGCGTTCGTCTGCCGTTTCGCCGCTTCGAGGAACGGGTCCCAGATGGCCCATGCGTCGATGGCGCCGCGTTCAAAGGCCGCGCGTGCATCGGCGGGGGCCAGGTAGACGGGCTGAATCTCGCTGTACTTCACGCCGTTCTTCTGCAACGCGGCGACCAGAAACCAGTGCACGTCCGAGCCTTTGTTCAGCGCGATCTTTTTGCCTTTCAAATCGGCCAATGTTTTGATCGGCGCATCCTGATGCACGAGGATGCCTTCGGCGTGTGGCGTCGGAATTTCATAAGCGGTGTAGACGAAGTTGGCCCCCGCGGCCTGCGCGAACACCGGCGGCGCCTCGCCGACATAGCCGAAGTCGATTGCGCCGACATTCAGCCCTTCGAGCAATTGCGGGCCAGCCGGAAATTCGGTCCATTTGACGGTGATACCCTGCGGCGCAAGCCGCTTTTCCAGCGTGCCGCGCGACTTCAGCAACACCAGCGTGTTGGCGGCTTTCTGATAGCCGATGCGAAATTCCTTCGTCTGCGTATCGGCGGCGAATGCGGACGTGGAGACGACCGGCAACGTGGCGGCGGCGAGCGAAGCGCCTACGCCGGCAAGAAACGCGCGGCGTGTGAGATGCGAATGACCTGACATGGCAATGCTCATTTAAAAGACGGCCGCAAAACGGGTCGATTGGCACCGACGATAATTCGTCTGCAAGCCTGGACGAACCGATAAATTCGCATAAGCAAATCACGCCGGCGTGCGACGCGCGTGGACCGCCCCCGCCGGCCTCGCTGCGCCGAGTCGTCACCGGCCGCTACAATTTGCCACTCGCGCAAAACCGCGGCTGCGTCATTGACAAAAAGGACCAACGTGCATCTGACGACAACACTTACTCCGTGGGCATCTCACGACACTCAACTCATTTTGTCGTGTGCGCTGGGGCTCGCACTCATCATCATTTTCATTAGCGTGCTGAAGCTCGCGCCGTTTCTGTCGATTCTGGTTGGCACGTTCGCGGCGGGTTTTGCCGCCGGCTTGCCGCTCGAAGCAGTCGCGAGCGCATTCAGCAAAGGTGCGGGCGCGTTGCTCGGCGACGTCGGCATCATCATCGCCTTGGGGGCGATGCTCGGTGCGCTGATGGCCGAATCAGGCGCCGCCGACCGGCTCGTGTCGACCATTCTCAAACACTCCACGCCGCGCACATTGCCCTGGATGATGGCCCTGGTCGCGCTGATCATCGGCTTGCCGCTCTTCTTCGAAGTCGGCCTCGTGATGATGGTGCCGATCATCTTCGTCATGGCGCGCCGCTCACAGCAGCCGATCCTGCGCATCGCGATTCCCGCGCTGGCCGGCATGACCACGCTGCATGCACTACTGCCGCCGCATCCGGGTCCGCTGATCGCCGTGAGCGCGTTGCATGCCGATCTCGGTCTGACGCTCGGCCTTGGCCTGATCGTCGCGATTCCTGCGGTGATCCTCGCGGGTCCGCTCTACGGCATCTTTCTGTCCAAACGGATGCATGTCGCCGAGCCGGAAGAAATGGGCAAGCTCTTCAGCGCGCAGCAAAACACCGCCGAGCCGCCGAGTTTTGCCATTTCGCTGATCACGATTCTGCTGCCCGTCGTACTGATGCTTGGCCGTACGATTGCGAAGCTGTTGCTCCAGCCTGAAACGTTCCTCTTCGACACGCTGAATTTTCTGGGTGAACCGCTTGTCGCCCTTGGCCTCACGGTGCTGTTCGCGGTGGTGGCGCTCGGTTGGTCGCGCGGGATGGCGCGCGAGCGCGTCGGCGGCATTCTGCGCAAAAGCCTGCCGCCGATCGCCGCGCTGCTGTTGACCATTGGCGCCGGCGGCGGCCTGAAGCAGGCGCTCGTGGTGGCGGGCATCAGCACGACGATCGGGAAGATCGCGGTCGGCGCGCACATGCCGCTGATTCTGCTGGCCTGGCTGATCGCCGTCGCGCTGCGCCAGGCCACCGGCTCGGCGACCGTCGCGACCACCACCACGGCGGGTATCGTCGCGCCGGTCGTCGCTGGATTGAGCGCGACGCACAATTCGCTGATGGCCCTCGCGATCGGCGCGGGCTCGGTGTTTTTCTGCCATGTGAACGATGCGGGTTTCTGGATGGTGCGCGAGTACTTCGGTCTGCAATTGAAACAGACGGTGCTGGTCTGGTCGGTATTGCAGACGATCGTCTCCGTCGTCGGCCTCGCGCTGACGCTCGTATTGTGGACCGTGTTGACATGACAACGGGAACAGGTCGCGCGGGCATCTGCCTACGCCGAGGCCCGGCAGCTTTTCGGGGCGGCCTGGGCCCCTTACACTTGCCGGCAAGCGAGGCGCACCCCGCGTCTCGCGCCATGGATGAAAAGTGGAGCCACCGCCATGCTCGAACTGAGGCCGTCTTGCGAAGGATGCGGCAAGTCACTGCCCCCGAACGCGTCCGACGCGATGATCTGCACCTACGAATGCACCTTCTGCGAAGTCTGCGCGCTGACCCGGCTGCGCAATGTGTGTCCGAATTGCGGCGGCAATTTCCAACATCGGCCGATTCGCACGCGCGCGCAACTGGAGAAACATCCGGCGCGTACTGAACCGCATGTTGGTGCGCTCGATGAAGCATCGCATGCGCGGTTTTTCGAGCGTTATCGGGACACGCCTCCTGGCGAACGCTAAGCATAGCGCGGCGGTGCTGCCCGCTGCTCGTGTGTGTGGACGGGATCGAATCGCCGTTAGCGTGGGCCCTGTTCCTACTTCTGCGCGTCCAGTACAGGCGAAGCGATGTTGCGATCGCCAGCAACGCAACTGGCCGGACCGGGCGAGCGGTGAAGCGCTACAGAGTTAGAAAAACATTGTTGCGAAAATTGAAATCAAACTGGTTTCACGCGCAACTTGCGGCACTAGCTGAATCGCGAGCTTGCTCGCTGTATGCGTTGTCAAGACGACGCAGGAACCGCTTTCAAATTATTTCAATAACTGAAAAAATATCTTCCCATCTTCGGTATTTTTAGGCAGCTACTGAATCGCTATCCTTCAGCCACCGATCGCACCAGATCGCGAACCAACGCTGATGAGGAGTAGCACCATGAAACGCATTCTTTCCGCCCTGATCGCTTCCTTTGCTTTGTTTGCAGCCGCTTCGGGCGCAGCGCACGCTGCCGCTCCCGCGCAGTGCAACGGTCCGGCATCTTACTGCAACGTGTTTTTCGGCAACTAATCGGCGGACGGACGCGACGGACTCAATCCGGAGCGCGTTCATTGACGAGCAAGTTTGCAAAGAGAAAAAGAGGGCGCCCAATATGGCGCCCTCTTTGCATTCAAGCTGCATTTGGCGGAGTCGTAAAATGGCGAGGCCCTCTAAGGGCAATGGCACGCTCCCCGCACCTCACTTCGCGCTTTGCAAACCGCGCTGATGAGATGTCGCCCGCTCAAGCCGCAGCTTCATCTGACTGCGTCCCACCGAAGCGCCCCGCCCCGCAAACACAACGTGGTCCACCCGCACCACAAACGGCGACTAGGTCTTTCCGCCGCCATCCATCCCACTACCCTTACGCCACACTTCCTTGCCGCGCTCGGATAGCTCACCGCTGCTGTGCAGCTTGTCCGCCTGCTTACCGTCGACGGCCATCTCGCCACCGGGTTGCTCCTGCGCTCGCTGCTTTTCCTTCTTGCGAGCCGCGACCGCTTCATCGTGGGACTTGCCTGCGTAATTCAAACTCATGGCTGTTTCCTCCAGAAAGTCAATTCCCTCTATAGCTGAAGCACAGCGTTATGCACGCGTGTCGGCCGGAAGGCGAGGCGCCATCGTCGCCAGATTCACCCGTGGTGATCGACAAGACATTTTTGCCTCAATTTTGCCAAACGCGACACTTCGCATGCTTCCCGCGACGCCGACCACCACATCCACAGCACGCATTTGCCTCAAATCGTCCAGCACCGAAAGCATGCTTGATTGACAAGGCAAAAACACCAGTTATCCACAAGGTTATTCAGCGTTTCTGTGGATAACTTTGCGGGCCATGAGGTTATCCACCGCTCACATCGCGCGCCACCTATCCGGCCCCGATGGGGCACCCGCATTCGCAAGCGACTTCGTCCACAACTGCCCGTCTATTGCCTATGATGGACAGTCCGTACCTTTCTGCGCATAAAGCGCCCAATCAAGGAAGCGAACCATGGCCCATCACATTGCAGTCGTCGTCGGCAGCCTGCGCCGGGACTCGTTCAACCGGCAACTCGCGCAAGCCGTGATCTCTCTCGCGCCGTCCGATTTCACCTTCGAGTTCATCGACATCGGTTCGTTGCCGCTTTACAGCCAGGAGTACGACGCCGATTATCCCGAAGCCGGCAAGCAGTTGAAGCAGCGTGTCGAAGCCGCCGACGGCCTGCTGTTCGTCACCCCCGAATACAATCGCTCCATTCCCGGTGTGCTGAAGAACGCGCTCGATTGGGGCTCGCGTCCGTGGGGCACGAACTCATGGGGTAACAAGCCCGGCGCGGTGATCGGCACGTCGCTCGGCGCGACGGGCACGGCGCTGGCGCAACAACATTTGCGCAACGTGCTCGCGTATCTCGATGTCGCGACGTTGGGTCAGCCCGAGGTGTTCATCAAGCACGACGCGGCGGTCATCAACGAAAAAGGCGAGATCTTGAACGACGGCACACGCAAATTCCTGCAGACTTTTGTCGACCGTTACGTTGCGTGGGTCAAGCGGCACGCGGCGGAGTGACGGATTTCTAAGTGGCGAGTGCAAAAAGCTCGCCACTTCCGCCAGCCCACATTCATGGCAGCGAGGCGGCGGCTGCCATCGCCAAACCAGGCGCCGCTGCAACGTTCAAACGTGGTGATGCCCGGTCACCCGTTCCCATCCGTGACGCACCGCCAGCTTGAAACGCTCCCACGTACTGTCTGGAGACGTCGTTTCCCAATGACGCCGGGCTTCCGGTTCGATATCGTCCCACGGACGGTCGTGAAACCGCGCGTCGCTGCCGATTTCCGCGCCATAGCGATACGCCGGCACATAGTCTTCGTAACGCGCATTTTCAGACGCGTATTGCTCGTCGTAGTGCGAGCGAAAATCCTCTTCGTATTCCAGATACTCGTTCGGCATTTGCCCGCCCAGACCCGCGGTCGGCTGCCCCGCTTCGGAGACGACCTCCGAGGGCTGCATGACCGCGCCTGAGCCGGGCATCGAGCCGGCTGCGATCGCGCTGCGTCCCGCATCGCCGACCAACGGATCGCGAACCGGTTCATTCACCGGATCGACGGTGGGCCGCCCGCTGAGCGGCGGCGGCACGAATGGCTCGGCGCCGGTGCTTCCCGGCGGCGCGGTGTACAGAGGATCGGCGGTAGGGGCGGGCCGCGCGCTCGCGGCCGGCGTGGTCGTCGCAGCCGCAGACGCCGCGCTCGATGTTCGCGGCGTGCCCGGCGTCACGGCGCCAATGCCGAGTTCGTCGAGCACCGAATGCTCGCGTCCGCTTGAAGTTTGCGTTTCCCAATCCGGCAGACGTTCGCCGATGTCGGTTGCGCCCAGTCTCGTCAGCGTGCTGCGGGCGAGTTCCGCATGCGATTCGCTCGTTGCGTTGACGCACACCAGCACGGCGCCGCGACGCACGGCTTCGGCGTAGCGCGCCGCGTCCGGCGCGCGCGAGCCGGTAGAGAACAAGCTCGACAGGAAGCGCTCGATGTTGGCCAGCATGCCCGCACCGGCGACTTCGTCGGTCGCCGAGCCGACGGAGGGCTCGGGGTTCGCCTGCAACTCGATCGCTTCGCGTGCGAAACCGGTCTGCACAAGCGCGTCGCGAGCGCTTTCCGCTTGCATGTAGGTGTCGAATAAACCAATCACGGCATGTTGCATGGCTGTCTCCCGACGTATTTAGGCGGAGCGGGTGGCGCTGGAACAAGCCGCCCGCTTCTTCTGACTGGCCGCAACGATCATGCCGGGGACGCGCCCGGTGCCCTGCTTACCCCGCAAACGCCCCTGGTGCCTGCTCGCGCGCCGGTCGGCGGGGGATTGGCGCAGAAAAGCGCGGCGGGACACCGCCACGCTTTTACAACTATCGGTAAATGGCGCGCAGCGCCCGCCAGGCCCGTCGCCTTTACTGCGCCGGATGCTCCGCCGGGTCGGAGCCCGTTTGCGCCAGATCGCGCTGGATCGTTTCGAGCAGCTTTTCCAACAAGCCGATATCGAAGGGTTTGGACAACACCCGCACGTCCACACGCCGCGCCCGGTCGAGTTCCTCCGCGTAACCCGTGACGAGGATCACCGGCAGTTTGGTGTCGAAGGCGAGAACTGCCTCGGCCAGATCGATGCCGTTCAGCTTGCCGGGCATGTGAATGTCCGACAGCACGAGATCGAACGGCTGCGGCTCGCCGGTGCGCGCCCGCCGCGCATGCGCATCGTCGAACAGACGCAGCGCCGTGTCGGCGTTGAACACGCACGTGACCTGGTGGCCCATCATCTGCAGCAGCGCTTCGGTGCCGGCGGCTACTTCCTCGTTGTCCTCGACCAGCAGGATGCGCAACCCTTGCGGGGCACTACTTTCCTCGGCGCCCGGCTCAGCCGGCGCCGTGATCTCGGGTTCGGCCGCGGCGCGCGGCAGATAGAGGCGCACCGACGTGCCTGCGCCGACCGCGCTGTCGATTGCCGCGAGTCCACCCGAGCTCTCGCAGAACGCGAAAACCTGCGGCAAGCCGAGGCCCGTACCCATGCCCTTCGGCTTGGTCGTGAAAAGCGGTTCGAAGGCGCGGGCGAGCACCTCAGGCGCCATGCCCACCCCGGTATCTTCGAGCGAGAGTTGCACGAAGTTGCCGGTCAGCGGAAAACCGTCCTCGTGACGGAACACGATGTTGGTGGCCCGCACCGTGAAACGCCCGCCATTGGGCATGGCGTCGCGCGCGTTCACCGCAACGTTGATCAGCGCCAGTTCGAGCTCCGCCACGTCGACGCGCGTCGGCCAGGTGCCGGTACCGGGATCGATCACCAGTGAGACCTTGGCGCCGAGCGACGCGCGCAGCAACTCGCGGCACGTCGGCAGCCATTGTTCGAGCAACAACGTCTCAGTGCGCAGCGGCTGCTTGCGCGCGACGCCGAGCAATTGCCGGGTCAGCGACTGGCCGCTCTTGAGCGCCCGCTCCATCGCCGACAATTCGCGGTCGAGCCCGTCCACGCCGCGCCGCCGCACGATCTGCACGTTGGACGAGAGGATCATCAGCAGGTTGTTGAAGTCGTGCGCGACGCTGCCGACCAGCGTGCCGAGCGCCTCCATCTTGCGCGACTGGCGATACGCGGATTCGATCGAACGGCGCATCGACGCTTCGGCTTGCCAGCGCTCCCACGCTTCCTCCTCCGCGCCGAGGCGCCGCAGCGACAGCCAGATTACGCACCACAGCGCGATCGACGGCGTGAACATCGACAGGATCAGGACGCTCAGGTGCCGGTACCACGCGGCCCAGATCGCCGACGTGCGGTAGCCGCACAGCACGTACACCGGATACGCGCCGACGTGCCGGAACGCGAGGATCAGCGTGTCGCCGTCGACGTTCGAGCGCATGCGCACGACGCCGGCCCGCCGCCCTTGCGCGACCGCTTCGGCGAACGGCGAATTGGACGCCATGGCCGCGGCTTCGCGCGGCGTGCGCGGAAAATGCGCGAGAACCGCGCCGTCGGTGCGGACGAGACTCATGATCATCGGTGTGCTGTCGTTGCCGCCGAGCAGCTCGCGGTAGAACGCATCGAAGTAGCTCGGCCGCAGCGCCACTGAGACCACGCCGGCGAACGAGCCGTCGGCGGCGCGCCGCTCCACGCCCATGTTGAACACCTGCTCGCCGGCAACGTGCCCCGTCATCACCTTCGACACGTGCTCGCGCGCGTTGCCGTCGCGAATGCCGACGAAGTCGTCGCGCATGCCGATCGACAGTACCGGCGATGGGTAGTAACGGCTGCTCGCGAGCAGCGTCCCTTCGCCCCCGAAGATCGACACGGCGGCTACCTGCGGATAGCCGCCGCCCATCGTGCGGAGCTTTTCGTGAATCTCGGCTTCGCGGGCGCGGATGCCGTCGTCGTCGAGACCCTCGGTCAGATCGATGATGCGCGCGTCGAGCGTCTCGTTCATGTCGAACACTTTCAGCGCGTGCTCCTCGGCCACCCGCACCGTGCGCAGCGTCATGTCGGTGGCGTCGGCCTCGCGTGCGCGCAAATCGCTGAGCGCCATCGCGGCGACATATACGCAGGGCAGCAGGATCGCCGCGACCAGCAGCGCGATCAACGTGATGCGGCGCACCTGGAAATTCTGTTCCGGCACGGCGGGGAACGATGCTTCCTCCTGCGACTTCGCGGAATAGTGGGAAAGGCGGCCTGCGCGAGGCGGGTCGAACGGGTCTGGTGTCATTTTTCGATCATGCCAAAGTCGTTCGGGTCCAGGGAACCTGGGAGTCGGCTTCATAGGAGAAGCATAGACACAGCGCGGCACCAGACGTTACCTTCAGGAACGGGCGCCGCCGGGATTTTCGCCTATTTGTCTGCTGGTTAAACAGCGACGAATCCAGAAGCGCAAACGTATCAAAAAGTATAAATATAAAATAAAACAGCTTCATCCTATCTAAACATTTTTATAAATAGCCTTGGCGCGGAATATCTTATTGCCGTATGCGATTTTGGTGAGTTGCCTTTACGCGGATTTGCTTCGAAAATCGCGTCACGATAAACATTCGTCTGCCATGTTCGGACGTATTTGCCGCGAGGGCACCCAGACCATGCATACCGTGCGTGGATCGAGCCGTTCGTGGCGCCACGCGCGGCCAAGGGACCAGCCTGATCCATCGAGCCGCACAGATTGATCTACGGGGTAGGCTCGAACATGCCGGTCATAGCCGTCGTCCACGGTGCGCGCTCGCATTCATGCAGGCGGACCGGATTCGCCAACCGCGCGTCGCCGCGCACGCTCCCCGCTCGTTCGCAACCTGCGCTTTCGCAGGCTTCACCGCACTTTGCCGCGGGTCGACAGACCTCGCGCTAAAGAAACCGCCTCTACGCGCCGTTATGCGTAAGAGATAATTCCGCTTTTCGACCCGCCCATGCCCTTGCCCATTGTGATCGCCGACGATTCGTTGCTTGCCCGCAAGGTGCTCACCAAGGCATTGCCGCCGGACTGGGATGTCGACGTGTCCTACGCATCGAACGGGCGCGAGGCGCTCGGTCTGTACCGCGAGGGCAAGGCGTCGGTGATGTTCCTCGACCTGACGATGCCGGACATGACCGGCTACCAGGTGCTCGAAGCATTGCAGCATGAGGATCTGAACACCTTCGTCATCGTCGTCTCCGCCGATGTTCAACCGATGGCCCAGGCGCGCGTGCGCGCGCTCGGCGCCGCCGCGTTCATCGCCAAGCCCGTGACGCCCGAGGCGGTACTGCCCATCCTCAAGGAGTACGGGTTGTATGTCTGAGCCAGTCCTCACCGAAGATCAGCGCGACGCGCTGCAGGAGGTCGCCAATCTGGCGATGGGCCAGGCCGCGACGCGGCTCGCGCGGCTGCTCGATTCGTTCATCGAACTGTCCGTGCCGCGCGTGCGGATGGTGGCGCTCAGCGAGGCAGCCGAGGCGCTGCGCGAGATGACCGGGATCGACGACACGGTGAGCGCGGTGCGCCAGGGTTTTCGCTCCGACATCAAGGGCGAGGCGCTGGTGATCTGCCGCAGCGACAGCATCGCGCAGCTGTGCTCGCTCGTCAGCGATCCGTACGCGCGTTCGAGCTACGAGGCGGTGAGCCAGAAGGAACTGATGCTCGACGTCGCCAACGTGCTGACGGGCGCATGCGTGTCGTCGATTCTCGACCAGCTCGGCCGCACGCCGGTGTTTTCCGCGCCGGGTGTGCTCGGTGAAACGATGACGCTCGACGAGGTCTTTCAGCCCGGCGTGCTGCAGTGGCAGGTCGCGCTGCTGGTCGAAGTGAATTTCGCGCTGGAGGATCAGAGCTTCCGCGCGCACCTGGTCATGCTGATGGCCGAAGAATCGATTCGCCACATGAACGGAGCGCTCGACGCGCTGTTGTCCAGCCTATGAATGTATCCGTGGATTCGTTGAGCGACCTGGTGGTCGAGCGTGTCGGTTTTGGCATCTTCGTGCTCGACCGCGAGATGAACGTGCTCATGTGGAACCGCTTCATGCAGGACCACAGTGGTCTGTCGCCGGAACAGGTGGTCGGCAAGTCGTTGTTCACGCACTTTCCGGAGCTGCCGCGCGTGTGGTTGTCGCGCAAGATCGAAAGCGTGTTTCAGCTCGGCAGTTTTGCGTTCAGCTCGTGGGAGCAGCGGCCGTATCTGTTCCGGTTCGACCATGACCGCCCGATCACCGGCGGGGTCGATTTCATGCAGCAGGACTGCACGTTCATGCCGCTCACACGCGATCGCGAAGTGGTCGCCGTGTGCGTGACGATCTCGGACGTCACGCACGTGAGCATCGTGCAGCGCGAGCGCGAAGAGGCGGTCGCCAAGTTGCAGGAGTACGCGGACCGTGACGGCCTGACGGGCATCGCCAACCGCCGTTTCTTCGAAGCGCGTCTGCGCGATGAATTCACGCGCTGGCAGCGCTACGGCGGCGACATGTCGATGCTGCTGTTCGATCTCGATCACTTCAAGAAGATCAACGATCAGTTCGGCCACGGCGTCGGCGATACGGTGTTGCGCGTGATGGCGCAGCGCGTCGCCGAGGTGGTGCGGGCGCAGGATACCTTCGGGCGTTTCGGCGGCGAGGAGTTTGCGTTGCTGCTGCCCTGCACGCCGCTCGACGACGCAATGCGCGTCGCGGACAAGATCCGCTCCGTGATCGCCGATACGCCGGTCGAAGTGCTGGGCACGAGCGTGCCGGTGACCGCGAGCGTCGGTGGCGCGGCGGCGCGTCAGGGCGTGCCGGCGTACGACGTGCTGATCAACGAGGCCGATGCGGCGTTGTATAGCGCGAAGCGGCAAGGACGCAACCGCTCGGTCGCGTTCGGCTGAGGGCGCCTCGCTCCCGCCCCGCCCTTCCCGCCCTTCCCGCCCTTCCCGCCCTTCCCGCCCTTCCCGCCCTTAAATCGTCCTCAAAACTGCGGCCTATCGCAAACGTTGATATACTTTTCGCCGTTTCCGGCCTCCTGGCCGGCTGTTTCGCGCGCGTCCGCGCGCGTGGGCTACCTGCCCTGCGGGTAAGCACAAAACCTCATTGAACGCCTTTCAGCGGGCGCCTCCTGCGGAGATCGTCTTGGCTGTTTCCAATCTTGTCGTGGACGATACAGAAATCGACGCCGCTGCCGCCACGTCCGGCAGTTCGTTCTATCTCGCCATGCGCATCCTGCCGGCTGCGCAGCGCGATGCGATGTATCAGGTCTACGCCTTCTGCCGCGCTGTCGACGATATCGCCGACAGCGACATGCCGCGCGCCGAACGTGCCGCCGCGCTCGAGGGCTGGCGCGCCGACATCGACGCGTGCTACGCGGGCGCGCCGCGCGCATCGCTGCGCGCGCTGACGCGGCACATTCACACGTTCCACCTGCAGCGCGAAGATTTTCACGCGATGATCGACGGCATGGCGATGGACGCCGCCGCCGACATCTGCGCGCCCGACGAAGCCACGCTCGATCTCTACTGCGATCGCGTCGCCAGTGCGGCGGGCCGTCTATCGGTGAGAATATTCGGGATGCAGGAAGAGCCCGGCCGTTTGCTCGCCCACCATCTGGGCCACGCGCTGCAACTGACCAACATCCTGCGCGATATCGACGAAGACGCCGGTATCAACCGCTGCTACCTGCCGCATGAACTGCTGGCGCGCGAAGGCATCGCGGTGACAAACCCGACGCAGATCGCCGACGATCCGTCGCTGCCGCGCGTGTGCGCCACGCTCGCCGAGCGCGCGCAGCAACACTTCGCCGCATCCGACGCCATCATGGATCGCGAGCCGCGCAATCAGGTGAAGGCGCCGCGCATCATGTCGGGTGTTTATCGCCTGCTGCTCGAACGCACGCTGGAACGGGGCTTCGACATTCCGCGTACGAAGGTCAGCAAGCCGAAGCTGCGCATGCTGTGGATCGTCGCGCGCTACGCGCTCTCCTGACCTGATGCCGAAGCTCGTACATGTGGTCGGTGCGGGCCTCGCGGGCCTCGCCGCCGCAGTGCAGTTGCAGCGGCGCGGCGCGCAAGTCGTGCTGCATGAAGCGGCGCCCCAGGCGGGTGGCCGCTGCCGTTCGTACTACGACACCCGGCTGGGCACGACCCTCGACAGCGGCAATCACGTCGTGCTTTCGGGCAATGCCGCGACGCTCAACTACCTGCGGGCGATCGGTGCCGCCGACGAACTGACCGGCCCGTCGCAGGCCGAGTTTCCGTTCATGGATCTCGCCACGCGGGCGCGCTGGACCGTGCGCCTGTCGCCGGGACACGTGCCCTGGTGGATCTTCGACCCGAATGCGCGCGTGCCGAACACCGATCCGGGCGACTATCTTTCGCTCGTGCCGCTGCTGTTCGCCAAACCGGGCCGCAGCCTTGCGCAGACCATGCGCTGCAACGGCCCGCTGTGGGACCGTCTGCTGAGACCGCTGTTTCATGCGATGCTGAATCTGGAGCCGCGCGATGCGTCGGCGGAACTGACCGGCGCGATGGTGCGCGAGACCTTGCTGGCCGGCGGCCTCGCATGCCGGCCGCTGATCGCACGCAATGGCCTCGGCAGTGCGTTCGTCGATCCCGCGTTGCGTTTGCTGCAGCATGGCGGCGCGAGCATCAAGCTGGGTTCGCGGCTGACGGAAATCGTCTTCGCTGCCAACGGCGCTCGCGTGCAGGCATTGAATTTCGCCGACGAAAGCGTCGCGCTCGAAGCGAACCACGCGGTGATTCTCGCCCTGCCGCCGGAGATCGCGCCGGGCGTCGTGCCGGGTCTGCGCGCGCCGAACCGTTTCGCGGCGACCGTCAACGTGCACTTCGCAGTCGAGCCGCCGTTCGGTTTGCCGCCGATCACCACGCTGCTGAACGCGACGGCCGCATGGTTGTTCGCGTTCGACGGGCGCCTGTCGGTCACGCTCAACGAGGCCGAGCGGCTGCTCGACATGCCGCACGAAGCGCTCGCGAGCACCGTCTGGGCCGAAGTGGCGCGGGCCGTCGATCTGCCCGCCACGCCGCTGCCGCTCTGGCAGGTCGTGATGGAAAAACGCGCGACGTTTGCTGCGCTGCCGGACCAGGAAAAGCTGCGTCCGGGCACGCGCACTCGCTGGAACAACCTGATGCTCGCGGGAGACTGGACGGCCACCGGCCTGCCCGCGACGATTGAAGGCGCGATCCGCTCCGGCCAGAAGGCCGCGGATACGTTGCTGAATGAACCGATGGAACGCCGATGAACGATTTATCTCAAGCCCAGCCGCTGGACGACGTCCTGCCCGAACTCGCCGACCCGGCGCTGGATGTGCCGAACGCATCCGCTGCCGACACGCAAGCGAACGCCGCGCCGCTGGCGTCGAGCGTATCGCTCGACGCCGCGATCACGCGCGCGACCGATGCGATCCTCGCCGCGCAACAGCCGGACGGCCACTGGGTCTACGAACTCGAAGCCGACGCGACGATTCCGGCCGAATACGTGCTGCTGGTTCACTATCTCGGCGAAACGCCGAACCTCGAACTCGAACAGAAGATCGCGCGCTATCTGCGCCGCATCCAGTTGCCCAATGGCGGCTGGCCGCTGTTCACCGACGGCGCGCTCGACATCAGCGCGAGCGTGAAGGCGTACTTCGCGCTGAAGATGATCGGCGACCCGGCTGACGCCGAACACATGGTCCGCGCGCGCGAAGCGATTCTCGCGCACGGCGGCGCCGAAAACGTCAACGTCTTCACGCGGATTCTGCTCGCGCTGTTCGGCGTGGTGTCGTGGCGCGCGGTGCCGATGATGCCCGTCGAGATCATGCTGTTGCCGATGTGGTTCCCGTTCCATCTGTCGAAGGTGTCGTATTGGGCGCGTACGGTCATCGTGCCGCTGCTGGTGCTCAACGCGAAGCGCCCGCTCGCGCGCAATCCGCGTAAGGTGCGCATCGACGAGTTGTTCCGTGGCGCGCCGGTCAATACGGGCATGAACGACCGGGCGCCGCATCAGCATGCCGGCTGGTTCGGCTTTTTCCGCGGTGTGGACGCGCTGCTGCGCACGGTCGACGGCCTGTTCCCGAAAGCCACCCGCGAGCGCGCGGTGCGCGCGGCGCTCGCCTTTGTCGACGAACGGCTGAACGGCGAAGACGGCCTCGGCGCGATTTTCCCCGCAATGGCGAACTCGGTGATGATGTACGACGTGCTCGGCTACCCGGCCGATCACCCGAATCGGGCGATCGCTCGTCAGTCGATCGAGAAGTTGCTCGTTATCAAGGATGACGAAGCATATTGCCAGCCGTGTCTGTCGCCCGTCTGGGACACGTCGCTCGTCGCGCACGCGCTGCTCGAAACCGGCGAAGCGCATGCCGAGCAGGCGGCCGAACGCGGGCTCGCGTGGCTGCGTCCGTTGCAGATTCTCGACGTGCGCGGCGACTGGATCTCGCGCCGGCCGAATGTGCGGCCTGGCGGCTGGGCGTTCCAGTACAACAACGCGCACTATCCGGATGTCGACGATACGGCGGTGGTCGTGATGGCGATGCAGCGCTCGGCGGCAATCACGCAATCCACGGCCGATCGCCAGGCCATTGCGCGCGCACGCGAGTGGCTGGTGGGCATGCAGAGCAGCGACGGCGGTTGGGGCGCGTTCGAGCCGGAGAACACCCAGTACTACCTGAACAACATTCCGTTCTCCGATCACGGCGCGTTGCTCGATCCGCCGACTGCGGACGTGTCGGGCCGGTGTCTGTCGATGCTCGCGCAACTCGGTGAATTGCCGCAGAACAGCGAGCCGGCGCAACGTGCGTTCGCATACATGTTGCAGGAGCAGGAGTCGGACGGCAGCTGGTACGGCCGTTGGGGCCTGAACTACATCTACGGCACGTGGACCGCGCTGTGTTCGCTGAACGCCGCCGGCATGCCGCACGACGATCCGCGCATCAAACGCGCGGCGCAGTGGTTGCTGTCGATCCAGAACCCCGACGGCGGCTGGGGCGAGGGCGGCGAAAGCTACAAGCTCGACTATCGCGGCTATGAGCGCGCGGCGAGCACGGCATCGCAGACGGCGTGGGCGCTGATGGGTCTGATGGCGGCGGGCGAGGTCAATCACGAAGCGGTCGCACGCGGCGTCGACTACTTGCAGCGCGAACAGCGCGAGCATGGCCTCTGGGACGAAACGCGCTTCACCGCAACCGGCTTTCCGCGCGTGTTCTATCTGCGCTACCACGGCTATCGCAAGTTCTTCCCGCTGTGGGCGTTGGCGCGGTTCCGTCATCTGAAGCGCAACGGGCTCACGCGCGTCGCGGTCGGGATGTAACGGATGCCGTTTTCGACAACACCGTCAGCCGGTGCCGGCCGCAGCAGCTTGCCGGTGATCATGGTGACGGGCATGGCGTTCGAAGCGCGGATCGCGCGCGGCGAGGGCGTCGAGGTGGTCTACGCGGCGCGCGCCGATCTGCTCGAGCGCGCGCTGAATACGGCGGTCGCGCGCGGTTGTTCGGGCATCGTGAGTTTCGGGACGGCGGGCGGGCTGGCGCCGGATCTGGAACCGGGCTCGCTGATCGTCGCGAACGCGGTCGAGGGACCGTTTGGGCGGCACGAAACCGATCGGCAATGGGCGGACAGGCTCGCCGCCGCGATGATGGCAGCGCCGCTTGCGGGGCGTTTGCAGCGTGGTCTGATGGCAGCAGTCGCCGCGCCGTTGGTATCGGCTGACGACAAACGCGCGCTGCATCGCTCGACCGGTGCGTTGGCGGTGGATATGGAATCGCACATCGCCGGCGCGATGGCCGCCGCGCATGGGGTGCCGTTTGCCGTGTGCCGCGCAATCGTCGATCCGGCCTGGCGCACGCTGCCTTCCGCCGCCACGGCCGGACTGCGTGATGACGGCAGTACGGCGCTCGGGCCGATTCTGCGGGAACTGTTGCGGCAGCCGTCGCAACTCGGCGGCCTGATTCAGGTTGCCGTCGACGCCCGCGCCGCGCGGACTTCGCTGGTGCAGGCGCGCCGGGCAATGGGCGAGGCCGGGGCGTTGCGGATCGCAGCTGTCGTGTGAAGACGGCGGCCCGAACCGCGCGTTGCCGTGCTCCGCAGGGGCCGCCGCTCGGCAAGTAATTCAGTAGCTATTGAGATACTAGGGAAAACCCTTATCTTGGTACAATGTCAGTGTTAACCCTAGGTTTGTCGCTATCCGACGATGAACCCGGGCGCCTCACACACGGAGTGCCAAATGAATTTCCATACCAGAAAGTGGGTCAAGCCCGAAGACCTGAACCCCAACGGGACGCTGTTCGGCGGCAGTCTCCTGCGCTGGATCGATGAAGAAGCAGCCATCTATGCGATCACGCAGCTCGACAATCAGCGGGTCGTGACCAAGTTCATGTCCGAGATCAATTTCGTCAGCTCAGCGCGTCAGGGCGACATCATCGAACTCGGCATGACTGCCACGCATTTCGGCCGCACGTCGATCACGCTTCGTTGCGAAGTGCGCAACAAGATCACGCGCAAAAGCATCCTGACCGTCGAGAAGATGGTGTTCGTCAATCTGGATGAGAGGGGTGAGCCCGCGCCTCATGGGCGCACGCAGATCCGTTACGCCGAAGAGGCGTTTGCCAACTACCGCGAAAGCTCGCGGCAGGTGCCGCAAGGCCCGGTTGCCGTTGAAGACGAGCGGGTGGCCGCGCGTGTCGAAGCGGATAGCCTGCATTGAGGCAGAGTCGATCAGCTCCGGTGTTGGTTTGAGTTGCGGTGGGGCCGCTGCGCCGCACGCCGAGGTGATGCGGCATTCCCGTTCGGTGGTGTGGCCAGCTTCTGGCTAGTTTTACGGGACGCCCGTTCTGGGCGTCCCGCAGCGCGTTCGTACATCCTCAGCGCTTTTCCCGCCTCTCATCTTTCTTGCGTTATTGCGCGACCGGTGCCTCAGCCGGTTGTTTGTCGTCGGCCGGGTTGGTTTGAGGCGACGGCGCGGGTGTGGCGGACGCAGGCGCCGGGGCCGTTGCCGGCGCGCCCGGTTCGGCGCCCGCTGCGCCGCTGGCCGGCGTGTCGCCCGGATCGGTGTAGTTGGGCACGCCTGCCGGCGTGCCCGTGGCGGCCCCGGAGGCCGCGTTCGGGGCTTCGGCCGCGTCACCTGGGTCGGCATAGTTCGGCAAGCCTACCGGTGCGCCGGCGGCGGGCGCTGCCGCGCCCGAATCGCCCTGGTCGTCGTAGTTCGGCAGCGGCGCGGCGTTGTCGCTGGTGCCGCGCAGACGCGCGCGGCGCTGCTGCGTGTACGCGTCGCGCACGAACGAGTATTTGTCGAGCGCGGCTTGCTGCAGCAGGTCGCTTGCGCCCAGCAGATCGGAGCGCACGCTCACGAACTGCAGCACATACAGCGGATTGCGCAGCGCCGGTTCCATGTAGTTCAGCGGGTTGAACTTCACATCGACGATGAGACCCATGCTGTCACGCACGGTGCTCGGCCCGAACAGCGGCAAAACCAGATACGGACCCGACGGAATGCCCCAGTGCCCGAGCGTCAGGCCGAAGTCCTGATGGTGCTTGGGCAGGCCGGCGGGCGTCGCCCAGTCGAGCAGGCCGCCGATACCAAAGACCGAGTTGAACGCGAAGCGCATGATGTCTTCCGTCGCGTCGGTGAACTTCAATTGCAGCAGCGCATTCGCGGCGTTGGTCAGATCGCCGAGGTTCGAGAAGAAGTTGCTGACCGCCGTGCGCAACGGCTGCGGCGTCACCTTCTGATACCCCTTCGCGACGGGCACGGCGACATAGCGGTCCACCCCGTCGTTGAAATTGAACACGACCCGGTTCATCGGTTCGAACGGGTCGCCGGGCTTGCGGTCGGGCCCGGTCGCACAACCGGAGATCAGACCCGTAGCGGCGAGCGCCAGCGCGGTGTTACGCAGCATCATGCTTATATTCCTTTTTGCTTCGCGCGACGTTGGCGCGGCTTGCCCATGAGTACAGGTTGAAACACCACGGCACCGATCAGCGTGCAGAACAGCGACAGCGCGAGCAGCCGTCCCATGCTGGACGTTCCCGGGTGGTGCGACAGCCAGAGGCTACCAAACGCGGTCGCCGTTGTCGCCGCGCTGAACAGCACGGCGTGCGTCAGGCTCGACTGCAGCAGGCCGGTCTGGCCGTTGCGCCACGCCATCACGAAGTAGATCTTGAAAGCCACACCGACGCCGAGCATCAGCGGCAACGCGATGATATTCGCAAAGTTCAGCGGCATGCCGAACACCACGCACAGTTCGAGCGTGACGAGCGCGGAGACCAGCAGCGGCACGAGCGTGCGCAGCACGTCGCCGATCCGCCGCAGCGCGATCCACAGCAGGATGGCGATCGACAGCAGCGCGTAGCCGGCTGCTTGCAGGAACGCCTTGATGATCGTGTCGGCCGAATGCAGGATCGAAATCGGTCCGCCGATCGCGCCCGGCTCCGCCTTCTTCACCGCGTGGGCGAAGCGGGCGAGCATCGCGTCGTCGCCGGGATCGGTGCCGGGTTTGACCTTCGGCGCGATGTCGACGAGGGCGCGGCCGTCCTTCGACACCCACGCGGCTGAGATCGCCTTGGGGAGATTCTCGCGCGTGATTTCGGTCGGCTGCAGCAGGTTTTCCAGTTGCTTCAACGCGATGCGCAGCGTCTGCGACATCGCGGTTTCGGCGCGCTCGCGCGTAGCGGCGTCGGCGGCGGCGAATTTTTGCAGCGTCGCCGACAGATGCTGGGCTTCGGCGGCGCCCGGGCCCGGGTGATCCTCGGCGGCGAGCGAGAGCTGGTTCGCCGCACGCTTGAGCGCGGCGACGCGCACCTCATCGGTGGCTTGCTGCGCGGGTTGCTGCTGCAGCGCGGGCAGCAGTTGCTGCGCGGCGCTCGCGATCAGCATCATCTTTTGCTGCTGCTCGGTCGGGATGAACGTGTTCAGTGTGGTGACTCTGCCCACTTCCGGCAACGCGCGCAAACGCCCGGCCATGCGCTCGGCCTCGTCGAGCGATGGCGCCAGCGCATGCACGTTGTTGACCGCGGCTTCCGGCGAATCCTTCAGCGACAGCAGCGTCGCCATCGATTCCGTATGCGGATCCTTCAGATGCAGCGGGTTGAAGTCGAAGCGCAAATGCGTGAGCAGCGGCGTCGCGCCGATCACCACGATCAGCGTGCCGATCAGCACCGGGCGGCGGTGATGGTCGAGGAAATCGTCGACGGGCGCGAGTTGCTTGAAGCCCGGCGAGCCGGCTTCGCCCGGCGGATTGAAGACTTTCAGCAGGGCCGGCAGCAGCGTCATGTTGGTGAAGTACGCGACGAACATGCCGACGCCGGCGATCTGCCCCAGCTCCGACACGCCGCGATACGCGGTCGGCAGGAACGAGAAGAAGCTCAGCGCGACCGCGACCGCCGCGAGCGTCAGCGGCACGCCGATGCTGTGTGCGGTGTGCATCAGCGCGGCGGAGAGCCGGTTGTCGCGGTTGCGCTCCTCGCGGTACTTGACGCCGAACTGCACGCCGAAATCGACCCCGAGGCCGATGAACAGCACCATGAAGGCGACCGAAATCATGTTGAGTGCGCCGACCATCAGCAGGCCGAGCGCGGCCGTGATCGCGAGTCCGACGAACAGCGTGATGAACACCGCGGCGATCATGCGGCCCGAGCGCAGCGCGAGCCACAGAATCACCAGCACGACGATGAATGTGCCGATGCCGTTGAGCACCGCGCCGTCCTGGACCGACGCGAACTCTTCGTCGGCGAGCGGCTGTTCGCCGGTCAGCCGGACCGTCGCGCCGTAGCGCGCGTCGAGGTGCAGCGACGCGGCCGTGTCGCGGATCGCTTTCGACGCGCTCGCGCCCGGCTGCAGCGCGTCGTAGTTGACGATCGGTTGCACGATCACGAATGCCCGCGCCGGATCGGTAGCGGCGCTTTTGTCGACCAAGGCGCGCCACGAGAATGCCGCCGGCTTGCCGGCCAGCACGAGATCGAGCGTGTTCGCGCTTTGCGACAGCAGGTGGCTCATGTCGGCGAGCTTCACCTGACCGAGTTGCAGCGGCAGCAGCAGGCTCGTGGTGAGCGTGCCGGCGAGGCCTGTCAGGCTCGGATCGTGGGCGAGGGCGTTGACGAGCGGACGCGACTGGACGAGCTGCGAGGTGGTGGACATCACCTCGTCGGTGGACGGGAACAGCAGACCGTTGTGTTCGAAAAACGGCCCGCCGGCCGGCTGCGAGACGGCGACGAATTCCTTCGTGTCGGCTTTGAGCGCAGTGGTCAGCGCGCTGGCGGCCGCGTCGGCGAATTCCGGCGCGCGCGCTTCGACCACCACCAGCACGGTGTCGCCGCGATCCGGGAAGGCCTGGCTTACCGCGTTTTCGAGCGCCGTCCATTGCTTGTCGGTCTCGATCAGACGGCTGATGTCCGTGTTGATCTTGAAGTTGTGCACAACATAGAAACTGCTCAAAACGGCGAGCACGAGCGACAGTGCGATGATCCTATACGGATGGCGCACCGAAGAGGCGACGAGACGGACAATAGATGACTTCAGCATGTAGGCGAACGTGGCCTTATCACGGGTGTTGTTTTTGACGAAAGTGCACAAGTATACAGAGCCGGAGCGCTCTAACCCGACTTCGGTAGCAAGTACGGCTCCCGCAAGGGCTTTCAGGGGTGGGAACGCATTCTCGATATACTGGTCTATCCTGCTTTCGCCTTGGGCTCGCAAGCCCGTCGGCGCTTACTTCTCTCAGGTTCTGACGACCGTATGAAACGTTATCTGTCTGCTTTTCTGGCGGCGGCCGTGGTGTCCACGGCGGCCTATGCGCAAACCGCGCCTGATGCACTCGTAAAAAGTGCCGTCGAAGGCACGGTCGCCGCGATGAAGGCCGACCCCCAGGCGCGCGGCGGCGACATGGCGAAGATCACCGGTCTGGTCCAGACGCGCTTCGTGCCGGCCACCGACTTCCAGCGCACCACGCGGATCGCCGTCGGCAAGGCGTGGTCGAGCGCAACCCCTGAACAGCAGAAGCAACTGTACGAGCAGTTTACGCTGCTGCTGGTGCGCACTTACGCCGCGTCGCTTTCGCAACTGCGCGACCAGGACGTGAAGTTCAAATTCCAGCCGGTGAACGTGCCGGCCGGCGCGACGGACGTCGTCGTGCAGTCGCACGTTATCAGCAACGGCGGCGACGACGCGATCGACTACCGGCTGACCAAGGGTCCGTCCGGCTGGAAGATCTACGACATCAACATGATGGGCGCCTGGTTGATCCAGGTGTATCAGACCCAGTTCGCCGATCAGATCGCCAAGGGCGGGATCGACGGGCTGATCAAGTTCCTGACTGCGCACAACGCGCGCGGCGCCTGACGCCCAACTGATTCCAGGTAGCAAAAGAAAAAGCGCGGTGGCCAGACGGCCACCGCGCTTTTTTGTCGGGCGCAATCCGGGGCGGCGCGAGGCCGCCTCATGGACTCATCAGTGCGCGGTAGCCGTCTGCACCTTCTTGCCCTTGCCGCTGCGCTGAATCTCGTCGAGCTTGATTTCGACGTGACGCGAGAACACGTATTCAGCCGGGCGCTGCTTGCCCAAAGGAATGTCCTTCGTGAAAGCGCCCGTGGTCTTCGGACCACGCAGGCTCACCCGCAACGCTTTCAGCGGATGCGCAACCGTATCCATCACGGCGGTCGCCTCGAAGCCGCAATGCACCATGCAGTCGGCGCACTTTTCGTAGTTGCCCGTGCCGTATTTTTCCCACTCCGTCGTTTCCATTAGTTCCTTGAAGGTCTTCACATAACCTTCGCCGACCAGATAGCACGGCTTCTGCCAGCCGAACACGGTACGCGCCGGGTTGCCCCACGGCGTGCATTCATACGTCTGATTGCCGGCCAGGAAGTCGAGGAACAGATCCGACTGGCTGAACGACCAGTTCTTGCCATTGTTGCCGCGCTTGAAAATTTCGCGGAACAGATGCTTGGTCTTGTCGCGGTTCAGGAAGTGTTGCTGGTCGGGCGCGCGTTCGTACGCATAACCCGGCGAGACGGTGATGCCGTCCACGCCCATCGGGCCCAGCGTGTCGAAGAAAGCGGCTACGCGTTCCGGCACTGCGTCGTTGAACAGCGTGCAGTTGATGTTCACGCGAAAGCCCCGGCGTTTCGCTTCGCGAATCGCGGCCACGGCCTTTTCATACACGCCTTCCTGCGACACCGAGTGATCGTGCGCTTCCTTGTCGCCGTCGAGGTGAACCGACCAGACGAAGTACGGATTCGGCTCGTAGTCGTCCATTTTCTTTTCCATCAGCAGCGCGTTCGTGCAGAGGTACACGAACCTCTTGCGCGCGATGATGCCCTTCACGATCTGCGGCATTTCCTTGTGCAGCAGCGGCTCGCCGCCAGCGATCGACACCACGGGCGCACCGCATTCGTCGACGGCGCCGAGGCATTCTTCGAGCGACAGACGCTGATTCAGGATGGGGTCCGGGTAATCAATCTTGCCGCAGCCGTTGCAGGCGAGATTGCAGCGGAACAGCGGCTCCAGCATCAGGGCGAGCGGGTAGCGTTTGTTGCCGGAGACGTGCTGACGCATGATGTATGCGCCGACCCGAACTTTCTGCAGCATCGGAATAGACAAAATGTCCTCCTCAAACTTCGCGTGCGGCGAGTGGTTGCATCAGCTTCGATGGCAACTTGAACTCGACCTTTTCTTCACGGCCGGCCATCGTCGTGACATCGACGGGGCCCAATGCGCTCAGCGCATCGATGACGTTCTTGACCATCTCTTCCGGCGCTGAAGCACCGGCCGTGATGCCGACGGTCTGCACGTTGGCAAACCATTCCGCCTTCACTTCCGAACCGTCGGCCACGAGGTAGCTCGCCACGCCGCTCTCGCTGCCGATCTCGCGCAGCCGGTTCGAGTTGGAACTGTTGGTCGCGCCCACCACCAACAGCACGTCGACCTGCTTGCTCAGCTCGCGCACCGCCGCCTGGCGGTTTTGCGTCGCGTAGCAGATGTCGCGCGTATCGGGACCGACGATGTTGGTGAACCGGCGCAGCAGCGCGTCGATGATGCCGCGCGTGTCGTCCACCGATAGCGTGGTCTGCGTGACATACGCGAGCGGCGTGTCGAGCGGCAGGTCCAGATGCGCGACCTCGGCTTCGCTCTGCACCAGCAGCACCTTGCCGGGGATCTGACCGATCGTGCCTTCCACTTCGGGATGCCCCGCGTGGCCGATCAGGATCAGCGTGCGCCCGGCGCCGACATATTGACGGCCTTGCACGTGCACTTTGGTGACGAGGGGGCAGGTGGCGTCGAGCACGTCGAGGCCGCGCGCTTCTGCATCCCGTTCGACGGTTTGGGCAACGCCATGCGCGCTGAAAATGGCCACGGCGCCTTGTGGCACTTCATCGAGTTCCTCGACGAAGCGCGCGCCCTTCTCGCGCAGATTGTCGACCACGTGGCGATTGTGAACAATCTCGTGACGTACATACACGGGCGCGCCGTGTTGCTGTAACGCGCGATCGACAATTTCGATTGCGCGAACAACACCCGCACAAAAGCCGCGGGGCTGAGCAAGGATGACTCGCATAGGTTGGCGAACTCCGACTGACGCGGGTCTCGAAGAAGTCGGTAAATCTGACTTTATCGCCGCGACCATCTAATTTAGTTGACGTCTTGAGCCCCGGCGACGGGCCGGTACAGCAAAACCAAACGCGCATTCTAACGCTATCAGGCCAGCTTTGCTTTTGGTGCGCCCCTTGTGTGTGGGGCGCCTGCCGCAGCTGCGGCCTACCTTGCGGGGCCGCATGGATCGCGCATGCGGTAATGATTGCACGCTGCACCGCTTGGACGGAACCCTTAAACTACAAGGTTCCTGCGGAGCGCATCAGCGAGCCGCATTACAGAATGGTTTCGAGGCTCGCTGGATGGACGTCGATCAGTACGAAAATTTTCCGATCCCGAGCGTGCTGCTGCCGAAGGCGCTGCGCGCGCCAGTTGACATTATCTATCAGGTTGTCCGTACCGCGGCCGATATTGCCGACGAAGGCGACTGGAGCGCCGTCGAGCGGCATGCCCGTCTCGCCGACCTCCGGGCCGGCCTCGACGCGGTGGCGGAGCGGCGTGCGGCGCCGGTTCATCCGCTGCTGTTCGGCAAACTCGCCGGCGTGGTGGCTCAGTATAAGCTGCCGCTCGCGCCGTTTTACGAGTTGCTCGACGCCTGCGCGCAGGACATCGGCACCCGCCGTTACGGCGACCGCGCCGCGCTGCTCGACTATTGCCGCCGCTCGGCGAACCCGCTCGGGCACCTGATGCTGCATCTGGTGGGCGCGGCCACGCCGGACAATCTCGCCGACGCCGACGCGATCTGCACGGCGTCGCAACTGATCAGCTTCTGGCTGGACGTCGCCGCCGACTGGAAAAGAGACCGTGTGTATTTGCCGCTCGCGGATTTGCGGCGCTTTGGCGTGACCGAGTCGCAGATCGCCAACGGCATCGTCGACGACGCCTGGCGGGCGCTGATGACGCACGAAGTGTCGTTCGTGCGGGACATGCTGGTGCGCAGCGCGCCGCTCGCGTTGCGGATTCCGGGGCGGCTCGGCATCGAGCTGTGCGTCGCCGTGCATGGCGGGCTGCGCTTTCTCGAGCGGATCGAGAAAGCGGGCTACGATGTGTTTCGCGAGCGTCCGGTGCTCAACACATTTGACTGGTGCGTGGTCGCGCTGCGCGCGGTGGTGATGCGGCTGTCGCGGCGCGTCGGCGTCGAGGCGCATTCAATCGAGGGTAAAGCTTAATGGCGGCGGTTCTGTTTGTTCTTTCGTGTGTTTCCCTGCTGATCTGGGGCGTGCTGCTGCTCGGGCGCGGCGGTTTCTGGCGGGCGCGTCCCGCCGCACCGCTGAGCGTCGCGCCGCGCGCGACGTGGCCCGCGGTGGCCGCCGTGGTGCCGGCCCGCAATGAGGTGGACGTGATCGCCGAGGCGGTCACGACGCTGCTGCAGCAGGACTATGCCGGCGCGTTCCACGTGATCGTCGTCGACGACCACAGCACCGACGGCACCGCCGACGCCGCCCGCGCGGCCGCGCTGCAGCTGCAATGCCCGGACCGCCTGACCGTATTGAGCGCGAAGCCGCTACCGCCGGGCTGGTCCGGCAAGGTGTGGGCCCAGTCGCAGGGTATCGAGGCGGTGCACACGCTCGGCCTGCCCGCCGATTTCCTGCTGCTCACCGACGCCGACATCGGCCATCCCACGGACGCGGTCAAGCAGCTCGTCGCCCGCGCGGATGTGGAAAAGCGCGATCTCGTCTCGCTGATGGTGCGTCTGCGCTGCGATTCGTTCTGGGAGAAGGCGTTGATCCCGGCCTTCGTGTTCTTCTTCGCGAAGCTGTATCCGTTCGCGTGGGTCAACAACCCGCGCAATCGCACCGCGGCGGCGGCGGGCGGCTGCATGCTGGTGCGGCGCAGCGCGCTCGAAGAGGCTGGCGGCATCGAGTCGATCCGCGCCGAACTGATCGACGATTGCAGCCTGGCCGCACGCATCAAACACCGCGGCACGGGGCGTCATCCGATCCGGCTGGATGTGGCGGCGCGCAGCGTGTCACTGCGTCCGTACGATAGCTGGCGCGAGATCTGGAACATGATCGCGCGTACCGCCTTTACGCAGTTGCATTACTCGCCGCTGTTGCTGGCCGGCACGCTGGCCGGCATGACGATCATCTATCTGATGCCGCCCGTCGCCGCGCTGGTGCTCGGTCCGTTGGGCTGGCCTGCGTGGCTCGCGTGGGCGGCGATGTGCTGCGCGTATGCGCCGATGCTCCGCTACTACCGCCGCTCGCCGTTGTGGGCGCCGTTTCTGCCGCTGGTGGCGCTGTTTTATGTCGGCGCGACCTTCGCGTCAGCGGTGCGTTACTGGCGCGGCAAGGGCGGTCAGTGGAAGGCGCGGGTTCAGGCGCCGGTGCAGGAGCGTTGACGCGGCACGGTTGAAATCGATTGGATGAAAAAAAGCGGCGCTACGGCGCCGCTTTTTTTATGTCACTGGGTCAGCAGCATGTAGAGCTGAATCACCACGTCGGGTGAAAACTGGAACGGCACCCAGCCATGGCCGGTATGGCGCATCACCAGCAAGCGGTCGCCGTTCGACTGCTTCTGCACAGCCATGACCGGGTTCTTCGTCGAGACGAATTGCCAGCCCGGCGGGATGCCCGGCGGCTGCTCGAGCGTCATCGACGCGCGCGCGTTCGACAATTCCTCGATCAGTCGGCCGATCTGGTCCGGGCGCAGCGCAACCATCTGGTTGCCGATCTTCATCGTGATCTCGTCCTGCGACGGGCGATCGATTTCCAGCGTCGGCTGGAGTTGCACGGCCGGCTGTTCCGCCGGCGGCTCATCGGAGACCGCCGCATTGTCCTCGACGAGTGCGGGCGCGGCCGTCTCAGACGCAAGCGTCGGCGCCACGGATTCGGGCGCGACGTCCTCCGCAGGCGCGTGCGGCGCTGCGTTCTGTGCGGGTGTCTCGGGGATGTTTTCGGGCTGCTGGGCCACGACAGCCTGAATGAGCTGATCGACGCCCATTTCCAGCGCGCCGAGCTGTTCGTGAAGATTCATGCGAGGGTTTCTCTGGTAAGACCCGCGATTTTACCTGCTGCGCGTAGGCTTTGACCTGTCGCGGACGCGGGACTTGTAACAAAATGCTTACGGTCGCATCGGATTGTCCGGTGCGGCGCGAGGGCCGAGCTTGATGCAGTGCTTAAGGTTTCAGGTAGCCGGCCTCGCGGAACCATTCGAGCGCGTCGCTCAAACCTTCGCGATACGGCCGCGCGCGATAGCCGAGTTCGCGTTCCGCCTTCGCCGAGGTGAAATACATCTTGTTCTTCGACATCTTCAGGCCGTCGACGGTGACGAACGGTTCGCGTTTCGTGATCTTCGCCACCGCTTCCGCGCCCATCGCGAGCGGATAGAGCGGCCAGCGCGGCAGACTGAGCGTCGGCGCCTTGCGGCCGGTCAGGGCGGCGATGTCCGCGAGCATCTGCTGAAGCGGCAGATTTTCGCCGCCGAGAATATAGCGCTCGCCGATCTTGCCGCGTTCGAGCGCGAGGAAGTGGCCGGCCGCGACGTCGTCCACGTGCACGAGGTTCAGGCCCGTATCGACGAACGCGGGAATCTTGCCAAGCGCCGCCTCGACGATGATGCGCCCGGTCGGCGTTGGCTTGACGTCGCGCGGGCCGATCGGCGTGGACGGATTGACGATCACCGCCGGCAGTCCGTCCTCGGCGATCATCCGCTCCACTGCGCGTTCGGCCAGCACCTTGCTGCGCTTGTACACGCCGATCGCCTGGTCCGCCTTGAGCGGCGAGGTTTCGTCGGCGGACTGGCCCGAACTGGTCACCTTGAGCGTCGCCACGCTGCTCGTGTAGACGATGCGTTCGACGCCTTCCTTCAGCGCCGCGCGCATGGTCGCCTCGGTGCCTTCGAGATTCGAGCGCTCGATCTCGCTCGGGTCCGGCGCCCACAGCCGGTAGTCGGCGGCCACGTGCAGCAGATAGCGCACGCCGCACAGCGCGTTGCGCATCGACGCTTCGTCACGCATGTCGCCGACGACGATTTCCGCATCCAGCGCCTCGACGTTCTGGCGCGAACTGGTGGCGCGCACCAGCACGCGAACCTTGAAGCCCTTCTGTTGCGCGATGCGCGCCACCGACGAGCCGACGAAGCCGGAAGCGCCGGTCACGAGCACGAGATCGCGATTCTGTTCGGTCATTCTGTTTCCATTCCCTGCATGACAGTCGACGGATTGTACGTGGCGCGCACCCGGTGTGGCGTGCCGCGGATCTCGAACGGCAGCGAAGAGGCCGTCGAACCTGCACGACGCCGAGCAGCCTCGCCGCGACGCGACTAGAATGCCGGCTTGAAAGATTGTGAGGAGAAGACGGCATGGCCCCGGATCTGGATCAGCGGATCGAAACGTATCACGTGCACGTACGCGGCTTGGTGCAGGGCGTCGGCTTTCGCCACGCGACAGTGCGGCAGGCGCACGCGCTCGGCATCAAGGGATGGGTCGCGAACCTCGACGACGGTTCCGTCGAAGCGATGCTGCAGGGTCCGGCCAATCAGGTGGACCGGATGCTGTCGTGGCTGCGGCATGGTCCGCCGGCGGCGCGCGTGACGGAAGTGACCGGCGAAGAGCGCTCGACCGAAAAGCGCTACGAGCGTTTCGAGCAGCACTGAACGGACCAGCGAAAAAAGGCGGCGCGCCATCAACACGATGGCGCGCCGCCTTTTTCGTTTGTGCCGAAACCGTCTGCGCCTATCGCGCCACCAGCAGACTCTCCGCAAAGCCCCATTCGTCTTCGATCCACTGATGGCTGCACACGAAGCCGGCGCTGTCGGCAATCGCGGGCATCTCTTCCGCGCGATATTTGTGGCTGCTCTCGGTCCAGATCGTTTCGCCTTGTTTGAGCGACACCGTCAACTGCGCCGCGCCGATGCGCGCCGTGATATCGCGCTTCGCCCGCAGATGCATCTCGATGCTGCGCGCGTCGGGGTTGAAGCGCGCGACGTGCTCGAATGCGTCGAGCGGCAAGTCGCCATCGAGTTCGCGGTTGATGCGTGCGAGCAGATTCAGATTGAACGATGCGGTCACGCCTATCGAATCGTCGTAGGCGGCGACTAGCACAGGCGTCGGCTTGATCAGATCCGTGCCGAGCAGCAATGCGTCGCCGGGCGCGAGCATGTTGCGAATTTCACGCAGAAACCGCGTGGCCGCGAGCCTGCCGAAATTACCGATGGTACTGCCGAGAAACAGAACGAGTAACCGCTCGTCCGGTGCACGCTGCTTGCTCACTTCGGCGAGACCGGCCAGATAGTCACGCTCATAGCCGACGATCGAAATGCGCTCGATGTCGCCGAGTTCGCGTCTGCACAACTGCAGCGCACTGCGCGAAATTTCAATCGGGCAGTAAGAAGTGGGGCGCTTTTTACACAGTGCTTCAAGAATGCGCCGTGTTTTGCGGCCGCTTCCGCTGCCGAGTTCGGCGACGGTCACGTCATGCGGCAGATGTTCGACGATGTCCGCCGCGTGCTCCGCGAGCAGCCGTTCTTCGGCGCGCGTCACGCCATACTCGGGCAATACGGTGATCACTTCAAAGAGCGCGGAGCCCACTTCGTCGTACAGATATTTCGACGGCAGCTCTTTCTGCGGCGTGTGGGTGAGTCCCGCGCGCACCTCGGCGGCGAAGGCGGAGCGTAGGTCGGGCGAGGTGTCGTGCGATAGGGCTGGCTGGGTCATGCTGGCTCCAGTAGTCATATTCGATGAGCGGGATTGCTGGCCGGACGGCGGCATGCGCGGTGAAACGCGAGCGCTGCATGCCGTGAGAGAGAAGGGCGGACGGGGCTTCGCAGACCGTCATTGCCGTTCCGGCTCGTTGATGCTGCGTGTGCTGTTGCAAACAGCGTGCAAGACTTCGTAGCAAGATTCGCGCTTGAGTCGATCGCGCGACGATGTGCAGCGCGGTCGATGAGACATCGCGGCTTCGCCCGCCGCGCATGAAGCTTATGTTCTAGTGCATCGACGCGCGATGCGCACGAACTAATTGCAGACGGTCGCCGGAAAAGCGCAGGCCCGTAAATGAATAACCCGTCTAGAATGCCGGCTTGCGCCGTCTTTCGAAAACAAAAACGCAGGGCTTTCTGATGGCATTGCCCGCGTGCGAGACCTCATTGCCAATGACAACAACGAACACCGCGCGAGCGGATGCTGCGCTGCAAACCGCTTCGCCTGAATACGCCTCATATGCCGACGCGTTGGCCGACGCGTTGACGTCATGAGCCGCGCGATGAACCAGTATGACCCAAAGCGCGGTATTGCGTTGTCGGTCGGGGCGTCCGCGATGTTCGCCCTGCTGTCCGCTTACGCAACGCTGCTTGCGCCGCTGAGCGGCCTCGACATCTTTGCGTGGCGTGTCGTATGGACGGTGCCGGGTGCGCTGCTGCTGGTCGCGTTGCGCAAACGCCTGCCCATTCTCCGACGACTTCTTTACCGGATGGTGACCGAGCCGAAGCTCTGCGCCGCGATGATCGTGAGCGCGGCGCTGCTCGGCGCGCAACTGTGGTTGTTTCTATGGGCGCCGCTGCACGGGCGGATGCTCGAAGTGTCGCTCGGCTATTTCCTGCTGCCGCTCACCATGGTGCTGGTGGGGCGCTTCTACTATCATGAGCGCCTCGACGCGTTGCAATGGTTCGCCGTGCTGTGCGCGGCGGTGGGCGTCGGCCACGAACTGTGGGCGACGGGCGCGTTTTCGTGGCCGACGTTGCTGGTCGCGCTCGGCTATCCGCCGTACTTCGCGCTGCGCCGCAAAATCAACGAGGACTCGCTGGCGATGTTCACCGTCGAAATGGCGCTGCTGCTGCCGGTGGCGATCGTGTGCATTGTCAGTGGCGATTCTCTGACGACGATCGCCGGCCGCGTCGACATGTGGTGCCTGCTGTTGCCGGGTCTCGGCGCGTTGAGCACGATTGCGCTGGCTTCGTATCTGAAGGCGAGCCGTTTATTACCGGTCGCGTTGTTCGGCATCCTCGGCTACGTGGAACCGGTGCTGCTGGTGCTGGTCTCGATCACACTGCTCGGCGAAACGCTCAGCGCCGCGCAACTGGCGACTTACATTCCGATCTGGATCGCAGTGGCGTTGACGGCATTGCATGGCGTTCGCCTCGTCCGGCTCGCGCCGAATTGAGTGGCGCCCGACATCGATATCGAACGCGGACGGCGTTCCCGCCGCTCAGCGAGGCGTCGCTGAGCGGCTCGCATTGATACGCGTCGAGCCGACTTGCGCGTCGATCGCTTCGCGCAGCTCGGGCCGCCAGCCGAAGCTGAACAGCGCTTCCGCAAGAACGAACAACGGCCCGATCAGCAGGCCGATCACATCGTCGACGAAGGCCGGCTTGCGATGTTCATACGCGACATGGCCGACGAACTGGAACACCCAGCCGATCACGAACAGCCCAATGCCGGTGGCGAGCCAAACAAGCGTGGATTGCGCGGCGAGCCACTCGCCGAACGCGACACACAGCGCCGACACGCAGGCCATCAGCACGCCGAGCGGCACGTCGAGCGTGAGGTAGTAGACGGTTGCAGCGGTGAACAGCAGCCACGCGGCCGATAACGTCACCGGCAGCAGGCCGGCGCCGAAAGCCGGGCGGCTCAGCAACACGGCCAGCGCCAGCACGATCAGCGGAATGCCGATGAAGTGCGTGGCGATATTGCGCCGGTCGCGATGATAGGCCGCGTATTGCGTCAGTTGTTGCGTCAGCGTTCTCATGGATGCCGCTCCTCCTTCAAAGTCAGCATAATCGCGGGCAACCGGATTTGAAACCATCGGGTAGCCGACAATCGCGCACGGATGCCGTCCTATGAGTGTGAGTTTTTCATCGAATGAGCTTGGCATGCGTCTTGGGCGCAGTGCGTGGTTTCGCTCGGCGCCCGCCATGATGCAGGCGGAGTTGATCGAAGCAGGGCGCGTCGTACGGCTTGTCGCCGGGCAACGGCTTTTTACGCGCGGCGATGCCGACGACGGCCTCTATTGTGTGCTCGACGGTCTCATGAGAATCGGCGCGGCCAGTGCGACGGGCAAGGAGGCGTTGCTCGCCGTCATCGAGCCGGTGAACTGGTTCGGCGAGATCGCGCTGTTCGACAACCGGCCGCGAACCCACGACGCGTATGCCGAACGCGATTCCGAACTGTTTCATGCGCCGCGCGCCGCGCTCGTCGCGCTGCTCGAACGCAGGCCCGCATATTGGCACGTGTTCGGTTTGCTGCTGACGCAGAAACTGCGCCTTGCGTTCGAGGCCATTGAAGAAGCCGCGTTGCTGCCTGCCGCGCAACGCGTCGCGCGCCGGCTGTTGCTGATGGCGGGCGGCTATGGCGAACCCGGCGCATTGCGGCGCGTGCTCAGGGTGCCGCAGGAAGATCTGGCGATGATGCTCGCGCTGTCCCGCCAGACGATCAACCAGGTGCTGAAGCAGTTCGAAACGCAAGGCGCGTTGAAGCTGGGTTATGCGGAAATTGAAATTGCCGATGTGCGCAAACTCGGCATGCTGGCGGAACTAGACATGGGGCCGCTGTGATCTTTCCTGATATTCGGATACCTGAATAACGCGCCGACACGCCGACACGGCGCGGCATTTTTACAAGCATTTTACGGCGCGCCCTTGTTTCTTTGGCGATTCGCTACACCAAGCCCGGTAAGGTCGAGACATCCCGGTCAGGAAGCGAAACTATGCATGGAAATAGCGCGCTGGATGGTTTGCCGATCCGAAGCAAAGCGAGCCGTCGACGGCCCGCCTTCGTCCTGAGGGCGATGCTGGCGTCGCTGACCTTCTCGCTCGCCACTGCGTCGCACGCCGACGACACACGGCTGGCCGCCATGACGCCGACCATAGCCGCTCCCACGTCCGCCGCGCCGATCCCCACGAGCGACGCCACTGCCGCTACCGGCTGGCCGACGCTCGGCGACATCGCCACGATGCTGCGTGCGCAATGTCGCGTCGCCCCGATGGAATCCCTGAAGATCGCGCGTGCCGTGCTGACTGAAGCCGATCGTCACGCGATCTCGCCGGTGTTGCTGCTGGCGGTGATGTCCGTCGAGTCGAGCTTCGATCGCTACGCGGTCAGCATCGCGGGCGCGCGCGGGCTCATGCAGGTGTTGCCCGCTGCGCATCCGCGCCTGATCGCGGGCACCGACCTGTCCGACCCGGCGATCAACGTGCGAATCGGCTCGACGATTCTGAGCACCTATCTCGACGAAAGCGGCGGCGATCTCGATGCCGCGCTGCTTCGCTATAGCGGCGGCGGGCGCGGTTACGCGCGGCGCGTCGTGTCGCGCATGCAGCGCTTCGACGCGAGTTTGCGCCGCGAATGATGAACCGATTTGCGGCGCACGGGCAGTCGAGTGGATCGCGTTAGCGTTAGCTCATCGTGCCGGCGAACTCGGCACGCAGGTCCTGCAACCTGTCGCGCGCGGTGCTCAGACGTTTCGACGAGTTGCGCCGATGCGCGTGTAATCGGCATGCGCGTTTCGTCGCTGAGCGAATGATCGAACGCCAGCAACGCTTTGATCGCGGACGGATTCGGCGCGGAGAACAGAAGTCGCAAGACCGGCAGCAAGCTCGCGAACAGATTGCGCGCCTCGAGATCGTGTTCGGTGAGGATCAGCTCCTGAATCGTGACGAGCAGGTCCGCGCACACATGGGCGCTGGCGAGAATGCCACCTGTGCCGCCGTGATTCAGACACTCGTCGAAGGTGTCGTCGGTGCCGCACAGCACATTGACCGGCAGACCGCGCAGCTTCGCGAAGTGTTCTTTCACGCACTCCTTGATCGCGACGATGTTGTCGTATTCGACGAGGCGCGCGACCGTGTCCGGCTCGATCGTCACGCCGGTGCGATGCGGCACGTTGTACAGCATGATAGGGCGGTTGGTGGCGAGCGCGGCCTGTTCGAAATGCCACTGCACACCGGCCTGATCCGGGCACACGTAGGATGGTGCCGAGACCAGATAGCCGGCGCAATCCCAACGTTCATAGCGTTGTATTTCGCGCAGCACTTCGCGCGTATTCGATCCGCCCACGCCGATCAGCATCGGCAGACGCGAGCCGATCACGTCGGTCAACGCGTGCAATACGGCGAGGCGCTCGGCCTGCTCCAGCAACGCGGCTTCGCCGGTCGTGCTCAACGCGACGAAACCGCTGATCTCCGTGTGCAGATAGTAGTCCGCGAGGCGCTGCAATGCGTCGATATCGACTTCGCCATTGCGCAGCGGCGTCACGATGGGCAACCAGATACCGGAGAACATGATTAGCGCGCCTTTGCGGCGTTGCCACGGCGCTTCATCGGGCCGATCAACGCGGTGGGGACAGTCGAGATCAGCGTGTGCAACGTGAAGTCGAAGTCTTCGCACGCGATGTCGAGTTGCACGCGAACTTCGTCGCGTACGGCTTCCGTGCTGATGACATAGACGCCGAGCGGCGAGTGAAGCAGCGCGCGAAGTTGCGTGCCCGCCAGATCGTGCGGCGGATGCGGCAGCGTCACCTGCAAGAGGGCGCGTGCCGAAGGAAAGGGAATGATGTTGCTGTGTTGGACCGGCGGCTTGTCGAGCGACTGCGTGGCGAAGCTGTCGATGGATTGCGTAAGAGCCATGTGATGTGGCGTTCATTGACGCCATGGTTGATCAAGACAGTTCGAGATTAGACTTCCGTAAGTAAACGCGGTGCAAAAATTGGCACATGCGCTGAAAAAATCATGGTGGCGCGCGGCACACCCCGCCACGCAATTGTGCAGAAAAAAAGGCGAGTCATGCGACTCGCCCTCTCTGAACGGCACGGTTCGGCTTCGATTAGTTACACATGCATGGCCGGTGTGTGCCTGAGCCGATCACGTGTTATTGCGTCTTTGTCGTGTCGGCTTGTGCGCCGTCGGCTTTTGCCGGGGCATTGCTGGCCTCTTTCGCGCTCCCCGTATTAGCTTTCGCGTCGCTGGTCTTAGCGGCGGTTTTCTTGACGGTTTTATGTGCTTTGGCCGTGTGCGTGGCGGAAGTCTTTTTCACCGATGCCTTCGTCGAAGCCTTGGCGGGCGCTTTCGTCGTAGCGGCGCCTTCGTCCGTTGCGCCGGTTTGCACGGCGGTGCTCGCCTTCAGATTCGCTTGACCGGCGGGCTGCATTTGCGCGGGTTGCGTGGTGGACGGCGCGGTCGTTTGAGCGAACGCGGTCGACACGAGCAAAGCGGAAGCGAGAGCGGCGAAAAGCGTCTTCATGATGTGACTCCTGGTTGAACCGGTGGATTCTTGTGTCGCGGCTGAATGATTTCAGCGCTGCCGGTTTAACGGTGGCCGAACGACAGACGTTGACGCTGCTCTGGTGACAAAACGTAACCGCCGAAACATATCGGGGGTGCTGTATCAACGGCGGTGCGGCGCGGTATGCGAGGCAGAAGGGGGTGGCGTTCGCTGTGAAACGAAGGAAGCGCGTAGGCGGTCATGAATGCGAAGGCGGCGAGCTTTACCCTCGCCTTCGCATCACGCGTGTTTCGCTAGAGCCATACCTGAAGCATCACTGAAACGGATTCTGGACGACACCCGGCTTCGCATCCGGCTCGTCCTTCACCTTCGCCGGCAGATTCGTTTGCGCCTGCAAGCTGGCGACGATCGCATCCACCGCTTCCTTCAATGCAAGCGCCGCTTTCAGTCCGCGCTGATCCTGCGTCAGTTCCAGCGTGCCGTTCAGCACGACGCGCGTCGTGCCGTTGCTCAACGTGAGCGCGTCGCCCTGAATGTTGAGTACGTCGTCATCGTTCGAATAGGGTTTAAACACCTTTGAGTCCTCCCGGTCGCTGGTCCTTGAGGTTTTCCGGAATGCCCGGAAAACGGATGCCCGATGCTGCTTCGAGTTCGTGAATCGTCCGGATGTCATAACGATTGGTCGAGACATTGTCCACCACCACCGCGAACGCCAGTTGTCGCGAAGGCACGTAGACGACCTTGAACAACTGCGTCGGCACGAACACGCGCGTTGCGCCGATGGTCTGCAACTGCTGGCCGTTGAAGATCGGTCCGGTGACCACGTAGGTATCGTCGTACGACACCGCGATCTTGCGCACCGACGTTTCGATGCGCGCCCACAGCCGTTGGTTGTTCTCGCGATTCTGCGGCACGATGTTGGCGAGCGAGAACGATTGTGCCATCGCCTGCTGATTCCAGCGATTGCCCGCCGGACTCATATGGCCGCGATCGAAACCGCTGCGCTTGTAGTCCGCGAGCGCTGCGCCTTCGCCGTCGGGCAAACGCGCATCTTCGAAGAACTTGTTGGTGCGCACCATGTCTTTCGCGGCTTCGATATGGTCGCGCGTCAGATGTTCGGCAGACCAGAGCGGGCCGTGCGTGATGCCCGAATGCAGAACCGCGAAATCGCTATAGCACAGCATGCGCGTTTTCGGCGCCATCTTCTGATTGGTCAGAACGGGCCATTGCGCATTCGGTGTGAACTGGGAACAGGACGGCGCCGCGCTCGCGTGAGCGGCAACGGTGAATAACAGACAGGCGAACCACTTCTTCATGTGTCAGTCAGTCGAGGGATTGGGGGCGCAAGTATAGCGTCGCGAGCCTTCATCGGGCGACCGGACATGCAGGGCAAACGGAGAGAAAGAAGAGAGATCGCGCGGGCAAAAAAACGGGCCGCTTTGCAGCGACCCTAATGCGTGGACTTTCGACTCTACGCACGCATGCTTAAGACCGGCTTAACCGCACGCGACGCAGAATGAAAGTAGGTGACACGGCGTACAAACGCCCGCGCGCACGAGCGAACGCGAGCCGTGAACGGAACTTTCGACCGACACAATCGGCTCTTGAAAAAGACGCTAAAACTTAATTACCGAACACGCTGTTTTCGGCGCGAACCGTTTGACGGTCGACGGCTTGCAGGCGCCAGAAGCCACTGGTCGGCGCGCGGGTCGGCAAACCAGTCCAGGCGGCGGCGCCTTGCGCCGCGCTCACGCGTTGCTTGCGGTCCACGTGCAAGCCTCGCAGCGTACATAACGGTGCATCCGTGCGGGGCGCACAGAGCGTGGTGACGCCGTCTTCGTCGTGCAACTCGCCCCAGGGGGGCAGATCGATCCCTTGATGCGCTTCTCTCGACCACCGGTGTTCGTCGGTGTCGAGCCATAGCACAGCGTAGTCGTGGTTGACGGTGGGATCGGAACCGTTGATCAGGATGGTCAGTCGCATGGCAGGTTCCGTACAAAGTGCGAAGTAATCCTCTAACAGTCTATGCGGTGAAGCGCGTTATGCAAGGCAAAAGGTATGAGGATCGGATACGAAAAAAACGGACGCCCGCTGCGCGCGGCAGTACGATAGCCGACGTCACGATGACGGTCGCGGAGGCGCGCCATGCTGCGTCGGTTTCTGCAATTCACGATGATGGCGGCATGCCTGAGCGCGGCGACTCCGCTCAGCGTGGCGGCAGCGGACAGCGTGCCGTTCGCCGCACCCGCGCCGGTCGTCTATGTGTCGAACTTCGATCTGGATGTGGCGAACATCGCGCCGGATAGCGGACCGGGGCAACGCGTGCGTCGGCTGCGCGGTTTGCTGCCGGCCGGACCAGGACCAGAGGGCCAGGAGAAGAATCCGCAGGAGCACGCCGCGCGAATCGTGAACGAGATGGCGGACGCGTTGACGGAAGATCTGAAGAAGGGCGGTGTCGATGCGCGCCGCATCGCGCCGGGACAGCCGTCGCCGGCTGCCGGTTGGCAAGTGCGCGGCGTGTTTCTGAGCGTCGACGACGGCAATCGCTTGCAACGCGCGATGGTGGGCTTCGGCGCGGGCCAGAACGATATCCAGGTGGCGGTGTCCTGCGACAGTCTGGGCGCGGCCGATTTGCCGCCGCTGTATCAGGCGGTCGAAGGGGCCGGCAGCAAGACCATGCCGGGCGCGGCGATCAAACTGAATCCGTATGTGATCGCGGCCAAGTTCGTGATGGCGAGCGGCGACGAGAGCAAGACGATCCGGAAGACGGCGCAGGAGATTGCGGACGCGGTGATCGTGAAACTGCACGCGGCGGCGGCGCAATAGAGCGCGCGCGTCGCCGCCGGCCAATCCCACTTCGCCAGCCAAACGCCTTCAGGCCAGATCCAGCGACGCCGTCAGATCCCCCAGCGGTGCCAGCCCATTGCTCGCGAACGCCCGGTCCCGCGCACGCACGCCATCGAGCGGCGTCAGCCCGTGCACGCGGCTGATGAAGCGAAGAATCGAGTTGGTGTCGTACACCGTGTGGTCGACGTAACCCTTCTTCGCCAGCGGCGAAATCACCAGCGCGGGAACCCGCGACCCCGGACCCCAGCGGTCGCCTTGCGGCGGCGCAACCGGATCCCACCAGCCGCCGTTTTCATCGACGGTGACGATCACGACCGTATTCGCCCACTGCGGGCCGCGCTGGATATGCTCGATCACCGTCGCGATGTGACGGTCGCCCGATTCGACGTCTGCGTAGCCAGCGTGCATATTCAGATCGCCTTGCGGTTTGTAGAACGTGACGGTGGGTAAGCGCCCCGCATCGATATCCGCGATCAGCCGGTTCGTCGACGCGTCGTTGCCGAGGCCGCCGTCGCGCAAATGCCGGCGCCGTGCCGCCGTGCCCGGCGCGTAGTTGGCGAAGTAGTTGAACGGCTGGTGGTGATACTGGAAGTCGGGCACCGCGCCGGTATCCTGATGCTCCATTGCGTATTGCCACGCGCCGCTATACCACGCCCAATCGACATCTTTGTCCGTCAGCCGGTCACCGATCGTCGCGTAGTTTTGCGGTTGCAGCACGCGTGGATTCGACGGATCCGCGAAGGCCGGATTGCCGCCTTCGGCCGGGCGCACGTTGCTCGGTTGATACGGCGGCGCCATCGTGTTGACGGCATAGCCATCGGCCGTGAAGGCGCCGTCGTTGACGAATTTCGGCGGACCGTCGAGCGCGGACGCGGGCGAGTCATGCGCCATCTTCAGGCGCGTGCCGGTCGGATCGTCGCCTTCCACCACCGACACCAGTTTCTTCGCCGGGCTGTTGTGGATGTCGGGATAGAACGGCGCCTGCGCCGAAATCAGAAAGATGTGGTTCAGCCACGAGCCGCCGAAAGCCGCCATGAAGAAGTTGTCGCACAGCGTGTATTGCTGCGCGAGATTCCACAGGCGCAGCGAATCGGCGGAATTGCGGTAATGCCCCATGACGAGTCCGCCGGAATCGCCCCACGCGGCGAACTGGTTGTTGCGGCCGGCGTTGATCTGCATCTGGTTCTGATAGAAGCGATGCACCAGATCGCGCGTGATCACGCCGGTCGGCAGCGGCGCGCCGTGCGCATCGACGATGCGGAAAGGGCGGTTGTGCAGATGATCCAGATCGTTCTGGCCGATCATGAAGCGCCGGCCGTCCACTTGCTGGGCTTGCGGCACGAGCCCGCCCCAGATCGCGGGCAAGCGGGGCAAAGGCGTCTTGCCGTCGCGGTCGAGTTGCAGATAGCGCTCGGCGCTCACCGCGTCGAGCGGATGCTGGACGCCGGGGAAATTGCCGTACAGATTCGCAAAGCTGCGATTCTCCGCATAGATCACCACGATGTGTTTGACCTGATCGTGCAGCGCGGCGTCGAGGCGCAAGTCGGCGGCGCTGCGCGGTGCGCCGTCGCTCGCCTCAGGCTCGTGGGTCTTGCAGCCCGTCAGCGCGAGGCCGAGGCCGACCGCCGCGAGCCCGCTGAGGACGCGGCGGCGGTCGGGATCGTCGGGGGTGTCGGCGGGATGGTGAGCCGTGGTGTCGGCGTTCGGCGGGAGGCTGGAATCGTGGTCGGTCATCGGTGAGTTCCGAAGTGGACGTGACGGGCGCATGACCGCCGCTCGGGGCGGCGCGCGCGGCACCGGTTGCGGATTCGTGGAGGCGGGTGGCCTCGCGGGCTAAGGCAGCCGACGCTTCACGCGCCAACTATTGTGCGTTGCATCGACGGCGAGCAGCAGCCAATGCCGCGCATCCACGGGATGACGCCGTTGCGTTGCATAGCGGTCGACGTTCAACTCAAGTTCGTCATGCGCGCGCCGGCGACAGGTGGCATGCGCCCCCGAGCCGTCCGCGAATTCGACGATCGCAGCGGCTGGTCCGGCCGGCTCGGGCAGATGCGCGATGCTGACTGCGCAGCCCGGATATAGATGCGAGTCGGCAACCTGGATCTGAATGGAACTGGACATGATCGTGGCCTCCATACGCTTGAGCGGAGCGAGAGCGCGGCAGTGATGCCCAGCGCAATGGACCGGATCAAAGAATAGCACCGCGCAGCCTTTCCGCAATGGGTCACGGCGACGATAGTCGCGTCGCTTCCGAGCCGCGGCCGCCGCCCGTTAATGAGCGCCGCACGCTTCGCGCTATCATGCTGGTCTGACCATGATGAACAGCATAAAACGGCAGCCCAAGATGGCAAAAGAAGAGCAAACAGGAGCGGGACGCAAACTGACGAAGCCACGTAGCGCGGCCGCCTCGTCATCGAGCGACGATGCGGCGTTGCCGCAAACGGACGCCGCCGCCGCTTCCACCGATCCCGCCGACGAAGAGAGCGCCGGCGCATCGACCTATCTGGTGCCGGGCCTCGAGCGGGGCCTGCGCATTCTCGCCGAATTCAGCGCGCGCGAGCCGGTGCTCGGCGCGCCGGAATTGTCCAAGCGTATCGGCATTCCGCGCACCACCACCTTCCGCTTGTTGCAGACGCTCGAAGCGCTGGGCTTTCTCGAGCGCGTCAACGGCGACCGCTATTTCCGCCTGAGCGTCGGGGTGCTGAGGCTCGGTTTCGAATATCTGAGTTCGCTCGAACTGACGGACGTCGGCACGCCGATTCTCGAACGTCTGCGCGACGTCACCGGTCTGAGCACGCACCTGCTGATTCGCGATCAGCGCGATGTCGTGTTCGTCGCCAAAGCGCAAACCCATGCGCCGATGTTCAGCTCGGTGAAAGTGCACGTCGGTACGCGTTTGCCGGCCCATGCGACGGTACACGGCCAGGTGCTGATGGGCGATTTGAGCTTCGAGGAATTGCGGCAGCTGTATCCCGAGCCGCAACTCGAACGATTCACCGAACGCACCCCGGCTACCGTCGAAGAGTTGTATGGACGTGTGCGCGAAAGCGCGGCGCTCGGTTATGCGCTGAGCGAGGCGTCGTTCGAGCGGGGCATTTCGGTGGTGAGCGCGCCGGTGCGCGATCAGAGCGGCAAGATTGTGGCCGCGTTGACCGTCACGATTCCGCGCTCGGATATCGGCGAAGCCGAAGAGCGCGAGCCGCTCGTCATCGCCGTTTGCCAGGCGGCGCTCGAACTGTCCGAGCGTCTCAGCTATCGTCCCCGGCCGGATGATCCGACCGCGGCTCAGGCGCGCCGCAAGCAGGTCGCGGCAAGCTGAGCCAGCGCTGACGGTGGCGTCAGCGCTGGTTCGCAAGTCCGGTTGCGCGTGCAGCCGGACTGCGTATTTCACACCACTCTCACTGTCCGTTCAACAGATCAGAACGAATGATGGATGCCGGTCAGGACAATCGTCTGGTTCCGTCCGCTCGACACACCCGCAGTGAAGAACGCGGCGTTGGTGTCCGAACCCGCGCGCTGATACAGCGCGTTCACATACACCTGCGTAGACTTCGACAGCGCGTAGATATCGCCGATCATGAATTGCGTCCAGCGATGCCCGGCCAACGTCGTCGTCGCGGCACCGCCGGCCACGGTGTTGAACGGTGTGAACTGGTAATTCGCGCCCGCGTCGTAGCTCTGGTACGTGTCCGAATGCCCCGCCGACTCCAGCTTCACACGCGTGTACAACGCGTGCACCAGCAGCTTGCCGAACTGGTACGACGCGCCCGCGCCCATGTTCTGAACCTTGTCGGCGACATAGTTGGCGGATGGCACGCCCTGGAACGTGGTGATGCCGGTCGTGACGATCGACGGCGTACGGTCGTGTTCGTTCGAATACGCCGCGCCCGCCTTGAACGGACCGTTTGCATAACTAAGCGCAAAGCTCATTGTCCGGCCGGTGGAGAAATTGGTCGTGTTGCCCAGACCCATCATCGCGCCAACGGAGAAGCCGCCGAACGTTGCTGACCGGAATTTCGCCGAGTTGTCGAACGGCACCACGCCGGTGTCGGCGAGCGAGTCGATATTGCCCGGATGGAACGCATACCAGCTCGCGGCCAGATAGGCGGTGCTCAGCGGACCTAGCACGTCGAAACTGAACGGCGTTTGATGGCCGAAGGTCAGCGCACCGATCTTGTCGGAACTCAAGCCGACGAACGCCTGGCGATTGAACAGCGTGCCCGACTTGGCGAACGCGCCAGTGTTCGTGTAGAAGCCGTTCTCAAGCTGGAAAATCGCCTTCAGACCGCCACCCAGATCTTCCACGCCCTTCAGGCCCCAGCGGTCGGGCTGCATGTTGCCCTGTTCCATCATCCACTTGGAATGACCTCCCACATTGCTGACGTACGCGATACCGGCATCCAGGCTGCCGTATAGCGTCACACTGCTCTGCGCCCATGCGCTTGTGGTCGCGCAGATTGCCGTCAAGCCGGCTGCAATGATGTGCTTCACCGTTGGTTCTCCTGATCACACGACGCTGGCTTGCGCCAAATGCGTCGTCCCTGATCCTTGCTTTGGGGTTGAATGCAGTTGCGGGTTTATGCGCGAAAACTGCTCTGCTTTATGTTTCACCTATGGGCGTTTGTATCGCCTATGGAAAAGTATAGTGAGTCTAGAAGTGGTCAAAATAAATTTTCGGACCCCGTACAAACCCGAATAATGCGTCATGCATTGACCTGAAAATTCGGCGCAAACCCAAGCCCGATAAGACTTGGAGCCGGCTCGTGAGCATCTCGCGGAGTCCTTCGAGCAGTGTCGTGGGCGCCACAGTCAGTGTTTTCCCCTGCGACTTCAGATTTTTATTTTTTCTCGCCGAAGCCACTCCTATAATCATCCATACACGAACTGATGTTCCTTATGTGGAACACAGAGCTTCAGGAGAAGGCGAGAAATGACTGATCAATGGCGCTGCGCCGGCCATGCCGGCGACCTGTCCGAAGACGCGCCGCTCGAGTTCAAACTCGACGGCACCGAAATCGGCATCTACAAGGTGGGTGACGAGCTTTACGCACTCGAAAATGTTTGCCCCCACGCATACGCATTGCTGACGCAAGGCTTTATCGACGGCGACACCGTCGAGTGCCCGCTGCACGAGGCCGTGTTCCATATCCCCACCGGCAAATGTCTGAAAGAGCCCGGCGGCCGCGACCTGAAGATGTATTCCGTACGTCTCGCAGGCGAAGAAATCCAGATCAAGGTGGCATGACATGCGTGAGGTAGCCGTGAACTTCAATCCTTTCCTGAAACCGTGGCTCGCGCCGCAGCCGAACAACGTCGCAGGCAAGGGCGTGATCGAGAAGCCGGGCGAAACCGACAACTTCATCTGGCAAACGCGCAAGGCCGAGCCGACCCAATACGAGAACGACTTCGGCGACGCGCTCGAAAAAGTCTTCGAAGCGGGCGCGATGGAGTTGCAGGAGGTGGTCGACGGTTTGAACCGTATCGGCTTCCGTACGCCGGAAGGCACTGCGTGGGACGCCGAGCGTCTCGCCACCGAATTCCGCCTGCTCGCCGACTAAGCGCGCTTTCCCGAACACGTTTCATCGCATCCGTACCCGGAGTCTCTTCATGACGTCCCCCACTACAACTCAAGGCGCAGCCGACCCGATCCAGTCGTACCTGAACAAAGGTCTGCGCAACTACTGGTATCCGGTCGCGCCGAGCTGGCAAGTCGGCGACGCGCCGGTCGGCATCACGCGCCTGGGCGACCAGATCGTGCTGTGGCGCGACAAGGAAGGCAAAGTCCGCGCGCTCGAAGACCGCTGCCCGCATCGCGGCGCTCGTCTGTCGCTCGGCTGGAACCTCGGCGGCAGCGTCGCGTGCTGGTATCACGGTATCGAGGTCGACGGCAGCGGCACGGTCCAGAAAGTGCCGGCCGTGTCGGCCTGTCCGCTGGAAGGCCAGAAGTGCGTGAAGTCGTATCCGGTCGAAGAGCACGCCGGCGCGATCTTTCTGTGGTTCGGCGACGACGCGCATCAGGAACCCGCGCCGCTCACGCTGCCGGAAGAACTGGTCGGCGAGGAGTACGCGAGCTTCCTGTGCATGTCGCACTGGAAGTGCAATTACCAGTACGCGATCGACAACGTGATGGACCCGATGCACGGCGCGTATCTGCACGCGAGCTCGCACTCGATGGCCGAAGGCGACAAGCAGGCCGACATGCGCGTGCGCAAGACCGAAACCGGTCTGATGTTCGAAAAGGTCGGCCAGCGCGACGTGAACTTCGACTGGGTGGAACTCGGCGAAACCGGCACCCTGTGGATGCGCCTCGCGATTCCGTACAAGAAGAAGTTCGGCCCGGGCGGCAGCTTCGGGATCATCGGCTTCGCCGTACCCGTCGACGAAGACAACTGCCAGGTCTATTTCTGGCGTACCCGCAAGGTGCAAGGCTGGCAGCGCGACGCATGGCGCTTCCTGTATCGCAACCGTCTTGAAGGTCTGCATTGGGCCGTGCTCGAGCAAGACCGCTATGTGCTCGAAAGCATGGCGCCGAACGCGCGCGACCACGAATTCCTCTATCAGCACGACGTCGGCATGACGCGTGTGCGCCGCATGCTGCGCCAGCGCGCGCAACAGCACTTCGCCGAGCTCGACGCGCATCGCGCTCAAGTGGCGGCAGCCGCGCCGGCCGCGACGCAAGCAGCAGGCCACAGCCATGCATAACGACGCACACGCAGCGCTCAATGGCCGGCGCGTCCTCGTGACGGGCGGCGCGCGCGGCCTCGGCGCGGCGTTTGTCCGTGCGCTGGTGCAAGCCGGCGCGCAAGTGGTGTTCGGCGACGTGCTGCACGACGAAGGCACGGCGCTCGCAGCCTCATTGCGCGAGCAAGGCCATGCCGCGACCTGCCTGCCGCTCGATCTCGCCAACCCCGTCAGCATCGAACAGTTCGCGCAGCAAGGCGCCGCGCAACTCGGCGGCATCGACGCGCTGATCAACAACGCGGCGATCACCAACTCCGGCGGCAAGTTCGCCGACGAGTTGTCGGTTCAGACGTGGGACGCCGTGATGAACGTCAACGTGCGCGGCACCTGGCTCATGAGCATCGCCGCGCTGCCGTATCTGCGCGACTCGGGCCGCGGCAGCATCGTCAACATCGCGTCGGACACGGCGATGTGGGGCGCGCCGAAGCTGCTCGCGTACGTCGCGAGCAAGGGCGCGGTGATCTCGATGACACGCTCGCTGGCGCGCGAATTCGGCGCCCATCAGGTGACCGTCAACGCGATCGCGCCGGGCCTCACCGAAGTCGAGGCCACCGCGTACGTGCCCGCCGAGCGTCATGAGTATTACCTGCAAGGCCGCGCGCTCACGCGTGCGCAAGTGCCCGACGACGTGACCGGGCCGGTGCTGTTCCTGTTGTCCGACGCCGCGCGCTTCGTGACCGGCCAGTTGCTGCCGGTGAACGGCGGCTTCGTGATGAATTGATCTTGTCGAATCGAAAGGAGAAAGAAATGGCGGACGCCGATATCGAACGCAAATCGTGGGACCAACCCGTGGATGCGAGCTTCGCGCAATGGCTGGACAGCCGCGTCGCGCGCCTGGAAACGCGTCGCTACGACTGGGACGCGCTGAAGTTCCAGGCCGACTACGACCCGAAGTATCGCCGCGCGCAAATGCGCTATGTCGGCACGGGCGGCACGGGCGTCGCGAAGGACATGAACACGGTGCCCGCGGGCGGCTTCACGTTCTCGACGATGGTGATCCCGGCCGGCAACATTGGCCCGAGCCATATTCATATGGATGTCGAAGAAATTTTCTTCGTGCTGCGCGGCAAGATGAAAGTGATCTGCGAGAAAGACGGTGAAACGTGGGAAGCCGTGCTCGGCGAGCGCGATCTGATCTCGGTGCCGCCGGGCGTATACCGCACGGAAATCAACATCGGCGAAGAAGACGCGCTGATGTGCGTGATGCTCGGTTCGCCGAAGCCGATCACGCCGACGTATCCGCCGGATTCGCCGCTGGCCAAGCTCAAGCGCTAAGCCTGCCGCATCGTTGTGAAAACACCCGCGAAGGAAATCATGTCCGCAGTCCCGTCCGTTACCGCCGATCAGCACGCCACGCTCGAAGCACGCCTTGCGCGCTCTCCGGCGCGGCAGGTCTTGCTGACCTCGCAAGGCACGCTGAGCTATCGCGAAGCCGGTAGCGCCGCCAACAGCGCCAACAGCGCCGCGCTGCCGCTCGTGCTACTGCACGGCATCGGTTCGGGTGCGGCATCGTGGGTGCAGCAGTTCGACGTACTCGGCGCGAGCCGCCGTGTGCTGGCGTGGGACGCGCCGGGTTATGGCGCGTCCACGCCGGTCGCGGCGGCGTCGCCCGTTGCCGACGATTACGCCACCGTACTGAAGGACTGGCTCGACGCGCTCGGCATCCAACGCTGCGTGCTGGTGGGACATTCGCTCGGCGCCATCATCGCCGGTGCGTTCGCTGCGGCTCATCCGCAACGCGTGACCGGTCTACTGCTGCTGTCGCCCGCGGGCGGTTACGGCGCGGCATCGGCTGAGGTGCGCGAAACGAAACGCGATCAGCGCCTCGCCATGCTGAACGAACTCGGCCCGCAAGGTCTCGCCGAAAAACGCAGCGGCAATATGCTGTCCGCTCACGCGGACGACGAATCCCGTGCCTGGGTGCGCTGGAACATGTCGCGCGTGACTCCGCACGGCTACGCGCAAGCCACCCATCTGCTCGCCAACGCCGACCTCGCGCGCGACCTCGCGCGCTTCAAAGGCCGCGTCAGCGTCGCGGTCGGCGCCGACGACACCATCACCCCTCCCGCAGCCTGCGAGCGAATCGCCCTCGCTGCGGGCACCCAATTGCAGGTCGTGCCGCGCGCGGGACACGCCGGCTATATCGAAGCACCCGCCGCGTACACCGCGATCATCGACACGTTCTGCCGCGTGAGCGGCGGACAACGGAGCCAATGAATGACGCCCGACACTATCAACGCCGAGCGCGACGCGGACGACGAGCGCAACGACACCGGTAGCGATTCCGGCTACCGCGTGCCGGGTCTGGAGCGCGGTCTGAAGATTCTGACCGAGTTCTCGCCGCGCGAGCCGGTTCTCGGCGCACCGGAATTGTCCCGGCGCCTGAAGATTCCTCGCACAACCGTGTTCCGTCTGCTGCAAACGCTTGAATCGCTCGGCTTTCTCGAACGCGCCGACAAGGACCGCAACTATCGCCTCGGCGTGGCGGTGCTGCGGCTCGGCTTCGAATATCTGAGCTCGCTCGAATTGACCGACCTCGGCCTGCCGATCATCGAAGCATTGCGCACCGAAACCGGCTTGACGAGCCACATCGTGATTCGTGACGGACGCGATGTCGTGTTCGTCGCCAAGGCGCAAAGCCATACGCCGATTTTCAGTTCGGTGAAGGTCAACGTCGGCACCCGCCTGCCCGCCTATGCGACCACGCACGGCCAGGTGCTGATGGGTGACATGACGCTCGACGATCTGAAGAAGCTCTACCCGGAACCGGAACTCGAACGCTTCACGAAGCAGACGCCCGCCACCGTCGAAGACCTGTACGAGCGGATTCTCGATGACACGCGGCGCGGTTTCGCGCTCAGCGAGTCGTCGTTCGAGCGCGGCATTTCCGTGGTCAGCGCGCCGGTGCGCAACGACACGGGCCGCATCGTCGCGGTCATCACGACGACGATTCCGCGCCACGAGATCGACGCATCGCTGCTCGACAGCGGCTTGATCGACAAGGTCCGACGCGCGGCCGACGAACTTTCGCAGCGGCTCAACTATCGGCCGAAGAACGGCCCGAACGCGGGCAGCAAATACATGAAGGCACTGGGACTCCGATGATTCAAATCGACTTGACCGGGCAGGTGGCGGTGGTGACGGGCGGTTCGTCCGGCATCGGCCTCGCGACCGCCGAACTGTTTCTGCGGGCGGGCGCCTCGGTCGCGATCTGCGGCCGCGACACCGACCGTCTCGCCCAGGCGGAAGCCGCGCTGAAGGGGCAGTTCCCCGACGCGCAACTGCTGGCGCAAAGCTGCGACGTGCTGAACGCAGACGACGTCAACGCGTTCGCGCAAGCGGTACAGCAACGCTTCGGCCGCACCGACATGCTGGTGAACAACGCAGGCCAGGGCCGCGTATCGAAGTTCGCGGACACCACCGACGACGCCTGGCGCGAAGAACTCGACCTGAAGTACTTCAGCGTGATCCGCCCGACCCGCGCGTTCCTGCCGATGCTGCGCGATGCAGCCGGGGGCGGCGCGGGCAACGCGACGGTGGTTTGCGTGAACTCGCTGCTCGCGTTGCAACCGGAGCCGCACATGGTGGCGACTTCATCGGCGCGTGCGGGCGTGCAAAACCTGATCAAGTCGCTCGCGGTGGAACTCGCGCCGCAGCACATCCGCGTCAATTCGATTCTGATCGGCATCGTCGAATCGGGTCAGTGGCGCCGCCGTTATGCGAAAGAAGCGCAGCCGGGCCAGAGTTGGCAAGACTGGACCGCCGAACTGGCGCGCAAGAAAAACATTCCGCTAGGCCGCTTCGGTCGTCCCGAAGAAGCCGCTCAAGCGCTCTTTTACCTGGCTACGACGCTGTCGTCCTATACGACGGGCAGTCACATCGATGTTTCTGGAGGCGTTGCACGACATGTCTAACAAAACCACCGTTGGCGAACTGATCGCCGCTTTCCTCGAGCAATGCGGCGTTCAAACCGCATTCGGCGTGATCTCGATCCACAACATGCCGATCCTCGACGCGATTCATCACCGCGGCAAGATCCGTTATGTCGGCGCGCGCGGCGAAGCCGGCGCGGTGAACATGGCCGACGGCCTCGCGCGCGTCTCCGGCGGCCTCGGCGTCGCGTTCACCAGCACCGGCACCGCGGCGGGCAACGCGGCGGGCGCGATGGTCGAAGCATTGACCGCCGGCACCGCGCTGCTGCACGTCACCGGCCAGATCGAAACCGAGTATCTGGACCAGGACCTCGCCTATATCCACGAAGCGCCGGACCAGCTGTCGATGCTGTCGTCGATCTCGAAGGCCGCGTTCCGCGTGCGCTCGGTCGAAACCGCGCTGCCGACCATCCGCGAAGCCGTGCGCGTTGCGCAAACGGCGCCGAGCGGTCCGGTCAGCGTCGAGATTCCGATCGACATTCAGGCCGCCGAAATCGAATGGCCCACCGATCTGGCCGCGCCGCACGTCACGACGCTCACGCATTGCAGCCAGCGCGTCGCGCAACTCGCGGAGCAACTGGTCAACGCGAAGCGCCCGCTGCTGTGGCTGGGCGGCGGCACGCGTCATGCGACGAAGGCGGTCGAACGCCTGGTCGCGCTGGGCTTTGGCGTCGTGACGAGCGTGCAGGGCCGTGGCGTGCTGCCCGAAGACCATCCGGCGACGCTCGGCGCGTTCAACGTGCATGCGGCGGTCGAGAGCTTCTACAAGACCTGCGACGCATTGGTCGTCGTCGGTTCGCGTCTGCGCGGCAATGAAACGCTGAAATACAAGCTCGCGCTGCCGCAACCGCTGTATCGCATCGACGCCGACGCGCTCGCCGACAACCGCGGCTACCGCAATGAGATGTTCATTCATGGCGATGCATCGGCCGTTCTCGAAGAACTCGCGACGCTGCTCGAAGGCCGCCTGAAGGTCGATCCGAAGTTCGCACAGGATCTGGCCGCCGCGCGCGAGCGCGCAGTCGCCGACGTGGGCAAGGGCCTCGGCCCGTACAAGCGCCTCGTCGACGCGCTGCAGGAGGCCGTGGGCCGCGACTACAACTGGGTGCGCGACGTCACGATCTCGAACAGCACGTGGGGCAACCGCATGCTGAAGATCTTCTCGCCGCGTGCGGGCGTGCATGCGCTCGGCGGCGGCATCGGCCAGGGCATGCAGATGGGCATCGGCGCGGCGCTCGCGGGCAATGCCGCGAAGACCGTGTGCCTCGTCGGCGACGGCGGCCTGATGGTCAACGTGGGCGAACTCGCGACGGCCGTGCAGGAAAACGCCAACGTGATGATCGTGCTGATGAACGACCAGTGCTACGGCGTGATCCGCAACATCCAGGACGCGCAATACGGCGGCCGCCGCTGCTACGTCGATCTGCATCAGCCGGATTTCGCGCAGTTCTGCGAGAGCCTGAAGCTCACGCACTACCGCATCAAATCGCTCGACCAGGCCGATGCGATCATCCGCGAAGGCATCGCGAAGACCGGCCCGGTGCTGGTCGAAGTGGACATGCTGTCGGTCGGCTCGTTCGCGACCGCGTTCGCGGGCCCGCCGGTCAAGGAACAGGAGCCCGAACATGCATGAGGCCGGCTACGCGGGGCATCACGCACCCGTCGACGTCGCGATGATCGGCTTCGGCGCGATCGGCCAGGCGGTGTACCGCGCGGTCGCCGCCGATCCGACGGTGAGGGTGTCGCACGTGATCGTGCCGGAGCGTCACATGGCGTCGGTGCGCGAAGTGGTGGGTGCGTCGGTGGATGTGGTGACGTCGGTTTCCGCATTGAGCAGCCAGCCGCATTTCGCGCTGGAATGCGCGGGCCATAGCGCGCTGGTCGATCACGTGGTGCCCTTGCTCAAAGCCGGCACGGATTGCGCGGTGGCGTCGATCGGTGCGTTGTCCGACATGATGCTGCTCGACGCGTTGTCCGCCGCCGCCGATGAAGGCGACGCGACGCTCACGCTGTTGTCCGGCGCGATCGGCGGCGTGGACGCGCTGGCCGCGGCCAAGCTCGGCGGTCTCGACGAAGTGCTGTACACGGGCCGCAAGCCGCCGACCGGCTGGCTCGGCACGCCGGCCGAACAGCTGTGCGACCTGAATACGCTGAACGAAGAGCGGGTGATCTTCGAAGGCAGCGCGCGGGAAGCGGCGCGGCTCTATCCGAAGAACGCCAACGTTGCCGCGACGATCGCACTGGCCGGCCTCGGTCTGGACAACACCACGGTCCGGCTGATTGCCGATCCGAACGTGACGCGCAACGTGCATCGCATCGTGGCGCGTGGCGCATTCGGCGAGATGTCGCTGGAAATGTGCGGCAAGCCGCTGCCGGACAACCCCAAGACGTCCGCATTGACCGCGTACAGCGCGATGCGCGCGCTGCGCAATCGCGCGGCGCGCTGCGTGATCTGAGACCTTGGCCGAATAGTTGAATAGCTGAAGCAAACCGGAATGACCGACATGACTCACTTCGATACCAGCCTCGTGCCCACCGGCGATATTTTCATCGGCGGCGAATGGCGGCAAGGGCGTGGCAACCCGTACAAAAGCCTGTATCCGGCGGATCAGTCGGTCAACATGGAAATTTCGACGGCCAATGCCGACGACGCCCGCGACGCGGTGAAAGCCGCCGACCTCGCATGGCGCCGCGCGGACTGGTCGGGTCTGAAGCCGCACCAACGCGCGCTGATCCTGTACCGCATCGCCGATCTCATCATGACGCGCCACGAAGCGCTCGCGCAATTGCAGCGCCGCGACAACGGCAAGCCGATCGGCGAGACGCGCGTGCTGGTGGCGAGCGCCGCGAACACGTTCCGCTATTTCGCGGCCTGCCTCGAAACGCTCGACGAAGAAGTGACGCCCTCGCGCGGCGACTATCTGACGATGAGCCTCTATGAGCCGATCGGCGTGATCGCGGCAATTACGCCGTGGAACTCGCCGATTGCATCGGATGCGCAAAAGCTCGCGCCGGCATTGGCAGGCGGTAACGCGGTGGTGCTGAAGCCCGCTGAAGTCACGCCTTTGACTTCGCTGGCATTGGCGCGCATCTGCGAAGAAGCCGGCGTGCCGAAGGGTGTGATCAGCGTGCTGCCCGGCAAGGGCTCGGTGATCGGCGACGTGCTGGTGCGCCATCCGCTCGTGAAGAAGGTGTCGTTCACGGGCGGCACCGAAGTGGGCCGCGGCATCGCGCGCATCGCGGCGGACAAGCTGATGCCGGTGTCGCTCGAACTCGGCGGCAAGTCGCCGACCATCGTGTTCGACGACGCCGATCTCGATCACGCGGTCAACGGCGTGTTGTACGGCATTTTCAGTTCGTCGGGCGAGGCGTGCATCGCGGGTTCGCGGCTGTTCGTGCAGCGCTCGATCTACGACGCGTTCATGAAGCGCCTGGCCGAAGGCGCGCGCAAGCTGCGCGTCGGCGATCCGTTGCGTCCTGAAACGCAGATGGGTCCGCTGATCACGGCGGCACATCGCGAAACGGTCGAGCGCTATGTCGCGCTGGGTCTCGAAGAAGGCGGGCGCCTCCTGTGCGGCGGCGAACGTCCGGTCGGCGACGGCCGCGAAGCCGGCACGTATTTTCAGCCGACGATTCTCGAAGGCCTCACCAACGACGCGCGCATCTGCCAGGAAGAAATCTTCGGGCCGGTGCTGGTAGCAATGCCGTTCGACGACGAGGCCGCGCTGCTGAAAGATGCGAACGACAGCGTGTTCGGCCTCGCCGCCGGCATCTGGACGCGCGACTACAAGCGCGCGTATCGGATCGCCCGTGCACTCGAAGCCGGCACCATCTGGATCAACACCTACAAGCTGTTCTCGATCTCGACGCCATTCAGCGGCTGGAAAGAGAGCGGCATGGGACGCGAGAAAGGCCGCCTGGGCATCCGCGAATACATGCAACAGAAGAGCCTCTATTGGGGCTTGAACGACGCGCCGCTGGCGTGGGCAAACTGAATACGCAAGAGGCACGTTATGACAATTCTCGGCATTGAACAGATTATTTACGGCGTGACGGATCTCGCCACCTGCCGCCGCTTTTTCGCGGACTGGGGCTTGAAAGAGACCGCACACGACGAGACGCACGCCCGCTTCGAAACGCTGAATGGCTGCACGGTACTCGCCGTCGACGCGAACGACCCGTCGCTGCCGCCCGCTTTCGAAGAAGGCCCGACGCTGCGCGAAGTGACCTGGGGCGTCGCGACGAAAGCCGAACTCGACGAATTGCGCGGCCGCTTCGCCGGTCAGCCGGGCCATTTCGAAACCGACGACGCAGTGGGCTGCATCGACCCGAACGGTATGGCGATCCGCGTCGAGGTGACCCGCAAGCGCGCGCTCGACGTGCACGGTTCGCCGTCGAACGTGTGGGGCCAGACGTTGCGCGTCGATCAGCCGTCGCCGATCTACGAACGTGCGGAGCCGGTCGAAGTGGGCCACGTCGTGTTCTTCACGAACAAGCTCGCCGAACAGGAAAAGTTCTACCAGGCGCTGCTCGGCTTCGAAATGTCGGACCGTTACCCGGGCCGCGGCGCGTTCATGCGCTGCGCGCCGCACGGCGGCCATCACGACATTTTCCTGCTGGCGCTCCCCAACGGTAAGCGTGGTCTGAATCACGTCGCGTTCACCGTGCGCGACATCCACGAAGTATTCGGCGGCGGCATGCACATCAGCCGCTGCGGCTGGGATACGCAACTCGGGCCGGGGCGTCATCCGGTGTCGTCGGCGTACTTCTGGTACTTCCAGAATCCGGCTGGCGGTTTGATCGAGTACTACGCGGATGAAGACCAGCTCACGCCCGACTGGCAGCCGCGCGATTTCGAGCCGGGGCCGACGGTGTTCGCCGAATGGGCGATCGACGGCGGTATCGACGGCAATACGCGGCGCCAGAAAAACGCGAAGGCGCCGGAAGGCAAGTTCATGACGGAGCGCAAAAATGACTGACGCTGCTACTGAAAAGGCACAAGCGGCGCATGCCGGGCTCGAAGCGCCGCGCACGATCGTCGTGATCGGCGGCGGCCAGGCGGCCGGCTGGGTCGTGAAGACGCTGCGCAAGGAAGGCTTCGGCGGCCGTCTCGTGATGATCGCCGACGAGGTGCACCTGCCGTACGAACGTCCGCCGCTGTCGAAGGCCGTGCTGGCCGGCGAAGCGGATATCGACACCGTCCGGCTGGTCAAGCCCGACGACTTCGATGCGCTGAACGTCGAAGCGTGGCAACCGGATTGCGCGAGTTCGATCGATCGCGAGCAACGTATCGTGCGCACGCAGTCGGGCCGCGAAGTGCACTACGACCGCCTCGTGATCGCCACCGGCGGCGCGGCGCGCAAGCTGCCGGATGCGCTCGTGAAGACCTCGCACGTTACCTACCTGCGTACGCTCGACGAAGCCGTCGCGCTCGGCGAGCGGCTGCGCGCAAGCAAACGCGTGCTGGTGGTGGGCGGCGGCTGGATCGGCCTGGAAGTGGCGGCCACCGCGCGCAAGCTCGGCGTCGGCGCGACCGTGGTGGAAGGCGCGCCGCGTCTGTGTGCGCGCTCGCTGCCGCCGATGGTGTCCGGCTTCCTGCTCGAACTGCATCGTGCGAATGGGGTGGACGTGCGCCTGAATGCGTCGCTCGTGAAGCTTGAAGATCATCCGCACGACGCCAACCGGATTCGCGCCACTTTCGCGGACGGCTCGACGCTCGACGCCGATTTCGCGGTGGCCGGCATCGGTCTCACGCCGCACACGGCGTTGGCTGAAGCGGCGGGCGTGAAGGTGGACGACGGCATCGTCGTCGATCATTTCGGCGCCACGGACGACCCGCGCATTTTCGCGTGCGGCGATGTCGCTAATCATCCGAGCGCGTGGCTCAAGCGTCGCGTGCGGCTGGAATCGTGGGCCAACGCGCAGAACCAGGCGATCAGTACGGCGAAGGCCTTGCTCGGCACGTTCGAACCGTACGCGGATATTCCGTGGTTCTGGTCCGATCAGTACGACGTCAACCTGCAAATCCTCGGCGATATTCCGGGCGATGCGCAACTGGCGGTGCGCGGCGATTTGCCGGGCAAACGCGCGACCCTGTTCCATCTGGAAGACGGCGCGATTCGCGGCGTGATCGCGATCAATACGCCGCGCGAGCTGAAACTCTCGCGCAAATGGATGAACCAAGGCCGAACCATCGACCTTGCCACCCTGACCGACGCCTCGACGGCGCTTGCCTAACCACATCTACGGACGGCACCACGGCATGAGAACCATCGACAACACCATCGGAGACCGCAGCAGCGCCGGTGTCTCAGGCCCCGTGACCCGGGGCTCGATCATCGCGCGTCTCGAGCGGTTGCCGAAGAACGCGATGCAGGTGCGCGCGCGCATTCTGATCGGACTCGCGACGTTCTTCGACGGCTTCGACGTGATCGCGATCGCGGCCACGCTGCCGATCCTGATCGCGAAGTGGCAACTGACGCCGTGGGAGATCGGCTTTCTGATCGGCTCCGGTTCGGTCGGGCAACTGATCGGCGCATTCGTGTTTCCGTGGTACGCGGAGCGCAAGGGCCGCGTGAAGGCGATCGCGCTGAGCTCGGGGATCATCGGCATCACGAGTATTGCGTGCGGTTTTGCGCCGACGTTCGCCGCGTTCGTCGTGCTGCGTGTGATCCAGGGTTTGGGGCTCGGCGGTGAATTGCCGGTGGCCGCGACTTATATCAACGAGATCAGTCGCGCGCATGGCCGCGGACGTTTCGTGCTCCTCTATGAAATCGTTTTTCCGGTCGGCCTGCTCGCCTCGAACGCGCTGGGTGCGTGGATCGTGCCGCGCTTCGGCTGGCAAGCGATGTATTTCATCGGCGGCATGCCGTTGATCCTGTTCTTCGTGTTGCGCAAGCTGGTGCCGGAATCGCCGCGCTGGCTCGCCGAGCGTGAACGGATGGCCGATGCCGACGCCGCCGTGCATGCGTTCGAACGCGCCAGCAAAGGTCCGTTGCCGCCGGTGGTCAATGCGGCCGAGTTCGACGCGATGGCGAATCGTCATCCGAAGCGCCGCATGGCGGATCTGTTCGGCCCGGCTTATCTGAAGCGCACGCTGGCTGTCGCGATGCTGTGGATTACTTGCGGCTTCATCCAGTACGGTCTGTCGACCTGGCTGCCGACGATCTATCGCACGATTTATCACGCGCCGCTGCAACTCGCGCTGAATCTGGCGGTGGCGGCTTCGGTGCTCGGCGTGCTGGGCTCGCTGACCTGCGCGTTGCTGGTCGACAAGGTGGGACGCAAGCCGATCATCAACGTGTCGTTCATCGCATGCGCGCTTTCTCTGGTGCTGGCGGGTGTGTTCCACGGTTCGTCGGTGTATGTGGTGGCGACGTTCTGCGCGTTGGCGTTGGGCTTCCTCGCGTGCGGTTTCATTACTGCTTACGTGTACACGCCGGAGTTGTATCCGACCAGTATCCGCGCGATGGGCTGCGGTGTCGGCGGCGCGTGGCTCAAGGTGGCGGCGATTTTCGCCCCGGCGATCGTGTCGAAGACGATGATCGGCGGCAACTTGCAGGTGGCGTTTTATATTCTCGCGGCAGTGCCGTTTCTCGCGGCGATGGCGGTGCATTTTCTTGGCATCGAGACCAAGGGGAAGGTGCTGGAGCAGCTGGAGGCTTGAAGGGGTGAGGGGTTTGGTGGGCGGTTGATGGTTGAGTACCGCGATAGTAGGGAGACGAAGGGCGCACCGGGTGGTGCGCCTTTTGTTTTCAGGTGACGGGTGATCGCGAACTTCCTTCATTTGACGACCGTGTACACCGACCGCTCGCGCGGATTCACCGTCCCCTCACAACGCCTTGCGATAAACCACAAACCCCGACTTGTCAGCCACACCGTCATAAAGCTTCATCGCCGTGTGATTCGTCTCATGCGTTTGCCAATACACGCGCTGCGCACCATCCGCTTTCGCGCGCGCATAGACCGCTTCGATCAGCGCTCGCCCCACGCCCTTACCGCGCTCCGTTTCGAGCGTATAGAGATCCTGCAGATAGCAGATCGGGCCCGCCATCGTCGTGTGACGGTGATACAGGAAATGCACGATGCCGACCAACTGGCCATTGCGTTCGGCAACCATCGCGTGGATCGGCTCGTAGCCGTCGAAGAAGCGTCCCCATGTGATCTGCGTGATGTCGCGCGGCAATGCCGTTTCGCCCGAGCGGCCGTAGAACGCGTTGTAGGCGTCCCAGAGCGGCAGCCATGCGTCGAAATCTTCACGGGTAACGGGGCGGATCTGAATCGGGGCGGACATGCTGGTGGCTCCTTGTTCATGGACGATGCCATTGCGAATGGCCCGTTATGGCCAGGCGGATAACGGTTTCCGGCCCGTCAGCATAAGAAATTTGCGCCTGCATTGTTAGCTCCACGACGCGAGCGAAACATGGAGCCACGAGCTGGATGTGGCGGCGATCAATCGCGCCGCGCCTTGTATGAACCTGATGAGCGTCACGCATGCGACACCGCGCTCGATACGAACGCTGCTTGATCCCCCAGCATCCGTCCCGCCACGTGACGTCACGTCACGATCCAAACATTGCGATGCTGCGTAATGATCGAACTGTCCGCGCGATTGCACGAATACACCACGCGCAGTTGGCCCTTGCGAGGACTAACCAAAATCACCCGCCGTTCCTGATACGCGGTGTGACGATCTCGTCCTGCTGGGGGATGAACAGCGCGTTGGCGTCGGACATCGTGGCGTGCGTTGAAATTGCCGCGTGTGGTGCAGAACGAAAATCGCTCAAACCATCTCGGCTCTGAGCCAGCGCGCAAGCGTCGCGTCGTCGTCGGTCGTGAGCGCTTCTGCGACGCGCCGGCCCACCGCCGCGCCGAATTTATAACCATGCCCCGAACACGCCGACACCACCAGCGTATTGCCGATGCGCCTCGAAAAGAAGCGCCGGTCGGCGGTGAACGTGTACGCGCAGGTCTTTACTTCGGTCACCGTATATTCGTCGATTCGCCTGAACGGCGGCGCAAACAGCCGTCGTATCTGCTCGCCCTCGTCGGGGCAGGCGGCGCGATCGGCGTCGGGGTCCGGCGCGCGAGCCTTATGCACGCCGGCGCCGAACTTCAGGCCGATGCCGTCGAGCGGCGGCAGCACATAGCCGTCGCTCTGGCCGCCGATGTCGACGATCGCAGGCGCATTCGACCACGCTTCTTCGAGATCCGCGGGCGGTTCCAGGTAGGCGACGGCGTTGCGGTACGTCATCAGGTTGTCGACGAGCGCGGGAAACAGCTGCAGCGTCCACGCACCCGTGGCGACCACCAGCTGGTCGGCGCGCACGATCATATCGTCGCCGAGCCGCACCGACGCCGTGTGCGGATCGACTGCAAGCACCTTGGTATGCATGCGAATGTCCGCGCCGCGCATCTTGAGCCACGCTTTCATGTCGCGCGCGATGCGTTCACTGAAGAGCGCACCGCCGTCACGATCGAGGTACGCATAGCGAAATGTATCGGGGTCGAGAAACGGATAACGCGCGGCCGCTTCGCGCGCATCGAGCCGTTCGTATTCGAAGCCCATCCGGTCGAGGCCCGCGCGGAACTGTTCGGCGCCATCGTTGGGAAATTGCGAAATACCGAGCACGCCGCAGTTGGCATAGTGGGACACGCCCAGGTCGTTCCACAGCAGATCCCAACTATCCAGGGCTTCGGCGATGGTGCGCGCGTAGCCGTCGGCATCGCCGTACGCGCGGCGGATCATGCGATGGCGGTCGCCCGACGCGCCGAGCGGATTCGGAATCGAGCCCTGCTCGATCAGGGTGATGTCGTGCCCGAGCTTGGTGAGTGACCACGCCGTACTCAAGCCGGTGATACCCGCGCCTACGATTGTCACTCGCATTCAGATCCCCCGAGTCATGACTCAGGCTCAGAGTCTAGCAGCGGGAAAATATCTTCGATACGCGTTCGCGAGAATCGGCGCGCGAGCCGGCGAGCCGATGCGAAACGTCGTCACAAGCGTCATCACCAGCGTCGTGGTGAAAGGCGGTGGTCTCCGCGCGCCATCGTGTCAATGTTTTTGATTCGAGCTATCGCGAAGCTGATTGCGGACCTTCTTCGCGGCGAATAGCGGCACGTAATCGAATACGCGCGCATCGAGCCGGTAATCGGCCAGCGTGTCCGCATACATGCGGGAAACCGTTTCGGTCGGCGTGTCGGTTTCTTCTGCGATGCTTCTCACCACTTCGTTGACATCAGGCTCGGGCTGCGACATGGATTTCTCCGGATAAGGCCGGTGGGTTGGGACGGACGGAACGCGGACAGCAGAAAATTCATTACAGGATGCGATCCGCAAGCATGCCAATTGAATCGATCTATCGTGTAATCCGTTTCACAGAGATTTTTTTCTTGCACTGCGGCGAGTGCCGGCGCAGCGGGCGATGTGCGAAATCCATGGCCATGCCGATGCTTACAAGTCGCTGAATAACCGCTCGGACAGAAAATCCACGAACGCCCGCAGTTTCGGCGAGAGCTGGCGGTTCGACGGCCACACCACCGAGAACTGTCCCGCGTGCGCGAGATGTTCCGCGAGCACGCTGCGCAGCGTGCCTGCGCGGATCACTTCGAGGTGCGGGACGGCGGCGACTGGATGTCGAAGTACTTCTTCACCGGCGGCACGATGCCATCCGAAGCGCTGCTGCTGAACTTCCAGGACGATCTGCGCATGGAGCGGCAGTGGTGGGTGAGCGGCACGCATTACGAGCGCACCGCGAATCACTGGCTCGCCGCGCTCGACGCCGCGCGCGATCAGGTGACGCCGATGTTCGTCGACACGTACGGCGCACCCGACGCCGCCGTGTGGCGGCAGCGCTGGCGCATGTTCTACATGGCGGTCGCCGAATTGTTCGGCTACGCGAGCGGCAACGAGTGGGGCGTCGGCCACTACCGCTTTGTGAAGCGCTGAGCGGCGGACGGCCGATTCGCCTAAACTGGCGCGCAGCGTCGCGAGGGAGTGCATGCGCCGGCCGTCTTTCATTCGGATTTCGATTGAATTTTTCCGGCTTACTGTTCCCGCGAATGATCGGGATGCCGGAAACTGCGCCGACGCACGCGCATCAAACCTTCACCCATGCCGACGCGGGACAGCTTGAGCGAATGGCCAGGCTCAGCGAGCATAGAAGCCGGGGCCAAGGCTTTTGCGTGCGCTCCGATGCGTCGCGGCCGATGCTCCGCTGCCTCGCCGTCACTCTCATCCACCGCCAGGAAACGCCGATGACCGCTCCGATCCCCTTCGTCCCCGATCGATTCAAGACCAATGCCGTGCACTACCTCGCCGGGCGTCCCGCGTATTCGCCGCAACTGATCCGGCGTGTCGCGCAAGTGTGCGAACTGAGCGGCACGCATCGGCTGCTCGATCTCGGTTGCGGGCCGGGGCAATTGTCGCTGGCGTTTTCGTCGTGGGTCGGCGCGGGTCTTGCGCTCGATCCGGAAGCGGAAATGCTGCGTGTGGCGGCCGGACTGGGTGCGGGAATTGCGCCGAACATCGAGTATCGCGCAGGCAGTTCGTACGATTTGTCGGCGGCGCTGGGGCGCTTCCGGCTGGCGGTCGTCGGCCGCGCATTTCATTGGATGGACCGGCCTGACACGCTCGCGCGCCTCGATGCGCTGATCGAACCGGAAGGCGCGGTGGCGCTGTTCTCGACGGCGCAAGTCGTCGACGCGCCGATCGCCTGGCTCGCGCCTTATCACGCGCTGCTCGAAGAATATGCGCAGAGCGATTCCGCGCGCATGCAACGCAAGGCCGACGACTGGGAGAGCCACGACACGGTGCTGGCGAAGTCGGCATTCTCATCGCTGGAGCGTGTGTCGATTGTCGAAACGCGGCGGGTGTCGGTCGAATCGTTGAGTGCGCGGCCGTTGTCGATGTCGAGCCTGTCGCGTGAGCGGCTCGGCGCGAGGCTCGACGACCTGCTCGCGCGCATCGGCCAACTGCTCGATGCACATGCAACCGACGGCTGGCTCGACGAGCGGATCGAATCGACCGCATTGATCGCCCGGCGCCGCGCGGGTCAATGACGGCCACATGGCAGGCGCATGACAACAGCATGGCCGCTGCATGGCCGATGCGTGGCAACGAGGGCAATCGCGCTGGCGCACCACGCTCCGGCGAAACAATCTGAAATAGGCAGTTAAGCGTCTGGAGGAATAAAACGGCACACTGAGGCGTTAGTTCGATAACGGTTGTGCATTTGAACGTGTGACGTGCCGCCGGGCCGGATCTTCAAAACAGCTTTCGCAGCAACGTACCGTCCTCGTGGACAAAACCACCATGAACACTCACGCCGATTCCCTGACCGATTCGACCGGCGCGCCGCTGCCGACGCGCTACACCCGCACGGCGATCACGCTGCACTGGCTGATCGCGCTGCTGATGATCGGCAACGTCGTGCTCGGCCTGAGCGCCGATTCATTGCCCGACGACTGGGTGCGTCCCGTGATCGATACGCACAAGTCGGTCGGCATCACGGTGCTTGGTCTCGCGCTGCTGCGCATCCTGTGGCGCGTGTCGCACAAGCCGCCGCCGTTGCCGCGCGAGTTTCCGTCGTGGGAGAAGGTCGCCGCGCACCTCGCGCATTTCCTGCTGTATCTGCTGATGATTGCACTGCCGCTGTCCGGCTGGCTGCACGACTCCGCATGGAAAGACGCGGCAACGCATCCGATGCATCTGTTCAACGTGATTCCCTGGCCGCGCATCGGCTATGTGATGAACCTCGATCCCGCGCTCAAGGAGAGCCTGCACGACCGCTTCGGCGCGTTGCATACGTGGCTCGGCTATGCGCTCTACGCATTGCTGGCGATGCATATCGGCGGCGCGCTCAAGCATCAGTGGATCGATCGCAAGTCGGTACTCCGGCGCATGGCGCCGTGAGCGCCGCTGTGCGGCTTTCCATTCTCGTTTTCGTTTTCCGATAAGCGCGGCATCGACGAACCCAAACCCGGCAGTCATTTTGAAAAACACTCTGGAACACGCGCTTGCACTCGCCTCGCCGCGCATCTTGCCGCGTCCCGCGGCCTTGTCGAGCACGCTAATTCACTTCAGCGTCGTCGCCGTGTGGCTGCTGCTGTTCGCGCGCGCGTTCTTTCTTAAAGGGGCGTTGGCGTGGTCGACCGGGATTGTGTATGTCGTCTACGACACGCTGCTGCTCGCGTTCGTCACGTGGAAATCGCTGCCGCTGATGCGGCGCCCGGCGCCGCTCGACGCCGACTACGAGCAGCGCCGGTTGCCGAGCATGGGCGTGATCGTCGCGTCGCATAACGAAGCGGCGGTGCTGCCGGTGACGCTCGCCGCGCTGTTGCGCCAGACGCACGGCCCGGCGCAGATCGTGATTGCCGACGACGGCTCCACCGACGCCACGCACGCCCTGCTCACCGAACGCTTCGGCCTCACGGCCGCCGCCGACGGCGTGCTGAGCGCGGCGAGTTCGCTGCATCCGAACCTGTTCTGGCTGCGCGTGCCGCACGGGGGCAAGGCGCGCGCGCTGAACGCCGCAATCACCATGATGACCACGGACACCGTGATGACCGTCGATGCCGACACGCTGCTCGACGACGACGCCACCTACGCCATGCGCGCCGCTTTCGCGAGCGAGCCGAAGCTGGTCGCGGCGGCCGGCATTCTGGTGCCGGTCTGCGGCAGGTCGCTCTCGGGCCGCGTGTTCCAGTGGTTCCAGACCTACGAGTACATGCGCAACTTCATCGCCCGTTTTGCGTGGATGCGCGCGGACAGTCTGCTGCTGATTTCAGGCGCATTCGCGTCGTTCAGACGCGACGCGCTGCTCGACGTCGGCGGTTTCGATCCGCAATGTCTCGTCGAAGACTACGAGCTGATTCACCGGCTGCGCCGCTATTCGGTCGATCGCGGTCTCGGCTGGGACGTGCGGGTGGTCGGCGACGCGCATGCGCACACCGACGCGCCGGACAACCTCGGCAGTTTTCTGCGGCAACGCCGACGCTGGTTCGCGGGCTTCCTGCAAACGCAGTACTGGAACCGCGATATGACCGGCAACCGGCGCTACGGCACGCTCGGCATGCTGATGCTGCCGGTCAAGGCGCTCGACACGATGCAGCCGATCTACGGCCTGACGGCGTTCGCGCTGCTGCTCGGTTTTCTGTTCGGCGGGCATGGCGCGATTGTCGTGTCGATCTTCAGCGTGATCGGCCTGAAGACCGCGATCGATCTCGCGTTCTATCTGTGGAGCATTCATCTGTATCGGCGCTGGACCGGCGAGCGCAGCGGCAACAGCCTGTGGATGGCGATGCTCGCGGCGATTGCCGAGCCGTTCACGTTTCAGCTCGTGCGGCACGTCGGCGCGGCGCTCGGCTGGCTGCACTTTCTGCGCGGCGGACACTCGTGGGGCGTGCAACGCCGCTCGGGCCTGGTGGCGCGCGACGAGGGCTGACGGCGCGCCGCGTTTTCCGGCACTGTCGGCAGCGCGCGGACCGGCGCGCTCAGGCGGACGCAACGCAACGCAGCGTCGCGGGGCACGGGACGCCCTCGTCAGACCCGGACGGCGGTCGCATCTAGTAGACTGGCGACGATGCCGGCCTCGAAGACATGCAGGGCGGCGACCTTCTATCCGCTGGTGCATGGAGGCTTCACGTATGCATGCTGTTCCCCCGCTCGAACAAGATACCGTCGATGCAACCGTCGATGCGGCGTCTGCTGAAACAGCGTCGCAGAATGCCGCGCATGCGGCCGCTCCGGCAGCGGCCCATGCACATGCGCCGGGCCTCGCCGCTCACGACGCACCGGTGCGCGATCTGCGCCGCGTCGGCATTCACCCGGACTACTGGTATCCGCTCGCGTGGTCGCATGAAGTGAAGCGGGGCAAGACGCATGGCGTGACTTTCGCCGGGGACCCGATCGTGCTCGCGCGCGCGGAGTCCGGCAAGGTGTTCGCGCTGGAAGACCGCTGCGCGCATCGGCAGGTGCCGTTGCATCAGGGCGTGGTCGAGGGCGAGTCGATTCGTTGCGGCTATCACGGCTGGACCTATGACTGCTCGGGCAAGTGCATCGACGTGCCGTATCTGGGCCGCGACCGGTTGCCCAACGGCGTACGTTCCTATCCGTGCCAGGAAGTCGAGGGGCTGATCTTCGTGTTTCCGGGTGATGCCGAACTGGCGGAACAGCGGCCGCTGCCCAAACTCGGTTCGGTTGGCGACAGGAAGTACAAAACGCGCCGTTTCGGCCGTCCGGTGAATTGTCACTATTCGTTCATGCACGAGAACCTGATGGATATGAACCATCAGTTCCTGCATCGCAAGCAGATGGGACAGATGCGCGCGCGTTCGCTCGGGCGGCGGCGCGGCGAAGGCTGGGTCGAAGTCGACTACACGTTTGCGCGCATGGCCGGCCAGCAGCCGATCGGCGAAGCGATCGTGTTCGGCCAGAGCCGCAAGACCGGCGGGGACAACGACAAGGACGTGATGACGATCCGCACCGAGTATCCGTATCAGACGCTGCAGATCCGCACGACCGAGCAGACGCTGGTGATGGACCTGTGGATCGTCTACGTGCCGCTCGATCGCGAGCAGCGCACCAACCGCACGTTCGGTTTGCTGTCGATCCGCAAGCCCGGCATTCCCGGCGTGCTGAATCTCGCGTGGCCGCTGCTCGTGTGGTTCACCGAGCGCATCTTCAAGGAAGACCGCGAAATCGTCGAAGCCGAACAGCGCGCGCATGACTCGCAGGGCGCGGACTGGAATCACGAGGTGTTTCCGGTCATCAACGAACTGCGCGCGTTGCTGCGCGAGGGCGGCGCGGCCGATCAGGTGGTGGGCGCCGGCACCGGCGACACGTCGGTGATCCGTTTCTGGGATTCGCGTCAGGGCAATCCGTTGGCGAAGACCTGAGATTCGGGCTGAGATGCCGCGCACACGCAGGCGCGGCGCGCGGCGCATCGCGTCAGTCATATCGGCCTGACCGCCCTGGTGGCTTGAACCTGCGGCGCGAGCCGGAATTGCCGCCGCAGTCGCACGCCATGCGGGCAATGCGGCGCATCCACAGGAAAAACCCGGCGAAACGCGCCGGCGCACGCTCCTTTCCCCCTCCCAGCGAATTAATCCATCTCCACCCGGTGGGCAATACGGCGCGCGCGAGCGGCGATAATGTCGCCCGATACGCGCGGGTTTGCGCCAATCGGCATGCGCCGCGCCCACACCCGTGTACCATTTCGCTTTTTCCAACTTTCAAGACTTTCTCGTGACCACGCAACAAGCTTCCACCGCACCCCGTAAATCGCTCACCTTGATGCAACTGCTTGGCCTCATCGGCGCCGCCGGCCTGATCGCCTCCATCCTGCTGAATCATCTGGTCTAGTTCCATCGCCTTCGCATCATGCGTGCGGCTCCATGCCGGCACTCGTTGCCGGCTTCATCGATATTCCGAATGCCATGTACAAGAAGGGCGTAGCCGTAGAAATCCAGTTTTCCCCCGAGCGGCTCAACGACGGCGCGGGCGATCCGTACTGGATCGATCTGACGCAGGACGAAGCGCAGCGCTTGCTGGAAAACCTGCAGGCGCGCCTCGCCGCTGGCGGCGGCACTGTCGCGCCGCTGGTCGTGAGTCTCGATGAGACGCCCTTGCAGCATGCTGTGGCAGGCGCGGTCGAGGCGTCCGGTCATGCGGTGTCGGCGGACGACTTCAAGCAATGGGTCTGCGTGATCTGCGGCTGGGTCTACGACGAGGCAGCCGGTTTGCCGGATGAAGGTATCGCGCCGGGCACGCGCTGGGCGGACGTCCCGGCCGACTGGCGCTGCCCGCTGTGCGACGTGGGCAAGGAAGATTTCGCGTTGGTCGAGTTTTGAAAGCCGGCCAACGGCTTTGAACGAATCAGTCCGTTGCGGCGATCCGTTGCCCCGCCCCGGTCCCGGCTTCCGGCGTGATCAGGCGCTTTCTTGCGGATAATCCGCGCCCTCGGTCGTGGCTTTCCATGCGTCGAAGTCGCCGCGCATGAAATCGAGCTTCTTGTACGCGAGGTCGAGCGCGATCTTGCCGAGCAGCAATCGCAGCGGCGGCTGGTCCGACAGCGCGGCGTCGATGATCGCCTGTGCGGCGCGCACCGGATCGCCCGCCTGCTTGCCGCTGCGCGCTTCGGTCTGCTGGCGGCGTTCGCCCGCCGTGCCCGCGTAGTCGTCGATCATGGTGGCTGACTGCTTGATCGACGGTCCCGCCCAGTTCGTGCGGAACGGGCCGGGTTCGACGATCAGCACGCCGATGCCGAGCGGCTTCACCTCCAGCGCCAGCGATTCGGACAAGCCTTCCACCGCGTACTTGGTCGCGTGGTAATAGCCGGTCGCCGCGAAACTCGCAATGCCGCCAATCGACGACACGTTGACGATCAACCCGCTGCGCTGCTCGCGCATGATCGGCAGCACCGCTTTCGTGATGTCGACCAGACCGAACACATTGGTCTCGAACATCGCGCGGACTTCGTCGTCCTCGCCTTCCTCGATCGCAGCCAGATAGCCATAGCCCGCGTTGTTCACGAGCGCGTCGATGCGGCCGAAACGCTGCTTCGCCTGCGCGACCACCGCTTCGATCTGCGCGCGGTTCGTCACGTCGAGCGGCAGAGCCAGCGCGCGCTCGCCGTGGGCCTCGGCGATATCTTTCACTTTCGATACATCGCGTGCGGTAACCACCGCGCGCCAGCCGCGCTCCAGCACCAGCTTCGCCAGTTCACGGCCGAAGCCGGTGGAACAGCCGGTAATCAGCCAGACGGGATTGTCTCGATTCATCATTTGGGAAACTCCTGTTGATGGTCTACGACGAGTGAAGCGTGCGCTACGGCGCAAGGCGCGCCGTTCGCATCCGCGATCGGTGTGCTAATGGTGTTCTGGATGTTGCGTGCGCGGCGTTGTCGGCGGAGGTCATCCGCGACGGCTCGCGCGAGTTTGCGCAGTGTGCCGGGCGACGCCGTTATGGGCGCCGCTGTCCGGTATGGTTTTTCAATTGTAGCCGCAGCGCGGCGGCTTCGCTTTGCAGCGCCTTGACGAACGCACCAGCCAGCGGATGGCCCGGCCGATGCTCCGGATGTATCACGCTCACGCGAAACGGCAACGACACGGCGAGCGGCCGGATATGCAGATAGCGGCCCGCGAAATCGACGGCGGTCAGCGGATTGACGATTGCGATGCCGAGACCCTGGCGCACGAAGCTGCACACGGAAACAGCGGTCGGTGTCTCGATCAGCTGGCGGCGCGCGATGCCCGCTTGCGCGAACGCTTCGTCGATCTGAAGCCGGTAGGGATCGCTCGGCGACAGGCTGATGAAAGCCTGATCCGCGAAATCCTTCAACTCGATCACGCGTTTCTTCAGCAACGGATGCCGCTCGGGCAACACGCACACCTCGTCCACTTCGAGCAGCGGCGTCAGGCGCGTGCCGGGCGGCGGCGCGCCGTGTTCGGTCAGACCGAGGTCGTAGCGCTGCGCGCTCAGCCATTCTTCGAGGAACGGCGACTCCTGCGTGGCGATCGACACGCTCACGCCCGGCTGCGCGTCATGAAAGCGTTTCGACGCGCCCGGCAGGATCGAATGCGAAAACGCGGGCAACGCGATGATGGAAAGCTGGCCGCCCTGGAATTCGCGCAGGCTGGCCGCCGTCGATGCCACCCGTTCGAGCCCGATATACGCGCGCTTGATTTCGTCGAACAGCGTCAGCGCGGACAGGGTGGGACGCAGCCGGCCACCCGTGCGCTCGAACAGCGCGAAGCCGATGCTTTGCTCCATGCGTGCGAGTTCGCGGCTCACGGTGGGCTGCGACGTGAAAAGCATCTCCGCTGCTTTGGTGACGCTGCCCGCCGTCATCAAGGCGCGGAAGACTTCGATGTGCCGGTGTGTGAGCGCCATATCGGGTATATCAGAAATGAATGGGTAATCGAAGAATAGATATTTTACTGAATGACTGGTTCTCAGCATCATGTCGGTCATTGCAATGTTTCGACATCGAAAGCACCGTTATGCCATTCAATCCCGAACAACTCGTCGAACTCGCCCGGCAGCACGGCACGCCGCTCTGGGTCTACGACGCCGATGCGATTCGCCAGCGCATCGCCGAACTCCGCGCTTTCGACGTCATCCGCTACGCGCAGAAGGCCTGTTCGAACGTGCACATTCTGAAGCTGATGCGCGACGCAGGCGTCAAGGTCGACGCGGTCTCGTTGGGCGAAATCGCGCGCAGTCTCGCGGCGGGTTTCTCGCCCGGGGGCGATCCCGAAGGCGTGGTGTTCACCGCGGACCTGCTTGACCACGCCACGCTCGCCGCCGTGCTCGAGCATCGCATCACGGTCAACGCCGGCTCGCTCGATATGCTCGAACGGATAGGACGCCATGCGTACACAGGCCATCGCGTGTGGCTGCGGATCAATCCCGGCTTCGGTCACGGACACAGCAACAAGACCAACACCGGCGGCGAGCACAGCAAGCACGGCATCTGGCTCGACGACGTGCCGCGCGCGATCGAGCTGGTGCGCCGTTACCGGTTGACGCTCGTCGGACTGCACATGCATATCGGCTCGGGCGTCGACTATGCACATCTGTCGCGCGTCTGCGAGGCGATGGTCGATGCCGTGACGGGCCTAGGCCACGATATCGAAGCGATCTCCGCCGGCGGTGGTTTGTCGGTGCCGTATCGCGAGGGCGAGCCGCGCATCGACGTCGATCATTACTTCCGGCTGTGGGATGCGGCGCGCCAGCGGATCGAAGCGCACGTCGGGCATCGCGTGCGGCTGGAGATCGAACCGGGGCGTTTTCTGGTGGCGGAGGCGGGCGTGCTCATCGCCGAAGTGCATGCGTTGAGCCGGCGGCCCACGCGGCAGTTCGCGCTGGTCGATGCGGGCTTCAACGACCTCGTGCGGCCCTCGCTTTACGGCAGCCACCACCGGATGAGCGTGGTGAAACGCAACGGCGTGCCGAGCGACGCGCCGCTCGACGCGTTCACGGTAGCCGGCCCACTGTGCGAAGCCGGCGACGTGTTCACGCAGGCCGAGGGCGGCATCGTCACGAGCCGCTCGATGCCCGCGCCCGAAGTGGGGGACTTCATCGTGTTCCATGACGCGGGCGCGTACGGCGCGTCGATGTCATCGAACTACAACAGCCGGCCGCTCGCGCCCGAGGTGTTGCTCGACGTGGGCGAGGCGCGGTTGATCCGGCGCCGCCAAAGCATCGGCGAATTGATCGCGCTCGAAGCCGTGGATTGACGCATCGACCGACATCGCACCGAAGTCAGCGCGCCCGCACCGTGCGCGTGTATGACGCGATCATCGTCGCGAGTTCCTGTGCGGCGGGCGTGAGCGGGATCGCCGCGCGCTGCAGCAGGCAGACGTGCTGTTCGACCGCCCGCTCGCGCACGGCGATCACCGTGAGCGCGCTGGCAAACGGCCCGCGTTTCGCCACGATCGACGACTCCAGCGACAGGCAGTCCGTCGCGCCGACCAGATGCAGCGTCTCGTACAGGCCCTCCACCGTCGCGATGATTTTCGGCGGCGGCAGGCCGTGGCTTTCGAACAGATGGCTCAGGCGGTTGACGTGCGGATCTTCGGTGAGATTCGGCGAGCGCGTCGCCACCCACGTGCAGTCGACCAGTTCCGCGAGCGACGTCGCCCCCGCTTTCGGATGACCCTGACGGCACACGATCACCGGATCGGACGGATACAGCGGCGTAACCGACAGATCGGCCGTGTCGGTATGCTTCGACACCAGCGCGACCGCGAAGTCGAGCGTGCCTTCGCGAATCCACGAAATCATCATGCGCGACGTGCCGGTGCGCAAGTGCACCGCGACCCGCTCGAAGCGCGTGCGAAATTCCATCAGCACCGGCGCGAACGCGTCGACGAGCGGCTCGGTCGTCATGCCGAACGTGACTTCGCCGACATAGTCGCCGCGCACTTGCCGCACTTCCTGCTCGGCGCGCTCGCACTCGCCGATGATCGCGCCGGCCCGCTGCAACAGCCGCTGGCCGAGCGCGGTCAGCGCAATGCCGCGGTTCGTGCGGATGAACAGCGTTGCGCCGAGCATCGATTCGAGGTTCTGCAACTGCTGTGTGATGCCGCTCTGTGCGATGCCGAGCGCGCGCGACGCCGCGCGGATGCTGCCGTGCTCGGCGACCGCCGTGAAGGCGCGTAGTTGGGAGATCGTCAACGCCATGAGGGTTCCGTTCGATGATCCGGTGATCGGTAAAAGTGATCATGATAGTTCGAACGGGACTTCTTGGAGGCGCGGTGGCGTCATACGATGGCGCGGTCGTCCTTCGTCCCTCCCACACTTCGCCTCCCATGAAAATTCCGCTGATGATCCTGAGCGCCGCGCTGACTTTCAGCAGCGGCGCGTTTGCCGCTGAAGCCGGCATGCTGCGCCTCGGCATCGATCCGAGCTATCCGCCGATGGACGCCAAGGCGCCCGACGGCAGCTTCAAGGGTTTCGACGTCGATCTCGGCAACGAAATCTGCCGGCGCATTCACGCACGCTGCCAATGGGTGGAACTCGAATTTTCGGGGATGATCCCGGCGCTGCAGGCGCGCAAGATCGACGCGATTTTGTCGTCGATGGCGATCACGGAGAAACGCGAGCAACAGATCCTGTTTTCGTCGAAGCTCTTCCAGTTCAAGTCGCGGCTGATCGCGCGTCAAGGCTCGCCGCTTGCGGGCGGCTTGAACGCGCTGGCCGGCAAGCAGATCGGCGTGCAATCGGGCACGCAGTTCGAAGGCTACGCGTTGAAGAACTGGGCGCCGCTCGGCGCGCACGTGACCGCGTACAAGAGCCAGGACGAAGTGTTCGCCGACTTGCAGAACGGACGCCTCGACGGCGCGTTGCTCGGGTCGGTGGAAGCGGACATCGGCTTTCTGCGCACGCCGGCGGGCAAGGGCTTTGCGTTTGTCGGCGAGCCGCTGTCGATGGGCGACCGCGGCGTGGGCATCGGCTTGCGCAAGGACGAGACCGCGGTGCAGGCGTCGATCAATGCGGCGATTGCTTCGATGCTCAAGGACGGCACGTACGCGCAGATCGCGAAGAAGTACTTCGACTTCGATCCGTACGGCAATTGATTCTTTTACTCCCGACTCTTCTTCCCCAGGCTTTCCCCTCATGAACAGGCAATCGATTCCGCTTCTTTCGCCGGCTATCGGCACGCACCGCGAACTGGTGTCGTTTCATTTCGGCCCCAAGAATAGCGGGCAGAAGATTTATATCCAGTCGTCGCTGCATGCCGACGAGACGCCCGCGATGCTGACAACTGTTCTACTCAAGCGCCGCCTGCTGGAACTGGAGAAGCAGGGCGCGCTGAATGCGGAAATCGTGCTGGTGCCGGTGGCGAATCCGGTCGGGCTCGGTCAGTACGTGCTCGGTCAGTTTCTCGGACGCTTCGATCTCGGCAGCGGCAAGAACTTCAATCGGCACTTCCTGCAGTTCTCGAAGCTGGTCGCGCGCGCGAAGGACGCATTGGGTTCGGATGCGACCGAAAACCGGCGCATCGTTCGCGAGTTGATCGCGGCTGAACTGGCCGAGCAGAAGCCGTTGACCGAATTCGAGTCGCTGCAACTGGCGATGCTCAACCTCTCGTTCGATGCGGACGTCGTGATCGATCTGCATTGTTCGCTCGAAGCGGCGATGCATCTGTACACGAGCGAAGCGGCGTGGCCCGAGTTCGAGCCTTTGTCGCGCTATCTCGGCGCCGAGGCGTCACTGCTTGCGACCAACTCGGGTGGCGAGTCGTTCGACGAGACGCATAGCCTGTTGTGGTGGACCTTGCAGCAGGCCATGCCCGCTGGCAAACCGGTGCCCACCGGCACGATTGCGGTGACGGTGGAATGCCGCGGTCAGCGCGACGTCTCGTACGAAGTGGCGCAACGGGACGCCGACGCGATTGTCGATTATCTTGTGTGGCGCAATGCGATCCGGCTGGACGCGCGACCGTTGCCGCCGCTGCTTGCGCCTGCGACGCCGCTCGCGGGCAGCGAGCAGTTTTACGCACCTGTCAGCGGGATTCTGATTCATCGCGCGAAGATCGGCGAGACGATTCGCGTCGGACAGGCTCTGTTCGATATCGTCGATCCGCTCACCGACGAGACGACCACGATCACGAGCAACACCGAAGGTGTGCTGTATATGCGTCGCGCGATACGCTTCGTGACGGCAGGGGCGCCGTTGGGACGGGTGACTGGGACACGGCCGTTCAGGACCGGCGTGTTGCTGGGGGCTTGAGTTTTTTCGCGGGCGGCGTGGATGCGTTGTGCGGTTTAACAGTCAGCAACGCATACGTCGCTCGCGGCGTGCCTTGCTATTTCCTTCCGACAAGGTACGTGACGCCATTCGGACCGTAGCGTTCCGAATGCGCTTTGTTAGCCGGCACGTGGAATACGTCGCCGACCTGATACAAGCGTTCTGCGTCGCCGACGCGTATGTGCAGTTCGCCTTCGAGGATCAGCGCTTTGGCTTCGAACTGGTGCTCGTGCACATCCATCGTGCCGGCTTCGCGCGTGACGACTACGGCGTCGGGGAAGCCTTCTTTCGTCAGGCTTTCGGTGAAGGTGTTGCGGTTCATGGGAGTTGTCTCGGTGTGCGGTGAAGGGGAGACTCACTGTAACGCGATGCGCGGTTTTGTGCAGGCGGGTGCGATGCCAATGGACTGCCAATGACGATAGCTGTCGATCCCAAAAACATAGGACTGCGGTGATCTGCTAGGGCTACGCCGTTAGAAGCGACGGGATGGGGTGAAAGAAGCCCGAAAAGCGCTCAAACTACTCAATGGCGCACGATTCAAGAAATAGGACGACCACGATGACCCATCCCCTGTATGCCCTGCTGGAAAAACTCGACGACGCTCGAATTCACTACTCGCTAAGCCGTCAACGCTCGGGCAGCGTGCTTGTTTCGGTAACCGTCGTTGGCCAGCGAATTGAGATTGACGTGTTCGCTGACGGGCAGATGGAAGTGTCTCGCTTCATTGGGCACGAGGACATCGAAGGCGGCGCGGAATTGATCGACTCGATAATTAGCCTTGGTTAAGCGAGACAGCGTTTCCTCACCTGATGAACTCGCGTCCCAAGCAGTCTCGCGTCGCCGGCCGACTTGGCCGCTTTGTGCAGCAGTACGCGCGCAAAGCACAAAAGGCGACCGAGCCGAATGACCGTAGATATGACAGAAAGGTAGAACAGGCAATGCGGAGACTGCGGCCGGAGGATCTATCGAATTTGTTGTCAGGTGATCGGGATGACGAACTATCGCCAGACGTATCCTCGAAGGACAAACCTCGCCAGCCGACAGCCTCCCTGCGCAACGGATTGCTATCGACAAGGGCTCCGCCTCTACAGCGAAGCCTCGCACCCTCACCTCACACCAACACCGGCGCAACCGCCGCCGGATCGCTGATACTCGGCCGCCCGTTCTCGACGTGACCCGCAAAGCGGCGCGAGAAGCTCGCATCGTCATTGCTCGTCACCGTCAGGTCGTACCAGTGATGGCTCGCCGCCAGCACCCACACTTCTTCGAGATGCGAGCCGGCCGGCACCAGCACCGGACGCGTGCGCGCCCCATACGCGTTATCCGTCACCGTCAGACGCGCGATGCCGCCGCCGCTGTTGCTGAACTTCAGGAACACGTTGCCGTTCGCGACGTCGTATTGCGTCTTCACTTCGGGCAGCGCCGGCTTGTTGCCAAACTGGCCCAGACCGTGCGAATTCTGCGTCTTCGACGGCTGTGCATTGCCGGCGAACTTGCGCACGAAGCCGTTCGGCCCGAACACTTCGAACGCGTACACGCCGTTCGTCGTCGTCAGATCGAAGGTCTCGCTGAGCGACTTGCCCGCTTCGACGGTGTAACGCCACGGACCATCGGTGCGATTGCTCGAGTACACGTAGAAGTGCGCACCCTGGTCGCCCGTGTTGGCGATCGAAATCTCGAACGTGTTGCGGTTCACGTCCGCTTCGCCATTCACATGCAGTTCGTACGGCAATGCACGCGCGAACCGAATCCCGCTTTCCTGCGGATCGATCGCGCCCGGCGTCGCGGGCACGGTCGGCTTCGGCTGCGTCGCGCACTGGTTGTCGGCGATGCTCTTGTAGTTGCTCGTGTCCGGTAGCGGAGGCACTTTCGAGTCCGGCGTGCGGAAGTCGAATGCGGTGGTCAGGTCACCGCACACCGCGCGGCGCCATGCCGTGATGTTCGGTTCGTGAACGCCGAAACGTGTTTCGATGAAGCGGATCACCGACGTGTGATCGAACACCTGCGAGCACACGAAACCGCCCTTGCTCCACGGCGACACGATCGTCATCGGCACGCGGGGGCCGAGGCCGTACGGCAAACCGTCGGCGGTATAGCTGCCGCCGCGCGCGGGATTGACCACGTTGTGAATTTCGCCTTCGGTGCTGACCGTCGACTTGCCCTGCGCGGGCGTCGTCGCCGGTTGCGGCGGCACGATGTGATCGAAGAAGCCGTCGTTCTCGTCGTACATGATGAACAGCACGGTCTTGCTCCACACCTCGGGATTCGACGTCAACGCATCGAGGATCTGCGACGTGTATTCGGCGCCGTATGCGGGCGTGTATTGCGGGTGCTCGGAGTAGGCGGCCGGCGGGCACAGCCACGACACCTGCGGCAGCTTGTTCGCGAGCACGTCGGCCTTCAGGTCGTCGATGGTGCGCACGGTTTGCGCGCGCTCATACAACGGCGAGCCCGGCTGCGCGTTGATGAAGTTCGTGAAGTTCTGCAGGATGTTGGTGCCGTAGTTGCCGTTCAACGGATCGGCGCCCGTCGTACCCTGCTGGTACACCTGCCACGAAATGCCCGCGGCTTGCAGGCGCTCCGGATACGTGGTCCACGAGAGCAGCTGATAATTCGGCGGACCGTCGCCGTCGACGAAATCGTTGTTGTCGAGCAGCGGTCCGCCGAGCGTCCCGGTCGGATCGACCATGCCGGTCATCAGGTACGAACGGTTCGGGTGCGTCGGTCCGGGCAGCGAGCAGAAGTACGCGTCGCAGGTGGTGAACGCATCGGCCAGCGCGTAGTGAAACGGAATGTCGCTGCGCAGGTGATAGCCCATCGTCATGTCGGTCTTGTTGGCCGGCCACTGATCGTAGCGGCCGCCGTCGATCGCGGCGTGGGTCTTGTACCAGGAGTGATCGAGATCGCCGACACACTGCGCGCTGGTGGTCGAGGTGTCCAGATGGAACGGCAGCACCGGCTTGGTGGCGTCCGCTTTCGACGGCTGATACCACACCGGCTTGCCGTTCGGCAGCGGAATGGGGAAGCGGTCGTTGTAGCCGCGCACGCCGCGCATATGGCCGAGGTAGTGGTCGAACGAGCGGTTCTCCTGCATGAACACGACGATGTGCTCGACATCGCGGATCGTGCCCGTGCGCGAGAACGCGGGCACGGCCAACGCATTGCGGATCGACTCGGGCAGCGCGGTCAGCGCGGCGGCAGCGCCGGTGGAAGAAGCCACGGTCTGCAGGAAACGGCGACGGCTAGTTGATGTCATCGAATATCACCTTCTGCGGGGGGAAAGAATAGCGCGCCTCTGCGCACTGTGAAAAGCAGGTCAGTTGTTGCTGGCACTGTCGCCGGGGGCGTAGTGCATGACGGGTGCGACTTGCTGGTTGTCGGCAGCGAGACTGGCTTGCATGTTTTGCGTGATCGGATCGGACGCGGCGACGGGGTTCGCCGCGAGCGGGGCGGACGCGTCGGGCAGCGCGGCCGACAAGGTCGCCGGACGTTGCGCGGGATCGTCGGCGGCGGAAGGCGCCGACGACGTTGCCGTCGATGGAGAGTCATCCGCGCCACAAGCGCTCAACGCAAAAGTGGCGAGTGCGAGCAAGGCGGCGCCCGCGAGGCGTTTGTCTCTTCTCATGTCTGCATCCGGTTGAGTGAAAGCGTGTGCAGTCTCTATTCCTTTCAAGAAATAATTGTGAAACGTTTGCGAGCAGCATAAGTTTCGTTAATTCGTTTGTTTTTCGAAAGAAAGTGGAAAGTGATAAGAAGGACAATAGTCACCGTAATGCCATTTGCCTGATGCTTTTGGCATACCGAACGATTCGCGGCTTTGCATAACCGGTTAGTCCATGACACGCATCCAACGACCTTTCGACATCACGCGTCTCGAAGATGAATGGCTGGAAGCCGACGGCTTCGGCGGTTTCGCATCGGGCACGGTGGGCATGTCGCGCACGCGCCGTTATCACGCGTTGCTGCTGAGCGCCACGCGCGCGCCGGGCGGGCGTGTCGTGCTCGTCAACGGTGTGGAGGCGTGGCTGGAAGCGGGAGGGCGGCGTTATCCGTTGAGCTCGCAGCGGTATGTGCCGGACGTGATCTATCCGGATGTGAGTGCGAGTCTCACCGGCTTCGATACTGCGCCGTGGCCGACCTGGCGCATTCAGCTCGACACGTTGAACGTATTGATTGCCGAAGTACTCGTCAGTAAAGCGACGCGTGAAACGGTTTTGCGTTGGCGCCTGGAAAGCGCTGCGGCGGCAGGCGAAATGAGCGCGCCCGTGCTGAAGGTCAGGCTGTTGTTGTCGGGTCGTGATTATCACGCGCTGCATCATGAAAACGCGGCATTTAATTTCGATGCGCAGACGAGTGGAGATCGCGCATGCGTCAGTTGGCAACCGTATGACGGCCTGCCCGCCATTCATGCGGCGACGAATGGCGTCTATATGCACGCGCCTGACTGGTATCGCAACTTCTGCTATGTGCGCGAGCGGGAACGCGGTCTCGACTTCAGCGAAGATCTCGCGACGCCTGGCGTGTTCAGCTTCGATCTGAGCGACGGTGAAGCGGTGATGGTTCTCAACGCGTCGAATGCAGCGGGCGCGGCAGCGTCCACATGCGCAACCGCCACCCATGCCGCCGAGCTCGCCCACATCGAACAACAACGCCGCAACGCACTGGGCTCACGCCTGCAACGCTCCGCCGATGCCTACGTGGTCTCGCGCAACGAAGGCCGCACGATTCTCGCTGGCTTTCCGTGGTTCACTGACTGGGGCCGCGACACTTTCATCGCGATGCGCGGCTTGCTGATCGGCGCGAACCGCCTCGACGAAGCCGAGTCGATCCTGCTCCAATGGTCGGCCACGCTGTCAGAAGGCATGCTGCCGAACCGCTTCCCCGATTACGGCGATACGCCGGAATACAATTCCGTCGACGCGTCCTTATGGTTCATCGTCGCCGTACACGATTATCTGGCCACAGGTCATGCAGTTGCCGCGACCCGCGCGCGTCTGCAACAGGCCGCCGACGCGATTCTCACCGGCTACACGAACGGCACGCGCTTGAACATCCGCGCCTGCGCGAACGATGGTCTCCTGAGCGCGGGCGTCCCCGGTGTGCAGCTCACGTGGATGGACGCGAAAGTCGGCGACTGGGTCGTCACACCGCGCATCGGCAAACCGGTTGAAGTGCAGGCGCTGTGGCATAACGCGTTGCGCATTGCAGCAGCATGGAACCCACAGTGGCAACAACCAGCCGAGCGAGTGTTGCAAGCGTTTCGTGAACGCTTCGTCGATCCGTCCACGCAGGCATTGTTCGATAACGTCGACGTCGATCACGTGAAAGGCGCGATAGATCACGCGATCCGGCCGAACCAGATTTTCGCGGTGGGTGGCCTGCCGTTCCCGTTACTCGACGGCGCGCCGGCGCGCGCGGTGCTCGACCAGGTCGAAGCGCAGTTGCTCACGCCGCTCGGCCTGAGAACGCTCGCGCCGTCCGATCCCGCGTATCGCGGACACTACGGCGGCTCTCCGTTCGAGCGTGATGGCGCCTATCATCAGGGAACGGTCTGGCCATGGCTGCTCGGCCCGTTCGTCGAAGCGTGGCTGCGAGTTCACGGCGTGACGGAGCAGACCCGCGCGCAAGCCAAAGCGCGCTTTCTCGACCCGCTCTACGCGCATCTCGATCACACGGGTCTCGACCACCTGTCCGAAATCGCCGACGGCGACGCGCCCCATACGCCCGCCGGTACGCCGTTTCAGGCGTGGTCGCTCGGGGAGTTGCTGCGCATCGAGAACCTGCTTGCCCGGTTGGCGCCCATCGCCGCGTAAACCGCGCTACGATGTGTGTCCCACCGCCAGGCCCGAAGCAAGGACGACGTTATGCCACCGCTGCGCGCTGCCAATCTGCTCGCCACTCTCGAAGGCGCCCGCCTGCACTCGGCCGACTGCGCCCACTGGCAGCGCTGGGGCCCGTATCTGAGCGAGCGTCAATGGGGCACGGTGCGCGAGGATTACAGCCCGGACGGCACCGCCTGGGACTCCTTCCCGCACGATCATGCGCGCAGCCGCGCGTATCGCTGGGGCGAAGACGGCATCGCCGGGTTCGGCGACGACAAGCTGAGCTGGTGCGTGTCGCTCGCGCTCTGGAACCGCAAGGATCCGATCCTCAAGGAGCGCCTGTTCGGCCTCACCAACGCTCAAGGCAATCACGGCGAGGACGTGAAGGAGCTGTACTTCTATCTCGACGGCACGCCGACGCATTCGTACATGCGGATGCTCTACAAATACCCGCACGCCGCTTTCCCGTACGAGGATCTGGTACAGGAAAACGCGCGCCGCGGCGGCGACATGCCGGAGTACGAGATTCTCGATACCGGCGTGTTCGACGATCTGCGCTATTTCGACGTGCAGATCGAATACGCGAAACACGCGCCCGACGACATCGTGATGCGCGTGACGATCGAGAATCGCGCCGACGAATCCGCGTCGCTCGACGTGCTGCCGCAAATCTGGGCACGCAATTCGTGGTCGTGGAAGGAGAACAAGGACAAGCCGTCGCTGCTCGCCGGCACGGACCACAACGGTGACGCGCATTTGATCGGGCGTCAGCATGGGCAGGAACCGATTGTCGTGACGGCGTGGTCGAAGGACGCGCCGCAGCTCGCGTGGCTTTTCTGTGAGAACGACACCAACGTCAAGCGTCTGTTCAACACGGACGGCGCTGGCCCGTTCAAGGACGGCTTCAACGACTATCTCGTGCATGGCGACCAGCACGCGATACGTCACGACGGCGGCACCAAGGCCGGCGCACATGCGGCGCTCGAATTCGGTCCGCACGGGCGCGCGGTGGTGTACCTGCGCTGGCGTCCGCAGTCGGCGCCCGACGACGTGCAGTTCGACGCGGACGCACTGTTCGCGCGCCGCATCGCCGAGGCCGATGAATTCTATGGCGCGCTGCAACACGAGATCGCCGATCCCGACGCGCGCCTCGTGCAGCGCCAGGCGCTCGCCGGCATGCTGTGGTCCAAGCAGTACTACCAGTACGACGTGCAACGCTGGTTCCAGGGCGATCCGCTGCAACCCGCGCCACCCGCGAGCCGCAAGCACGGCCGCAATGCGGACTGGCGGCACCTGTGCAATGCGGACATCGTGTCGATGCCCGACAAGTGGGAATACCCGTGGTACGCCTCGTGGGACCTCGCGTTTCATGCGGCCGCGTTCGCGCTGATCGACCCGGCGTTCGCGAAGCGTCAGTTGCTGCTGCTGGTGAAGGACCGCTATCAGCATCCGAACGGCCAGCTGCCCGCCTACGAATGGGCGCTCGGCGACGCCAACCCGCCGGTGCATGCATGGGCCGCATGGCGTGTGTACGAGATCGATCGCGCGATGACCGGCAAGGCGGATCGCGATTTTCTCGAACTCGTGTTCCATAAGCTGTTGCTGAATTTCTCGTGGTGGGTGAACCGCAAGGACGCCGACGGCCACAATATATTTCAGGGCGGCTTCCTCGGGCTCGATAACGTCGGGATCTTCGACCGCTCGTCGCCGCTGCCGACCGGCGGCCACATCGACCAGGCCGACGGCACCGCATGGATGGCCGCGTATGCGCTCGACCTGATGCGCATCGCGCTCGAACTCGCGTATGCGAACCACGTGTTCGTCGATATCGGCGTGAAGTTTTTCGAGCACTTCCTGTATATCGCCGAAGCCGTGAGCTGCGACGACGGCTGCGATACGGGCCTGTGGGACAGCGAAGACGAGTTCTTCTACGACAAGCTGCGCCTGCCCGACGGCAGCAACGTGCCGATGCGGGTGCGCTCGATCGTCGGTCTGATTCCGCTGTTCGCCGTGCACGTGCTCGAAGAGCGTCTGCATGGCGAGCTGCCGTGCCTGCGCGAGCGGCTCGTGTGGTTCCTCGAGCATCGGCCGGATCTGGCGAGGCTGGTGTCGCGCTGGAACGAGCCCGGTAAGGGCAACGCGCTGCTGCTGTCGCTGCTACGCGGTCATCGGATGAAAGCGTTGCTGCGGCGCGCGCTCGACGAAAGCGAGTTCCTGTCCGATCACGGCGTGCGGGCGCTGTCGCGCTTTCATCGCGATCAGCCGTTCGTGTTCAATCACAACGGCAACAGTTTCTGCGTCAAGTATCTGCCGGCGGAATCGGACACGCGCGTGTTCGGCGGCAATTCGAACTGGCGAGGTCCGGTGTGGATGCCGGTCAACTATCTGCTGATCGAATCGCTATACGAATTTCACCGCTATTACGGCGACGAGTTCCGCGTCGAATACCCGACCGGTTCGGGGCAGAAGTTCTCGCTGAGCGAAATCGCCGACGAACTCGCGCGCCGCGCGACCACGCTGTTTCTGAAGAACAAGGACGGCGAGCGGCCGGTGATGGGCGCGTATCCGCTGTTGCAGGCCGACCCGAAGTCGGCTGATCTGGTCCTGTTCCACGAGTATTTTCACGGCGATAACGGACGCGGCGTCGGCGCTTCGCACCAGACCGGCTGGAGCGGGCTGGTCGCGTTGCTGCTGCAGCCGCGTGCGATGGCGGCATCGGGCAACGTACCGCTCGCGGGCGAGCCGGAGCGGGCGCCGATTCCCATGGCGGCCGGGTCGGCGGTTGGGGCTGCGGCACAAACCGCAACCCCGGCACGCGTGCTCAAGCCCGCACCCGAGCCCGCAGTCGCAGATCCAGTGACCAAGTAATGGGCCGCGGCCGACCCGCACGCTGCGGGATGAGATCGGCCCTGTGGCTCTGTAACGCCGCGCATCTTGCAACTGGCGTGATCGTTTTTGAACTGTGTGGGTTCAAGCGTGGTCTTTCATGTACCGCCACGTCCGTTCCATTGGCTTCCTCAAGTGAATCCCATGTCGACTACACCGAACACCCAGGCTTCCGATCATCCCGCCGCCGCTCAGGCGCCGAGCTGCAAGGTCAGCGCGAGTCCACACGATGCACCGGCGTCGCCACCCGGCAAGCGGCCCGCGCCGCCTTGCACGCTCGTGATCTTCGGCGCCGGCGGCGACCTCACCAAGCGGCTGCTGATGCCCGCGCTGTACAACCTCGCGGTGGACGGCCTGCTCGATGGCGCGATGAAAATCATCGGCGTCAATCACGGCGAGCGCGAGACGCCCGAGTGGCGCGAAGATCTGCACAAGTCGCTCCAGCAATTCGCCGCCGACAAAGCCAGCACCTTCCACGCCGGCAAGCTCGACGACCAGGCATGGGACTGGGTCGCGCAACGCCTCGAATACATGGCCGGCGAATTTGAAACTGACGACACCTTCACGAAGCTCAAGCAGAAGCTCGCGCAGTCGCCCGGTGGCAACGTGATTTTCTACCTCGCGGTCGGCTCGCGCTTTTTCAAACCGATCGTCGAGCATCTCGGCAAGGCGGGGTTGCTCAAGGAAGGCGAGGGGAATGACGGTAGCGGCTTCCGCCGTCTCGTGATCGAGAAGCCGTTCGGCACCGATCTCGCCTCGGCGCGCGATCTGAACGCGCACATCCTGTCGTATGCAAAAGAAGAGCAGGTGTATCGCATCGATCACTTTCTCGGCAAGGACACCGTGCAGAGCATTCTCGCGGTGCGTTTCGCGAATGCGCTGTTCGAACCGGTATGGCGGCGCGAATATATCGACAGCGTGCAGATCACCGCGGCGGAAACGATCGGCGTGGAAGGGCGCGGCAAGTTCTACGAGCAGACGGGCGCGTTTCGCGACATGGTGCCGAACCACCTGTTCCAGTTGCTCGGCATGGTCGCGATGGAGCCGCCCAATTCATTCGACGCCGAAGCCGTGCGCGACAAGAAAGCCGAAATCTTCGACGCGATCCAGCCGCTCACGCCCGACGACGTCGTGTTCGGGCAATACGACAAGGGCGCGGCGGGTGTCGGGTATCGTGAGGAACCAGACGTCGCGCCCGGCAGCACGACCGAGACCTACGCGGCGGCGCGCGTGTTCGTCGAGAACTGGCGCTGGGCCGGCGTGCCGTTTTATCTGCGTACCGGCAAGCGGCTCGCCGCGCGCCGCACGGAAATCTCGGTGCAACTGAAGCCGGTGCCGTTCCGCCTGTTTCGCGATACGCCGGTCGACGCGCTCACGCCGAATGTGCTGACCTTGCGCATCGATCCCGCGCACGGCACGAGCTTCGACTTCAACGTGAAAACGCCGGGGCCGGTGATGCAGATCGGCGCGGTGCAATCGTCGTTCGACTATGCGGACTTCTTCGCGGCGAGCGCGAACGTCGGCTATGAGACGCTGCTGTACGACTGCATGCTCGGCGACGAGACGCTGTTCCAGCGCGCCGACAGCATCGAAACGAGCTGGTGCGCGGTGGACGACGTGCTGCATCCGAAAGGCGGCGGCGCCATGCCGGTGCACGGTTATGCGGCCGGCAGCGAGGGCCCCGCGCAGGCCGACGCGCTGCTCGCACGCGATGGCCATGCATGGCGGCCGTTGAACAGGAATCCAGTCGGGAAGAAGTAAGGCCAACACGCGCACCAACTTAACGGGGGACACCGTGGCTAAACGTACGGCAGCAAGCAAGACATCAGGCAGGACATCAGGCAAGACAGCCGGCAAGACGAAAGTCGCGGGCAGCGCCGAGCGGATTCTGGCAATCGACGTCGGCGGCACCGGCCTGAAAGCCTCGATCATCGACGCGGACGGCCAGATGAAAACCGAACGTGTGCGAGTGGCCACACCGCATCCGTGCACGCCGGATCAGCTGGTGGATACGCTGGCGAAGCTGGTCGCGCCGCTCGTCGACGAGGCGCCGCCCACGTTGATGTCAATCGGCTTTCCGGGCGTGGTGCGCAACAACCGCATTCTGACCGCGCCGCACTTCGGGCTCGAAGGCTGGCACGATATCCCGCTGGCCGACGCGTTGGCGCAGCGCCTGGGCGGCTTGCCGGTGCGCATGATCAACGACGCCGAGATGCAAGGCTTCGCCGCAATCGAAGGACATGGCCTCGAATTCGTGCTGACGCTCGGCACCGGCGCGGGCACCGCGATGTTCCGCGACGGCGAGCTGATGCCGCATCTCGAACTCGCGCATCATCCGGTCAGCAAGAAGGGCGTCGCGTACGACGAGTACATCGGCGAGGCCGCGCGCGAGAAGGCGGGGAACAAGCGCTGGAACCGGCGCGTTCACAAGGTGATCGGGATTCTGGAATCGCTGGTGAACTACGACAAGTTGTGGATCGGCGGCGGCAACGCGGCGCGTCTCAACTTCGATCTGCCGGCGAACGTGGCAACCGTCTCGAACGATGCCGGTATCGAAGGCGGCGCGCGCTTATGGCATCCGCGCTCGCTGCGCGAAACGCGGCAGTTGCCCGAAGCGAATCAACGCAGCGGGCCGTTCAAATGACGCCCTGCGGTGAAGTTCTGACGAGGGGCGATACACAATGACGCAAAGCGGCTTTGCACGGCGTTTGCGCTGCGCCAGTGCCTGCGTGGTATTCGCGTTCGCGAGCGTGCAGGCGTACGCGGTGGAAGCGTTCGCGGTCGCATCGCCCGGTCTGGCCGACGGCGGCGCGCTCGATTCGAGCCATGCGGCAAGCGCCAACAATTGCGGCGGCGGCAACGTGTCGCCGGCGCTGCAATGGCGTAATGCGCCCGCGGGCACGAAGAGTTTCGCGGTCACGATTTTTGATCCCGACGGCGCGAAGGGATTGGGCATCGTGCATTGGGTGCTGTACGGCATCGCGCCGTCGACGACGGGGTTGGCAGCGGGTGCGGCCATGCCGCCCGGCAGTGTCGCCGGTACGAATCGCACGGGCGCTACCGGTTACTACGGGCCGTGTCCGCCGATCGGGGACGTGCCGCATCACTACGTCGTCCAGGTCTTTGCGCTCGATCTGCCGCCCGATGCATTGCCGGCCGGCTTGACCCGCGATGCGTTGCTCGCGGCGATCAAGGATCACGTGATTGCCGCGACGAGCACGGTGCTGCGATATGGGCGCTGACGCAGCCCGACTCGCGGCGGGGCGGTGCTGGGTCGCGTCGCCACGCCGCTGCGGAACCGCTGCGAAACCGCCGTGAAACTGGCGCGGCTTATCTGGCCGCGTCTCCCCAGCGATATTGCACGCTGGCTTCATCGAGTTGCGTCTTGATCTGCGTATCGAGCACGAGTTCGGATGCCGCGAGCGTATCGCTCAACTGCTCCGCGCGGCTCGCGCCGATAATCGCCGACGTCACGAGCGGATTGGCCAGCACCCACGCGAGCGAAATCCGCGTCAACGACTCGCCGGCCTGCGCCGCGATCGTCTTGAGTTGTTCGATCGTCTCGAACTCGCGCTTGTGCCAGTACCGCTCCTGGTACATCGCACCGGCCTTGCCGACGCTTTCGGTGAAGCGCCCGCTCTCCGGCGCGGCATCCAGCCGGTGCTTGCCTGTCAGCAAGCCGCCCGCCAGCGGGTTGTACGGCATCACGGCCAGTTGCTCCTCGGCGGCCAGCGGCAGCAACTCCCGTTCGATCTGACGGAACAGCAAGTTATAGCGCGGCTGGACCGACACGAAACGCGCGACGCGCAACACGTCGGCGCGTCCCAACGCGCGCGCGAGCCGGTATGCGAGAAAGTTCGATACGCCGATATAGCGCGCTTTCCCTGAGCGCACGATCGTATCGAGAGCTTCGAGCGTTTCGTCGAGCGGCGTGTTCGCGTCGTCGGAGTGGAGCTGGTAGAGGTCCACGTAGTCGGTGCCGAGCCGGCGCAGCGACGCGTCGATCGCATCGAGCAGATGCTTGCGCGACGCACCCTGGTCCCACGCCGACGGTCCCATCTTGCCCACCGCCTTGGTCGCGAGAATGAAGCGCTCGCGCTTGCCCTTCAGCCAGCGTCCGATGATCTCCTCCGTGCGCCCGGCAATCTGCTCGTCGCCGCCGAGCGGATACACATTGGCCGTGTCGATGAAGTTCACGCCGGCGTCCGCCGCCGTGTCGAGGATACGATGCGAGACTTCGTCCTCGGTTTGCAGGCCGAAGGTCATCGTGCCGAGACACAGACGCGAAACGGTCAGGCCGGTGCGGCCGAATTGACGGTATTGCATGATCAACAACTCCAAAATGAGCGGGACAGAAGGGGGGACAGTGTTGCAAAAATGATAAATGGTGTTGCGAATAAATGTTGGCTGTAGGCGCTTATATTTTGTTATTTAATTGAAAGTTTGTACTTGAAATCCAATAGGATTGTCGGCTTGCTGGTATTCGAATTCCGCGAATCGTGAATTACATATCGTAATAAAATGCTATCTTCAGCGGAATAAAAATTACGAAGTCCATACGTCCGTAAAAGACGGAAACAATTCCATTACGCGAGGTAACACCGCGCGCGATTGATGCGATTTGGGACATGTGGAATGATAGCGATTCTCATTTGACTATTGCCACCAGCCAGCCATCCCGTCACTGCCGCTTCAGTTCAGGCGACCGGAAGCCAGCCAAATGCGGCTTGCCACCTATTCCATGGGAGACATGCGAATGGGCAAGCGCACACCTGACGGGATTTCCAATGTTCAACCACACGCCGCTTGCGACTGCGTTAGCGCTAGCTTTTGCCATTCCATTTGCGACACCGGCTGTCGCGCAGACCGCGCCTCAAGCCGCGTCGCAACCAACGGCCGATAAAAATCCGGCAAGCGCACCCGCAGGCGCATCGACCAACGCCATCGCCGACAGCGGTACGCTGCCCGCCATCGGCGTCGCGGCGCAGGCCGAGCAGCAGGACTTCCAGGCGGAACGCTCGACGGTGGGGGCGAAGACGCCGACCGCATTGCGCGATATTCCGCAAACCGTCACCGTGATCAATCGAGACCTGCTCGCCTCGCAAGGCGCGACGTCGTTTACGGATGCGCTGCGCAACGCGCCCGGCGTGACGATCGGCGCCGCCGAAGGTGGCCAGATCGGCAACAACATCAACCTGCGCGGCTTCACCGCACAGAACGACATCTATCTGGACGGCTTTCGCGACCGCAACCAGTACTATCGCGACACCTTCGATCTGGAATCGCTCGAAGTGCTGTACGGCCCGTCGTCGATGCTGTTCGGCCGCGGCTCGACGGGCGGCGTGATCAATCAGGTGACCAAGAAGGCGCAGTTGAAGGACTTCGCGGAAGTCTCGGGCATGGTCGGCACCGACGACCGCTACCGCACCACCGTCGATGTGAACCACCAGCTCACGGATACCGCAGCGATTCGCCTGAACGCATTCGGCCAAAGCCTCGGTTCGACGCGCGACGTGATGAAGAACAAGGACTTCGGCATCGCGCCGGAAGTACGCTTCGGCATCGGCACGCCGACCGAGGTGACGCTGTCCGCGCTGATCCAGCATAACCACGACATGCCCGACTACGGCATCCAGGCGTTGAACGGCGCTCCGTCGCCGGTGCCGAGAAACACCTTCTACGGCCTGACCGACGACCGCACGATCCAGGACGTGCAGATCTTCACCGCCGCGATCAAGCACAAGTTCTCGGACGCGCTCACGCTGACCAACCAGACGCAGTTCTCGCACTCGGAGACCGATGCGCGCGAAACCGCGCCGCAGGCGGTGCTGACCGGGCCGCTGTCGTCGAGCACCGCGTTGACCAACGGCAACTTCACGACGCTGTCGCCATCGCAGCTGTTCATCAAGCTGCAGAGCCATGACCGTGTGATCGAGAACCGCGCGATCTACAACGACACGATGCTCGAATACAAATTCAACACTGGGCCGATCAAGCACGACCTGATCGCCGGCTTCGAGATCGGTCACGACAGTTACTCGAACCAGGCGTACACGCGCAACAACCTGCCGATCGTGCCGATGCTGAATCCGCCGATCATGGATACGCCGTCCAACGTGACGACCACGGTCGGCAACTACGCCAACTCCGGCGCGACCGAAATCGGCGCGTACCTGAACGACACCGTCTCCCTGAACCAGCACTGGAAGGTGATCGGCGGCTTGCGCTGGGATCGTTTCCAGGCATCGATCACCAACTCGATCAGCGCGCCGGGTTACGCGAGTCAGACCAACTTCTTCACCAGCGTGCGCGCGGGCGTGATTTACCAGCCGACCGACTGGCAGTCGTACTACGTGTCGTACGGCACGTCGTTCAACCCGTCGCTCGAAAACCTGACGGTGACGAACCTGACGCAAAACCTCGCACCGGAATCGACCAAATCGTATGAAGTCGGCGGCAAGTGGGATCTGTTCGGCGGCAATATCTCCGTGACCTCCGCGTTCTTCCGCGAGGAAATGGACAACGCCCGCACGCAGGTCTCGCCGACCGAGTACGAACTCGCCGGCGACATCCGCGTGGACGGTTTCCAGGCGGGCGTGACCGGCCACATCACCGACAAGTGGCAGGTGTTCGGCGGCTACACGTACATGGACGCGGTGATCCTCAAGGCGCTCGACGGCACGCAAGGCCACACGCCGGCCAACACGCCGCGCAACACGCTCACGCTCTGGACGACCTACGCGATCACGCCGCATTGGGAAATCGGCGGCGGCCCGATCTACATGTCGCCGCGTTATGCATCGAACACCAACTACGTGCGGGTGCCGGGCTACACACGCTGGGACGCGACCGCGGCCTATCACGCGAAGAAGTTCGACGTGCGTCTGAACCTGCTGAACCTGACCAACAAGGCGTACTTCGACGCGCTGATTCCGTCGGACGGCGGCCGCTCGGTGCCGGGTATCGGACGCACGCTGCTGGCGACCTTCGACTACCGCTTCTGATACGGACAGGGCGGATACGGTAGGCTCAGCGGTTTCGGCGAAACCGCCGAGCCCGATGCAAAGGAAACATCATGTTGCTGCAGATTCCGAAAGTACTGGACGCCGAACGCTTGCGTTTCGTGCGCGAACGGCTCGAGCAGGCCGGCGACGCCTGGGTCGATGGCCGTGCGACCGCCGGTTATCAGGGCGCGCCGGTCAAGCGCAACCAGCAGATCGCCGAGCACACGCCGGTGGCGCGTGAACTCGGCGACGTGATTCTCGCGGCGATCGAGCGCAATCCGCTCTTTATCAGCGCGGTGTTGCCCAACCAGGTGTATCCGCCGCTGTTCAACCGCTACGAAGGCGGCATGCAGTTCGGCAGTCATGTCGACGGGGCGGTGCGCGTGCTGCCCAACGGCGTGAAGCTGCGCACCGATGTGTCGGTCACGCTGTTCCTTTCCGAACCCGACGAGTACGACGGCGGCGAACTCGTGATCGAAGACACCTACGGTGTGCAGCAGGTGAAACTGCCGGCGGGCGACATGATCGTCTATCCGGCCACCAGTCTGCATCAGGTCACGCCGGTCACGCGCGGCGCGCGCATCGCCAGTTTCTTCTGGGTGCAAAGCCTCGTGCGCAACGATACGCAACGCGCGCTGCTGTTCGACATGGACACCGCGATTCAACGCCTGAATGCCACCCATGCCGACGACACCGCACGCCGCAGCCTCGTCGGCTGTTATCACAATCTACTGCGTACCTGGAGTGAAACGTGAGCGTCCCCGACACGATCGACATGCAGCCGGCGGCCGGCGTGGACCGCGCCGCGCGCGAGCCGCAACAACTCGACAGCGGTGACCTGAAGTCGCGGCAGCAGCGCTCGCGCCGCGCGAGCTTCATCAAATGGCTGCGCAAGGTGCATGGCTGGGTGGGTTTGTGGGGCGCGGCGCTCGGCCTGCTGTTCGGCACCACGGGGTTCTTTCTGAACCATCGCGGCGGGCCGCTGAGAGTGTCGACCGGCGAGCCGCAAGTGTCGGTGTTGCAGGTGCCGTTGCCGCAACCGGCGCCGGATACGCCGCGTGAGTTGGGCAAGTGGCTCAAGCACGAACTGAAGATCGCCGGCAACCCGGGGCGCGTGCAGAAGGAGCCCGCGCATCCGGTCGCGTGGGGCGAGCGCAGCGTCGTCCAGCCCGAGCACTGGCAACTGAATTTCGCATCGCCGCATGAAAACACGTCGGCGGAGTACTGGGTCGGCAATGGTTACGTGACGGTCAAGCGCAGCGAAAACACCTTCCTCGCGATGCTGACGAATCTGCACAAGGGCGTCGGCTTGAGCGTCGGCTGGGTGCTGCTGATCGACACGCTCGCGGGCAGCCTCATTCTGCTGTCGCTCACGGGCGTGCTGCTGTGGACGGAGTTGAACAAGCGCAAGACGGTGGGCGTGGTGCTGGTGCTGGGCTCGATTGCCGCCGCCGTGTGCATGAGTTCGATGTGAAGCAGGCTTAGCCTGACTGAAGGAGTCCGGTCGGCGGCGCTCGCTGCCCGACCGTGGAGCCTGTCAGAATTTTAGTGTGCCGAGGTCATGAGACGATAACGGAAACAACGTCCTATGACCGAAGCAACCGTGAACAAGAAGAGCAAGAA